>NZ_JBIDAL010000001.1:0-348927 GCF_043202415.1 Streptomyces sp. NPDC048192
GGACCAAGACCGCCGACGAGATCCTTAAGTCCCTCGCCGACTACCTCGCGAGGATCACCCCACCCAACAGCCAAACCAAGACCGACTAACCCTCGCGATTTCTGGCGCAGCACACTAGTGCTGTGGCCGGAAAGGCGCGCCGGTGGAGCCCTTCCGGTCGCAGCACGGGCGTGCGGCCAGGGCCTGTACGGCAATGCGCATCGTTGTCCGGGGGACGGCGGCGCGGTGCTCAGGCCCTCGTACTGGAGGTACCAGGGTCCGGGGCGGGCGCGGCGAGTGGGGGGCGCCTGCCACGCCCTCGAGGCAGTGGGGGGCTAGGGGGCCGGTGCGGCTCCCGGGGCCCGGTCCTGGCCGCCGCGCTGGTGCGGGATCGCCACCGTGCCCTGGTGCAGCGCCACCGTGCGGGCGGGGGCCGGGATGGAGATGCCCTCCTCGCGGTAGCGGCGGTGCAGGCGTTTGATGAACTCGTGCTTGATGCGGTACTGGTCGCTGAACTCGCCGACGCCGAGGATCACCGTGAAGCCGATCCGGGAATCGCCGAAGGTGTGGAAGCGGATGGCGGGCTCGTGGTCGGGGACGGCGCCCTCGACCTCGCGCATGGTCTGCGCGACGACCTCCGCCGTGACCCGCTCCACGTGCTCCAGGTCGGCGTCGTAGCCCACCCCCACCTGCACCAGCACGGTGAGCCGCTGCTCGGGGTGCGTGTAGTTGGTCATGTTGGCCTTGGCGAGCTGGCCGTTGGGGATGACCACCAGGTTGTTGGACAGCTGGCGGACCGTCGTCTGGCGCCAGTTGATGTCGACGACGTAACCCTCCTCGCCGGTGCCGAGGCGGATGTAGTCGCCCGGCTGGACCGTCTTGGAGGCGAGGATGTGGATGCCCGCGAACAGGTTGGCGAGGGTGTCCTGGAGGGCGAGGGCGACCGCCAGACCGCCGACGCCGAGGGCGGTGAGCAGGGGCGCGATGGAGATGCCGAGGGTCTGCAGGACCACCAGGAAGCCGATCGCCAGGACCAGCACCCGGGTGATGTTCACGAAGATCGTCGCCGAGCCCGCCACGCCCGAGCGGGACTGGGTCACCGTGCGGACCAGGCCGGCGATCACCCGGGCCGCGGACAGGGTCACCACGAGGATCAGCCACACCTGAAGGACCTGGTCGACGTGGTGCTGCACGGTGCGGGTCAGCGGCAGCACCACCGCGGCCGCCGCCGCGCCGCCCGCGATCGCCGCCCAGGGGACGACCGAGCGCAGCGCGTCCACGATGACGTCGTCCCCGCTCCAGCGGGTCCGCTTGGCGTGTTTGGCGAGCCAGCGCAGCAGGGTGCGGGAGCAGAAGGCGAGAAGCAGGCCCGCCGCGACGGAGATGCCGGCGACGACGAGGTCGTCCAGGGTCAGCGCGCGGTTCACCGGTCACCTCCGGGGCGGGCCGCAGCTGCGGAGTTGTGAAGTCTCGTCACGGTGTCACCTGCTCGATGTGCGGAATGTGCGATCGCGCCGGGCCGGGAGAACTCCGGTGACCGGCGCGACCGTTCATCCTGCCGTATCCGGAACACCGGTTCGCACCCGGACCGGTGTCCTTCGGACAGCCGGATCGGACACCGTCCTCGGCGCGTTCGGCGTAGCAGCACGGGGAGCGGAGGCGTTGTCAGTGCCGTCTGCGACAGTGGAGCGCGTGACAGACACGAACCACGCGCTGACCGGGCTGGACTCCGTCGACTGGGCCGCCCTGCAGCACGCCTACGGCCCGGCCGGTGACGTTCCCGGGCAGCTGCGCGCCCTGTGCTCCCCGGACCCCGCCGAGCGGCACAAGGCGCTGGACGACCTGTACGGCAACATCTTCCACCAGGGCAGCCGCTACCCGGCGAGCGCGGCGGCGGTGCCGTTCCTGGCGCGGATGGCGGCCGACCCCGCGCTGCCCGGCACGCCGGAGACACTGGAGCTGCTGGCGTCCCTCGCCATCGGCTACGACGAGGCGCACCTGCCCGCCGGCGTGGCCATAGCCGACTGGCGGCGCGAGGTCGAGGAGTTCCTCGCCCGCGACCCCGAGGAGATACGCGCCGAGCTCGACGCCTGGGTGGAGGCGGCGGCCGACGAGGGCGAGCGGCGCAGCCGGGACTTCCGGCGCAGCATGTTCGACCACGAACGCCAGTGCGAGTCGGCACAGGCGGAACTCGGCGCGTACGACGCGGTGCGCCGCGAACTGCCCGGCCTGCTCCCCCTGCTGGACGACGCGGAGCCGGCCGTGCGGACCGCCACCGCGTATCTGCTGGCCTGGTTCCCCGAGGAGGCCGGAGAGACGCTGCCGCGTCTGCTGCGGCTGCTGGACGCCGAGCGCGAACCGGTCGTGCTGGCCACCGCCCTGGTCGCCGCCGGGCTGCTGGGCGGCGGAGACCTCGTCGGCCGGCTCCGGGCCTTCCTCACGGCCCGGGAACAGGTGGTGCGCTGGGCGGCGGCCACCGCGCTGGCCCGGCTCGGGGCCGCGGGCGCCGCGGACGCCGTGAGCGTGGAGGTGCTCACGGAACTCGCGGCCGTCGAGGACGAGGTACCGGGCACCGGTTCGCTCCGGGTTCCCTTCCACGAGGGCGACCTGCGGGGCTGCGCCGCCGCCTCGCTCGTGCTGCTCGCCGACCGGTTCCCCGGCGAGGCGCTGGACGCGGTCACCGGCGCGCTGGCCGGCACCTCCGGTCCGGCGTCCTTCCCGGTCGCCGAGGCCGCGCTGCGGCTGGCATTCGGCGCGCCGGGGCAGGGCGGAGTCGGGGCGTTCGAGGAGCTGGGCGAGGGGCAGCGGCGTCTGGTGCGGGTGCTCGCCGGCCTCGGCAAGGAGACCTGGCAGTGGGTGAACCTGCTGGCCCTGGTGCGTTCCTGGGGGCTGCCCACCCCGCGCGACGCCCTGCGTGCCTACGCGGGGCTGCCCGCGGAGGAGGGGGTGGCGCAGGGCTGAGGGGCGGGGGCGGCGGGCCGGGGGTTCACAGGTCCGTGAACGACCCGTGCCGGCCGGCCCCGGAGGCGAACCGGGCGGCTCCCTCGGCGCCTTCGGCCAGCACGGCCCTTCCGTACCGGAGTTCGCCGCGCAGCGCCGTCTCCTCGTCCAGGCCCTCCTGGTCGAGGACCGACGCCCGGTCGCCGCGCAGGCACGCCTGCGGGAAGCGGGCGATCCGCGCCGCCAGCGCCTCGGCCTCGGCGCGGGCGCGTCCCGTGGGCACCACACGGTTGGCGAGCCCGATCTCGTACGCCTCGCGGGCCGGCACCGGCCGGCCGGTGAGGATCATGTCCATGGCCCGGCTCGTGCCGATCAGCCGGGGCAGCCGTACCGTCCCGCCGTCGATCAGCGGCACGCCCCAGCGGCGGCAGAACACCCCGAACACGGCGTCCTCCTCCGCGACCCGCAGATCGCACCACAGAGCCAGCTCCAGACCGCCCGCCACCGCGTGCCCGGCGACGGCGGCGATCACCGGCTTGGACAGCCGCATCCGCGTCGGCCCCATCGGCCCGTCACCGTCCTCGGCCACCCGGTTGCCGCGTCCGGTGCCGATCGCCTTCAGGTCCGCGCCCGCGCAGAAGGTGCCGCCCTCCCCCCACAGCACCGCCACCCTCGCGCCGTCGTCGGCCTCGAACTCCCGGAAGGCGTCGGCGAGTTCGGCGGCCGTCGGCCCGTCCACCGCGTTGCGCGCGGCCGGCCGGGACAGTACGACCGTGGTGACGTGCTCCGTGCGCTCGACGCGGACCGGCATGGGAAGCCCTCCTCGGTTCGGCTGGTGAGGCCACTGTGCCTCAGATGACCTTGAACCGGAGCAGCGCCCCCAGCGTCAGAGCCCCCGGCAGCAGCGGCACCCACACGGTGATGATGCGGTAGGCGAGGACCACCGCCGTGGCCACCGCGGCCGGACCGCCCACCGCGACCAGGGCCACGATCAGCGCCGCCTCCACCGACCCCAGGCCGCCCGGGGTGGGCACCAGCGCCACGGCGACGGTCGCCGCGAGGTAGGCGAGCGCCATGTGCGCCACCGGCACCGGCAGCCGCAGCGCCTGTCCGACCGCGGCGAGGCCGGCCGCCTGCAGCGCGGGGAATGCCAGCGACCCGCCCCACAGGGCCAGGGCACGGCAGGGCCGGGCGTGCACCGAGCGCGCCTCGCCGAGGGCGTCCCGCAGGAACGCCCCCACCCGCCGGCGCAGCGGCCGTACGGCAGCGGCACCGGCCGCCGTCACCGCCAGCAGGCCGGCCGCGCCGAGCAGCAGCGGCAGCGCCGAGCCGTCCGGCAGCAGGGGGCCGAGCCGCAGCGCGCCGGGGAAGGCGAGCAGCAGCGCGGTCAGCAGGCCGAGCCGGCCCACCGACTCGGCCAGCAGATACAGGGCGAGCGCCGCCGATGAGCGGGCGAGCGGCACCCCGCACACGGTCATGAACCGCAAGTTCACCGCGCCCGCGCCGAGTCCCGTGGGCAGCAGGTGGTTGGCGGAGGCGGCCGCGAACTGGGTGGCCAGCAGCCGGGCCTTCGGCAGCGGCTGCACCACCGCGCCCTGACGGGTGAACGCGGCGGCCACCCAGGTCAGGCAGGTGGCGCCGGCCGCCGCCAGCAGCCACGGCCAGGAGGCGGTGCGCAGCTGGCCGAAGCCCTCGGCGAGCAGCGAGCGGTTGCGCACGGCGGCCACGGCGACCAGCGCGAGCGGCACCAGGCACAGCACCTGGCGGACGGGGACGCGACGGGGGAGTCGTCCCCGGGGCGGGGGAAACGGGACGGCAGTCACATCGGGAGAGGTTCTCCACGCGCTCCCAACTGCGGGTGAAATGTTGCCGACCTTGACCTCAACGAAGCTTGAGGTTCTACGTTCTCTCCCATGAGTATGGAGACCACCGCCTGGATGCAGCTGCACAGCGTGATGAACGCGCAGTCCGAGGGCCGCCCGTTCGCCCGCGCCACGCTGCGCCGCATCGCCGCCTTCGCCCGCCCGCACCGCGCGGGCATCGTCCGCTTCGTCCTGCTCGGGGTGGTGACGGCCCTGCTCGCCGTGGCGACCCCCATGCTCGCCGGCCGCGTCGTCGACGCGATCGTGGCGGGGCACGACTCCGGGACGGTGATCAGGCTCTCCCTGCTCATCGCGCTCGTCGCCCTCGCCGAGGCGGGGCTCGGCATCCTCGGGCGCCGGCTGTCGGCGACGCTCGGGGAGGGGCTGATCCTCGATCTCAGAACGGCTGTGTTCGATCATGTGCAGCGCATGCCGGTCGCGTTCTTCACACGGACACGTACGGGCGCGCTCGTCAGCCGGCTCAACAACGACGTGATCGGCGCCCAGCGGGCGTTCGCCAACACCCTCTCCGGCGTGGTCAGCAACCTGGTCACGCTGCTGCTCACGCTGGCCGTGATGCTCACCCTGTCCTGGCAGATCACGCTGCTGGCGCTGGCGCTGCTGCCGGTGTTCGTGCTGCCGGCCCGCCGCATGGGCAGCCGGATGGCCCGGATGCAGCGGGAGGCGGCGGCGCTGAACGCGGCCATGGGCACCCGGATGACCGAGCGCTTCTCCGCGCCCGGCGCCACCCTGGTCAAGCTGTTCGGCCGCCCCGAGGAGGAGTCCGCGGAGTTCGCGGCCCGCGCCGCCCGCGTCCGCGACATCGGGGTGCGCACGGCCACCGCCCAGTCCGTCTTCATCACCGCCCTGACCCTGGTCTCCGCCCTCGCCCTGGCCCTCGTCTACGGCCTCGGCGGCTGGTTCGCGCTGCACGGCACCCTGCAGGCCGGCGCGGTGGTCTCCCTCGCCCTGCTGCTGACCCGGCTGTACGCCCCGCTCACCGCGCTCGCCGGCGCCCGGGTGGAGGTGATGAGCGCGCTCGTCAGCTTCGAGCGGGTCTTCGAGGTGCTCGACCTCGAGCCGCTCATCGAGGAGAAGCCGGACGCCCGCGAGGTCCCCGAGGGCCCGGTCGCCGTCGAGTTCGACGACGTCCGCTTCTCCTACCCCGCCGCCGACCAGGTCTCCCTCGCCTCCCTGGAGGAGGTCGCCGCCCTCGACACCCGCGGCGGCAGCGAGGTCCTGCACGGCATCTCCTTCCGCGCCGACCCCGGCGAGACCGTCGCCCTCGTCGGCTCCTCCGGCGCCGGGAAGTCGACCATCGCCCAGCTGCTGCCGCGCCTGTACGACGTCGACGCGGGCGCGGTCCGCATCGGCGGCACCGACGTCCGCGACCTGACCGCCGCGTCCCTGCGCGGCACGGTCGGCCTGGTCACCCAGGACGGCCATCTCTTCCACGACACGGTCCGCGCCAACCTGCTGCTGGCCAGGCCGGACGCCACGGACGACGACCTGTGGGACGCGCTCGGCCGGGCCCGGCTCGCCGAGGTCGTGCGGTCCCTGCCCGACGGTCTCGACACGGTGGTCGGCGAGCGCGGCTACCGGCTCTCCGGCGGGGAACGCCAGCGGATGACCATCGCCCGCCTCCTGCTGGCCCGGCAGCGCGTGGTCGTCCTGGACGAGGCCACCGCGCACCTGGACAACACCTCGGAGGCCGCCGTGCAGGAGGCCCTGACGGAGGCGCTGGAGGGGCGCACGGCCGTGGTGATCGCCCACCGGCTGTCCACGGTCCGGGCGGCGGACCGGATCCTGGTCGTGGAGGCGGGACGGATCGTGGAACGGGGCACGCACGAGGAGCTGTTGGCGCTCCAGGGGCGGTACGCGGAGCTGTACCGGACGCAGTTCGCGGACACCGGCGAAGCCGCGGCGGCGGTGGCCGAGGCGCCGTCGGTCTGAGCGGGGCGGGGCGGTCCAGGGAGCCGGGTCGGTGCCGCACCTCTTGACTCCACTGGTCCGTACCTTTAGTTTCACGCCTTAATCAAAGCCGGTGCACAGCTCAATACGCATGCGGTGCACCGGCGTTGAGCCGCATCCCCCCACGCGAAAGGCCACCTCCTCATGGCCAGACCCCTCCCCGCGGCGGTCTCCCTCGGCGTCCTCGCGCTCTCCGCCGGACTGCTCACCGCTTCCCCCGCCCACGCCGCCACCGGCGCCATCACCGGGCTCGCCGGCAAGTGCCTCGACGTCGCCGGGGCCGACTCCGCCGACGGCACGCCCGTCCAGCTCTACGACTGCAACGGCACCAGTGCCCAGCAGTGGACCGTCGGCAGCGACGGCACCATCCGGGCGCTGGGCAAGTGCCTCGACGTGACCGGGAATTCGACCGCCGACGGCGCCAAGGTGCAGCTGTGGAGCTGTACCGGCGGCGCGAACCAGAAGTGGACCGTCACCGCCGCGCACGACATCGTCAACCCGCAGGCCGACAAGTGCCTGGACGTCACGGACAACAACTCCGCCAACGGCGCCCGGACACAGATCTGGACCTGCACCGGAGGCGCCAACCAGAAGTGGACCGCGCCCGCGGCCGGCGGCGGCACACCGGCCGCGCCGATGGCCGTCGCGCCGTACCTCTACAACGGCTGGGGCAGCCCGCCCGACCCCACGACCATCACCCGGGCCACCGGCGTGAAGTGGTTCACCCTCGCCTTCGTGCTCAGCAACGGCTACTGCAACCCCCAGTGGGACGGCAGCCGCCCGCTGACCGGCGGCGTCGACCAGCAGACCGTCACCACCGTGCGGGCGAACGGCGGTGACGTCATCCCGTCCTTCGGCGGCTACAGCGGCAACAAGCTGGAGAGCTCCTGCTCCAGCGCCGGAGAACTCGCCGGCGCGTACCAGAAGGTGATCAACGCCTACGGCCTGAAGGCGATCGACATCGACATCGAGGCCGACGCCTACGGCAGCGCGACCGTGCAGCAGCGGACCGTGGACGCGCTGAAGACCGTGAAGGCGAACAACCGCGGTCTGAAGGTGTACATCACGATGGGCACCGGGCAGAGCGGCCCCGACACCAGCCTCATCAACCGCGCCGCGTCCTCCGGGCTGACCGCGGACGCCTGGGCCATCATGCCGTTCGACTTCGGCGGCGCCGGCCAGAACATGGGCAACCTCACCACGCAGGCCGCCGAGGGCCTGAAGAACGCGCTGAAGAACGCCTACCACTACAGCGACGACCAGGCCTACCGGGACATGGGCATCTCGTCCATGAACGGCGTCACCGACGACAACGAGACCGTCACGGTGAACGACTTCCGGACCATCCTCGCCTACGCCCAGGCCCACCACCTCGCCCGGCTCACCTTCTGGTCCGCCAACCGCGACCGGCCCTGCACCGGCGGCCCCGCCGACAGCTGCTCCGGCGTCAGCCAGTCCGACTGGGACTACACCCGCGTCTTCGCCGGATACACCGGCTGAGAGAGCGCGGGTACGGCACCGGACGTGTGAGGCGCCGCCGCGTGGATACGCGGTCGGGACGGACTCAGGGCCCGTCCGGAAGGCCATCCCTGCCATGACCAGTGAAAACCAGCTTCCCGCCGCATCGGAGATCACCCTCCGTGTCAACGGCAAGCCCCACACCGTGCACGTCGACCACCGGCGTGTCCTGCTCGACCTGCTCCGCGAGGACCTCGGTCTGACCGGGGCGAAGAAAGGCTGCGACCACGGCCAGTGCGGTGCCTGCACCGTGCTGGCCGACGGCCGCCGCGTCAACAGCTGCCTGCAGCTCGCGGTCGCCCTCGACGGCAGCGAGATCACCACCGTCGAGGGCCTCGGCGGCGACGGCGAGGAGCCGCACCCGCTGCAGCGGGCCTTCCTCGACCGCGACGCCTTCCAGTGCGGCTACTGCACCCCGGGGCAGATCTGCTCCGCCATCGGCATGCTCGCCGAGGCCGCGGCCGGACACCCCTCGCACGTCACCGATCCCGCGGCCCCCTCCGGCCGGCCCCACCGGCTGGACCGGAGCGAGATCCGCGAGCGGATGAGCGGCAACCTGTGCCGCTGCGGCGCCTACCCGCGCATCGTCGAGGCGGTCGAGGACGTGATCCGGTGAACGGCTTCGGATACCTCAGGCCCGCCAGTGTCCAGGAAGCCGTGGAGGCGTACACCGCCCACCCCGGCGCCCGCTACCTGGCCGGCGGCACCAACCTGGTCGACCTGATGAAGCTCGGCGTCGAACGCCCCGCCGTCCTCATCGACGTGGGCCGGCTGCCGCTCGGCGGCGTCGAGGAACTGCCCGACGGCTCGCTGCGGGTCGGCGCCACCGTCCGCAACAGCGACCTCGCCGCCGACCCGCGCGTCCGCGACCGCTACCCGGTGCTCTCCCAGGCCCTGCTCGCCGGCGCCTCCGGGCAGCTGCGCAACGCCGCCACCACCGGCGGCAACCTGCTCCAGCGCACCCGCTGCCCCTACTTCCAGGACCTCGGCAAACCCTGCAACAAACGGGAGCCCGGCAGCGGCTGCTCAGCCCGGGAGAGCGTGCACCGCGACCACGCGGTCCTCGGCCACTCCGAGCAGTGCATCGCCACCAACCCGTCCGACATGGCCGTCGCCCTCGCCGCGCTGGACGCCGAGGTCGAGCTGTACGGCACCGACGGCGTACGGCGGCTTCCGGCGGCCGACTTCCACCGGCTGCCCGGCGAGCACCCCGAGCGGGACACCTGGATCCGCCCCGGCGAACTGATCACCGGCGTGCTGCTCCCGGCGGCCACCGCCGGCGTCCCGTCCGCCTACCGCAAGGCCCGTGACCGGGCGTCGTACGCCTTCGCGCTGGCGTCCGTGGCCGTCGTGCTGCGGGTCGCGGACGGCGTCGTCGACCACGCGGGGGTCGCCTTCGGGGGGCTCGCCCACCGGCCCTGGCGGGCCCGGCACACCGAGCTGGCCCTGCTGGGCGCCCCCGCGACCCCCGAGGCCTTCGAGGGAGCCGTCGCCCTGGAACTCGCACACGCCGAACCGCTGCGCGACAACGCCTACAAGGTGCCCCTCGCCCGCAACCTCGCCCTGGACGTCCTGAACCGTCTCACCCCCGCCCCCGCGGCGGCCTGAGCCGACGCAGGAGGAACCATGACCGCCCACCCCCCGGACGAGCACCCCACCCCGCACACCCGGCGCCCCGCCGGCGGCGTCCTCGGCGCCGCCGTCGAGCGGCGGGAAGGATCGCTGAAGGTGGGGGGCAGCGCCCGCTACGCCGGCGAGTACCAGCTGCCCGGCAGGGCGCACGCCTGGCCCGTGCCCGCTGAGGTGGCACGCGGGCGGGTCACCGGCGTCGACACCTCCGCCGCCCTCGCCCTGCCCGGCGTCTTCGACGTGCTCACCCCCGGCGACGCGCCCCGGCTCGCCGAGCCCGAGGACGGCACCCTCGCCGTCCTGCAGAGCCCGGACGTGCCGCACCGGGGCTGGTGCGTGGCCCTCGCCGTCGCCGAGACCCCGGAGGCTGCCCGTGCCGCCGCCCGGGCCGTGCACGTCAGCTACGCCGTCGCACCGCACGATGCCGAGCTGCGCCCCGGCCACCCGGACATCTACGAGCCGGAGGTGGCCAACGCCGGGTTCCCGGGCCGGGTCGAGTTCGGCGACCCGGAGGCCGCCCTGGCCCGCGCCGAGACCCGCGTCGACGTCGTCTACCGGGTGCCCCCGCTGCACAACCACCCCATGGAGCCGCACACCAGCACCGCCCAGTGGGACGGGGACCGGCTCACCGTCTACACCTCCAGCCAGGGCGGCACCACCGTGCGGGAAGTCCTCGCCCACATGTTCCGGATGCCCGAGGAACGCGTCCGCGTGGTCACCGAGCACGTCGGCGGCGGCTTCGGCTCCAAGGGCACCCCGCGCCCCGACGTCGTCCTCGCCGCCCTGGCCGCCCGGCGCACCGGCCGGCCCGTCACCCTCGCCTACCCCCGCCGGTACCTGCCCACCACCGTCGGCCACCGGGCGCCGACCGAGCAGCGGCTGCGCCTCGGCGCGCACGCCGACGGCCGGCTCGCCGCCGTCCTGCACGAGGCCACCACGCACAGCTCCCGCGTGCGGGAGTTCGTCGAGCAGGCCGCGGTGCCGTCCCGCGTCATGTACGCCACCCCGGCCCTGCTCAGCGTCCACCGGGCGGTCCGGCTCGACATCCCCGGGCCGTCCTGGATGCGCGCCCCCGGTGAGGCGCCCGGCATGTACGCCCTGGAATCCGCCCTCGACGAACTCGCCGACGCCCTCGGCATGGACCCGGTGGAGCTGCGGGTGCGCAACGACCCCGACCGGGAACCGGGCAGCGGCAAGCCGTTCAGCAGCCGGCACCTGGTGGAGTGCCTGCACGAGGGCGCCCGCCGCTTCGGCTGGGCCGACCGCGACCCGCGCCCCCGCAGCCGCGCCGAGGGCCCGCTGCTCATCGGCACCGGCGTGGCCGCCGCCACCTACCCGGCCTCGTCCGTCCCGGCCACCGCGGCCGCCCACGCCCTGCCCGACGGCACCTTCACCGTGCGGATCAACGCCACCGACATCGGCACCGGCGCCCGTACCGTCCTCACCCAGATCGCCGCCGACGCCCTCGGCGCGCCCCTCGACCGGGTCCGCACCGAGATCGGGCACAGCGACCTGCCGTCCGCGTGGCTGGCCGGCGGCTCCACCGGCACCGCGTCGTGGGGCTGGGCCGTGCACAAGGCGTGCACCGAACTGGCGTCCCGGCTCGCCGGTCACCCCGGACCGCTGCCCGCCGACGGCCTCGAGACCCGCGCCGACACCGCCGGCGAGGCCGACGCCGACAGCCCCTACGCCCGGCACGCCTTCGGCGCCCAGTTCGCCGAGGTAGCCGTCGACACCGTCACCGGCGAGACCCGGGTGCGCCGGCTGCTCGGCGTCTTCGCCGCCGGGCGCATCCTCAACGCCCGCACCGCGCGCTCCCAGTTCACCGGCGGCATGATCATGGGCCTGGGCATGGCCCTCACCGAGGGCAGCACCCTCGACCCGTTGTTCGGCGACTTCACCGAGGCGGACCTCGCCTCCTACCACGTGCCCGCGCACGCCGACGTCCCCGACGTCGAGGCGCACTGGATCGACGAGGACGACCCGCACCTCAACCCCATGGGCAGCAAGGGCATCGGCGAGATCGGCATCGTCGGCACCGCCGCCGCCATCGGCAACGCCGTCCACCACGCCACCGGCATCCGCTTCCGCGAACTGCCCCTCACCCCCGACCGGATCCTCACCGGCCTGCTGTCCGAGGGGTGAGCGTGACGGGACCCACGTGGGAGTACGAGGGCTACCGGCCGGAGGAGGAACGCCTGCGCGAGTCGCTGTGCACCCTGGGCAACGGCTACTTCGCCACCCGCGGGGCGCTGCCCGAGTGCACCGCCGACGACGTCCACTACCCCGGCACCTATGTGGCCGGCTGCTACGACCGGCTCACCTCCGAGGTCGCCGGACGCCGGATCGAGAACGAGGACATGGTCAACCTCCCCAACTGGCTGCCGCTGCGCTTCCGTCCGGCGGGCGGCGCCTGGCTCACCCCGGACACCGCCCCCGTCACCGAGCACCGGCTCACCCTCCACCTCGACCCGGGCCTGCTGGAGCGCCGTACCAGCTACGGCCTCGACGACGGCGGCGTTCTGCACGTGCGCCAGCTGCGGCTCGTCCACCTCGCCGACCCCCATCTCGCCGCCCTGCGCACGGAGTTCGGCGTCGACGGGCGTGCGGTCGACCTGGAGGTCGAGGCGGCGCTCGACGGACGCGTCACCAACTCCGGCGTGGCCCGCTACCGCGACCTGGACGGCCGGCACCTCACCCAGGTGCGGACCGGCCTCGCCGAACACGGCGCGATGTGGCTGCGCTGCCACACCCGCACCTCCCGCACCGAGTGCGCGCTGGCCGCCCGGATGACCGCGGACGCGCCCGTGGCGACGGGCCAGGAGGACCAGCGCGCCGTCCAGCACGTGCGGCTGCGCCCGGCGCCCGGCGCCTGCGTCACCCTCGACAAGACCGTCGCCCTGCACACCTCGCACGACCCCGCCATCGGCGACCCGCTGGAGGCCGCCGTCGACCGCGTCGGCGCCGCCCCCGGCTTCGACGACCTGCTGGAGTCCCACGCCAGGGCCTGGGAGCAGCTGTGGCGGCGCACCGCGCTGGAGGTCCCGGGCGAGGCGGGCGCCATCCTGCGCCTGCACCTGTTCCACGTGCTGCAGACCCTCTCCCCGCACACCGCCGACCTCGACGTCGGTGTCCCCGCGCGCGGACTGCACGGCGAGGCTTACCGCGGCCACGTCTTCTGGGACGAGCTGTTCGTCCTGCCCTACCTGAACCTGCACCTGCCCGAGGTCTCCCACGCCCTGCTCCACTACCGGCACCGGCGACTGGACGCCGCCTGCCGCGCGGCCCGCGCGACCGGCCGGCGCGGCGCCCTGTATCCGTGGCAGAGCGGCAGCGACGGACGCGAGGAGGCCCAGGAGGTCCACCTCAACCCCCGCTCCGGCCGCTGGGTGCCGGACCACTCCCGGCTCCAGCACCACGTCGGCTCGGCGGTGGCGTACAACATCTGGCAGTACTGCGAGGCCACCGGCGACACCGACTTCCTGCACGGCGAGGGCGCCGAGATGCTGCTGCAGATCGCCCGCTTCTGGGCGGACTCGGCCGGCTACGACGAACACCTCGGCCGGTACCGGATCCGGGGGGTGATGGGCCCCGACGAATACCACGACGCCTATCCCGGCGCGCCCCGGCCGGGCCTGGACGACAACGCGTACACCAACGTCACCGCCGCCTGGGTGCTCGCCCGCGCCCTCGACCTGCTCCGCATCCTGCCCGAGCCGCGCCGCCGCGAACTCGGCCAGAGCACCGGCCTGGAACAGGACGAACCCGCCCGCTGGGAGGAGATCTCCCGCACCCTCCACGTCCCCTTCCACGACGGGGTGATCAGCCAATTCGAGGGCTACGGCGACCTCGCCGAGCTGGACTGGGACGCCTACCGCAAGCGGTACCGGGACATCCGGCGCCTGGACCGGATCCTGGAGGCCGAGGGCGACAGCGTCAACCGGTACAAGGCGTCCAAGCAGGCCGACGTCCTCATGCTCGGCTACCTCTTCTCCGCGCCCGAACTCCGCTCCCTCTTCCGCCGGCTGGGCCACCGCCTCGACGAGCGGCTGTGGACCGCGACCGTCGACCACTACCTGCACCGCACCAGCCACGGCTCCACCCTCAGCGGCCTGGTCCACGGCTGGATCCTGACCCGCGCCCGCCGCACCGACGCCTGGGCGTTCGTCCAGGAGGCGCTGCGCGGCGACATCGCCGACCTGCAGGGCGGCACCACCGGCGAGGGCATCCACCTCGGCGCCATGGCCGGCACCCTCGACCTCGTCCAGCGCGGACTGACCGGCCTGGAGACCCGCGACGGCGCCCTGTGCCTTGACCCGGTACCGCTGCCCGAACTCTCCTCCTACGGCTTCCGCATCCGCTACCACGGCCACTGGGGCGTCCACCTCCGGCTGCGCAGCGGCCTGCTGGAGATCTCCGTGCCGGACTCCGACCGCGCCCCCATCGACGTCTGCCTGCGCGACCGGGTGGTCCCGGTGAGCCCCGGCGAATCCGCCCGCCTGGTGGTACCGGACGCGGCCGCTCAGCCTTCGGCCACCGGGTAGCGGTGCACGGGCGGCAACACCGGCCACACCGTGTCCAGGACAGCCGGCCTCAGGGACCCGCTCGCAGCTCAGCCTTGCCAGTCACCGATACGGTCCCAGAACAGGACGATGACCGCGAGGACGACGTGATACTTGCTCAGCCTGTCCGCCTGTGCCGCGGTTTCCTGCATGAGACGGACTCCGCCCTCGCGATTGAGCTGGTGCCCGATCGACCTGAGTTCGACCGCGTGGCTGATCCACTCCGGCGGAGCTTCGCCACTGGAGAGGACGGCGTCGAGGTGGCGCCAGTCCGTGGACAGTGTTTTCTGCTCTTCGGTCAGTTCGCCGTAACGCACTTGGCCGGCATCCACGAGCTCGGCGATGCGGCGCGCGATCTGCGCTCGCCGTTCTTCGCTTCCCGTGCATGCGGAGGGATCGCTCAGGCTGCTGGAGAGCGGGCTGGACGGCCGTGGACGTTCGTCCACCGGAACGATCTCCACGTTCGAGGAGTCGACCAGGTTCTTCGCTCCGCACGACGGACATCTGGTCAGGGTCCGGTTCTGATACCGCACCCCGTCCGCCCATCGGTGCGCGCAGCGTCCGCAGCCGATCCAGACCAGGAAATTGTCGACCGTGCCCTGCCTGGCCAGATCGACACTGTGCGGGTTTCCGGCGAGCGAGCCGGCGGGAACCTGGTATTCCGCGGATCCGGTGTCCATCTGCCAGGGGCGCAGCTTCTCGAGATAAAGCCCGTCGATGTCCAGGCCCCATGCGCCGTCCGGTGTCTCCACCACGATGTAGTACAGCCTCCGGTCGACGTGTTCGTTGCGGAGGAAGGCTTTCGCCCGCTCCGCGTCGGAGCCGGCGAGGGTCAGATAACTCGCCTGTCCGTGGCATTCCACTCCGCGCACCGTCAATCCGGCTTCAGCCACCCTGCGTTTCCAGTGGTCCATGGCCGCTTGGTCGGGGAAAGTGATTCCCTTTCCGTCCGGTGTCGGCCTCGGCGTCACCACCGGCGCGGCTGGTGCCGAGGATCGTTCGGTAGCTGGGTTGTCCTTCGCGTGCCGCTTGAACAAGGCCATCACCTGATGGTACAGCCCGGCCCGCGAGAGAGCTCTCCCCAACCGCGCGGCGGAACACGGCACTTGGCGCGGAGGAACGGCGAAGTTCCCGGTGTTTCAGGCGCCCGAGTGGATGTAGGCCGCCCAGCGGCTGGGCAGCGCGGGAGCCGTGTCGCGCAGCTCGCACACCGCGCGGTGCAAGGCCTGCGCCGCCCGGACCGGTTCGGGCGGTGTCGTGCGGTGGGCGGTGAGCTCGGTGTAGAAATCCCTGGCGACCGAGAGGGCGGTCCGGTCGTTGATGGGCCAGAGCGTGCCGATCACGCTGCGGTAGCCGGCGAGCTGGAAGGCAGCGGTGAGGTGGGTCGCCTCGTCCGCCTGCTCCTGACTGGTGTCGGTGGTGCTGCAGGCGGACAGGTAGGCCAGTCGGGCGTGCTGGAGATTCAGGCGCGTGATGGTGTGCAGTGTCAGCGGATCGGTCGCGTGGTCGTGCAGCAGCAGCCGGCTGGCGGACGGGTCGTGCAGGTTGGCGTAGCCGTGACAGGCGAGGTGGACGATGCCGTGCCGGCGCAGTACCTCGATCACGGCAGCACGACGTGCTGTGGCGCCGGCGGCCGGCAGCACCACCGCTTCGGGGATGAATTCCCGTACGAGGTCGGCTTCCTCGCGGGCGCCGTCCAGCGGGGGACTGCCCGGCGCGTCCGGCACGGCGACGACCAGCGTGGACGGCGTCCCCGGACTGTCGCGCCGCGCATGGGCCAACGCGCGGATGGTGGGCGTGTAGGAGCTGATCACGCGGCCCATCACGGTGTCGGCGTACGGCGGCGCGTCATGGTGACCTGCGGCGTGCAGGGGAAGCATCGTGACCACGCCGACCGGACACCACCACACCCTGGGCCAGGGCCCGCCTTCGGGCGGAGGTCCTGTGCGGCCCAGCCGGCTGAGCACGGGTTCGGTGATGTGGTCCCACGTCCAGGCGAGCACCTCCAGCATGCGCGGCTGTGCGTGGCGCCGTGCTCGCGCGGGCTGCTCCCGGTCGAGGGCGACACCGAGGGCCGTGCGGAACGCTTCCGCCTGCCGCACGACGGTTGCCCTGGTGACACCGGGCAGGTCCACCACAATGACCGGATCGCGCGGATCGTCGCGGACGATCAGGGCATGCGCGCGTGACTCGTCGGCCACTACGGAGACGACCGGGCCCTGGGCGGCGTGACGGCAGAGATCGGTGATGGGTGTGGGTTTCTGGAATCCGGCCAGGCCGGGCCGCCGGCGGATCTCTTCGACGAGTTCGTCCCATTGCCGGCTCAGTGTCGCGCGGCGGGCGGCGAGTTCGCGCGGGTGTCGTCCCGTGGCGTCGCGGTGTTCACTGAAGGAGGGCAGCGTCGTCTCGTGATCGGCCGCGTTGATGTCGTCGCGGATCTGCTGGAACCGGGGCAGCAGATCGGGCGCCGCCCGGCGCAGTTCGGCGACGTCCTCACGCGTGTCCAGCGTTCCCGCGAAGACCACGCCACGGGTCTGTTCGAGCAGTTCCACCGCGTGCCCGGGCCGGCCCACCGCGATGGCGACCGCCGCGGCCGTGGCAGGCAGCCTGTGCGCGGCGCTGACCCGGTGCTCCCGGTCGGCGCGGTCGACGTCGCGCAGACCCAGTTGGGGCAGCAGTTCCACTGCGAGCCGGATCATCGTGATCGCGTGCCGCCCCCTGGCCAACTGGAGATCCGCGTGGGCTGCTCTCTGCGCCGCAGCGATGCGTTGGCTCGCCGTCGCTGCGCCCATCCTGGCGATCGCGGCATTCGTGGTGACGAATTCGCGCAGTGAAACGGGATCGTGTGTCCGCTCGAACAACAGGCCCAGCAAATCGCTGAGGTTGGCGAGAGCGGCCGCCCGGTCGGGGTGATCCGGCGGGGTGCCGGCCACCGCCTGCCGTGCGTACTCGGTGGAGTCCTTGAGGTCCCGGACACTGTTCCGGTTCCCGGCGAGGAACACCTCGCGCAGCGCGCCGCTGAGGTGTGACAGGTATCGGCTCCGGGCCGGATGATCCGCGGGAGCGGTCCCGGCCAGGTCGCGCGCGGTCTTGACGGCCTGCTCGAGTACCGCCGGTTCCTTCGACTTGCCGTACTGGAACATCAGCGCCCGGTGGAGCGCATCGAGGCGCGACAGGTAGTCCGGATGGTTCACCGGGGTGGCGGCGACCGCCTTCCGGATGTCCCGCACCGCATGCGTGATCGCTTGCCCGTCGTCCGTGCGGACGGCGAGATGGGTCATCGCACTGCCCAGCACGGCCTGGATCCCGGCCCACTGGGCATCGTCCGCCCGAAGGCCGCCGACCGCTTCCTGTGCCAGCAGCACGGCTTCGCGTGCCATTGCCAGATCGCTGGTCCGTTCGGCGAGAATCCGCGACACGTCCGCCAGGTTCCCCTTGGAGACCGGCAGGTCCTGGCGGGTCCGGGACGCGGCGGCGACCGCTTCACGGCCGACGTCCGCGGCTTCGCGCAGGGCGCCGACGTCGCCGGTCAGCTCGTATCGCCGTTTCAGGGCATGGGCGAGCAGGTTCAACCGGGAGCCGCGGCGCTCGTCGGCCGGGGAGAGATCGGACAAAGTCGCCCGCATGATGCGCAACGCTTCGTCCAGTGTTCCCAGGTCGCCGTCGCGCCCGGACAGAACCCACAGCAGCGACGCGAGATCCGACCGGTACGTGACGAGGTCCGGGTCGTCGGGTTGTGCGCGTTCCACGACCCGGCGGGCCGTCTTGACGGCGTCGCGCAACGTGGGCAGCTCGTCGGTGTGCTGATATTCCAGCTGCAGGGCGGACGCGAGTTGAGCGAGGCAGGCGACCGGAACACCGTTCTCAGGTGAGCCGGCAGTCGGCGGATACGACCACCGCAGGGCCTCTTCCAGCTTCCGCGAGTCGAGATCCGTCGTGGTCGTGAACAGCCGCAGCAGCAGCTGCCGAAGCTCCCGGTGGTACCGGTCGTGGCGCACCTGATCCGGGGGTGTGAGTGTGATCGCCGTCCGGCATGCAGTGATCGCCTCGCGCAACACCGTGACGTCCGCGGTGTGCTCGAACAGGCACAGCAGTGTCTCGGCTGTGTCGGCGAGGCGCTCCGCGCGCGTCGGATGCGTCGCCGACATGCCCTCCAGTTCCCAACGGAGGGTCATGACCTTCTGTCTGAGGCGGAGTTCGTTTTCGTCCATCAGGCCCGGGACCGTGCCAGGATTGTCTTATGGAGGATCTTACGGCGGTGCTGCGGCGAGTCGGCCTGCTGTGCGCGAACCTCGAGTCGGACGCCGAGCTGAGAGACACCATCGAGTGCGCGGGCTTCACCGGTCGCGGCTGGGCCGACCTGGCCGACGCCATCCGGACCGGCTCGCCGGACGCGCTGAGGACGCTGCTCGACGCTGTCGAGGACGCCGCCGAAGCCGCCGGGCTCGATGGGATCACCTACCCGAAGCGGGAATTCCGTCCGCTGCCGAACGTGTCGCCGGCCGGCATCCGGACCGTCAGTGGCTGGCGGTGCCCACACGCGCACCGTTGCGGACGCGTCCACTCCACGGCCGATCCGACGGACACCCGCACGTGCGCGGTCACCGGTGATCCGCTGGCGTGGATCTCGGTGGACATCAGGTGACCTCCTTCCTCGAACAGCTCGGGGCGAAGGTCGTCGACCGGTGGCTCGCCGGCCTGCTGCTCCCCGGACTGCTGTGGCTGTGCTGCGTGGCCGTGGCCGCGCAACTGGGCTGGGAGCACGCGGTCGATCCGCGCGCGGCCCAGCCGCTGCTCCGCCGGCTCGCCGGCGAGCGATCGGGGGCCCAGGCACTGCTCCTGGTGGCGGGCGCCCTGGGTGGCAGTGCAGCCGCCGGGCTGGCCGCCACCGGCCTGGCGACGGTGCTCCGGCGGGCCTGGACCCTGCCCGGTGGCGCCGTGCCCGCGAAGTGGCTTCGGCAGTGGCGCAGGCGCCGTTGGGAGGCGGCCGATCGGCTCGTCACCCAGCAGCGGAACGGCATCCTGGACGCAGCCGAGGCCGGTGCCGAGGACGGCGCCGTCACGGTCGCGCCGCAGTACGGCGAGGCGTTGGCGCGGCGTGACCTGATAGGCCTCGAGCCGGCCGAACGGCCCACCTGGATCGGTGATCGATGGCTCGCGACGGGCATGCGGATCCATCGCGCGTACGGCCTGGATCTGACGGTCGTGTGGCCGCGGCTGTGGGCTTTGGCGCCCGATGCGCTGCGCAACGACATCGCCGTGGCCCAACTGGCCTACCAGGAAGCCAGCATCACCGTGTCCTGGGCGGCTTTCTACGGTGCGGTGGGGCTGTTCTGGGGGCCGGCGTTGATCATCGCCGCCGGTCTCGCCGTGACCGGCACGCTTCAGGCCCGGGACGCCACCGGGAACCTGTGCGAGCTGGTGGAGTCCACCTGCGACCTGTACGGCCGGTCGCTTGCCGAGCAACTCCGGATCGACTGTCCCGAGCGCATGACACCGGAGGCCGGGAAGCGGATCAACGAACATCTTCGCCGAAAGGATCTCCCACCGGGATAGAAGGCCACCGCGGTCAGTACATCCAGTCGCCGATACCGTCCCAGTACAGCTCGATCTGGCGGGCCGCGTCGCGGTGTTCCATGCCCAGTTCCATCACTCGCTGATGCATTTCCTGCATCGCGCGCATCCCGCCCTTCCGGTTGATTTCATGACCGGCCGCCCTGATCTCGGCGACATCGCGGATCCATTCTTCGGGCGACTCGGCCGACAAGGCCACCGAGTCCAGGTAGCGCAGGTTCAGCAGGAGGTTCTTCTGCTCGTCGGAGAGATACGAATACCGCCTCATGCCGGACTCGGCGGCCGCGGCCAGCCGGCGGGCCAGCTGGGTGTCCTCGTCCTCCCGGACATTGCTCCGCGTCGTCAGCCGGACGTCGTTGGCCTCCAGAGTCAGTTTTCGGATGACGTCCAGCGGGCGCAGGTTCTCCCCGCACACCGGGCACCAGATGCTCGGCGGTATTGTGATGTATTCTCCGCATTCCCTGTTCGGGCACATGGTGCTCACCGTGCACCCGGGTTCGAGTGAGCGCAGGGAGAGAACCACGCTCCGCCCGCACTTCGGACAGCTGAGGTCGAAGGGGTCCCGAAGCGGTGCCATCTGGGCGCTGCAGCCGGGGCACGAACCCGGCTGCGGGGGGAAACCGCCCCCCTGGGCTGCGAACCTGTCCTCCAGTTCCTCGTTGACGTGCGGCACCAGCCACTGGCACACGTCACAGACCAGTTCGGCGTCGAACCGGAAGGAAAGCTGCTCGCACGTCGAGCACCTCAGTACCACCTCGCCGTTCCGCCGCACCCGGGAGACGATGTCGGCGACCACGGCCGGGCGTGCTTCGTCCAAGCAGGCCGGGCAGACGGGGCGAACCGCCTCGCACTCCTTGCCGTGATGCGCGAACCGGCATTCTCCCTCGTGTCCGCACGAGCCATCATGCGGTGCGTGCGGGCAGTCCTGCCGCACAGTGACGGAAGGACGCGTCGAGCTGGGACCGGTGTTCCGCAGAAGTGTTTCGGCATCGACGACGGTGCTGTCGTCGTACACCGTACGGAAGACTTCGCTCGTGTACAGGTTCTCGTTCGCCCGCCTTCCCTCCCAGAAGGAAACCCGAAGCCGGAGCCCCATTTTGGAACGCGGCTTCATGATTTTCTTGGCGGAATCCAGGAGCCCGTTCTCCGGCACCTCCACAATCCCGAACGTGCCGTCCACCGGAGTTCCGATGCGCGGGTCGAGCAGATTGGCCCAGTTACCGCCGCCGCGCGGGAGGACTTGAAGGAGATAGGTGTAAACCGGCATTCTCGCAGCGTATCCGACGCGCCCGGCCGACCGGCGGCACTCGCCGCAGATTCCCTGACCGCAAGGCCGCGTTCCCTCGCCGGGCGCCGTACACCGCGCCGGCGATCTCGACGCGGGCGGCCGGCTGGACCACCATGCCAGCAAGGGTGGTTGAAAGAGGAAGGAGCGGTGCGGATGGGCGCGAGCGACGGCCCGCTGCGGGTGCTGGCCGTGGACGACGAGGAACCCGCGCTCGAGGAGCTGCTCTACCTCCTGGAGCGGGATCCCCGGGTCGGCGCCGTGGTGCCCGCGGCCGGGCCCACCGAGGCGCTGCGCCGGCTCGGCCGCGCCGTGGAGGGCGGGCCGGACGGCGCGGAGCGCGTCGACGCCGTCTTCCTCGACATCGACATGCCCGGCCTCGACGGTCTCGAACTGGCGCGTCTAATCGGCGGGTTCGCGGCCCGGCCGCTGATCGTGTTCGTCACCGCGCACGACGACTTCGCGGTCCGCGCCTTCGACCTCAAGGCCGTCGACTACCTCCTCAAGCCCCTGCGCAAGGAACGCGTCGCCGAGGCCGTGCGCCGGGTCGCCGAACTCGTCCGGGCCGGACAGGGTCCCCGGCCGGCCGCCCCGGCCCCGCCCGCGCCCGCCTCCGGCGACCACGTCCCCGTCGAACTGGGCGGGGTGACCCGGTTCGTGCCCATCGCCGACATCACCCATGTCGAGGCCCAGGGCGACTACGCGCGCCTGCACACCCCCCACGGCAGCCACCTGGTGCGCGTCCCGCTGTCCACGCTGGAGGAACAGTGGCGCGCCCGCGGGTTCGTCCGCATCCACCGCAGCCGGCTCGTCGCCCTCGGCCGCATCGAGGAACTCCGCCTCGACGGCGGCAACGTGTCCGTCCGGATCGGCGACCGCCTCCTCGCCGTGAGCCGGCGCAACGCCCGCGAACTGCGCGACCTGCTGACCAGACACGCGGCGGGCAGGGCGCGGTGAGCCGCTCGCCCGTCCGCCGGGTGACGGAGCTGTGGCGATTGCGGTCCGGCCGCTGTCCCGGCACCGGCCCGCTGCGTACACTCGCCGCAGCACAGGGTGATCACCGCGGCGTCGGGGAGTGCGGCATGGGTGCGGAGTCCGTCCCTCGCAGAGAGGTGGTCACCGCACGGCCGCGCCCCGCCGGCGGTACGCCCGCACCCCGCCCCGCGCCCTCCCCGTATCCCCGTTCCTCCCCGCACCCCCGCTCCGAGGCGGCCGCGAGCCGGCTGATACGCCGCCAGCTGCGGGCCGCGCTCACCGCGACCGCCCTCCTCGCGCTCCTGCTCGGCCTGCTCCCCGTCCTGCTGCGGATCCTCCCGCTCGCCGACGCCGCACCCCGCGTCCCCCTGGCCGTCTGGCTGCTGCTCGGCGTGGCGCCGTACCCCGCCCTGCTCGCCATCGGCGTCTGGTACGTGCGCCGCGCCGAACGCAACGAGACCGGCACGGCCGCCGGCACGCCCGCGGAACGCCCCTGACCATGCGCCGACTTGCCGCCGGAGCCGGCCGGTGAACCAGACGTACGGCATCGTGGGCGTGACCGCCGTGATCCTCGCCACCGTCCTCGTCGGCGCGCTCGGCCTGCGCATCTCCCGCACCACCTCCGACTTCTACGTCGCCTCCCGCACCGTCGCCCCGCGGCTGAACGCCTGCGCGGTCAGCGGCGAGTACCTCTCCGCCGCCTCCTTCCTCGGCGTCGCCGGACTGGTCCTCGCCCAGGGCGTCGACATGCTCTGGTTCCCCATCGGCTACACCGCCGGCTTCCTGGTGCTGCTGGCCTTCGTCGCCGCCCCGCTGCGCCGCTCCGGCGCCTACACGCTGCCCGACTTCGCCGAGGCCCGGCTGGAGTCCCGGGCGGTACGCAGGACCGCCGGCGTGCTGGTCGTCGGCATCGGCTGGCTGTATCTGCTGCCCCAGCTGCGCGGGGCCGGCCTCACCCTCCGGCTGCTCACCGGCGCCCCCGGCTGGCTCGGCGGACTCATCGTCGCCGCCGTGGTGACCGCGGCCGTCGCCGCGGGCGGCATGCGCAGCATCACCTTCGTCCAGGCCTTCCAGTACTGGCTCAAACTCACCGCCCTGCTGGTGCCCGTCGTGTTCCTGCTGCTTGCCTGGCGCGGCGACGGCGCCCCGGCCGCCGCCTGGGACGAACGGCCCGTCTTCCACCGCTCCACCGAGGTGCGCGTCGACCGGACGCTCACCCTCACCGTGCGTGAGCCGGTCCGCGTGACCGCCTCCGGGACGGTCGACGGCCGTACCGTGCACGGGACTTCGCTGCGGCTCGGCGAGGGCCGGCACCGGATCGCAGCGGGCACGGCCCTGCGCTTCCCGGCCGGCGCCGGCGTCCCCCTGCCCGACGCCGGCCCCGGCCGGGCCGCGCCGTCCAGCTGGGCCAGACCGCTGTCCTCGGACCGCGGACAGCACAGCCTGTACGCCACCTACGGGCTGATCCTCGCCACCTTCCTCGGCACCATGGGGCTGCCGCACGTCGTCGTCCGCTTCTACACCAACCCCGACGGCCGCGCCGCCCGCCGCACCACCGTCAGCGTGCTCGCCCTGCTCGGCGCGTTCTACCTGCTCATCCCCCTGTACGGCATGCTCGGCCGCCTGTACGCCCCCGACCTGCTCCTGACCGGCGACACCGACGCCGCGGTCCTCGTCCTGCCGCAGCGGCTGCTCGGTGGTGTCGCCGGGGACCTGCTCGGCGCGCTCGTCGCCGGCGGCGCCTGCGCCGCGTTCCTCTCCACGGCCTCCGGGCTCACCATGTCGGTGGCGGGCGTCCTCGCCCAGGACGTCCTGCCCACCCTCGGCGTCCGCCACTTCCGGCTCGCCACGCTGCCCGCCATCGCGGTGCCGACCGCCGCCGCGGCCGTGGTCAGCGACCTGCCCGTCGCGGACGCGGTCGGCCTGGCCTTCGCCGTCTCGGCATCCTCCTTCTGCCCGCTGCTCGTCCTCGGCATCTGGTGGCGCGGCCTGACCCCGCCGGGCGCGATCGCCGGGCTGCTCCTCGGCGGGGGTTCGGCGTTCACCGCCGTGACGGCCACGATCGCCGGCGGCGCGCGCTCGGGCTGGCTGCACACGCTGCTCGCCTGGCCCGCGGTGTGGTCGGTCCCCGCGGGCTTCGCCGCGATGATCCTGACCTCCCTGGCCACCCGCGACCGCGTACCGCCCGGCACCGCCGCGACCATGTCCCGCCTCCACCTCCCCGAACGCCCGCCCCCCGCCCGCCCCGGACCGGCGACGCCCTGACCGAGGAGCCCCCGTGCCACCCACCCGCACCGCCCACCGCTCCCTGGCCCCGGCCACCGGCCGCGCCCTGCCGGACCGGAGCCACCATGAGGACCAACTGCGCCGCGGAGGCATGCCGTTCACGGCTCCGGTGCACCGGCGGCCGGGGGAGTGCGGCCGTCGGGCCCGTGCCGCGGTGGGTCGGCGCGGTCGCTGCGCACCCGGCGCCCGCGCCCGCTCCGCCGGCCCCATCCCGCCCAGGTCATGACCGTCCTCGGCACCGCCGCGCTCGTGCTGGCCGGGCTCGCGCTGTTCGTGCTCGGGGCCGCGCTCGGGCACGGTGCGGCGCGCCGGCAGCAGGAGCACTCCGCCGACGGCGAGGGAGCCCGCGCCCTGGCCCACGGCCTGCACGGCGCGGCGCTCGCCGCGGCGCCCCTGCGCGCCGGGCTCACCCCCGACACCGCCCGCAAGTCCGCCCGCAGGCTGCGCCCGCTGCTCGGCACCCCCGCCCTCGCCCTCACCGACGACGCCTCCGTGCTCGCCTGGGACGGCGCCGGCGACCACCATCGCGCGGAGGTGACGGCGCTGCTCGCCCGCCCGCCCCGCGCCCGTACCTTCCCGCTGTCCTGCGACGACCCCCGCTGCCCCGTGCGCTGGGGCGCCCTGCTGCCGCTCACCGCCGACGACCCGGACGGCGGTGAGCGGCAGCAGGGCGCCCTCGCCGTGTTCGCCGCCGAGGAGTCCACCGCTCTGGTGCGCGCCGGCGAGGAAGCGGCCCGCCGGCTCTCCGTCGGCCTGGAACTCGCCGGTCTCGACGGGCTCCGCGCCCGCGCCCACGAGGCCGAGGTGCGGGCCCTGCGCGCGCAGATCTCCCCGCACTTCATCTACAACTCCCTCGCCAGCATCGCGTCCTTCGTGCGCACCGACCCCCAGCGCGCCCGCGAACTCCTGCAGGAGTTCGCCGACTTCACCCGCTACTCCTTCCGGCGCGAAGGCGACTTCACCACCCTCGCCGAGGAACTGCGCTCCATCGAGCAGTACCTGGAACTCGCCCGCGCCCGCTTCGGCCGCCGCCTGAAGGTGACCCTGCGCATCGCCCCCGAGGTGCTTCCCGTCACGCTGCCCTTCCTCTGCCTGCAGCCCCTGGTCGAGAACGCCCTCAAGCACGGCCTGGAGGGACCCGTGGAGCGGCTGAGCGTGACGATCATCGCCGAGGACGAGGGCACCGAGGCCCGCGTCGTCGTCGAGGACGACGGCGTCGGCATGGAACCGGAACGCCTGCGCGCCATCCTGCGCGGCACCGCCGGACCGGCCACCGGCATCGGCCTGAGCAACGTCGACGGCCGGCTGCGCGAGGTCTACGGCGACGACCACGGCCTGGTCATCGAGACGGGCGTCGGCGCGGGCACGAAGATCACCCTCCGCGTCCCGAAGTTCCGCCCCGGCATCCAGGCACGCTCCGCACAGGGGTAGCAGCCTGTCCCGCCCGCCCCACCCGGCGGGAGAGGAAGATCACGTACCGGGAGGCGGTCTTGGCCATGCGCCTGTCACGCGGTACGGTCGGTCCGATATCGACGACGGCGGAACGGAAGCCGGTGGGAATCCGGCACGGTCGCGCCACTGTATGCGGAACTCCCGTGAGGGACCCGTGAGTCAGACCCGTGGCCGTCGTCCTGTGCACCACCGAGATGGGACGCGAACTCCCAGAGGAGGTCCTGCCATGGCGCAGACCGTCGCCCAGCCGACAGCCACCACCCCCGTCGTTCCCGCCAAGCTGCCGCTGAGGGCGATAGCTCCCTGGGCGGTCTTCTTCGGCGTCCTCATGCTGATCCTGCTCTACTTCGTCGGCGCCGAGCAGGGCGCCACCTCCGTGTTCAACGGCACGGACGTCCACGAGTGGGTGCACGACGCCCGTCACCTGCTCGGTTTCCCCTGCCACTGACGCCGGGGACACCGCACACCCATGAACTCCGCAACCGTACGGAACCTGCTCGTACGGGGCATGCTCGCCGGCCTCGCGGCCGGCGTGCTCGCCCTGGTCGTGGCGTACGTCCTCGGTGAGCCGAACGTCGACAAGGCGATCAGCTTCGAGCACGCCCACACGCACGAGCACGAGACGGCGACCGTGTCCCGCTCCCTGCAGTCCACGGCGGGCCTCGCCACCGGCGTCCTCGTCTACGGCGTCGCCTTCGGCGGCATCGCCGCGCTCGCCTTCTGCTTCGCCCTCGGACGGGTGGGCCGCTTCGGCCCGCGGGCCACGGCACTGCTGCTGTCGGGGTGCGCACTGCTCGCCGTGTACGTGGCGCCGTTCCTGAAGTATCCGGCCAACCCGCCGTCGGTGGGCGACGCCGGCACCATCGGCAAGCGGACCGCCCTGTACTTCCTGATGATGCTGCTCGGCGTCCTGCTGGCGGTCGCCGCCACCATCCTGGGCAAGCGGCTCGCGCCGAGCCTGGGCACCTGGTGGGCGACCGTGGTGGCGGTGGCCGCGTTCACCGTCCTGATCGGCCTGGCCTACCAGTTCCTGCCCGCCGTCAACGAGGTGCCGAACGACTTCCCCGCCACCCTGCTGTGGCGGTTCCGGCTCTCGGCACTGGCGATCCAGACCGCACTGTGGGCCGGATTCGGCCTCGCCTTCGGTGAGTTGGCCGACCGGCTGCTGAACCCGAGGCCGGCGAAGGCCACGAGCGGGCACGCGGTTCCGGCCGCACACTGACCCCTCCGGTCGCCCAGGGCCCCTCGGCACCGCCCGAGGGGCCTTCGCCGTGCCACGGCCGCACGCCACCAGGCCCCTGCCCCGCCCGGCCCGGTTATCCGGTCTCCTGCGGCGTGGGGAGCGGACGCCCCAGACGCAGATTCCAGCGCCCGGCCCGCCCGCTGAGTTCGGTGACCGTCAACGGCGGTACGTCGAGGCGCCAGAAGACGGAAAGGGGCAGCCCCAGCGCGCCCACGACAGCCGCCCGCACCACCTCGGGCTCGACCACGGCGACCGTACGGCCGTCCAGGGCCCGCGCGTCGGCCAGCAGGCGCCCGACGCGCCCGCACAGATCGCGCACGGACTCACCGCCGTGCGGCGCGCCCTCGGGGTCGGTGAGCCAGCGGCCCACCGCGTCCGGCTCGGCGGCCCCCACCTCCTCCAGGGTCCGGCCGCGCCAGCGCCCCACGTCGAGCCCCGCCAACTCCGGTGCGGGCACGCCGGCGAGGCCCAGCGCCGCGGCCGTCTCCCGGCAGCGCACGCCGGGGGAGACCAGGACACGCGCCGCGGAGGGCAGCGACCCCGCCGCCGCGCGGGCCCGTGCCGCACCGGCGTCGTCGAGCGGGCCGTCGTCGTCGAAACGCGCCTGCCGCGCGGACACGCTCATCGCGGGGGAGACCAGGAGGACTCGGCTGGTCAAGTGGTGGCTCCTGCTGTCGTCATGACGGAACGCCGGCTCCGGTGCCAGGCTGGTTGTGTTGACTGGCGGAGGAGCGAGCGGTCGGACCGCGCAGGCCGCCTCGTCCCGTGCCGCGCGGTCGCGACCCTAGCATTCGGGGCCCGGTCCGGTCGGTGCCCGCGGGGGCCGTCCCTGCACCTCGGCGTCGGTGCCGGCGGTCGCCGTGCCCGCAGCGGCCGGGCGGTGATCACGTCGGCGCGCCGGGGCCGGACATCGGGGGACTCCGGCACATCCGGCACACCTGACACATCCATCAGCTCAAGCCCTCCCGGCACACCCGGCACGCCTGGCACGTCCTCGTACGCGCCGCCCACCGGCGTCCTGCACACCGTGACCGAGGTCCGTCGCCGGTGTCCCGTGGCCGGTCCAGATGTGTGCTGCCCGGCCTGGGCCGACGATGGAGGAGAGACGAGGGATGAGACCAGAACGCCGGCCCGTGCGGCGCGAGCCGAGGGGCCGGGCGGGAAGGAAGCCGAGGCATGGGCGCGACCGAACCGTCCCGGGCAGGCCACGACCGGTCGGCGGCGGGTTCCGCCGCGCCGCCCAGTGGCCTGCTGGATCTGCTCAGCGTCGCCGCGGTGGTCCTGAACCCCAAGGGGCAGGTGGTCTTCTGGAGCCCGAACGCCGAGGACCTCTTCGGCTACACCGCCGAGCAGGCGCTGGGGCAGTACGCGGCCCAGCTCATGATCCACGAGCAGCACCGCGACGAAGTGGTCAAGCTGTTCGCCGAGGTCATGGGGACGGGCGCCGACTGGGCCGGGGCCTTCCCGATCCGGCACAAGGACGGCAGCACCCGCATGGTGGAGTTCCGCAACATGCGGCTGCTGGACGACCTCGGTGACGTCTACGCCCTCGGCCTCGCCGCGGACCAGCGCGCGGTGGAGCGCGTCGAGCGCGATGCCGCCCTCGCCATGTGCCTGGTGTCCCAGTCCCCCGTGGGGCTGGCCATCCTGGACCCGGACCTGCGGTACCTGGCCGTGAACCCCGCGCTCGAACGGATCACCGGTCAGTCCGCCGCCGAGCGCCTGGGCCGCCCGGTCGGCGAGATCCTCACCTACCTGGACACCGACCCCGAGGGACGTCTGCGCCATGTCCTGGAGACCGGCGAGTCGGTCGTGGACCGGCACATCGTCTGCCGTCCTCCTTCCGACCCGGACCACGATCACGCCTGGTCCGTGTCCTACTACCGGCTGGAGGACTCCGGCGGTCGGGTCCTCGGCCTCGCCTATGCCGTCATCGACGTCACCGAACGCCACCGAGCCGCCGCCGAGGCGGCCCGGGCCCGGGAACGGCTGTCCCTGATCGCCAGGGCCTCCACCGCCGTGGGCACGACACTGGACGTGGAGACCACGGCGCGCGAACTCGCCGACGTCGTCGTACCGGGGCTGGCCGACGTGGCGGCCGTGGACGTCCTCGACAGCGCGCTCGACGGCCGGGCCGCCGCACACGACGGGCCGGCTGTCTTCCGCGCCCTCGCCGTGAGCGCGGCCCACCCCACCGAGGCCGTCCGGGCCGCGGACCCGCCCGGGGGACTCGCCAGCTACAGCGGCGACCGGCTGATCACCCGGTGCGTGCGCACCCGCCGTCCCGTCCTGGTGCCGCACACCACCCGAGAGGATCTGGGCCGCATCGCCCGGCACGGCGAGGCCGCCTCCCTCATGGACGCGGCCGGCGTCCACTCCTACCTGGCCGTACCGCTGCTGGCCCGGGGCGAGGTCCTGGGCGCCCTCGACCTCACCCGCATCGGCAACCCCGTCCCCTTCGACGCCGCCGACGCCTTCCTCGCCTGCGAGCTGGCCGCCCGCGCCGCGGTCTGCATCGACAACGCCCGCGGATACCAGGCCCAGCGCGACGCGGCCCTCACCCTCCAGCGCAGCCTGCTCCCCGAGCCCCCGTCGGGCCTGCCCGGCCTGGAGGTCGCCTGCCGCTACCAGCCGGCCGGCGCCACGAGCGAGATCGGGGGCGACTGGTACGACGCCATCCCGCTGGAGGGCGACCGCACCGCCCTGGTCGTCGGGGACGTCATGGGCAGCGGCATCAAGGCCGCCGCCACCATGGGCCAACTGCGCAGCGCCGCGCGGGCGTTCGCCGAACTCTCGCTCGCCCCCGCCGAGGCCCTCCACCACCTGGACCACCTCACCGAGGTCATCGAGCAGACCATCACCACCTGCATCTACTGCGTCCACGACCCCCACCGGGGCACCTGCGAGATCTGCCTCGCCGGCCATCTGCCCCCCGCGCTGATCCGGCGCGGCCGGGCGGCGCGGCTGCTCGACCTGCCCACCGGCGCGCCGCTCGGCGTCGGCGGGGTGCCCTTCGAGGCGGCCACCATCCCCTTCCGCCCCGGCGACGAACTGGTCCTCTACACCGACGGCCTGGTCGAGACCCGCAGCGAGCCCATCGACGCCCGCCTGGACACGCTCCTCGACACCCTCACCACGACCCGCGGCCACGACGTCGAGGACACCTGCGACCGGCTCCTTGCGGCGCTGCGCCCGCCCGGCGGCGAGGACGACGTCGCCCTGCTCGTCGCCCGTGCCCTCGACTGAGCGGCCGGCTGCTGCCGAGACTTTCGGCACAACATCTGCACATCGCGCCGTTACGGGGTAACCGCATCCAGGTAAGGGCTGTCAGACGGACTGTTGCCGTTTGACAACAATAGCCATGAGGCAACAAAGTAACCGTGTCGGACGTGCGCGGGGAAGGACCTGGAATGCTCCGGTGGGCGGAGACCACTCCGTGCGCTGGTCGTCGTCGCCGAAAGGCGGCGGTGACGCAGGCGCCGCCCCTGGCGGCTCAGGCGGTCTGGCTGCTGGGATCCGTGGAGTCCTCGTGTATCTGCGTCGCCGCTGTGGCGCAGAACGCCTCGAGCCCCTCCAGCAGCGCGATCCGCTTGCCAGCGGGCATATCCGCCAGCACCTTCCGCAGCTCCCGCTCCCGGCGGGCGCGCAGGTCGGCGAGGAAGGCGCGGCCCGGGCCGCTGAGGTGCAGCCGCACCTCGCGCCGGTCCTCCGCGCTCACCGCCCGCTCGACGAACCCCGCGGCGACGAGCCGGTCGCACAACCGGCTCGTGGACGGCGGGGTCGAGGCGAGGCTCTCGGCGAGCGTGCGCAGGTTGATGCCGTCGTGGTGCTCGAGGATGTGCAGCACCCGAAGCTGGGACGCGGAGGTGGGCGCGGTGGAGGCCCGGCCCCACACGACCTCCAGCAGCTCGACGGCCGTGGTGGTCACGCGTGCGACCTGTTCGGGCTCTGGGCGGCGGCGGAAGGCAGTCACGGTCACACTCTCGCAGGCACTGGGGTGCCTGTCAGCGTACTAGGCGCACGCGCGGCCGCAGCCGATCCGCTGCGACCGGCGCGCTTCAAGCGGGAGTTCGGCCTCGTGGGCGAGGCCCGTTCGTTGTCCGGCGAAAAGATAGGTGTGTTTCTCATCGTGAAAAGACTCCATGCCGCTGAACGCGCGCTGCGCACGGCGGCCCCTCATGCCTTGCTCGACGCCGTGCGCGTCGTACTGATCGAGCAGTACGGCGCGGAAGACGTCGAGCTGTTCATGGCCGACTACGGCCTGACGGTGCTTCAGCCGTTGTCGTCCCCCGCGCTCCGGCCGCTGTCGGTGCACAACAGCCCGGCCGGCCGGGCCTTCGGCTCGCAGAAGCCGTACTGCGAGGAGGGCCGGGACGGGCGGCCCCGCCTGCACCTTCCGGTGACCGTGCGCGGCGACCGGCTCGGCGTGCTGTCCGTGACCCTGTCCGGGAGCGAGGCGGTACGTCGCTCGGAGCCCGAACTGGCCGAGATCGCCGAGGTGCTGGGCCACGAGCTGGTCGTGGCCGAGCGCGACACAGACGTGTATCTGCAGGCGCGGCGCAAGGACCGGCTCACCCTCGCCGCCGAGATGCAGTGGCAGCTGCTGCCCGGCCGCTCCTGCTCCCGCCCCGAGTACGAACTGGGGGCGCAACTGGAGCCGGCGTACGCCATCTTCGGCGACAACTTCGACTGGTCCGCGACGGCCGACCACCTGATGCTGTACGTCACGAACGGCATGGGCGAGGGCATAGAGGCCTCCCTGCTCACCAACCTGGCCATCAACGCCCTGCGCAACGCGCGGCGCGCCGGCATCTCCATCGCCGACCAGGCGGCCCTCGCCGACCAGGCCGTCTACGCGCACTACCAGGGGCGCTGCTACCTGTCCGTGCTCATGTTCGACTTCGACCTCGCCACCGGCCGCGCCGGCGTCGTGGACGCCGGCTCACCGCAGCTGCTGCGGCTGCGGGACGGCGCCGTGGAGCGCGTCACCTTCGACGCCCAGCTTCCGTTGGGCATGTTCGAGGAGACCGACTATGTGGCCCAGGACTTCCAGGTCGAGCCCGGCGACCGGCTCGTCTTCGTCAGCGACGGCGTGCACGCCGTGGCCTCGCCCAAGGGTGAGGCGTACGGGGACGCGGCGCTGGCCCGGGCCATCCAGGCCACCCGGCTGCTGCCCGCCGCCGAGGTGCCGCGCGCCATCCTGCGCGAGCTGACCGGCCACCGCGGCAAGCAGGTGCCGGACGACGACGCCCTGGTGGTGTGCCTGGACTGGCGGGGCAGGAACCCGGGCGGCGGGCCGGCCCCGGCAAGCCGAATGTGACGATCGCGTGTGGTTCGGCGGATACCGTCGCACCAACGCTTGCCATAAAGCAATAATTGTTTCATGGCCTGCCGTACAGGTGGGCCGCCGAGCGCGCAGCAGGGAGACGATGTAGTGGCGGAGCAGCACGACGTGGCCCCCGAGGTCGTGCGGGAACTGGCCGGCTTCCTGGAGCGGCGGCGCGAGCAGATCGCCCAGCGGTGGGCGGACGCCGCTCTGTTCAGCACGGTGTTCACCGTCTCCCGGGACGAGGCGGTCGAGGCGTGCCGGGCCGTGGTGGACGCCCTCGCCGAGGCGGCCCGCTCCGGGCGGCTGGAGGACATCGACGCCCCCGGCTTCGGCGCCGTGAAGGACCAGCTCGGCCGGATGGCCGCCTCCCGCGCCCGGGCCGGATTCGGCCCCGCGCAGATCGCCGCGGAGGTCGGCGGGCTGCGCGCACCGGCGGCCGCGCTGCTGCGCGCCGAGTCCGAGTCCGCCGACGAGCACGCGCACGCGTGCCTGCTCGCGCTGGCGGTGCTCATGGGGACGCTGCGCCTGGTCGTCATGGAGACGACCCTGAGCGCGGGGGAGGAGCTGATCGCCCGGCAGCGCGAGCAGCTGCTGGAGGTGGCCACCCCGGTCATCAGACTGTGGGAGGGCGTCGTCGCCGTACCGCTGATCGGCACGCTGGACAGCGCCCGCAGCCAGGTGGTGATGGAGAGCCTGCTGGAGGCCATCGTCGAGCAGCGGGCCCGGTACGCCATCCTCGACATCACCGGCGTGCCGACCGTCGACTCCCTCGTCGCCCAGCACCTGATGAAGACCGTCGCAGCGGCCCGTCTGATGGGCGCGGAGTGCATCGTCTCCGGCATCCGCCCCGCGATCGCGCAGACCATCGTGCACCTCGGCATCGACCTGGGGACGATCATCACCCGGGCCGGTCTCGCCGACGCCCTGGCCCACGCGCTCACCCAGCAGGGCATCGTCGTCTCGCCACGCCCGCACGCGGGAGCGAACGCACGGTGACCGGCTTCTCCGGCCACGCGGGCACGGTGCCGGTCCTGGCACTGGGCGACGTCCTGCTGATCACCCTGCAGGGAGAGCTCCTCGACGGGGCGGCCGAACAGCTCAAGGACGACCTCGCCCACCGCATCGCGGCCGGCCCGGTGGGCGGAGTCGTGATCGACATCTCCGGGGTGGAGACGGTCGACTCCTTCCTCGGCCGCATCCTGGCCGAGATCGCCGCGAACGCACACCTGCTGGCAGCCAGGACGGTGCTGGCCGGCATGCGTCCCGCCGTGGCCATCACCCTGGTCGAGCTGGGCCTCACCCTGCCCGGCCTGGACACGGCCCTGGACGTCGAGAGGGCGCTGTCCCTGCTGGGCCGCGCCCCCTCGGCAGCCTCACCCGCACACCCGGAAGAGGGTGCATGATGCATGCCCCACTCGCGCCGACCACGCGTCTGCCCATCGGCTCGGACGCGGACCTGGCCTGGGTACGCCAGCGCGTACGCCGGGCCGCCGCCGACCTCGGCTTCAGTCTGGTCCAGCAGACGAAGCTGGTCACCGCGGTCAGTGAACTGGCCCGCAACACGCTGGTGCACGGCGGCGGCGGGGCCATGGAGATGACGGTCCTCGACGAGGGAGGCAGACGCGGACTGCGGCTGTCGTTCGTCGACGACGGCCCCGGCATCCGGGACATCGGCCTGGCCATGACCGACGGCTACACCACCGGCGGCGGCCTGGGCCTGGGCCTGAGCGGCGCCAAACGGCTCGTCCAGGAGTTCACCCTCGACAGCCGTCCCGGCAAGGGCACGACCGTCACCATCACCGACTGGGCCACGGGCGTGCCCGGCCCCCGTGCGGGGGCGCCATGAGCCGGGTCTGGGACATCCCCGTCCAGGACAGCACCCGGGTGCGGGACGTGCGCGTGGCCGCGGAAGCCGCCTGCGCCCGCACCGGGCTGGACGCCCACGCCACCGCGGGCGCGGCGCTGGTGGCCACCGAACTGGCGACCAACCTGGTCAAGCACGTCGGCGGCGGCCGCATCGTGATCAACCTGACCGGTCCCTGCGACACCCGTGCCGAAGCCGTGCCCGGGGTGCAGATCACCTCGCTCGATCACGGGCCGGGCATCGGCAACGTCCAGGCGGCACTGCGCGACGGGCACACCACCGCCTCCTCCTCGCTCGGCGCGGGCCTGGGGACCTGCCTGCGCGTCTCCAGCGACTTCGACCTGCACAGCAGGCCGGGCCGGGGCACCGTCGCCGTGGCGCGCATCAGGCCGGCGCGTCCCGCGGGCACCCCGTCACCGGGACGGACCCCCTCCGCCACGGGCGTGCGCGCCGGAGGCGTCGTCACCTCGCTCGCCCATGCCGAGCACTCCGGCGACGCCTTCGCCTGGGTGCGCTCCGGACCCACGGTCACGCTGCTGCTCGCCGACGGACTCGGCCACGGCGGCAAGGCGGCCGAGGCGTCCACCGCCGCCGTGGAGGAACTGCGCACGAGCGCCGCTCTGCCGCCGGCCGGCATCCTGCGGCGCCTGCACGAGGCCTTGCGGACCACGCGCGGTGCGGCCGTCGGCGTCGCCCAGCTCGACGAGGGCACCGGCCGGCTGTCCTTCGCCGGCGTCGGCAACATCGGCGCCCGGCTGCGCACCGAGGACGTGTGGCAGCCGCTCATCTCCCACCCGGGCATCGTCGGAGCCCACTTCCCCGCCACCGTGCCCGTGCAGCAGGCCTCCTGGCGGCAGGACAGCCTGCTCGTCCTGCACAGCGACGGGCTGCCCAGCCGCTGGGAGCCGCCGCACGACCCCAGGCTCCTCGGCCACGACCCGGCCGTGACCGCCGCGGTCGTCCTGCGGGACGCCGGCAGCGCCGCACGCCCGCTGCGCGACGACACCAGCGTGGCCGTCCTGGCCCCCGAACCCCCGGACGGACGTCCATGACCGCACCCCCCGACGTCTGGAAGATCGCGTCCGTCACCGACGCGGCCCTGGCCCGTGCCGCCGTCGACCGCGTCCTCACCGACGGCGGGACGCCGGCCCTGGAGCGGGCCCGCCTCCTCACGTCGCTCACGGCGCGGCTGCGCCACTGCCTGAGCCGGGGCGGCGAGTGGGAACTCCTGCTCCACCTCCGGCACACCGGCGACCACCAGGACGGCCGGCTCGACGTCTGGCTGCGGCCGGTCGGCTCCGCTCTCCCGGCCCCCGACGGCGGGCCCGCTCTCAGCTGCCCCCTGCCCCGCCCGCCCGCCGGGCACCCTCCCCGCACCGGCCTGCCGCTGCCCGAGGCGCTGCTGCACGCCGACGAGGACACCGCCGCCCTGCTGAGCCTGCTGGACGAGCAGGAACACCTCATCCGGCTGCACCGGGAGGAACTGCACGACACCAACCAGGGCGTGCTCGCGCTGCACTCCGACCTCGAAGCCGCCGTACGGGCCCAGCGGGAGCTGCTCGACGCCGAGCGGGCTGCCCGCGCCGAGGCGGAGCGCGCCCGGCGCCTGCTGACCTTCCTCGGTGACGCCAGCGCCGCCATCACGGCGTCCCTCAGCCCCACGGCCATCGTGCGCCGCCTGTCGGAGCTGCTGATCCCGGACTACGCGGCCGACCTCGACGTCTGGCTCTTCGACGAGGACGACGAGCGGCCCCACCCGGTGCGGGAGCACTCGGCGGCCGCGGTGGCCGCCGCCCGCACGGGCCGGCCCCAGCACGCGGCCCCCCACCCCGGCAACCTGCCCGGCATCGGAGACCTCCCGCCCTCCGCGCTGTCTCCCGAGCGGCCCCTGCTGGCCATCCCGCTGGGAGCCCACAGCCTGCTGGGCGTCCTCACCCTCACCGCACCCGGCCCCCGCTTCGACCCCGACACCTGCGTGATGCTGGTGGAACTCGCCCGCCGCGTCGGCATCGCCCTGGACAACGCCCGCCAGTACGAGCGCTACCGCGACACCGCCGACACCCTGCAGCGGGCCCAGCTGACCGACCTGCCGGCCGTCCCCGGGCTGCTCCTGGCCGCGCGCTACCTCCCCGCCACCCAGGGACTGAACATCGGCGGCGACTGGTACGACGCCTTCCTCCAGCCCGACGGAAGCCTGCTGGCCGTCATAGGGGACGTCACCGGCCACGGGCTGCACGCCGCCGTCGTCATGGGCCAGCTGCGCACCGCGCTGCGCGCCTACGCCGTCGACAACGCCACCCCGGGGCAGGTCCTCACGCGCCTGCACCACATGCTCCGGCACCTGCAGCCCGACCTGTACGCCACCGCGCTGGTCGCCCGCATCCGGCCCGGCGAACCCGAGGTGGTCTGGGCGTCGGCCGGCCATCCGCCCGCCGTCGTGCGCGGCGCCGACGCAGCCGTGCGGGTCCTGGGCGACAAGCCGGGCGTCATGCTGGGCATCCCGGTGACGTACACCTACGCCGACCACGTCGCCGAACTGCCGCCCGGGTCGTCCCTGGTGCTGTACACCGACGGCCTGGTCGAACGCCGGGCGCAGGGCATCGATCCCGGCATCGAACGCCTCCGCCGGGCGCTGGGCGCCCTGAGCGCGCCGGAACTGGAACAGGACCCGGACGCCGCCGCCGACGCCCTGCTCAAACCCCTCCTGCACGACTCCGAGCGCGACGACGACGTCTGTCTGCTGCTGTGCCACACCGTGACGCCGACCGGACCGGAGCGGCGTACGCAGGGCGCCTGACCCCCGGGCCGGAAGGAGAGCTGCCGGTGCCCGCTCGCGGAGCGGTAGCGTGGAGGCCACCAGGCGAGAGGGTGGATGCCGTGAGAGCCTCTGAATCGCTTCCGTCCGCGGAGGCCCTGCTGCGCGCGGCCCCGCCCCACGCGCTGGTCGCCACCGCCCGCCGTCTGCTGGCCGAGCGGGCCGGGGCCGAGGAGGTGACCCTCCTGCTGGCCGACTACGGACTGACCGTGCTGCAACCGGTGTCCCACCTGCCGCACACCGGCCCCCCGGTGCCCGCCCACGACGGCCCGGCGGGCAGCGCCTTCATCAACCAGAGCCCGGTGATCGAGGTCCTGCGCGAGCCCCCGGGCCAGCTGGTGCATCTGCCCATCACCGTGCGCGGAGACCGCATGGGCGTCCTGTCCGTGCGCCTGCCCGCAGGGCCCGTCGACCCGGACACGGTGCTCCGCCTCGGCGACTTCGCCACGGCGCTCGGCCACGAGGTCGCCACCGCCGACCGCGACACCGACCTGTACCTCCAGGCGCGCCGCACCCGCCGCCTGACGCTCGCCGCCGAGATGCAGTGGCAGCTCCTGCCCGGCTGCGGCTCGGCCCGCGAGGAATACGCCATCGGCGCGCACCTGGAGCCCGCCTACGCCATAGGCGGGGACAACTTCGACTGGTCCGCCGGCGCCGACCACCTCGTCCTCACCGTGACCGACGGCATGGGCCAGGGCATCGACGCCTCGCTGCTCACCAGCCTCACCGTCGGCGCCCTGCGCAACGCCCGCCGCGCCGGCATCGGCCTGGCCGACCAGGCGTGCCTCGCCGACCAGGCGGTCTTCGCGCAATACGGCGGCAAGGCGTACGCGTCCACGCTGCTGCTCCGGTTCGACCTGGTCTCCGGGGCGGTACGCGCGGTCGACGCCGGGTCACCGCAGCTGTTCCGCCAGCGCGGCGACCACACCGAGCGGATCGAGCTGGAGGCGCAGCTGCCGCTCGGCATGTTCGAGGAGACCCTGTACGTCGAGCAGACCTTCCAGGTCGAGCCCGGCGACCGCCTGATCGCGGTCAGCACCGGAGTGCACGGCACCCGCTCGGCGGCGGGCGACCTGTTCGGCGAGCGGGCCCTGCGCCAGATCCTCGGCGCCACCCGGTCCGCGCCGCCGCACGAGACGGCCCGCTCGGTCGTCGCGGGGCTGATCGAGCACTACGGCAGCAAGGACCTCATGTCCGACGCCGCAGTGGTCTGCCTCGACTGGAAGGGCCGACGCGGCTGACCGTGCCCCGGTCACCCGCTCAGGCGCCGGGGCGGTCCGGACCCCGGGCGACCCCGTCCTGAGCGGCCAGGAAACCCTGCAGACCGCGGCTGAGCGCGTCCCGGTCGCCCGCCCCCATGGCCGCGAACACGGCGGCGAGCGCCTGCGACCGGCGGGCGGCCACCTCGTCCAGCACCTGCCGGCCGTGCCCCGTGAGGTTCAGCTGCACCTCGCGCCGCTTCCGCGGGTGCAGCACACGCTCCAGCAGGCCGGCCGCCTCCAGCCGGTCGCACAGCCGGCTGGCCGTCGGCATTCCTATCTCCATGCTCTCCGCCAGAGCGGTGAGGTTGAGCCCCGGCGCGGCCTGGAGGATCCGCAGGGCCCGCAGCTGGTGCGGCGACAGGCGCAGCCGCGCCCCCTGCGCGGCGACGGACCACAGGGTCGCCAGACTGTCCACGGCATCGGCGAGCTCCAGCGCGAGGGCCGCCATGGGATCATCGTCCGGCCCGCTTGCCTGGTCGTCCCCGAAGCCGCTGAGACGAGTCACGAACACATCGCTTTCAGTAATCGCCTGCCCATACGGATACCACCCTCATTCAAACGCGGTACCCGAACGGCCGCCGGGCAAGCACCGCCGGCCGGGCCATCGTAGGAGACGCACAGCGGTCGGGGCCGCGTCCTCGGCGCCCGGCCGTACCCGTCGGCCGGATTGAACAAGGGCATCGAGGGCAGGCGTCTCCGCGAGCGGATCGTGCGGAAACGGGGGTTGAGCATGCCGAATGCTCCTGCGCTCGCCGGATGCCATTCCGGCCGCGCCGATGTGACGGCGCGTCGGCGCGCCGTCGAGCTGGGTGCGAGAAAGCCCCGGGCGGGAGGGGAAAGCGATGTCAGTGCGGATGCCGCGCAGCCGCTCGGACACCGACTGAACCGCGGACGCGCCGAGAAGGAGGAGGTCGTCGCATGGCAGGCCGTGACCTGCGGGAGGCCACGAGAGCGCGCACGCGTGCCGTCCTGGGCCGCCGGTCCGACGCCGCCGCCCGTGCCCGCGACGTCTGCCGCACGTTCCTCAACGGCCTTCGGACCCCGGTCCGCGAGAAGACGGCCTCGGCGGTCGAGCTGGTCGTCACCGAACTGGTGACGAACGCCGTACGGCACGCCCGAGGCGACCTCTGCGTCCTGGAACTGGAGGACGGACCCGACGCGGTGACCGTGGCCGTCCGCGACGGCGACCCCGCACCCCCGCGCGCTCGAACGCCTGACTTCACCGGATCCGGTGGATTCGGCCTGCTCATGGTGGGCAGGCTCGCCGACGAGGTAACGGTGGAGTCCGCGGCGCGGGGCAAGACGATCCGCGCCAGAGTGCCGAAGTAGCCGAGGCAGGCCGGTGAAGACACAGCCGGACGCTGCCAGTACTCTTCGTTCGTTGCCCTACGGCAATCAAGAGTCCGGAGGGCTGCCGAGGCGTTCGAGGGGGAACCAGGGACGGATGCTCCCAACACAGCATGGACTTGTCGGCGTACGGGTGGTTCCCGGCTCCGCCACGGCGACCGGGGCCGCCTGGGCCTGGCAGGAACCCTCGGTGCTTCTCATCGAGGACGACGAGGCGGACGCCCTCCTGGTGGAGGAACTGGTCGCCGACTGCACCCCTGGCATGCGGCTGACCTGGGTCCGCTCGCTGGCTGATGCCCGTGACGCGATGGCCAAGGAGACCCCGGACTGCGTACTGCTCGACCTGCACCTGCCCGACTCGCACGGGCTGGAGGGCGTGGCCCGCGTACGGCAGCACGCCGATGTCGCGGTGGTCGTCCTGACGGGCCTGGCCGAGGAGAGCGCCGGTCTGGCGGCGGTCGCGGCGGGCGCGCAGGACTACCTCGTCAAGGGGCGGGTCGAAGCAGAGCTGTTCGGCCGCGCCGTGAGATATGCCATACAGCGCAAGCTGGCCGAACAGGCGGCCGCGGCTCTGCAGGCGGGTCAGCTGCGGGCGGAGGAGAACCGGCGGCTGGAGCGCGGGCTGCTGCCCACGCCCCTGCTGGGGGACACCCCGGACCTCGAGGTGGTCGCCCGCTATCTGCCGGGCCGGGAACAGGCGCTGCTCGGCGGCGACTTCTACGATGTCGTGCAGACCCCGGACGGCAGCGTGCACGCGCTGATCGGCGATGTCTCGGGGCACGGCCCCGACGAGGCCGCGCTCGGCGTGGGGCTGCGGATCGCCTGGCGGACGCTGGTGGTCAGCGGCGCCACCGGAGCCCGGCAGCTGAGCACCCTGGAGGAGATCCTGGTCGCCGAGCGCACCGGTGAGCAGATCTTCGCCACGCTCACCAGCCTGCACCTGCTGCCCGACGGGCGCTCGGCGCGTGTCATGCGGGCCGGCCATCCCGGCATGCTGCTGCGCGCCGGCGACGAGGTGCAGTGGGTGGAGGTGCCGGGCGGCCCGGCGCTCGGGGTGCTGCCGAGCGGCATGGCCCGCTGGCCCGTGGAGGACGTCACCCTGCCCGCAGGCGCGGGGATCGTCCTGTTCACCGACGGCCTGTTCGAGGGACGGACCGGACCGGGACACGAACGGCTGGGGGAGCAGGGCCTGTTGCAGGCGGCCCGCGCGAGCGTCGCCCTGCCCGCCGAGGAGTTCGTGGACCGGCTCATCGGCCATGCCGAGGCGCTGGCCGAGGACTACGGCGGGCTCGCCGACGACGTGGCCGTGGTGCACCTGCGCTGGAACCGGCAACCCCGACCGAGCAAGGAATCGTGACCGTGACAACGTCCCCCGCGCCCGCCCACCCCCGCCGGCGCAGCCGGATCACCGTGCAGGGCTGGTTCCATCTGGCCCTCGCGGTGATGATCGCCGTGGTGGTGACCGGCTCGGTGATCGGCGCCGAACTCCTGGCGCGGACCGCGCACGTCTCCGACCAGCTGATCGAGGACGTCCAGCCCGCCCGCGCCGAGGCGCTGCGGCTGCAGAACGCCCTGCTGAACCAGGAGACGGGCGTGCGCGGCTACGCCATAGCCGCCGACCCGCAGTTCCTCACGCCCTACACCGAAGGCAAACGGGAGGAGCGGGATTCCGCCGCCCGGCTGCGCCGCCTGATCGGCGACCGGCCGACCCTGCGCCAGGACCTGGACGGGATCGAGCGCGCGGCGGCCGACTGGCGCCGCACCTACGCCGACCCGCTCGTCGCCGACGTCACCCCGGGCAGGGCCCGCACGGTCGACACGGCCACGACCGACCGCGGCAAGGCGGCCTTCGAGCACATCCGCACCCTGTTCACCGAGCAGAACACCCACCTGGCCCAGGCCGGGGAACGCGGCCGCAGCGAGCTGACCCACGTGCGCACCGTGCGCGACTGGGTGCTCGGCGCCATGGTCGCCGTCTTCCTCGTCACCGGTGGCGCCCTCGCGCTGCTGGCCCACGCCCTCGTCGCCCGCCCGCTGGACGGGCTGCGCGCCGCGTCCCGCCGCGTGGCCAAGGGCGAGTTCCAGTACCGCATCCCGTCCGAGGGGCCCGCCGACATCCGGGCCATGGCGAACGACGTCGAAGCCATGCGCCGGCGCCTCGTGACGGAACTGGACGCCTCACACGCCCGGCACGAGCACCTCACCCGGCAGACGGCCGACCTGGACGCCCAGGCGGTGGAACTGCGCCGCTCCAACGCCGAGCTGGAGCAGTTCGCCTACGTGGCCTCCCACGACCTGCAAGAACCGCTGCGCAAGGTCGCCTCGTTCTGCCAGCTGCTGGAAAAGCGGTACGGCGACGAGCTGGACGACCGGGGGAAGCAGTACATCGCCTTCGCCGTGGACGGCGCCAAGCGCATGCAGACCCTCATCAACGACCTGCTCACCTTCTCCCGCGTCGGCCGGGTCAACGACGCCAACGTGCCCGTCTCGCTGGACCAGACCCTGGACAAGGCGGTCGCCAACCTGACGACCGCGGCCGAGGAGTCGGACGCCGTCATCGAGCGTCCCGGCGACCTGCCCGAGATCACCGGCGACCCGATGCTGCTGGTGATGCTCTGGCAGAATCTGGTCGGCAACGCCATCAAGTTCCGTCACCCCGACCGCCCGCCGCGCATCCGCGTCACCTGCGAGCCCGAAACGGACCCCGAGGAGGGCACCGCGCGCTGGCGGCTGAGCGTGACGGACAACGGCATCGGCATTCCGGAGGAGTTCGCCGAGAAGGTCTTCGTCATCTTCCAGCGCCTGCACGGCCGCGACGCCTACTCCGGCACGGGTATCGGCCTGGCTCTCTGCAAGAAGATCGTCGAGTTCCACGGCGGCCGCATCTGGATCGACACCGCGTACACCGACGGCACCCGCTTCTGCTTCGTCCTCCCGGCCGCCGCGGCCGGCACGGCCGACGAGACGGCGCCCGCCCGCACCACCCCGGAAGGACAGCCCGCATGACCACCCCCGCCGTACAGCCCATCGAGGTCCTCCTCGTCGAGGACGACCCCGGCGACGAGCTGATGACCCGCGAGGCCTTCGAGGACAACAAGATCGGCAACACCCTCCACGTCGCACGCGACGGAGAGGAGGCCCTCGACTTCCTCTACCGGCGCGGCGCGTACACCGAGGCCCCGACCCCGGACCTGATCCTGCTCGACCTCAACCTGCCCAAGTACGACGGCCGGCAGGTCCTGGAGCGCATCAAGTCCGACCCCGACCTCGCCCACATCCCCGTGGTCGTGCTGACGACGTCCTCCGCGGAGGAGGACATCCTGCGCAGCTACAAGCTCCACGCCAACGCCTACGTCACCAAGCCCGTCGACCTCGACCAGTTCATCGCCGCGGTCCGCCAGATCGACGAGTTCTTCGTGACCGTCGTACGCCTGCCGCGCCAGGACATCACCCCGCGGTGAGGCGGCCGGGCGCCCCGGCTCACTCCGTGGCGAGCATGCCCGAGCGCAGCCGCGCCAGCAGCCGGGAGACCAGGCGCGAGACGTGCATCTGGGACACGCCGAGCTCCTGACCTATCTGGGCCTGGGTCTTCTCCTCGACGAACCTCAGATGGAGGATGCGCCGGTCCCGTTCGTTCAGCTCCGCGACGAGCGGAGCGAGGGCGTGGAAGTCCTCCACGAGTTCGAGGGCGCCGTCCTCCTCGCCGATGAACGCGGAGAGGGCCGCCTCGCCGTCGTCGGTGTCGTGGGAGACGGCGGCGTCGAGCGAGGTGGAGTGGTAGCCGTTCGCCGCGATCTGCGCCTCGACGACCTCCTCCTCCGACAGGTTCATCAGGGCGGCCAGTTCGCTGACCCTGGGCGAACGGCCGAGCCGGCTGCGCAGCTCCTCGTTGGCCTTGGCCAGTTCCACGCGTGCCTCCTGCAGCCGCCGCGGCACATGGACGGACCAGGAGGTGTCGCGGAAGAACCGCTTGATCTCACCGACGATGTACGGCACCGCGAAGCTGGTGAACTGGACCTCACGGGAGATCTCGAACCGGTCGATGGCCTTGATCAGACCGATCGTGCCGACCTGGACCACGTCCTCCATGTCCTGGCCGCTGTTGCGGAACCGGCGGGCGGCGAAGCGCACCAGCGACATGTTCATCTCGATGAGCGTGTTGCGCGCGTACTGGTACTCGTGGGTCCCCTCTTCCAGGACGGCGAGCCGCTCGAAGAAGGTCCGGGTCAGCTCGCGGGCGTCCTGCGGCGCGATCCCCTGGGGGTCCGCGATCTGCGGCAACTGCGTGCCGGAGCCGGTCGTCGTGCCGACGGATGCCGTCGTCATCACTGGCCCTCCCTGCCGTCCGTGCCGGCTCCCGTGAGCAGGCGGTAGCCCTGCGCCTACCCGGGCCGGGCGCCATCATGCCGCGCGCCGGACGCCCGAAAAGCAGGAGAAGGCCGATCACCGGGCTGGTAGCCTGCGGTCGACCGTGACACCGCCCGAGGAGGTGAGACCCATGAACGCTGTATCGACGTGGGTGCTCCCCCTTCCCGTCACGGCCGGCGACTGACTCAGACGTCACCGGGAGCGCCTCGACACCCAGGCACTCCCGAAAGGCAACACCATGCACTCTCTGCAGTTCACCGCCGAGTCGTCGTCGAACGGCATGACCGAACGCGACTTCACCGTGGGCGGCGTTCCCGGCGTCCTCTGGTCGCCGGCCTCTCCCGCGGCCGGCCGCGCGCCTCTTGTCCTGATGGGCCACGGAGGCGGCAACCACAAGAAGCACCCGGCGATGTCCGGCCGCGCCCGGCTCCTCGTGAACGACTGCGGCTTCCACGTCGCCGTCCTCGACGCGCCCGGTCACGGCGACCGGCCGCGCACGGCGCACGACGAGGCGGAGATCGCCGAGCTGTTCCGGGCGCGCGCGGCGGGCGAACCGGAAGGCCCGATCGTCGTCCGCTACAACGACCACCTGGCGCAGCAAGCCGTACCCGAGTACCGGGCGGCCCTGGACGCCCTGAAGGACCTGCCGGAGATCGGCTCCGACGGGCCGGTCGGCTACTGGGGCCTCAACATGGGCACCGCGATCGGCGTTCCGTTCGTGGCCGCCGAACCCAGGATCACCGCCGCCGTCTTCGGCCAGCACTGGCCCGACGTCCTGGCCGAGAAGGCCGGGCAGATCACCGTCCCCATCGAGTTCGACCTGCAGTGGGACGACGAGCACATCTCCCGCGAGGAGGGCCTCGCACTGTTCGACGCCTTCGCCTCGAAGGAGAAGTCGCTGCACGTGAACTCCGGCAGGCACAAGGAACTGCCCCGGTTCGAGGCCCACAGCGCGGTCCGCTTCCTCGCCCGCCACCTCGGCACGGCGGCCACCGTCCCGGCCTGACGTGCACCGCAGCGGCGCCCGGACCCCTCCGGCCGGGCGCCGCGAACGACCGACCCGGGCACGCGGCACCGCGCCGAGGTCACCGAGGTGTTGTTTCCAGTACCTGTTCGGTCCAGATGGTCTTGCCGTCGGCCCGCTGCTCGGCTGGGGCACCGGCGCCGTGCTCGGTCTTCCCACGGCCTCGCTCGTCGCCCTGGTGCTGCTCGCCTCGTCCCCGGCGGCCCCGTCGGCGCGAAACCGGCCATGGTGCACAACGGCGACGTCGTGGCGGGCGCGGCGATGCAGGTCCCGTCGGCCTCCCTCGGCAGCCTCACCTCCGCCCCCACGGTCCACGGCATCCTCACGGCCGCCGACATCGGCACCGACGTGTACCTCGACGTCGGAGCGCTGGTCCGGATGGTGTTGCTGCTGCACCTGGTGGCGTTCGTCATCGGCCTGCTCATGCGCCGCTACGCCACGCCCACGGCGCAGTCATGGCACCCCACGGCAGCGGCGGTGTCCAACATCACCTTCCTGATCGTGCCGGCGAGCATGCGGCTCGGCAACCGGCGCGTGGTTGTGGACCAGTTCGGCTCCCTCTCCCTGCTCACCGGCTTCCTGCTCGCGGCCGCCGCCTTCGGCACCGATACCGTGCTGGCCACCGGCCCGACGGAGCGCCGCACCACCATGGGCGGCGTCGCTTCGGTACGCAACGCGGGCCCCGCGCTGGCCGCGATCGGCCTCGCCTTCGACGACCAGCCCGCCGTGCTGGGGGCGCCGGCGGGGGTCCTGCTCGCGGGCTGGCAGCGGCCCTCCCGATCGCCACGTTCCTCAGCCGCCGACATCAGGCCCCGGCGGCTCCCGGCACCGACCACGGCACGCCCTCGACCGGCACGGGCCGTTGATCTCCGCCGTACTCACGGATTCCTGCCAGGACGCCTCCGCAGGAACGGCTGTGCCGTATCGCCTCGCCAGATGCTCCTGGAAGTGACCCGCCTGTGCCGCCCAGATCCTGAAACACCGTCAGTTGAGCCGTCGCCCCCTTGCCCCAGAGCGAAGCGATGTTCCTCACAGGCATCGAGTCCGGCGCGTGCCGGCGGTAGAGTGAAGACCGCCCTTGACCTGCAAAAAGCAGGCAGGGAGCAGACAAACCGGGAGCTTCTCCATGCTTCGTACCATGTTCAAGTCCAAGATCCACCGAGCCACCGTCACCCAGGCCGACCTGCACTACGTGGGATCGGTGACCATCGACGCCGACCTGCTCGACGCCGCCGATCTGCTGCCGGGCGAGCTGGTGCACATCGTGGACATCACCAACGGCGCCCGGCTGGAGACGTACGTCATCGAGGGGGAGCGCGGGTCCGGGGTGATCGGGATCAACGGGGCGGCCGCCCATCTCGTGCATCCCGGAGACCTGGTGATCATCATCAGCTACGCTCAGGTCACCGACGCCGAGGCGCGGGCGCTGAAGCCGCGGGTGGTGCACGTCGACAGCGACAACCGGATCGTCTCGCTCGGCGCCGACCCGTCGGAGCCCGTGCCCGGCTCCGACCAGCAGCGCAGCCCGCAGGCCGTCGGGGCCTGACCGGGGGAGCGCACCGTTTCGGACCGGACCAGGAGCGTGCCCAGCCCATGAGTGAGATCGAGATCCGCGACGACCGGGCGGCGGGCCGCCTGGAGGCCGTCGGCGAGGGTGAAGTCGCCGGCCGCGTCGAGTACTTCGTCCTGGAGTCGCCCGCGCGCGCCCTGGTCCCGGTCCACACCGTCGTCGAGCCCGCCCACGAGGGCCGCGGCATCGGCGGTTCCCTGGCCCGTGCGCTGTACGCCCTCGCCGGGTGCGAGGGCGTGCCGGTGGTGCCGCTGTGTCCGTACGTCGCCGGGTGGGCCGAGCGGCACCCGGAGGCCGCCCCGCCCGCCGGACCGGAGCTGGTGACGGCCGCGAAGGACTGGCTGCGGGCCCATCCCGGGCGGTTCTGAGCGGGCGCTGCTCCGCCTGACGGGTGAGTGGCGGCGCGGGGGCCGGGTAGGCGGGGGAGTAGTCCAGAGGCGACGTCCCACGACTGCCGGAGGACATCCATGACGAACCCGCATCCCGACCCCGTCCCGCCGGGGCCGCATCCGGGTCCGGGTCCGGGTCCCACCCCGCCGGACCCCTACCCGAGCCCGGTCCCGACCCCCGAGCCGGGGCCCGCGCCCACTCCGCCTCCACCGGGCCCCGATCCGACGCCGCCCCCGGCGCCTCCGGCCCCGGGCCCGCCGGAGCCCTCACCGTCCCCGATCCCGCCGGGACCGGAGCCGGTACCGAACCCCGAGCCGGGGCCTCCGCTCACCTGAGCACGCCCGGCACCGCACGACGATCCCGGGGGAACTGCGCGACCCACCGCCCCGGCCGGCGACCGTGCCGCGCCAGTTCCCCCACCGGTTCCTGTGACCGACGGACTTCCGGCGAATTCGGACGCCTCTTACGCGGTGACCTCCGTCCGGTCCCCGCCCCACAGCGTGTGGAAGGAGCCGTCACGGTCCACGCGGCGGTAGGTGTGGGCGCCGAAGAAGTCACGCTGGCCCTGGGTGAGGGCGGCCGGCAGGCGGGAGGCCCGCAGGGCGTCGTAGTACGCCAGTGCCGCCGCGAATCCCGGTGCCGGGACGCCCTGACGCGTCGCGGCGATCAGGACCTCGCGCCAGTCGTCCTGCGCGTCGGCGATCTCGCGGGCGAACGTCTCGTCCGCCAGCAGGCTCGGCAGATCGGCGCGGGCGTCGTACGCGGCGCGGATGCGGTCCAGGAAGGCCGCCCGGATGATGCAGCCGCCCCGCCAGATCGAGGCGACCCTGCCGAGGTCGATGTCCCAGCCGTACTCCTCGCTGCCCGCGGCGATCTCGTGGAAGCCCTGCGTGTACGACACGATCTTGGACGCGTACAGCGCCTGCTCCACCCGGTCCGCGAAGGCCGCGGCCTCCTCCTTGCCCAGCGGCGCCGGCGTCGGGCCCGCCAGGTCCCGGGACGCCTCGCGGAGCTTCGCGTGCCCGGACAGCGAGCGCGCGAAGACGGCCTCGGCGATGCCGGACACCGGGACGCCCAGGTCCAGGGCGATCTGGACCGTCCAGCGGCCGGTGCCCTTCTGCTCGGCCTGGTCCACGACCACGTCCACGAAGGGCTTGCCGGTGGCCGCGTCCACGTGGGACAGCACCTCGGCGGTGATCTCGATCAGGTAGGAGTCCAGCCGGCCGGTGTTCCAGGTGCGGAAGATCTCCGCGATCTGCGCGGGCTCGTACCCGGCGACGTCGCGCAGCAGCTGGTACGCCTCGCCGATCAGCTGCATGTCGGCGTACTCGATGCCGTTGTGGACCATCTTCACGAAGTGCCCGGCGCCGTCGGGGCCGCAGTGCGTGACACAGGGCGCGCCGTCCGCGGCCTTCGCGGAGATCTTCTCCAGCATCGGGCCGAGTGACGCGTACGACTCCTTCGAGCCGCCCGGCATGATGCTGGGTCCGTGCAGCGCGCCCTCCTCGCCGCCGGAGATGCCCGTGCCGACGAAGTGGATGCCCCGCTCGCGCAGTTCCCGCTCCCGGCGCCGGGTGTCGGCGAAGTGCGCGTTGCCGCCGTCGATGATCATGTCGCCGGGTTCGAGGAGCGGGGCGAACTCCTGGATCACCGCGTCCGTCGGCTCGCCCGCCTTCACCATGACGATCAGGCGGCGGGGACGCTCCAGAGCCGCCACGAACTCCTCGGCGGTCTCGGTGGAGACGAAGTCGCCCTCGGTCCCGAACTCCTCCACCAGCGCCTTGGTCCGCGCCACCGTACGGTTGTGCACCGCGACCGTGTAGCCGTTCCGGGCGAAGTTCCGGGCGAGGTTGCGGCCCATGACCGCGAGGCCCGTGACACCGATCTGCGCTGAAGTGCTCATACCGCCTGCTCCCTGGTTGCCTCGTGACTACGGCTCCGTCAGTACGGGTCCTCGCCCATCCTGTCGTGCCGTTCGGGCGAGCGCACACGCGACCCGCCCCGCACTCAGTACGACGTGCGGCCGCCCGACGCCTCAGCCTCCGGGGGACCGGATCGGACAGGGTGCGTTCCCGGCCACCCGGGCGGGGCGGGAGGCCGGATTTCCGTCTTGTCATGGCCTGTTCGCGGCGCTTACTTTTGGGCGCCTCCTGACGCATGCCGAGGGGAATTCGGACATGGCCGTACGCGGCCGGCATCGCCGGTACCAGCCGAACAGGATCAACCGCGCCTCACTCACCGTCACGGCGAGCGGCGCCGGCCTCGCGATCCCGCTGGTCGCCGCGGGGACGGCCGACGCGGCCGACGCGGCCACCTGGAACAAGGTCGCCGCCTGCGAGTCCAGCGGAAACTGGAGCATCAACACGGGCAACGGCTACTACGGCGGGCTGCAGTTCACCCAGTCGACCTGGGAGGCGTACGGCGGCACCCGCTTCGCCCCGCGCGCCGACCTCGCCCGTCGGGAGGAGCAGATCGCCGTCGCCGAGCGGGTCCTCGACGGGCAGGGACCGGGCGCCTGGCCGGTCTGCTCGGTGCGGGCCGGGCTGAACCGGGGCGAGGCCGATCCCGGCGCCCACCCGGACAGCGCCGCGACGCGGCCCGCGCGCAGCGAGAGGACCGGGCGGAAGACCTCCGTGCGGGAGGTGCGGCCGCAGACCACTCCGCAGTCCCGCGCCGGCCGCGCCGAGATGTACACCGTGGTGCGCGGCGACACCCTCTCCGGGATCGCCGACGACCACCACGTCCACGGCGGCTGGCACGCGCTCTACGCCGGCAACCGCACGACGATCGGCGCCGACCCCGACCTGATCCTCCCGGGCCAGCGGCTCGCCCTGCACGGCACGGCCGCCGCCCCCGCCGAGTCCCCGGCCGCCGCCAAGTCCCCGAAGCGGAAAGCGCCTTCCGAGCACAAGACCGCGCCGCACCCGACGAAGAGCACCGGCCGCACCGTCGTGGCCCCGGTCGACGCGCCCATCGGCACCGGCTACCGGGTGGCCGGCTCGCACTGGTCGAAGGGCTACCACACCGGCGTCGACTTCCTCGTGCCGACCGGCACCGCCGTGCACGCCGCGGAGGCCGGGCACGTGGTGGCCGCGGGCTGGGGCGGCAGTTACGGCTACCAGGTGGTCATCCGGCACGCCGACGGCCACTACACCCAGTACGGCCACCTGTCGGCCATCTCCGTGCGGGTCGGGCAGACCGTCACCGCTGGCCGGCGCATCGGCCGGTCCGGGGCCACCGGGAACGTCACCGGTCCCCACCTGCACTTCGAGGTGCGGACCGGGCCCGGCTTCGGCACGGACGTCGACCCGCTCGCCTATCTCCGGGCCGCCGGGGTCAGGATCTGACGCGCGGACAGCCGTGCCCGTCCGGCACCGGCAGCGGCAGCCCGAGGGCCGAGGACAGGGCGAGGTACGACGCGGGGTGCGGACCGGACTCCCGCAACGCCGGCTCCCCGTCCGGGCCTGCTGCGGGCAGGTCGCGTAGCGCCGGCTCGCCGTCCGGGCGCGGTGCGATCAGCTCCTGCGGCGCCGGCTCGCCATCGAGTCCTGCTGCGGGCAGGTCCAGCAGCACCGACTCGCCGTCCAGCTCTGCCGCGGGCAGACCCCGCGCCGCCGGCTCGGCGCGCGTTGTGTCGCCCTGGGCCGGGCCGGCGGGCTGCGACCCGGCCCGCTCCGGCCCGGCTCCCTCCGATCCAGCTCGCTCCGGCTCGGGCTCCGCAGAGCCGCGCTGAGCCGTGCTCAAGAACGCCGCCGTCTCCGCGGCCCTCCGCTGCTGCGGCACGCCGGGGAACGCCTCGGCCGGCAGGCGCGGCTGCGGGCCCGTGTCCGGCGCCGTGGCCGCACCCGTGTGTTCGATCCGCTCGGTCGTCAGCATGATCAGGCCGCCCGCCGCCACCACCCCGCAGCTCACCGCGAGCGCGGTGCCCGTGCCGCCGTAGCGGAACGCCTCCCCGAACATCAGGATGCCGACGGCGGCCGCCAGCACCGGGTTGACCACGGTCAGCGTGGCCAGCGGGGCGGCGAGGCCACCGCCCCGGTAGGAGGCCTGGGACAGCAGGACGCCGGCGGCCGAGAACAGGGCGATCACCGCGAGCGAAGGCACGTCGTCCGTGTCGAGGCCGTGCGTCCAGTCCACGGCCACGGTCTTGGTGAACACCGACGACATGCCGAACGCGATGCCGGACGCGGTGGCGAGCAGCACGCTGCGCACCGCCGGATGCCGGTGCGCGGCCCGTCCGGCGCACATCAGCGCCACCACCGCCCCGCCGGTGACCAGCGCGACCGCCAGCCGCTGGGCCGGGCTCAGGGAGGAGGTGCCGGCGGTGGAGCCGACCAGCGCCAGCAGGCCGGCGAGGCCCGCGGTGGCCATCACCGCGCCGCGCCAGGCCGTCGCCCCGGCCCTGCGGCCGACGCACAGCGCCGCCAGGGGCAGCGCGAAGACGATGGTCAGCGCGCCCAGCGGCTGGACCAGGCTGAGCGGCCCGTAGGCCAGCGCCACCACGTGCAGCACGCCGCCGAGACCGTTGAGCCCGAGCGCACCCCACCAGCCCGCCCTGCGCAGCGGCAGGTACGCGCTGCCCGTCGAGGACACGGCCACCTGCTCCTGGACGATCGCGGCCGCCGCGTAGGCCACGGCGGACACGAACGACAGGAGCACGGACAGCGCGAGGGCGCTCATCGGCGTCTCCGGTGCGGACGGCGGCGGGGGCCCCGGGCCCGGCGCGACGGTGGGTCGGCTTTCATGGTCGACACTCTGCCCGGCCGCGCCGTTCCCGTCGTCGTCCCTGAGCACGCAATGCCTCCTACTGCCGATGGAGTACACCGCCCGAGCGATCATCCTCGGGACGGGTGACGCGGTGCCGGGGCCCGCTCCCGGGCCCCGGGAGGCCGCCTGATAGCACTACTGGCCGTGGACCTCGACCCCGCTCTCGCCGCGCTCCGCCCGCTCGGCGGCTTCTTCGTCCTGCGTACGGCCGCGGACCCGGCCGCAGCCGCCGACGCGCCGCCCGGCCCCGGCACCGGGCGACCGCCCACGCTCGCCGAGACCTACGCGGGGGCGGCGCCGGACGCCCTGACGGCACGCGTGGACCTGGTCGCGGACCGGCTGCGCACCGCCGAGCCGCGCGTCGCCGCCTCCGTCGCCCAGCAGGGCCTGGCCGCCCGGCTGTGGTCCACGGCCCTCGGCTGCGCCGTCCTGTACGGCCGGACGCCCGACCTCGACCCGCGCCTGCTGCGCTGGGATCCGTACGCCTCCGCGCCCGGCGACCTGTGCCTGACCGAGCTGCGCCCGCTGCCCGGTGACGCCGCCACGCTCGCCGCCACCGTGCTGCACGGGCATCTGGCGCCCCTGGCCGAGGCGTTGAGGGACCGCTACGGCAGCGCCCCCGGACTGCTGTGGGGCAACGCGGGCTCCGCGCTCGCCGCAGCGGCCCGCACCCTGGAGGACTGGGCCCGCGCCCACGGCCGTACCGAGGCCGCCGAGCGGACCCGCGCCCTGGCGGACGGCCTGTTCGCCCACCCCCTGCTGCGCACCACCGGCACCCGCAGCGGCGCCGCCTTCCGCCGCCGCAGCTGCTGCCTGTACTACCGGGTGCCCGGCGGCGGGGTCTGCGGCGACTGCTGCTTCACCCGGCCACCGCGCTCTTCCCCACGGGCCGCATCTGGGTGACCATGAGGGGAACCTGCCGCCGATGCCAGGGGGTTGTCCGGTGCGAGTGGGACTGCTGACCCGGGAGTACCCCCCGGACGTGTACGGCGGCGCCGGTGTCCATGTGGAGTTCCTCGCCCGCGAGCTGGCCTCCCTGGTGGACCTGGAGGTGCACTGCTGGGGAGAGGGGCGCGGGGCGGGGGTCGTACGCCACCGGCCCTGGTCCGCGCTCGACGGCGCCAACGACGCGCTGCGCACCTTCTCCGTGGACCTGTCCATCGCCGCCGCCCTCGAAGGCCGCGAACTCGTCCACTCGCACACCTGGTACGCGAACCTCGCCGGGCACGTCGCCAAGCTGCTGCACGGCGTTCCGCACGTGGTCACGGCGCACTCGCTGGAGCCGCTGCGGCCCTGGAAGGCCGAGCAGCTGGGCGGCGGATACGCGCTGTCGGGCTGGGCCGAGCGCACCGCGATCGAGGCCGCCGACGCGGTGATCGCCGTCTCCGGAGCCATGCGCGAGGACATCCTGGCCTGCTACCCGGCGCTCGACCCGGCCGCCGTGCACGTCGTGCACAACGGCATCGACACCCGCCTCTACCGTCCCGACCACGGCACCGACGCCCTCACCCGGCACGGCATCGACCCCGCCCGCCCGTACGTGCTGTTCGTCGGCCGGATCACCCGCCAGAAGGGCGTGCCCCATCTGCTGCGCGCCGTACGGGACATCGACCCCGGCGTCCAGGTCGTGCTGTGCGCGGGCGCGCCCGACACCCCGGAGATCGACCGGGAGTTCCGGGAGCTGTTCGAGGAGCTGAGCCGGGTCCGCGCCGGGGTGTTCTGGATCCCGCAGATGCTGCCGCGGCCCGAGGTGATCCAACTCCTCACGCGGGCGGCCGTGTTCGTCTGCCCCTCGGTGTACGAACCCCTCGGCATCGTCAACCTGGAGGCGATGGCCTGCGGCACGCCGGTCGTGGCCTCCCGGGTCGGCGGCATCCCCGAGGTGGTGGACGACGGCCGCACCGGCCTGCTCGTCGACGTGGACGACGACTTCGAGCCGGGTCTCGCCCGGGCGCTGGACACCCTGCTCGGCGACCCGGAGGCGGCCCGGCGGATGGGGGAGGCCGGGCGGCGGCGCGCGGCGGAGGAGTTCGGCTGGGACGCGGTGGCCCGGCGCACGGCCGCGCTGTACGAGGAGATCCTCAAACAGGCTTAGTCCCGTCTGCTCGGGGCATCCATGGTGGAACCAGGGTGAGGGGAGCGGCCATGCGTCGTGGAGGGCCTTCCGTGCTCGGGATCGTACTGGCGGGCGGCGAGGGAAAGCGGCTGATGCCGCTGACCGCCGACCGCGCCAAACCGGCCGTGACCTTCGGCGGCACCTACCGGCTCGTCGACTTCGTCCTGTCCAACCTCGTCAACGCCGACGTGCTGCGGATCTGCGTGCTGACCCAGTACAAGTCGCACTCGCTGGACCGGCACATCACCACCACCTGGCGGATGTCCAGCCTGCTCGGCAACTACGTCACACCGGTCCCGGCGCAGCAGCGCCTCGGCCCGCGCTGGTACCTGGGCAGCGCCGACGCGATCCTGCAGAGCCTGAACCTGATCCACGACGAACAGCCCGAGTACGTGGCCGTGTTCGGCGCCGACCACGTCTACCGCATGGACCCGCGGCAGATGCTGCGGCAGCACATCGAGGGCGGCGCGGGCGTGACCGTGGCCGGTATCCGGGTGCCCCGCGCGGAGTCCTCCTCCTTCGGGGTCATCACACCGGGCCCGGACGGCCAGGCCGTCGAGAGGTTCCTGGAGAAACCGGCCGATCCGCCCGGCCTGCCCGACGACCCGGAGTGCGTCTTCGCCTCGATGGGCAACTACATCTTCACCACCAAGGCGCTCGTCGAGGCGCTGCAACGGGACGCCGAGGACAGTCAGTCGGTGCACGACATGGGCGGCTCGATCCTGCCCCAGCTCACCGCCCGCGGCGAGGCCCAGCTGTACGACTTCGCCGAGAACCACGTGCCCGGAGAGACCACCGGCGACCGGGGCTACTGGCGGGACGTGGGCACCCTGGACGCCTACTACGACGCGCACATGGACCTCATCGCCGAGCGGCCCGCGTTCAACCTCTACAACCGCCAGTGGCCCGTCTACACCCACTCCGGCCAGCTCTCGCCGGCCCGTTTCAACGCGGGCGGCATCGCGAGCGAGTCCATCATCAGCGCGGGCTGCCTGATCCGCGGCCAGGTCACCCGGTCGGTGCTCTCCCCGGGCGTCCGCGTCGACCCCGGCGCGGTGGTGCAGGGCTCGGTGCTCCACGACAACGTGCGCGTCGGCCGGGGCGCGGTGGTCCGCGGCGCCGTCCTGGACAAGAACGTCGAGGTGCCGCCCGGCGCGACCATCGGCGTCAACCCCGAGCGCGACGCGGAGCTGTACACCGTCTCCAAGGGCGGGGTGATCGCCCTGGGGAAGGGGCAGCGGGTGCCGTAGGGAGCCCCGCGTCCGGACCGCCGGCAGCCGCGCCCGGAGCCTGACGCGCCGTCATCGTCCCGGTGTGCCCCGGCGCGACGCGTTCGGCCCGATCTTCGTACCTTTCGCGGTTTTGAGTCGTTCGACCTTCAGGATTCAGACACCGATGTCGAACCTGCGGAGGTCATCCGACATGAGAGGGACCCGGCGCACGCGGCTGTGCCTGGCCGGGGTGATGGCAGCGTCCGCGCTGATCGCCACCCCCGCCGCACGGGCCGCAGAGCGGACCGACGGCCACCTCACCGATCTGGTCAACCCGTTCATCGGGACCCAGGACGAGGGCAACACCTTCCCCGGCGCGGCCGTGCCCTTCGGCATGGTGCAGCTCTCGCCGGACACCGGGCACAGCACCGGCTACGACTACACGCAGAACCGAATCCGCGGCTTCTCCCTGATCCATCTCTCGGGCGTCGGCTGCCGCATCGGCGGCGACCTGCCCGTCCTGCCCACCACCGGAGACGTCACCCAGACGGACTACACCCAGTACGCCGCCCGCTTCTCTCACCGGGACGAGACGGCGAGCCCCGGCTACTACCGGGTCGGCCTCGCCTCCGGCGTCCGCGCCGAACTGACCGCGACCGAGCGCACGGGCGTGCAGCGCTACACCTTCCCGGCCACCGACAAGGCCAACGTGCTGCTGAACGCGGCCCAGGCCCTGCACAAGCCCGTCTCCAGCACCGTCGAGATCCTCGACGACCACACCGTGCGCACCGAGATCACCGGCCACGGCTTCTGCCGCGACACCGGCCCCTACACCGTCTACACCATCACCCGGTTCAGCCGGCCCTTCACCGCGTACGGCACCTGGGACGGCGACGCGCTCACCCCGGGCTCCCGCACCGGCTCCGGCGGCGCCTACGTCCGCTTCGACACCACCGAAGACCGCACGGTGGAGGCGACCACCGCGCTGTCGTACGTCGACGCGCGCGGCGCGGCCGGCAACCTGGCCGCCGAGGGCCGCCGGTCCTTCGACGCCGTACGCGAGCGGGCCCGCGAGGAGTGGGAGAGGCGGCTCGCCGCCGTCCACGTCCGAGGCGGCACGGACACGCTGCACCGGACGTTCTACTCGTCGCTGTACCGGTCGTTCCTCGCACCGAACATCGGCAGCGACGCCGACGGCCGCTACTTCGGCTGGGACCGCCGCGTCCACCGCGCCAGGGGCTACACGTACTACCAGAACTGGTCGCTGTGGGACACCTACCGCACCCAGGCCCAGCTCCTCGCGCTCCTCGCGCCGCGCGAGGCGCGGGACATGGCCCGCTCGGTCGTCGCCGTCGACGAGGACGGCGGCTGGCTGCCCAAATGGGGCTACGGCCCGGTCGAGACGAACATCATGAGCGGCGACCCGGTCACCCCGTTCCTGACCACCGCCTACCAGATGGGGCTGCTCAAGGGCTTCGAGGAGCGGGCCTACCGGGCGCTGCGGAAGAACGCCGACGGGGTTCCGCCCGCCGAGTACCCGGGGATCGGCAGGGAGGCCAACGCCGAGTACCTCGCGCACGGCTTCGCCCCCTACGACAGGGACCGGCCGTACGCCAAGATGGGCGACACCGACTACCACCACGGCGCCTCCGTCACCCTGGAGTACGCCCTCGCCGACGCCATGCTGGCCCAGATGGCCCGCGGTCTCGGCCACCACGCGGACGCCGCCCGCTACGCCGCCCGCGCGGACAACTACCGGAACATCTTCGACCCCGCCACCGGCTTCTTCCGCGCCCGCGACGCCTCCGGGGCCTTCACCGGCTCGCCCGACCCGGCGCGCGGCGACGGCTTCCACGAGGGCACCGCCTGGCAGTACCAGTGGCTCGTGCCGCAGGACGTGCCCGGCATGGTGCGGCTCATCGGCGGGCGGCGCGCGGCCAACGACCGGCTGGACTCCTTCTTCGCCTACGACCGGCTGCTCGCCGACCCCGCGAAGACCGCCCGAGAGGTGTGGGTGCACGGCGACGCGTACGACTACTACAACGCCGACAAGTACAACCCGATGAACGAGCCCGACCTCATCGCGCCGTACACCTACCTCGCCACCGGCCAGCCGTGGAAGACCACCGACGTGGTGCACGCCGCCCTGACCCTGTTCACCGACGGCCCCACCGGAATGACCGGCAACGACGACCTGGGCACGATGTCCGCCTGGAACGTGCTGTCGTCCATCGGGCTGTTCCCGATCCAGCCCGGCTACGACACCTGGGGCCTGTCCACGCCCGTCTTCGACCGCGTCGACCTCACCCTGGACCGCAGCTACTGGCCCGGCGGCCGTCTGACGATCACCGCGCCCGGCACCTCCGCCACCGACCGCTACATCCAGTCCGTCCGCACCGACGGCACACCGCACGGGCGGACCTACGTCACGACGGGTGCGCTGCGCTCCCTGCGCTCGCTCGCGTTCACGGTCGGCCCGCGCCCGTCAGAGTGGGGTACGTCACCCGACGCGGTGCAGCCGGTCCTGAAGTGACCTCACAGTTCCCTCGTGTCCCGCCTCTTTCGGAGGAGGCGGGACTTAATCTCCCGTTAACTGAGCGTAGCCTGATCGTACTTGACCGTAATCGGCTGACAGAGATTGACTGCGTGTGACTTCAGATCCACCCGTCGTCGACGCGTGAGGCAAGCCCTTGACTTCCGACCTGCTCGCTCCCCTCGATCTGGCGTTCTGGAACATCGAGTCCGACCGGCACCCGATGCACCTCGGCGCCCTCGGCGTCTTCGGGGCCCACTCGCCCACCGCCGGCGCGCACGCCGCCGATCTGCTCGCGGCGCGCGCCGCCGCGGTGCCCGGGCTGCGCCTGCGCATCCGCGACATCTGGCAGCCGCTCGCCTTCGGCGGCGCGGCCCGGGAACCCGACCCGGACTTCGACCCGCTGAACCACGTACGGCTGCACGCCCCGACCGGCGACTTCCACGCCGCCGCCGGCCGGCTCATGGAACGCCCGCTGGAGCGCGGCCGGCCGCCGTGGGAGGCCCATGTGCTGCCCGGCGAGGACGGGATGTCCTTCGCCGTGCTCTTCAAGTTCCACCACGCCCTCGCCGACGGGCTGCGCGCGCTGAAGCTCGCCGCCGGCATCCTCGACCCCGTGGACCTGCCCGAGCGGGCGCCGCGCGCCATCGAGCCGCCGCGCGGGCTGCTGACCGACGTGCGCCGGCTGCCGGGGCTCGTCCCCGGCCTGGTCAAGGGCGCGCTGTCCGACGTCGGCCGGGCCCTGGACATCGGCGCCTCCCTCGCCCGCTCCACGCTCGGAATGCGGCCCGTCTCGGCGCTCACCTCCGCGCCGACCGGCACCCGCCGCACCGCCGGTGTCGTGGTGGACATCGACGACGTGCACCGGGTGCGCAAGACCGCCGGCGGCACGGTCAACGACGTGCTGATCGCTGTCGTCGCCGGGGCGCTGCGCCGCTGGCTGGAGGAGCGCGGCGACCGCACCCAGGGGGTGGCGCCCCGCGCCCTCATCCCGGTGTCCCGGCGCCGTCCGCGGACCGCGCACCCACAGGGCAACCGGCTCTCCGGCTATCTGATACGGCTCCCGGTGGACGAACCCGACCCGCTCGGCCGCCTCGGCACCGTCCGCTCCGCGATGGTCCGGAACAAGGACGCGGGGCCGAACCGGGGCGCCGGCGCGGTGGCGCTGCTCGCCGACCACATCCCGGCCCTCGGGCACCGGCTCGGCGGGCCGATCGTCGGACAGGCCGCCCGGCTCTGGTTCGACATCCTCGTCACCAGCGTGCCGCTGCCCGGACTGGGGCTGCGGCTGGGCGGCCACGAGCTGAAGGAGGTCTACCCGCTGGCCCCGCTCGCGCCGGGCCAGTCGCTGGCGGTGGCCATCTCGACGTACCGCGGACACGTGCACTACGGGCTGGTCGCGGACGCGCAGGCGGTGCCGGACCTGGACCGGTTCGCCCACGCGGTGTCGGCCGAACTGTCCACGCTGCTGGCGGCGTGCAAGGTCTGACCGCCGTCCTCCGGCCTCCGGCCTCCGGCCGGGAGCGGATTCCCACCCGCACCACCCGCGCCGGCGACTCTCGTCGCCGGCGCGGGTGGCCCCCGCGGGCCACACCCACCGCCGGCGGCCGCCGGGTGCACGCTCTCCGCACCTGCACGAGCAGGACCGCCTTCCGTACGCCTGCGGGGCAGGACCGGTCCGAACGGTCCTCCGTACGCCTGCGGCTCCCTGCCCGGCCGTCGGCCCCCCCCCGTGCTCTCTTCCGGAGGCGCCGCCGGCTCCCGCGGTGGCCCGTATCCGGCAGCCTGAGCCCGGCCTGCGTTCGGCTTCCCGTCCCGGTCTACGGAGCGCGTTTGGTTCGGGGGTCGGTCCTCCGTAAAATTCCCTGTTCGAAAGCGGGCGCGAGTCGGAGCGCTGCGCGGGTGAGAGGGAAGCGGCAGCGCGATGACGGTGACAGAAGACGGCCCCATGGCCACGGAGGACGTGGTCCACGGCCCCGGCATCGACCCGGAGCGGCTCGCCGTCTGCCTGAGCGTGCTCGAGGAGCTGGACACCCTCGACGTCGACCACCCGGACGCGATCAAGGTCCGGCGGGCCACCTCGCACATCTACCGCACGGTCAAGCAGCGCCGCCGCCAGGAGCGCCGCGCCGCCAAGACCGCGCACGACCGGGCCGTCACCGAGGCCACCGCCACCGGCTCCGCCGAGCGCATCGACGACGAGACCGAGGGCATCCTGCCGTCCTCCAAGGTCGAGGAGGGCCGGATCGCGGGCATACTCCAGCGCCCCCGCTCCTGCTACATCTGCAAGAGCCGCTACGTCGAGGTCGACTACTTCTACCACCAGCTCTGCCAGAAGTGCGCCGCCGAGAACCGCGCCAAGCGGGACGCCCGCGCCGACCTCGCCGGCAAGCGCGCCCTGCTCACCGGCGGCCGGGCCAAGATCGGCATGTACATCGCGCTGCGCCTGCTGCGCGACGGCGCGCACACGACGATCACCACGCGCTTCCCCAAGGACGCCATCCGCCGGTTCAAGGCGATGGAGGACTCGGCGGAGTGGATCCACCGCCTGGAGGTCGTCGGGATCGACCTGCGCGACCCGGCGCAGGCCGTGGCCCTCGCCGAGCAGGTCGCCGAGGCGGGCCCGCTCGACATCCTGATCAACAACGCGACGCAGACCGTGCGCCGCCTGCCCTCCGCCTACGCCGCACTCGTCGAGGGCGAGAGCGCCCCGCTGCCCGCCGGTGAACTCCCCGCCCACCACGTCATCGGCGCCTTCAACTCCGGCGCCGTCGACGGCATCGCCGCGCTGCCCGCCGGCACCAGCGGCCTGGACGCCCAGAAGCTCGCCGACCTCGCCCTCGTCGCCGGCAACGCCAGCGTCGCCCGGCACCTCGACGGCACCGCCATCGACGCCGGCGGCCTCGTCCCGGACGTCGTCGACTCCAACACCTGGGTGCAGACCATCGAGCAGATCTCCCCGGTGGAGCTGCTGGAGACCCAGCTGTGCAACTACACGGCGCCGTTCATCCTCATCAGCAAGCTGCGGCAGAGCATGGCCGACGCCGCCAGGAAGGCGCAGAGCGGCCGCGCCTACGTCGTCAACGTCTCGGCGATGGAGGGCGTCTTCAGCCGCGGTTACAAGGGCGCCGGGCACCCGAACACCAACGCCGCCAAGGCCGCCATGAACATGGTCACGCGGACCAGCGCGGCGGAGATGTTCGAGACGGACCGCATCCTCATGACCTCCGTCGACACCGGCTGGATCACCGACGAGCGCCCGCACTACGACAAGCTGCGCCTCGCCGAGGCCGGCTTCCACGCGCCCCTCGACCTGGTCGACGGCGCGGCCCGCGTGTACGACCCGATCGTCCGCGGCGAGGCGGGCGAGGACCTGTACGGCGTCTTCCTGAAGGACTACGCGCCCGGCAAGTGGTGACCCGGCCCCGCACCTCCCGTGGCGTCAGTCGACGGCGCCGAGCCGGGAGTTGCGGGCCGCCACCAGCTCCAGCACCGTGCGCCAGTCCTCCAGGACGCCCGCGTCGAAGCGCGCCGTACGGCTCTCCTCGTCCGCCTGGCGCAGCCGCAGCGCGTCGTCGTCCATCGGGCCCGCGTCCCCGCGCACCAGCCGGAACACCCGCTCCCCGAGCAGCGGCCGTACCGCCTCGGCCGCGCCGATGCGGTACACCAGCCCCGCCACCTGCAGTTCCTTGTCGGCGGGGCGCCCGCGGCGCAGCAGCGCGGCGGTCCGCAGCGCGTGCTGGTGCCGGCCGGCGTACAGCAGATCCATCAGCTCCTCGACACTGCGCAGCTCCATGCGTCAGTCCTTCCGCGAGACAGCCGTTGCCGCTCATCAGCAGATCATGAGGAGCTTGCGCCCCGGCCAACGGCACCTGAACTGCGCCACGTGTAGCCCGTGCGGGTGATTCGCTCCACGCCCGGGTGATGCGCCTGACGGCACATAGCCGCATATTGACTGGTATGGAGGGGCCAAACGACTTCTGATGGTTACACCTTGTTTGCACTCCCGATCGAGCGCGGGGCCGCTCATTTGGGTACCCTGGAGGGGCGGACAGCACGAACGGGTCCCACCCAGACCCGCCGTCCGCACCGGCGCCACCGCGCCCGGACTGGCTTTCCATCCAGACCCGAGCGGGCGCCGACTGCCGGAGCGCAGACTGACCGGACGCCCCCGAGGGCGACCGACACATAAGGAGTGCGCGGTGACACCGGAGAAGACGAATCGCGAAGAGCGCCCCAAGGAACGCACGGAGCGTGCGGGCCGCCGGCCCGGAGAGCTCGGCAGCCTCGACGTGTGGGCCCGGTCGGCGCCGATCCGCCTCGCGGGTTACGAGGACGACCTCGCCGAACCCCACATCCTGCCCAGCGTGGACTGACCCCGGATCCCACCGACCCTTCGCGGCAGCCGCGTGCGTGGGCGTGACCTGACAGACTCACGCCCATGCTGATCAGACAAGCCGTGGCCGACGACTGGCCGCGGATCTGGCCTTTCTGGCACCGGATCGTCGCCGCCGCCGAGACCTACACCTGGGACCCGGACACCTCCGAGCAGGACGCCCGCGCGCTGTGGATGCACCCCGCAAAGCGCGTGTACGTCGCCGAGGACCGGGCCGGTGCCGTGACGGGCTCGGCGTACCTCACCCCCAACTACGGCGGGCCCGCCGCCCGCGTCGCCAACGCCGGCTTCATGGTCGACCCGGAGCGCACGGGCGAGGGCATCGGCCGCGCCCTCGCCGTACACGTCCTGGCCGAGGCGAGGGCCCAGGGCTACCGGGCCATGGTCTTCAACGCCGTGGTCGAGACCAACCCCGCCGTCGCCCTGTGGACCTCCCTCGGCTTCACCGTCCTCGGCACCGTCCCGGAGGCCTTCGACCACCCCCGGCACGGCAGGGTGGGCCTGCACATCATGTACCGGTCGCTCGAACAGCCCGGCTGACGATCAGCCCACCGGCGCCGTCCGCGGCCACGGGCGCAGCCGCTCCAGCTCCTCGGCCAGCTCCAGCAGCGCGCCCTCCGACCCCGGCCGGCCGACCAGCTGCACGGCGCAGGGCGCGCCCGAGGGAAGCGTGCCGAACGGCACCGACATCGCCGGCCAGCCCGTGAGGTTCCACGGCGGGGTGAACGGCGAGTACGCGGTGTTCGCGAGGACGTTGCGCAGCCAGCCGCGCTCGTGCCACGGGCCGGCCGGGGGGGGGGAGCGCCGGGCCAGGGCCGCGGTGAGCAGCACGTCGTGCTCGGCGAAGAAGGGCGCCAGCCGGGCGCGCAGCCGCTCACGGCCGTCCCCGGTGCGCACCGAGTCCACGAATCGCCGGCCCACCGCCGCGTGCACCCGGGTCCGCCGGGCCAGCAGCGCCCGGTCCAGGCCCTCGGCGTCCACCGCGGTGCCGGCCGTCCAGTGCGTCAGCGCGGTCACCCCCAGAGAGAGCGGGTACGGCGGCTCGGCCCGCCGCACCCGGTGCCCGGCCCGCGTCAGCACCCCGGCCGCCTCCCGGACCGCGGTCGTATACGGTCTGCTCACGCTCACCCCGGCGAGCGGGCTGCGCACGGCCGCGGCGATCCGCCGGCGCGGGGGCTCCGCCGCGCGCGGCAGGCCGGTGCCCGCGAGGACGCCCAGGACCAGCCGCAGGTCCTCGACCGTGGTGGCCAGGGCGCCGTTCTCCGCCATGCCGAACCAGTCGCCCTCGCCGATCCCCGCCGGCACCACGCCGTGCCCCGGCTTCAGCGTGACCAGGCCGCAGTTCGCGGCCGGGATGCGCAGCGAGCCCATGCCGTCGTTGCCGAGCGAGACCGGCACCAGCCCCGCGGCCACCGCGGCCGCGCTGCCGCCGGAGGAGCCGCCCGCGGTGCGCGTGGTGTCCCACGGATTGCGGGCGGTGCCGTACGGGCCCTCCGTGGTGCCGAAGACGCACAGCTCCGGCACGTTCGTCAGGCCCACGACCACCGCGCCGGCCGCCCGCAGCCGGGCCACCGTCACATGGTCCTCGGCCGCCGGGGTGTCGGGGGTGGCGGCGGAGCCGTCGCGGCGGGACTCGCCGCGCACCGCGAGATTGTCCTTCACCGCCACGGGGACGCCCGCGAGCGGCAGCTCGGCCAGACCCGTCCGCGAGCCCACCTCGTCGGCCTCGGCGAGCGCGGCCTCGGCCCGCACCTTCCGGAAGGCCCCGATCCGCCCGTCCAGCCGCTCGATCCGCGCGAGGTGCTCGGCCACCACCTCCCGCGGTGTCACCCGCTTCTCGCGTACGGCGGCGGCAATCTCGGCGGCACTCCGCCCGGCCCAGTCACCCACGGGCACTCCTCGCTCGGTCCTCGGCTACTCGCTGGTACGCAGCACGGCGCAGGGAGAACTGTGCCCGCTCGGCCGCGGTACGTCGAGACACCGTTTCCCTGACGCCCCTCGTCATCCGATCAATGTCTGAACTCGCGTTGCCCACAGCCCCGTTGACAGCGTCTTCGCGGCGCCACCATCATCAGACATCCGATGAATCGGAGTTAATGGGAGCCGCTCATGAGCATGTATCCCAGACGGCTGGTCCTCGGCGCGGCGGCCGGGGCGACCGCCGCGGCCGCACTGCCGCTCACCGCCTCGACACCCGCACGCGCCGCCGGAGAGCAGGCGCCGTGGGCCGCCGTCCCCGACCCGGTGCCCGTCCCGCTCGGCGCCCTCTACGACAACGACGGCATCGACACCGCCTCCGCCCGCGGCGGCGACTTCGACGGCTCCGGCTACACGTTCCCGGGCGAGGAACTCCCCGCCGGCCGCATCGAGGTCGGCGGTGTCCCCTTCGACTTCCCCGCGTCCACGGCGGGCGCCGGGAACAACGTCGTCGCGCTCGGCCAGCGCATCGACCTGCCCCGCGGCCACTACCTGTCGGCCGTCTTCCTCACCGCCGGGAGCTACGGCGACGCGTCCGGCCGGGCCACCGTCCACTACGCCGACGGCTCCACCAGCACCGCGACCCTCGGCGGCACCGACTGGTACGCGGCGGGCGGCCCGCTCTCGGCGCCGTACCGCTACACGCCGGACGGCACCAAGGACGAGCACAGCGTCGGCATCGGAACATCGGAGGTGTGGCTCGACCCCCGGCGCGAGGCCGTCGCCGTCACCCTGCCGGTGACGAACCCCGCCGCCGTGAACAAGACGTCCCTGCACGTCTTCGCCCTCTCCCTGCAACCCGTGGCGCAGGGACGGGCCCTGGCCCTGCGGGACGCCCACTCCACCGCCTCCCTGCTGGACGCCACCGGCGCCCAGAGTGTCGAGGCCACGGTCGTCAACGCGGGCACGGTCCCGGTCCTCTCCGGCGACGACGTGTCCGTGCGCGTCGACGTCCCCGGCGCCCGCACCGTCGAACCCGCCCGCATCCGCCGCCTCGACCCCGGCGAACAGGCCCGCGTCCGCATCGGCATCCGCAACCGCGCGGGCACCGCCCCCGGCGCCCGGCAGGACGGCACGGTGACCGTACGCGGCCGGGGCGCCCAAGCCGCCTCGGCGTCAAGCCGGTTGACCCTCGGCGTGGCCGACTACCGGCCCACCGAGGCCTCCCTGGCCGGACACCAGGCGCCGCACTGGTTCCAGGGCGCCAAGTTCGGCATCTTCATCCACTGGGGCGTCTACTCGGTGCCCGCCTGGGCGCCGGTCGGCAAGCAGTACGCCGAGTGGTACTGGGACCAGATGCAGGACCCCGGCAACCCCACCTACGCCTACCACCGCGCCACCTACGGCGAGGACTTCGCCTACGACGACTTCATCCCGCGCTTCACCGCCGAGCGTTTCGACCCGCGCGCCTGGGTGGAGCTGTTCCGGGACGCCGGCGCCCAGTACCACGTCCTGACCTCCAAGCATCACGAGGGCTTCGCGCTGTGGGACACCAAGGTCTCCGACCGCAACGCCGTGCGGATGGGCCCGAAACGCGACCTGGTGGGGGAGCTGTTCGAGGCCTCCCGGCGGTACACCCCCGAACTCCACCGCGGGCTCTACTTCTCCATGCCGGAGTGGTTCAACCCCGACAACCCGTGGATGGGCCACGCCCCGCGCAACCCGTACACCCTGGAGCCGGTCCCGTACACGGGATACACCGCGGGCAAGGACTACGTCCACGACTACCAGGCCCCGCAGATGCTCGAACTGATCCACGGCTACGACCCGGAGATCATCTGGTGCGACATCGGCGGCGTGAACGACAGCCTCCACGTCCTCGCCGAGTACTTCAACCACGCCAAGAACCGCGCCCGTCCGATCGAGGTGACCGTCAACAACCGTGCGGGCATCGCCTTCCACGACTTCACCACGCCCGAGTACACGACGTACGCCGACACGGTCGTCGCCAAGTGGGAGTCCAGCCGGGGGCTCGATCCGTTCAGCTACGGCTACAACCAGGCCACCCCGGACGCCGCCTACATGACGGTGGAAGAGATCGTGCGCAGCCTGGTCGACATCGTCTCGAAGAACGGCAACTTCCTGCTGGACATCGGGCCGCGCGCCGACGGCACCATCGCGGACGTCCTGCAGACGCGGCTGCGGCAGACGGGCGCCTGGCTCAAGGTCAACGGCGAGGCCGTCTACGACACGACGTACTGGTCGCGGATGGCCCAGCTCGGCGAGGACCTGCGGTTCACGGTCCGCCCGGACGAGGCGTTCTACATCCACTCGCTGGCCGAGCCGGGCGCCAAGCTGACCGTCGAGGCGCCGGTGCCGGTGCGGCCCGGGGACAAGGTCAGCATGCTCGGCCACGACCGCCCCCTGACCTGGACCGTCTCGGGCGGCTCGCTGGTGATCGACGTACCGGAGGCCGCGCGGAAGGCCGGCCGGTACGTGTGGGTGTTCAAGGTCGACTGGCGGGCCTGAACGCCTGCGCAGACACAAGGACCGGGCGGGAGCGGCTGCGGGATCCGCTCCCGCCCGGGCGTCAGGGGCGGTGGTCCGGGACGGCCGCCGTGCTTCCCCGGCCCGTCAGGCGCGGCACCGGCACCCCCACCGAGCGGGCCGCACTGCCGTCGAGCAGCGCCAGCAGTTCGCGGGCGGCCGTGCGGCCGAACGCGGCGCTGTCGCGGGACAGCGCGGACAGCCGGGGGGTGACCATGCGGCACAGGGCCGAGTCCTCCCAGGAGACCACCGAGACGTCCCGGGGCACGCGGAAACCGAGTTCGGCGGCGGCGGCCACCCCGGCCACGGCCATCACGTCGTTGTCGTAGATGAGCGCCGTCGGGACGGGCCGGTCGCCGAGGACGCGACGGGTGACGGCCGCGCCCTCGGCGTCGGAGTAGTCGGTGGTGACCGAGCGGACCTCGGTGAGGCCTCGCCGCTCCGCCTCGGCGCGCAGGGTGGCGATCCGGCGCTGGGTGTGGGCGAGTTCGGGCAGCCCGGCGATGTGCACGATCCGGCGATGGCCGAGCGCCGTCAGCTCGTCGACCACGGAGGCCATCGCGCCCGCGTCGTCCGCCCACACCGTGGACAGGCCGGGGTGCCCCGCGTCGGGCGCGCCGCCGATCACCACGGCGGGCAGCCCGAGTTCGTCCAGCAGGCCGGGGCGCGGGTCCTCGGCGCGCGGGTCGGCCACCAGGACGCCGTCCACCCGGTGCTCCGCCCACCAGCGGCGGTACACCGCGCACTCGTCGGCCACATCCTGAGCCACCTGGAACAGCAGCCCCAGGTGCCGCTCGGCCAGCACCTCCTGGATGCCCGAGACGAGCTGCAGGAAGAACGAGTCGACGCCCAGCGTGTGCGCGGGCCGGGCCAGGACGAAGCCGACCGTGGCCGCGCCCTCGCCGGACAGGGCGCGGGCGGCCGTGCTGGGCCGCCAGCCGAGCTGCTCGGCGACCCGGCGGACCCGCGCCCTGGTCGCCTCCGAGACGCCGGGGCGGTCGTTGAGCGCGAAGGAGACGGCGCTCTCGGAGACCCCGGCCCGCCGGGCGATGTCCTTCATCGTGGGCCGGCGTGCGGGGGACCGTCGGGTCGGCACGTTTCCCCTCCCTTCCGGACTGTGCGGCTAATGCGCTTGAGCGTCAAGACCCTAAAGCGCATTAGCGGTTGACGGCAAGTTCTCGGACGGACCCCTCTCACCTGCACTAATGAACGGCCTATTTCTTTAGTTGAGCAGAATGCATTGACTTTCTCCGAACGGCGCGTGCAAGGTCTCTGGCGCCCCCGACCGCCCGACACAGCAAGGGAGCCGTGTCCCCGTGCCCATGCCCCGCAGAGCCCTCGCCGCCGCTGTCGCCGCCCTCGTCCTGCCGCTGAGCGCCTGCGGCTCGGGCGGTGACGACGGCGGTTCCACCGACGCCTCCGGCAAGGTCGAGGGCGACATCACCTTCCAGACCTGGAACCTGCGCGCGAACTTCAAGCCGTACTTCGAGGGCCTCATAGCCGACTTCGAGAAGAAGTACCCCGGCACCCATGTGAAGTGGATCGACCAGCCCGCCGAGGGCTACGCCGACAAGCTCAGCGCCGACGCGGCCGGCGGCACCCTGCCCGACGTCGTCAACGTCTCCCCGGACCTGGTCGCCCCGCTCGCCAAGGCCGGCCTCGCCCTGGACCTCGACAAGGCCGCCGGAAAGTACCGCTCCGAGTACCTGCCCGGCGCCTGGGCCGGCCACCAGGTGCCCGGCATGAGCGGCACGTACGCCTTCCCCTGGTACCTGAACACCGGCCCGCTGTTCTACAACAAGGCCCTGTTCCGCAAGGCCGGTCTCGACCCCGACCAGCCGCCGAAGACGTACGGTGAACTCTTCGCCGACGCCCTGCAGATGGCCAAGAAGAGCGGCGGCAAGGTCGCCACCCTCGCCAACGTGCCCACCATCGAGGACTTCGGCCGCTACGGCGTCCCCCTGATGAACCAGCAGGGCACCGCCTTCGCCTTCAACGACGCCAAGGGAGTCGAGCTCCTCACCAAGTACAAGGAGCTCTACGACGCCAAGGCCCTCGACCCGCAGGCGCTGACCGCCACCCCCGAGTCCTCCGGCAAGAAGTTCCTCACCGGCGCCGTCGCCATGAACCCCGGCAGCGCCCTCGACCTGGACAACTTCAAGAAGAACGCGCCAGGCCTGTACCGGAACATCGGCATCACCGACCAGATCACCAGCACCGGGCACGTCAACATGTACGTGATGGGCGTGATGGTCAACTCGCGCACCAAGCACACCCCGGCCGCCGTCGCCTTCGCGCACTTCGTCACCGACGCGCAGAACCAGATGTCCTTCGCCAAGAAGGTCGCGATCTTCCCCAGCACCGCGGGCTCCCTGAACGACCCCTACTTCACCAAGGAGGACGGCACCGACGAGACGCGGGTGCGCGTCGCCGCCGCCAAGTCCCTGAAGACGGCCGTCAACTACACCCCCGTGCTGTTCAGCGACCAGATGAAGACCGCGCTGCGCAACGAGGTCGCCAAGGCCCTCCAGGGCAAGGAGAGCCCCAAGCAGGCTCTCGACAACGCTGTCAGCGCCGCCGACCGGCTGCTCCGGCAGGGCTGAGCGGACATGGCCGCCCCCGTCCGCATCCGGCGCCAGCTCCCGGTCAGCCCCTGGCTGTTCGCCGCCCCCGGGCTGCTTGTCACCGGCGCCTTCGTGCTCTACCCGTTCGTCTCCACCCTGGTGAACTCCCTCACCGACCGCCGCGCCCTGCTGCCCGGCCACTTCGTCGGCCTCGCCAACTTCCGCGAGCTGCTCCACGACGACATGTTCTGGACCGGTCTGCGCAACAGCACGCTGTACGTCGCCGGGGTCGTACCCGCCCTGGTCGTCCTGCCGCTGCTGCTCGCGCTGCTGGTGCAGAAGAACATCCCCGGCATCGCCTTCTTCCGCTCCGCCTTCTACACCCCGGTCGTCGCCTCGATCGTGGTCGTCGGGCTGATCTGGGTGTGGCTGCTCGACGAACGCGGACTGGTCAACTCGCTGCTGGAGACAGTCGGGATCGGCCGGATCGGCTTCCTCAGCGACCAGTGGCTGCTTCTGCTGAGCGCGATGGCCGTCACGGTGTGGAAGGGCCTCGGCTACTACATGATCATCTATCTGGCGGCGCTCGCGAACGTGCCGCGCGAACTGCACGAGGCCGCCGCGGTGGACGGCGCGGGCCCGGTGCGCCGCTTCCTGACGGTCACCGTGCCCGCCGTGCGCTCCACCATGGTGCTGGTCGCCGCGCTCTCCTCGGTCGCCGCCTTCAAGGTGTTCTCCGAGGTGTACCTGATGGCCGGCCCCGACGGCGGCCCGGCCGGCGAGGACACCACCCTCGTCATGCTCGTGCAGCGCACCGGCACCGGCCTGACCGGCCGCGTCGGCTACGCCTCGGCCCTGTCCGTCGTCGTGTTCGCCGTCACCGTCGCGCTGATGCTGCTGGTGCTGCGCGCCGACCGCAGGGAGGAGTCGTGACCGTCCTGGAGAAGGCACCGCCCGAGGCGCCCGCCGCGCGGCGGCGCGAGCCGCGCGTCACCGACGAGCACGGCCGAGGCGTCCGGCTGGGCGAACTGGCCTGGCGCTATCTGCTGCTCCTCGCCGTCCTCGCACTGACCGTCGGCCCGTTCCTGTGGCAGCTGTCCACCTCCCTCAAGGGTCCCACCGAGGACATCTACGGCTCACCGCCGAGCTTCCTGCCCGCCCATCCCACCCTGCACAACTACACCCGGGTCGCCCACACCATCCCCGTGTGGGACTACGCCCTGAACTCCCTGAAGGTCGCCACGGCCAGCGTGGTCACCAACTGCACCGGCTCCGCGCTCGCCGGATACGCCCTGGCCCGGCTGCGCTTCCGCGGCCGGAGGGCGACCACGCTGGTGTTCGTGCTGGCGATGCTCGTGCCCGTCGAGGGCATCGTCATCGCCCAGTTCACCACCATGCGGGAACTCGGCCTGAACAACACGCTGATCGGCGTCGTGCTGCCCGGCGCGGTCGGCGCGTTGAACGTGCTGCTGATGCGCAACGCCTTCCGAAGCCTGCCGTACGAGATCGAGGAGGCGGCCTACGTCGACGGCGCCAACGTCTGGCAGCGGTTCCTGCGCGTCGCGCTGCCCTCGGTGAAGGGGACGGTGGCGGTCGTCGCCATCTTCGCCTTCATGGGCTCCTGGGACGACTTCCTGTGGCCGCTGATCGTGCTCAGCGACCCCTCCAAGTTCACCCTCACCATCGGCCTGAACTATCTGCACGGCACCTTCGCCAACGACGAACGCCTCGTCGCCGCCGGCACCGTGATCGCCGTAGCCCCGCTCATCGCCCTCTTCGCCTGCCTCCAGCGGTACTTCTTCCGCGGCGTCGGCGAGGGCGCCGTCAAGGGCTGAACACCCGAACGCCACAAGGACACTCCATGCCCCCTGCCGTGCGCTTCGGCGTCAACTACACCCCCAGCGTCGGCTGGTTCCACCACTGGCTCGACTTCGACCTCGACACCGTGCGCGCCGACCTCGACGCGATCGCCGCGCTCGGCCTCGACCACATCCGCGTCTTCCCGCTCTGGCCGTACTTCCAGCCCAACCGCACCCTGATCCGGCCCCGCGCCGTCGACCACCTCGTGGCCCTCGCCGACGCCGCCGCCGAACGCGGACTCGACGTCAACGTCGACGGGCTGCAGGGGCACCTGAGCAGCTTCGACTACCTGCCCGCGTGGACCCGCACCTGGCACCGCCGCAACCTCTTCACCGACCCGGACGTCGTCGACGGCCAGGCCGCCTACCTGCGCACCCTCGCCGCCGCCCTCGCCGGCCGGCCGAACTTCATCGGCATGACCGTCGGCAACGAGGTCAACCAGTTCGCGGCAGGACCCCACCCCGACCCCGACCGGATCACGCCCGAGCAGGCCGGGCGGTGGCTCGCTCGGATGCTGGCCGCCTGCGCCGAGGGCGCCCCGGACCGGCTCCATCTGCACGCCTCCTACGACGCCGCCTGGTACCAGGACGACCAGCCCTTCACCCCCGGCCACTCCGCCCGCCTCGGCGACCTCACCGCCGTCCACTCCTGGGTGTTCAACGGCACCGCCCAGCGCCACGGCCGTGCCTCCGTGCCGGCCGAGCACCACGCCGCCTACCTGGTGGAGCTGAGCAAGGCCTGGGCCGAGGAGCCGCACCGGCCGGTGTGGCTCCAGGAGGTCGGCGCGCCCGCGCCCCTCGTGCCGCCCGAGCACGCCGCCGCCTTCGCCGAGGCCACCGTCGCACACGCCCTGGACTGCCCGGACCTGTGGGGCGTCACCTGGTGGTGCTCCTACGACGTCTCCCGCGACCTCGCCGACTTCCCCGAACTCGAGTACGGGCTGGGGCTGCTGACCAACGACCGCACACCCAAGGACATCGCCCGCGTGCTCGCCGGGGCGGCCCGCACCCCGCACACCGTCCCCGCGCCGCGCACCACGGCCCTCGTCGTACCCGGCGACCCTGGCCGCCGCTCCCGCTGCGCGCCCGGCGGACCCGTCTTCGACGCCTTCTTCCGCCTCGTCGCCGACGGCGCCCGCCCCACCACCGTCCTCGACACCCGCGCCGACGACAAGGACCACCTCGCCGCGCGCGGCATCACCGAGGTCGTCACTCCCGATCAGGTACTCCCCACCCCACCCGGAGGCACCCGCTCGTGAACCCCAGCAGACGCACCGTCCTCGCCGCCGCAGCCGCGGCCGGAGCCGCCGGTCTCCTGCCGTGGCCGGCCCGCGCCGCCGCCCGCCCGCCGGCCGGGGCCGCGACCCCGCCGTACGCCTCCTACTGGTACCCGGACTCCCTGCCCGCCGGCAGCCCGGGTCCCGGCATCACCTGGCGCAGCCTGAAGGACTGGCGCGCGGCCGACGACCCCGACCTGCCCTTCAACGCCGCGTCCGTGCCGCTCGCCACGCGCTTCACCCCCGTCCCGGCGAACACCACCGCCCGCTCCGGACAGGCCCGCGTCCAGGCCCTGGTCTCCTTCGGACCGACCTCGGGCAACCCCTCCCAGGGCTCGGCCACCGCCGACTACTACGCCCTGACCCACTGGGCCTACCTGGACGAGCTGGTCTTCTGGGGCGGCTCGGCGGGCGAGGGGCTGATCCTCGCGCCCAACGCGCCGATCGTGGACGCGGCCCACCGGCACGGCGTCCCGGTGCTCGGGAACATCTTCCTGCCGCCGGCGGCGTACGGCGGGCAGCTGCAGTGGACGCGCGACCTCGTGCAGCAGGACGCCACCGGGCACCACCCGCTCGCCGCGCAGCTCGTCGCGGTGGCGTCGGCCCACGGCTTCGACGGCTGGTTCGTGAACGCCGAGACGGGCGGCGGGAACACCTCGCTGGGCCGGGCCATGCTCGCGTTCACCGAGGAACTCAGGACGCTCGCGGCGGCCGAGGGGCAGCGGGTGACCTGGTACGACGCGATGACCGTCGACGGCACGGTCGACTGGCAGGGCGCGCTGAACGGCCGCAACGAGGCGTTCTTCCAGGAGGCCGACGACATGTTCGTGGACTTCCGCTGGAGCGCGGCCACGCTCGCCGCCTCGGGGACGAGGGCGGACGGGCTGGGGCGCAGCCGTTACGAGCTGTGGGCCGGCGTCGACGTCGAGTCGAACGGCTCGGGCACGCCGGTGGACTGGGACGCGATCGTGCCGGCCGGCAAGCCGCACACCGCCTCGATCGGCTTCTACCGGCCGGAGTGGACGCGCAACCACCTGCCCGCCGACCGGCGCGCACCGGAGGACTTCCACGCCGCCGACGACCGGTTCTGGACCGGGCGGTCGCCGGACCCCACCCGGCCCGACCCGGACGATCCGTGGCGGGCGCCGGCGGTGTCGGTGGCCGACCGGTCGACGGTGACTGCGCTGCCGTTCGCGACCGTGTTCAACACGGGACACGGGCTGCGCTGGCACGAGGACGGGGCCGTCACCTCTGACGCGCCCTGGAACCACCTCGGACTGCAGGACCGGCTGCCGTCGCGGAGGTGGGTGGTGCGCACGGCGGGGGAGCGGCCTGACGTGTCCTTCGACTTCGCCGACGCCTGGCGGGGCGGCAGCAGCGTGCTGGTCGACGGTGAACTCGATCAACCGGTCGTGGTGGATCTGTACGCGACCCGGCTGCCGGTGGGTGTGAACACGGTTGCCGAGCTGACGTACCGCACCGACGCGGGCGCCGTGAACATCGAGCTGGCGGTGGCGACGGCCGAGCCGGGCGGCGCCGGGACGCCCCCGCCGTACACCTTTCTGCCTGTGAACCCGGGCAACAGGCACCTGCGTGCGAGGTCGGTCAACGGCTGGCGGACGGTGACGCTCCCGCTCACCCCGCCCGCCTTCACCGGAACCGGCACAGACGCCGACGCCGGCATCGCAACCGGTGCCCGTACCCGCACCCTCCACGCCCTCGGCGTCCGCCTCACCGCCACGGAGGGCCCGGTGCGCTGGCGTCTCGGCGGGCTCGCCGTCCGGGACGACGTCCGCGCCCCGGCCGCCCCCACGGCCGCCCGGGTCACCGCGGCGAACGGCGGCGATCTGCGCCTGGCCTGGAACGCCGCCCGAGGTCCCGTCCGCCACTACGAACTGCACCGCCTCCTGCCCGACGGCACCCGCCGCTTCCTGGCGGGCACCTGCCAGCGAGCCTGCTTCCTCACCGGGCTGCGGCCCGAACAGGGAGAGACGGCCGCGCGGTTCGAACTGCGCGCCGTGGGGGAGCTCTACAACACCTCGGTCCCCGTGACCGTCACCCACCCCTGGTAACGACCGTCACCACCCCGGAACCCGCAGGGAGCAGCCCGCATGCATGACGACCGCACTCTCGTGGAAGCCCGCCTCAGGCGTATCCTCGACGAACGCATCCGCCCCGCCGTGTACCCCGAGTCCGTGCCGCTCCAGGTCGCGGTGTGGCACGCGCCCGGCGAGCCCGTTCCGGTCGAGGAGGGGCTCGCCGCCGAGCCGGAGCCCGTCCAGGTCGGCGCCCGCTGGGGCGCTCCCTGGGGCACGAGCTGGTTCCGGGTGACCGGGACCGTCCCCGAGGTGTGGGCCGGCAGGACCGTCGAGGCCCTGCTCGACCTCGGCTTCGACGAGAACATGCCCGGCTTCCAGTGCGAGGGCCTGGTCTACCGGCCCGACGGCACCCCGGTGAAGGGCCTCAACCCGCGCAACCAGTGGGTCCGCATCGGCGCGCCCGTCGCGGGCGGCGAGGAGGTGCGCCTGCACATCGAGGCGGCGTCCAACCCGGTCATCCTCGACTACCACCCCTTCGTGCCCACGCGGCTCGGCGACAAGGACACCGCCGGCAGCGAGCCGCAGTACACCCTCACCCGCATGGACCTCGCCGTGTTCGACGAGACCGTGTGGCAGCTGGTGATCGACCTGGAGGTGCTCGGCGAGCTGATGGCCGAGCTGCCCGTCGACTCGCAGCGCCGCTGGGAGATCCTGCGCGCGGTGGACGGCGCGCTCGACGCCGTCGACCTGCAGGACGTGAACGGCACGGCCGGCCGGGCCCGCGAGCGGCTCGCCGGGGTGCTCTCCGTGCCCGCCGTGCCCTCCGCGCACCGGATCAGCGCCGTAGGGCACGCGCACATCGACTCGGCCTGGCTGTGGCCGCTGTGCGAGACGGTCCGCAAGGTGGCCCGCACGACCGCCAACATGACGGCGCTGATCGAGGACGAGCCGGAGTTCGTGTTCGCCATGTCCCAGGCCCAGCAGTGGGCGTGGGTGAAGGAGCACCGGCCCGAGGTGTGGGCGCGGGTGAAGAAGGCGGCCGCCGAGGGGCGGTTCGTGCCGGCCGGCGGGATGTGGGTGGAGTCGGACACCAACATGCCGGGTTCGGAGGCGATGGCCCGTCAGTTCGTGCACGGCAAGCGGTTCTTCCTCGACGAGTTCGGCGTCGACAACGAGGAGGCCTGGCTGCCCGACACCTTCGGCTTCGCCGCCGGGCTGCCGCAGATCATCCGGGCGGCCGGTTCCAAGTGGCTGCTGACGCAGAAGATCTCCTGGTCGCAGACGAACAGGTTCCCCCACCACACCTTCTGGTGGGAGGGCATCGACGGCACCCGGATCTTCACCCACTTCCCGCCCGTCGACACCTACAACTGCTCCATGAAGGGCAGCGAGATCGCCCACGCCGCCCGCAACTTCAGGGACAAGGGCGCCGCCCGGCACTCGCTGGCGCCCACCGGCTGGGGCGACGGAGGCGGCGGCACCACGCGGGAGATGGTCGCCAAGGCGGCCCGGCTGCGCGACCTGGAGGGCTCGGCCACCGTCGCCTGGGAGACACCGCGCGCCTTCTTCGAGAAGGCCGAGGCCGAGTACCCCCAGGCCCCGGTCTGGGTCGGCGAGCTGTACCTCGAACTGCACCGCGCCACCCTGACCAGCCAGGCGAAGACCAAGCAGGGCAACCGGCGCAGCGAGCACCTGCTGCGTGAGGCCGAGCTGTGGGCGGCCACCGCCGCCGTGCGCACCGGGTTCCCCTACCCCTACGAGGAGCTGGACCGGATCTGGAAGACGGTCCTGCTGCACCAGTTCCACGACATCCTGCCCGGCTCCTCGATCGCCTGGGTGCACCGGGAGGCACGGGCGACGTACGAGCGGATCGCCGGGGAGCTGGACGAGATCATCGGCGCCGCGCAGCGGGCGCTGGCCGGAGAGGGCGAAGCCGAGCTGGTCTTCAACGCGGCTCCGCACGAGCGGGCCGGTGTCGCCGCCGGAGCGGCCGCCGTCCCGGCGAGGACGGGCCACACCCGGCTCGCACCGCGCGAGGGCGGCGGTTTCGTTCTGGACAACGGGCTGCTGCGGATCGTGATCGACCCCCGCGGCCTGGTGGTCTCCGCCTACGACATCACCGCCGACCGCGAGACCGTCGCGCCGGGCACGGTGGCCAACCTCCTGCAACTGCACCCCGACTTCCCGAACATGTGGGACGCCTGGGACGTGGACGCCTTCTACCGCAACACCGTCACCGACCTCACGGACGCCGACGAGGTGAGCGCCGGCGAGGACGGGATCTCGGTGCGGATCCGTCGCGGCTTCGGCGACTCCCGGGTCACGCAGGTGCTGTCGCTGCCGCCCGGCGAGCGGCGGCTGCTCGTCGACACCGAGGTCGACTGGCACGAGACGGAGAAGTTCCTGAAGCTGGCCTTCCCGCTCGACCTGCACGCCGAACGGTACGCCTCCGAGACGCAGTTCGGGCACGTCTTCCGCCCCACCCACACCAACACCTCCTGGGAGGCGGCCAAGTTCGAGGCCTGCAACCACCGCTTCGTGCACCTTCAGGAGCCCGGCTGGGGCGTGGCGGTGGTCAACGACTCGACGTACGGCCATGACGTGACCCGCACCGTGCGCACCGACGGCGACCGCGGTACGACGACCACGGTCCGTGTCTCCCTTCTTCGCGCCCCGCGCTTCCCCGACCCCGAGACCGACCAGGGCGTCCACCGCTTCCGGCACGCCCTCGTCCCGGGCGCCTCGATCGCCGACGCCGTCCGCGAGGGCTGGCGGATCAACCTGCCGGAACGGCGCCTCACCGGCGCCCACGGGGTCGCGCCGCTCGTCACCGTCGACAACGACGCCGTCGTGGTCACGGCGGTGAAGCTCGCCGACGACGGCAGCGGGGACGTGGTGGTCCGCTTCCACGAGGCCCATGGCGGCCGGGCCCGCGCCACCCTCACGGCCGGTTTCGAGGTCGCGGACGTAACCGTCACCGACCTGCTGGAGAGGCCCTTGAGCGAGGCCCCGGCCCCGGAACGGGACGGCGACCGGGTCACCGTACGGCTGCGGCCGTTCGAGCTGAGGACCCTGAGGCTGCGCAGGGCCTGAACCCACGGTGGGCGAAGACGCCCGGCGCGGCCGCACGTGCGCCCGCCGGGGCTTTGCCCGGCGCGGGTTCAGCCCCGATGATGTGCCGATGAGGCGAAGAAGGGTCCCCGACAGTTCCTGGGCCGCCGAGCCGGATCCTCTGCTGGCCCTCGTCCGAAGGGATCTGGCGTTCTACGCGAGGGCTTCCGACCGGGCCAGACGGCTGCACCACGGGACCGAGCTCGGTGCACTGCTCACCACGTCGGTGACGGTGGTGGCCGCCGGTCTGCATGCTCCCGCCTGGCTGACCGCGCTGATCGCCGGCGGTGCCGTCTTCTTCACCGGCCTGCGTCAGCTGTACGGCGCCGGCTCGCGCTGGGTGCTGGCCGCGCAGGCGCGGGAGTCGTTGCGCCGGGCACTGGACCGCTACCTGCTCCTGCCCGAGACCGAACGTGACGCGGCGGCCCGGCAAGCGCTGCAGACGGCGATCGAGGAGGTCGGCGCGAACGAGCTGCGCGCCTGGTCCGAGGCGCAGAGCGGGCGCCCGGAACCACCTGTGCCCTCGGTGGGAGCCTGACCTCGCCGGGACCGCGGCAGAGGGGCGGTCAGGGGGCCAGCTGCGTCCTGAGCCACTGCTCGACCTCGCCCACGTGAGCCGCTGCCGCCGCTCGCGCCGCCTCCGGGTCGCGGGCGGCCAGCGCCCGGTGGATGGCGGCGTGTTCGCGGCGGGTGCGGGCGAAGGCGCCCTCCTCCTGGTAGCCGCGCCAGACGCGGGCGCGGAAGGTGCGGGAGGACAGGCCCTCCAGGATGGCGGCCATGGTCTCGTTGCCCGCGGCGGCGGCGATCTCGCGATGGAAGGCGAGGTCGTGGGCGAGGATCTCCTCGGGGTCGTCGGTGGCGTTCATCGCCGCCAAGTGCTTCTCCACGGCGGCCAGTTGCCCTTCGGTGATGCGGGCGGCGGCCAGCGCGGTCGCCGTCGACTCCAGGATCCGGCGGACCTCCAGGAGCTCCACCAGGCGCGGGCCCCGGGACAGGTCGGCGACCACCCCGAACGTCTCCAGCAGGTCGCCGGCCTCCAGGGCGGTGACGTAGATCCCGGAGCCGTGCCGGGCCTCCAGGACGCCCATCACGGTCAGCGCGCGGATCGCCTCCCGCATCGAGCTGCGGGAGATGCCCAGCCCGGCCGCCAGGTCCCGCTCGGTGGGCAGCCGCTCGCCCGGCTCCAGCCGGCCCTCGGCGATCATCGCCTTGATCGCCTCGATGGCGCGCTGCGTCACCGTCCCCCGCTGCGGGGCTTCCTCGTCCACGCCGCTCCTCCTTCCCCCGGGTTCGCCGCAGTCTAGCCATCCCAGTGGTCGGACCACTATGGCCTCGATGCGCGGATTTCCCGTGCACGAGGGTGTTGTCTTCGCGTATTGGTCTGATAAGTATGCGGCGTCTGCTCGAACACCCTCGACGAGGAGCCGCCAGATGCCCGCCAGCACGGTCAGGAAGCGCAGCAGGTCCCGGATCATCGGCGCGACGGCTCTGGCCGCCTGCGCCTCGCTCATGCTCGCCGCCTGCGGCAGCACCAAGGACACCGCGAGCGCGAGCGGCGGCGGCACCGGCCGGGTCGGTGTGATCCTGCCGCTGCTGACCTCGCCGTTCTGGCAGTCGTACAACGACTACGTGCCGAAGATGGCCAAGTCCGAGGGCGTGCAGGTGCTGAAGACGGTCAACTCCAACAGCGACCCCTCACAGCAGATCACCGACATCGACAACGAACTCACCCAGGGCGTCAAGGGACTGGTCGTCGCCCCGCTGGACAGCGCCGCCATCCAGGCCGGACTCGACCAGGCCGAGCGCAAGGGCGTCCCCGTGGTCGCCGTGGACGTCGCGCCCGACAAGGGCAAGGTCGCCATGGTGGTGCGCGCCGACAACGTGGCGTACGGCGAGAAGGCCTGCGACTACCTCGGACAGCACATCGGCAGCGGCAAGGTCGTCCAGATCATGGGAGACCTCGCCTCGGTCAACGGCCGCGACCGCTCCGAGGCCTTCCGCTCCTGCGTGAAGAAGAAGTACCCGAAGCTGAAGGTCCTGGAGATCCCCGCCAAGTGGGAGTCCGACACCGCCGCCGCCAAGCTGGACACGCTCCTGAACGCCAACCCCGACATCAAGGGCATCTACCTCCAGGCCGGCGGTGTCTACCTGGCGCCCACCCTGCAGACCCTGAAGTCCAAGCACATGCTGAAGCCGGCCGGGCAGAAGGGCCACATCGCCATCGTCTCCAACGACGGCATCCCGCAGGAGTTCGACGCCATCCGCAAGGGGGAGATCGACGCCACCGTCTCCCAGCCCGCCGACGCCTACGCCAAGTACGGCCTGTACTACATCAAGGCGGCGATGGCCGGGAAGACGTTCAAACCCGGCAAGACCGACCACGGCTCGGTGATCGTCAGGCTGCCCGGCGGGATCCTGGAGGACCAGCTGCCCGCGCCGCTCGTCACCAAGGCCAACGTCGACGACCCCGAGCTGTGGGGCAACACGGTCGGATGAGCACGCCACTTGTTGAAGCCGAGGGCATCGTCAAGCGGTACGGCCCCACCGTCGCCCTCGCCGACGGCCGGCTCACCGTGCTGCCCGGCGAGTCCCACGCTCTGGTCGGCCGCAACGGCGCCGGCAAGTCCACCCTGGTCAACGTCCTGACCGGACTGCAGGCCCCGGACGCGGGCACCGTCCGCTTCGACGGCGAGCCCGCGCCCCCGCTCGGCGACCGGGACGCCTGGCGCCGCAAGGTCGCCTGCGTCTACCAGAAGCCCACGGTCGTCCCCGAACTGACCGTCGCCGAGAACCTGTTCCTCAACCGGCAGCCGACCGGCCGCGGCCTGATCAGCTGGCGCCGGCTGCGCCGGGAGGCCGCCGACCTGCTCGGCACCTGGGACGTGCGCGTCGACCCCGAGGCACGCACCGCCGACCTCAGGGTCGAGGACCGCCAGATGGTGGAGATCGCGCGGGCGCTGAGCCTCGGCGCCCGGTTCATCGTGCTGGACGAACCCACCGCCCAGCTCGACAACCGGGAGATCGAACGCCTCTTCATCCGCATGCGGTCCCTGCAGGAGGCGGGCGTCACCTTCCTGTTCATCTCCCACCACCTCCAGGAGGTCTACGAGGTCTGCCAGACGGTCACCGTGCTGCGCGACGCCCGCTGGATCACCACCGCACCCGTCGCCGGCCTGCCGAAGGCGGCCCTGGTGGAGGCCATGGCGGGGGAGTCCGTCGCCGAACAGGCCGCACCGGCCGGGCAGGCCGACGAGCGCGCCCCCGTCCTGCTGGCCGCGCACGGGCTCACCTCGCCGGCGTACGAGAACGTCGACCTCACCGTCCGCCGCGGCGAGGTCGTCGGACTCGCCGGCTCCAGCGGCAGCGGCAAGACCGAGCTGGCCGAGTCCTTCGCCGGGCTGCACGCCCCGACCGGCGGCACCGCCCAACTGGACGGCGCACCGCTGCCGTTCGGGGACGTGCGGGCCGCCCTCAGGGCCGGGGTCGGCTGTGTGCCGCGCGACCGGCACGAGCAGGGGCTGGTGCCCGGCATGAGCATCGGCGACAACGCCACCCTCACCGTGCAGGACCGGCTCGGCCGGTTCGGTCTCGTCGCCCCCGCCGCCCGGCGGCGCTTCGCCGCCGGCCTGATCGAGCGCCTCGACATCCACGCCGAGGGCCCCGACCAGCCGGTGTCCGACCTGTCCGGCGGCAACGCGCAGAAGGTCGTCATGGCCCGCGCCCTCGCCTCCGACCCCCGGCTGCTGGTGCTGATCAACCCCACCGCAGGGGTCGACGTGAAGTCCAAGGCGTCGCTGCTCGCCCGCATGGACAGCGCACGCCAGGACGGCACCGCCGTCCTCGTCGTCTCCGACGAACTCGACGACCTGCGTCGCTGCGACCGCGTCCTCGTCCTCTTCCACGGCCGGGTCGTCGCCGAGCACCCGGCCGGCTGGCGCGACCACGAGCTGATCGCCTCCATCGAAGGAGTTGACCATGGCTGACACCCGGGCCGCCCCCCTGCCGGCACCGCCGAAGACCCCGGACACCCGCTCCGCCAGGACCGTCCTGCTGCGCCGCGCCCGCGAACTCGCCCTGGTCCCCGCCCTGGTGCTGCTCATGGTGCTCGGCGCGGTGGTCAACGACTCCTTCCTGACCGAGCGGAACCTGATCTCGATCCTCGGCGCCTCCGCCGCGCTCGCCATGGTCGTGCTCGCCGAGTCCCTCGTCCTGATCACCGGCAAGTTCGACCTGTCCCTGGAGTCGGTGGTCGGCATCGCTCCCGCCGTCGGCGCCCTGCTGGTGCTGCCCGCGAGCCAGTCCGGCTGGGGCACCGGCTTCCCCGCCTGGCTCGCGCTGCTCGCGATCCCCGTGGCCGGCGCGGTCGTCGGCGCCTTCAACGGCGTCCTCGTGGTGAGGTTCCGGCTCAACGCCTTCATCGTCACCCTCGCGATGCTCATCGTGCTGCGCGGCCTGCTGGTCGGCGCCACCAAGGGCAAGACTCTGTTCGGCATGCCCGACAGCTTCTACTCCCTGGCCACCACCACCGTCCTCGACGTGCCGCTGTCCGTGTGGCTCGCCGCTCTCGCCTTCGCCGTCGCCGGGTTCGTGCTGAAGTACCACCGCACCGGCCGCGCCCTGTACGCCATCGGCGGCAACGCGGACGCCGCCCGCGCGGCCGGCGTCCGGGTGGACCGGGTCATGCTCGGCGTGTACGTGATCGCGGGCGTGCTGGCCTCGCTCGGCGGCCTGCTGCAGACCGGGTACGTCGGCGCGATCAGCGCCAACCAGGGCCAGAACATGATCTTCACCGTGTTCGCGGCGGCGGTGATCGGCGGCATCAGCCTGGACGGCGGCAAGGGCACCATGTCCGGCGCCCTGACCGGGGTCCTGCTGCTGGGCGTCGTACAGAACCTGCTCACCCTCGCCCAGGTGCCCTCGTTCTGGATCCAGGCCATCTACGGCGGGATCATCCTGGTCGCCCTCGTCATCGCGCGCGTGACCACGGGCCGCGCCCAGGACTGATGCCCCGTCATCCCGTTCATGACCGAAAGGACTTCAGTGTCCCAGGCCCCCGCCCGCGTCATCGCGGTCGACACCCACGACATCCGTTTCCCCACCTCGCGCGAGCTGGACGGCTCCGACGCGATGAACCCGGACCCCGACTACTCGGCGGCCTACGTCGTGCTGCGCACCGACGCCGGCGACGGGCACGAGGGACACGGGTTCGTCTTCACCATCGGGCGGGGCAACGACGTCCAGGTCGCCGCGATCGACGCGCTCCGGGACCATGTGCTCGGCCGCGACGTGGCCGAGCTGTGCGCCGACCCCGGCTCGCTCTTCCGCGACCTGATCGGCGACAGCCAGCTGCGCTGGCTCGGCCCCGAGAAGGGCGTGATGCACATGGCCGTCGGGGCCGTCGTCAACGCCGTCTGGGACCTCGCCGCCCGCCGGGCCGGCAAGCCGCTGTGGCAGCTGCTCGCCGACGCCGAACCCGAGTGGCTGGTCGGGCAGATCGACTTCCGGTACATCGCGGACGCGCTCACCCCCGAGGAGGCCCTCGGCCTGCTGCGGCGGGGCGGACAAGGCGCGGCCGAGCGCCGGGCGCGGCTGCTGGAGCGCGGCTACCCCGCCTACACCACCTCCCCGGGCTGGCTCGGCTACGACGACGACAAGCTCGGCCGGCTCGCCGCGCAGGCCGTCGCCGACGGCTTCACGCAGATCAAGCTGAAGGTCGGCGCCGACCTCGACGACGACATCCGGCGCTGCCGGGTCGCCCGCGCGGTCGTCGGACCGGACGTCCGGCTCGCCGTCGACGCCAACCAGCGCTGGAACGTGGACGAGGCGATCCGCTGGACCAAGGCCCTCGCCGCGTTCGACCCGTACTGGATCGAGGAGCCCACCAGCCCCGACGACGTCCTCGGCCACGCCGCGATCCGCCGCGCGGTGGCCCCGGTGAAGGTCGCCACCGGCGAACACGTGCACAACCGCGTCATGTTCAAGCAGCTGCTCCAGGCCGGCGCCGTCGACATCGTCCAGATCGACGCGGCCCGCGTCGCCGGCGTCAACGAGAACCTCGCCATCCTGCTGCTCGCCGCCAGGTTCGGCGTCCCCGTCTGCCCGCACGCGGGCGGCGTCGGCCTGTGCGAACTCGTCCAGCACCTGTCCATGTTCGACTACCTGGCCCTCTCCGGCACCACCGAGGACCGGGTCATCGAGTACGTCGACCACCTGCACGAGCACTTCGTCACCCCCGTCGTCGTCCGCGACGGCCACTACCTGGCACCCACCGCGCCCGGCTTCTCCGCCGCTCTGCGCCCGGAGTCGGTCGCGCGGTACGCCTTCCCCGGCGGCGCCTGCTGGGCCGCCGCTCCCGACACCCGGAAGGGACATGCCGCATGAGCGACTTCGAAGGCCTCAAGGCCCTGGTCACCGGGGGCGCCTCCGGCATCGGCCGGGCCACCGCCGACCTCCTCGCCGCCCGCGGCGCCCGGGTCGCCGTCCTCGACCGGGACACCACGGGCGTCGACAAGCCGCTCCTGGCCTACCGGGCGGACGTCACCGACGACGCCTCGGTCCGCACCGCCGTCGAACGGGCCGCGGACGACCTCGGCGGCCTGGACATCCTCGTCAACAACGCCGGGATCGGCGCGCAGGGCACGGTCGAGGACAACGACGACGCCGAGTGGCGGCACGTCTTCGACGTCAACGTCCTCGGCATGGTCCGCACCGCCCGCGCCGCCCTCCCGCACCTGCGCCGCTCGGCGCACGCCGCGATCGTCAACACCTGCTCGATCGCCGCCACCGCCGGCCTCCCGCAACGCGCCCTCTACAGCGCCACCAAGGGCGCCGTGTACTCCCTGACCCTCGCCATGGCCGCCGACCACGTCCGCGAGGGCATCCGCGTCACCTGCGTCAACCCCGGCACGGCGGACACCCCGTGGATCGGCCGGCTGCTGGACGCGGCCGACGACCCGGCCGCCGAACGCGCCGCCCTCGAGGCCCGCCAGCCCACCGGGCGCCTGGTGTCCGCCGCCGAGGTGGCGGGAGCCATCGCCTACCTGGCCGGCCCCCTGTCCGGGGCCACCACCGGCACCGCCCTCGCCGTCGACGGCGGCATGCAGGGCCTCAGGCTGCGCCCGGCGGGCCGATGACCAGGCTCGGCCGCAGCCGCGTCGAGATCACCCCGCTCGGCTTCGGCGCCGCGGCGCTCGGCAACCTCTACACCCCGGTGGACGACGAGCAGGCGGCCGGGGCGGTACGGGCCGCCTGGCAGCGCGGCATCCGGTACTTCGACACCGCCCCGCACTACGGGCTCGGCCTGTCCGAACGCCGGCTCGGCGCCGCCCTGCGCGGCTACGACCGCGCCCGCTACACCGTGTCCACCAAGGTCGGCCGCCGCCTCGAAGCGGCCGACGGCACGGGCGACGACCTGGCGCACGGGTTCGCCGTGCCGGCGACGCACCGGCGGGTGTGGGACTTCAGCGCCGACGGCGTGCGCCGCACCCTGGAGGCGAGCCTTGCCCGCCTGGGCCTGGACCGCATCGACGTCGTCTATCTGCACGACCCCGACGACCACGCCGGGCAGGCCTTCCGCGAGGCCTACCCCGCCCTGGAGAGGCTGCGCGCCGAAGGCGTCGTCGGCGCGATCGGCGCGGGCATGAACCAGACCGCGATGCTCACCCGGTTCGTCCGCGACACCGACGTGGACGTGGTCCTGTGCGCCGGCCGCTACACCCTGCTCGACCAGAGCGCCGCAGCCGACCTGCTGCCGGCGGCCGCCGAGCGCGGGGTGTCCGTCGTGCTCGGCGGCGTCTTCAACTCCGGCCTGCTGGCCGACCCCACTCCCGCGTCGACGTACGACTACGGCCCCGCGCCGAAGGAGCTGCTGGACCGCGCCCTGCGCATGAAGGCGGTCGCCGAGCGGCACGGCACCACCCTGCGGGCCGCCGCGCTGGCCTTCGCCTCCGCCCCGCCCGCCGTCGCCGGCGTCCTGGCCGGGCTGCGTTCGGCGGCCGAAGTCCACGACTGCGCCGACCGGTTCGCGTCCGCGGTGCCGGCCGGGTTCTGGCAGGAGCTGCGGGAGTCCGGCCTGCTGCCCCGAGAGGAAGGACCGTCATGAGGGTCGCCCTGCACACCAGGGTCCGCGCCGACAGGATCGCCGACTACGAGGCGGCCCACCGCGAGGTGCCCGGGGAGCTGACCGAGGCCATCCGCGCCGCCGGGGCCGCCTCCTGGACCATCTGGCGGTGGGGGTCCCCCCGCGCGAGCGCAGCCGAGCGTGGGGGAGGAACCGATCTGTTCCATCTGCTGGAGTGCGAGGACTACGGCCGCCTGCTGGCCGAACTGGAGCGGCCGCCGGTCAACGTGGCCTGGCAGGCGCGCATGGCCGAGCTGCTCGCCGTCGTGCACGACTACTCGCGCGCCGGCGCGGACGCCGGACTGCCGGTCGTCTGGGAGCTGCCGTGACCGTCGACGCCCACCACCACGTCTGGGACCTGTCCGTACGCGACCAGGACTGGATCCGGGGCCCGCAACTCCGGCCGCTGCGGCGGAACTTCGGCCTCGCCGACCTGGAACCGCAGGCCCGCGCGGCGGGCGTGGACCGTACGGTCCTCGTGCAGACGGTCACCGTCGCCGAGGAGACGCCCGAGTTCCTCGCGCTCGCGGCCGGGCACGACCTGGTCGCCGGCGTCGTGGGCTGGACCGACCTCACCCGCCCCGACATCGCCGACGAACTGGCCCGGCTGCGGGCACTGCCCGGCGGGACCTTCCTGAAGGGCATCCGGCACCAGGTCCAGAGCGAGCCGGACCCCCAGTGGCTGCTGCGGCAGGACGTACGGCGGGGACTCGCGGCGGTGGCGGCGGCGGGGCTGGCGTACGACCTGGTCGTCCTGCCCCCTCAGCTCCCGGCCTGCGCCGAGGCGGCCGCACGGCTGCCCCAGCTCACCTTCGTCCTCGACCACCTGGGCAAACCGCCGATCGCCGCCGGGGAACACGAGCCCTGGGCGACCGCGTTGCGCGCGCTCGCCGCGCACCCGAACACCGTCGCCAAACTCTCCGGCCTGGTCACCGAGGCCGACCCCGCCACCTGGACGACGGCAGACCTGCGGCCGTACACCGACACGGCCCTGGAGGCCTTCGGGCCCGGCCGCCTGATGTTCGGCTCCGACTGGCCGGTGTGCACCGTCGCCGCGCCCTACGGCCGGGTGGTGGAGGCCGCCCGCGCGCTCACCGCGGAGCTGAGCGACCAGGAGCGGGCGAGCGTCTTCGCCGGGACCGCGACCCGGGTCTATCGCCTGTGAACGCCGCCCTCCGCCGCCGGGCCGTGCGCCGGGTCCGCTACGGCCTCGGCTGCGCCTGCGTCGCCAGCCGGGTCGGGCGCAGATAGTCGCGCACATACGTCCGCTCCCAGCAGGCGCCCGTCTCCCGCAGCTCCCGCCAGCCGGTGAAGCGGTAGCGGAACAGGCGGGCCCGGACGAAGCGGGGCGGGGTGTCCGGCGGGAAGGGGCAGCGGCGCAGCAGCCGCAGGGTGTCGCGGTCGTTCTCCAGCAGGCGTTCCACCAGGCCGCCGAACCATTCACCGGCGTAGGCCGGGGACAGCGCCGCGAACCACATCAGCCAGTCAAGCCGCAGATGGTATGGCGCGAACTGCCGCGGCCAGCGCCGGGTGTCCCCGGGCTTGCCCCGGAACTCGTACTCCCGCCAGTCGGAGTCCTCGCGCGGCACGTCGTCGAGGGTGCCCTCGACCACCACCTCGTAGCGGACCCGGCTGACGCTGCCGAACGCGCCGTAGGTGTTCACCAGGTGCAGCGGGTCGAAGGAGCGGTTCATGACCTGGCGCCGGGAGACCATGTTGACCACCGGGTGGTAGCTCAGGACCAGCAGCAGCGCGCCGACCGCGAGCACCAGGACCTCGTACCACAACGGCGCCGCCGGCACGGACGGCGCGGACGCCGGGATCAGCAGCGCCGACAGCGCCAGCACGACGGTGATCCAGTTCAGCCAGGAGAAGTTGCCGGAGAGCACCAGCCACAACTGGGTGACGATCATCAGCGCGGCGGCCGCCGACGCGACCGGCTGCGGGGTGAACAGCAGCACGGGCACGGCGAGTTGGGTGACGTGGTTGGCGGCCACCTCCACCCGGTGCAGCGGTTTGGGCAGATGGTGGAAGAACCAGCTCAGCGGGCCCGGCATGGGCTGCGTCTCGTGGTGGTAGTACAGGCAGGTCAGCTTCCGCCAGCACGCGTCGCCGCGCACCTTGATCAGCCCCGCGCCGAACTCGACCCGGAACAGGATCCAGCGCAGCAGGAACAGCACCACGACCGGCGGCGCCACCTCGCCGTTGCCGAGGAACGCGGCCAGGAAGCCCGTCTCCAGCAGCAGCGACTCCCAGCCGAACGCGTACCACGTCTGGCCCACGTTCACGATCGACAGATACAGCGCCCACGGCACCAGCCACAGCAGGATCCCCGCCCACAGCGGCAGAGCCGAGTCCGCGCCGGCGAGCAGCGCCGCCGACACCGCGCAGCCGGTCCAGGCACAGACGGCGAAGAAGCGGTCGGAGTAGTGCAGATGGAACAGGCTCGGGGCGCTCCTGAACGGCACCCGGGTCACGAACCGCGGGATCGGCAGCATGCCGCGCTCGCCCAGCAGCGCCCGGAACTGCCGGGCCGCGCTCAGGAACGCCACCAGGTACACGGCGGCCAGAGCCCGCTGGAAGACCAGCCGGCTCAGCCAGTAGTCGGGAGCGGTGAACCAGTTCACGGCTGCTGCGTGCCCTTCGTCACGGCCGGCCCACCGGTGCCGGCCCCTCATGATCCGCCGACCCGCTGCCGAGTTGCCAGCCGGACGGGAGCGATGCAGACAATGGAGAGAAATCACCCACAGTGATGCGGAGTGTACGGTGCGCATATCCGCCGGTTCCATCGTCACGGCCTGCGCGTTCTCGGTGGCGTTCCTCGTCGCCGGCTGCGCCGGCCACGGTGTCAAGGAGGCCCGGATGGGCGAGGAGGTCTACCTCCTGCCCGCCGCGGCCCAGGGGCCCGACCCCTTCACCGGTTCCACGGTCACGACGCTGACGGCACCCCGGCCCGCCACACCCGCGGCGCGCAGCGCCGATCCCGCCGCCACCGGGCCGCCCGGCGCCTCCTCCGCGCCCGCCCTGCCCGCCGCACTGGTCGCCGTGCCCCTGCGCGCGGTGCGGGTCGTGTCCGGTGCGACGCCCGGTCTCTACGGCGGCACGGCAGGCGTCTCCGGCTGCGACGTCGAGCGGCAGATCGCCTATCTGACGGCGGACCGCGCCAAGGGCGCCGCCTTCGCCCGGGTGGCCGGCGTCGCCGAGAGCGGGCTGCGCGGCTATCTGCGCGGCCTCACCCCGGTCGTGCTGCGCGCCGACACCCGGGTCACCGACCACGGCTACCGCGCCGGAAAGGAGACCGGCTACCAGGCCGTGCTCCAGGCCGGCACCGCCGTCCTCGTCGACGACCGGGGCCTGCCCCGGGTGCGCTGCGCCTGCGGCAACCCGCTGACGCCACCGGCACGGGCCGGCACAGGCTTCGGCGCCCGGGGCAGCGCCTGGTCCGCGTACCGGCCGAGCCAGGTGCTGGCGGTGACCGCGGCGCCCCGGCCCGTCACCCGCCTCACGCTCGCCGGCGCCGACGCCCGGACCTGGATCGAACGGCGGATCGGCCGCGACGTGCGCCGCGACCGGATCGTGCCGGCGCCCGCCTGGGCCACCGCCCCGCCCGACGACGGTCCCGACGCGCCGGGTGCCGCACCGCCGTACACCTCGGCCCCGCCGGGCGGTGGCCCGGTGCCCGTTCCGGGCGGCACACCGCACCCGCCCCCGGGAGCGGTCCCGGGCGCGGCGGACGGCGGTGCCACGGCCCGCCTCCCCGACGGCTGAGCCGCGGCGAGCCGGTCCGCCCGGACCCGGGATCCCCGCCGAGCCCACCGGGCCGAACAGGTCGAAGAATCGGATGAATGCTGGCAAGGTGGGCGCATGGCAGTTCGGGGAGCGAGTGCCGTGTCACTCCCGGAAGGCTGGCCCGCCCACCCGGATCCGATCCTGGCGCTCAACCGCATGGGCAGCTTCGACTGGGACCTGGACACGGGCCTGTTCCACATGGACGCCCAGGCGCACGAGGTGTTCGACCTGGTGCCCGGGGAGTACGACTCACGCCCCGAGTCCCTCGCCGCCCGGGTGCCGCCCCCCGAGGCCGCCCGGGTGGACGCCATGGTGTCCCAGGCCATCAAGGACGGCCGGGAGAACTACGGCGGCTACTTCCGCATCCGCTGCCGCGACGGCACCCTGCGCTGGACCCACACCCAGGGCTACATCCGCCGGGACGGCACCGGCCGCCCGCGCCGGGTCATCGGCATCGTCCGGGACGCCACCCAGGAACTCACCGAGAGCGAGGCGCGCAGCGCACGCGCCGCCCAGAACGAGGCCTTCCGCCAGCAGACCAGCGTCGTCCAGGCCGTCTCCGCCGCCCTCGCCCACGCCCGCAGCGTCCAGGACGTCATCGACGCGCTCAAGGACACCCGCGGCATCCGCCATCTCGGCGCGGCCAGTCTGGTGATGGGACTGGTCGAGGCCGGCCGCATCCGGCTGGTCGCCGAGGGCCCCGTCGACGCGTCCGTGCCCGGCACCCAGCTCACCCGGATCGACGAGCCCTACCCGATGAGCGAGGTCGTGCGCACACTCGTGCCGCGGTTCATCGAGTCCCCGGAGGAGTTCTCCGACTGCTACCCCATCCTCTGGCCGCACCTCACCGACCTGCGGGTCACCTCGGCCGCGTATCTGCCGCTGATCGCCCAGGCCCGCCCGATCGGCGCGATGGGACTGCTCTACAGCGACCGGCGCGGCTTCTCCCCCGAGGAGCGCGCCGTCCTGGTCGCGTTCAGCAGCAGCGTCGCGCAGAGCCTGCAGGGGGCCATGCTCTACGAACAGGAGAAGGACCTCGCGCAGGGCCTGCAGCAGGCCATGCTGCCCCGCACCATTCCCGGCGTCCGCGGCGCCGACGTCGCCGTCCGCTACCGGTCGGCCGCCGTGGGCCGGAACATCGGCGGCGACTGGTACGACCTGATCCCCCTGCCCGGCGGCCGGGTCGGCGCGGTCATCGGCGACGTGCAGGGCCACGACACCCACGCGGCGGCCGTCATGGGCCAGCTGCGGATCGTGCTGCGCGCCTACGCCGCCGAGGGCCACACCCCGGCCGCCGTGATGGCCCGGGCCTCCGTCTTCCTGCACGAACTCGACACCGACCGCTTCGCCACCTGCCTGTACGCCGAGGCCGACCTGGCCACCGGAGTCGTCCAGGCGGTCCGCGCCGGGCACATCGACCCGCTGATCCGGCACGGCGACGGCGACTGCTCGCGGATCCCGGTCGAGGGCGGGCTGCCGCTCGGCCTGTCCGCCGAGTTCGGCCGGCTGGACTACCCCGTCTCCACCCTCGAACTCGACCCCGGCCACACCCTGGTGCTGTGCACCGACGGGATGGTCGAACAGCCCGGCGCCGACCTCGACGACGGCATGCGCCGCCTGGCGGCACTCGTCGCGGCCGGCCCCGAGAACGTGTCCGCCCTCGCCGACCTGCTGATCCAGCGGGCCGAGGAGCGCGGCGGCGACGACGACGTGGCGCTGCTCCTGCTGCGCCGGCGCACCCCAGAGGCCCCGCCGGCCGGCGGCCGGCTCCAGCAGCATGTGGCGCCCGGCGACCCCGAGGCCCTCACCCAGGCCCGGCACCTGATCCGCGCCGCTGTCCGCTCCTGGGGCTACCGCGACCAGGCCGACGAGATCGAACTGGTCGCCGACGAACTGATCACCAACGCGCTGATGCACACCGAGGGCTCCGCCGTCGTGACCCTGCGCGCCCTGGACAGCGGTCAGCGCAAGCTGCGCATCGAGGTCGAGGACTCCTCCAGCGCCCTGCCGCGCCGCCGTGAGCCGGACGAGGACGGCGTCTCCGGCCGGGGCCTGCTGCTGGTGGACATGCTCGCCGACGGGTGGGGCGTGGAGGCCCGGGGCGGCGGCAAGGCGGTGTGGTGCGAGTTCCGCCGGGACGGCTGACGCGCGTCGCCACGGGGCGGTGTCCGTGCCGGGTGGCACTCTGGACGTATGCCGGAACTGCCCGAGGTAGAAGCGCTCAAGGACTTCCTCGCCGAGCACCTGGTCGGCCGCCGGGTGGCGCGGGTGCTGCCGGTCGCCGTGAGCGTCCTGAAGACGTACGACCCTCCGGTCACCGCCTTCGAGGGCGCCGAGGTGACGGCCGTGCGGCGGCACGGCAAGTTCCTGGACCTCGCCGCGGACAGCGGGCTGCACCTGGTCACCCATCTGGCCCGGGCCGGCTGGCTGCAGTGGAAGGACCGGCTGCCCTCCGGCCCGCCCCGGCCCGGCAAGGGACCGCTCGCGCTGCGCGTGGCGCTCGAGACCGGCGAGGGCTTCGACCTGACCGAGGCCGGCACCCAGAAACGCCTCGCGGTGTACGTCGTCCGCGATCCGCGCGAGGTCGAGGGCATCGCCCGCCTCGGCCCGGACCCGCTCGCCGCGGACTTCGACGAGGACCGGCTCGCCGCCCTGCTCAAGGACGAGCGACGGCAGCTGAAGGGCGCCCTGCGCGACCAGTCCCTGATCGCGGGCGTCGGCAACGCCTACAGCGACGAGATCCTGCACGCCGCACGGATGTCCCCGTTCAAGCTCGCCGCCTCCCTGACCCCCGAGGAGACGCACCGGCTCCACGAGGCGCTGCGCTCGACGCTCACCGAGGCGGTCGAGCGCTCCCGGGGAGTGGCCGCCGGGCGGCTGAAGGCGGAGAAGAAGAGCGGCCTGAGGGTCCACGGCCGCACCGGCGAGCCCTGCCCGGTGTGCGGGGACACCGTCCGCGAGGTCTCCTTCAGCGACTCCTCGCTGCAGTACTGCCCCACCTGCCAGACGGGCGGCAAGCCCCTGGCGGACCGCAGACTGTCCCGGCTGCTGAAGTAGTCACCGGCCCGCGGCGAGCGACACGAGCCGCTGTCCGTCCGTGGTGAGCACGTCGTAGCGGGCGATCTGGCCGGGGTGCATCGTGGAGGACCCGAGCGTGGTGAAGGTGCCGGCGCCGTCGGGCTCCATCCAGGTGCCGGCGGTCTCCTCGGAGCCGTCGCGGCCGACGACCACGAGCCGGCAGGCGTGCGGACCGGTGCCGTCCTTGACCCTCAGCAGCAGCCGACTGCCCGAGTCACCGTCGTCGGCGGTGACCTCGGCCCACACCCCGGTCCGCGCGTCCGTCGCCGCGGTGACGCCGGCGGCCTGCTCCGCGTGGCCGGTGAAGGCGACGATCCCCGGACCGGCCACCGCCAGCACCACGGAGGCGGCCAGGCCGTACAGCAGGCGCCTGCGGCGCGCCCGGTGCCGGCGCGCGACCTCGCCGAGCAGCCGGTCCAGAAGCCGGGGACCGGGCTGTGCCATGGGGTGCACGAAGCGCGGCGTGGCGCGCCGGTATAGCATCAACTGCCGCGTGGCCGGCCCGAATTCGGTCACCTGTGCCGCGCACTGAGGGCACTCCATGAGGTGGTCCTCGAAGCGGAAGGCCTCCGCCTCGTCCAGCACGCCGAGCGCGTACGCGCCGACGTCGCGATGCCTTTCCAGGGACCTCATGCCGAATCCTCGTGCCGATGGGTGCGGGTGGGGTTACTGCGTGCTCCCACCCGTACGCAGCCGACAGCCGAATCACTCAAGCCGCCGGCAGAATCCCGGACGAGGGATTCGGAGCCGCGCGGCACGCGGATTGGTCGGATTCCGGAAAACTTCGCAGGGCCCGCGGCGGGCGGTCAGAACAAGTGGATGGCGAGGTGCCCGAGGGGCAGCCCGAGCCGCCAGGCCGGCGTCCACACCTTGGGCCCCTCGTCCTCGCCGGCCGCCGCGCCGCCGCCCGGCACCGCGTCCAGGTCCGGGGCGAGCAGCTCGGTCTCCTCCAGCCACCGCCAGGCGTCCGCGGCGAGGGCCAGGTCGGGGGAGCGGGTGCCGGACCGGTCGGCCTGCTCGGTCAGCTCGGTCATGCGCGCACGCACCCAGTCCCGCCACGGCTGGTCGTAGGCGGTCAGCGACAGCCAGTTCTCCAGCTGGGAGATCACCCGGATGCCGGACAGCTCGCCGTCGGTGTCGGACAGGAAGACGGTCAGCGCCAGCGCGTCCCGGCCGGCCCGGAACTCGAAGGAGGTCGGCGGCATCAGATCGCCGGTGCGCAGCAGCTCGTCGGCGATGTACTCGGCGTACAACCAGGCCATCGGGACGGTCAGTTCACCGCCGTCGGTGCCGTCCGTGCTCTCGTGCCCTCTGTGCTGCATCCCTTCCTGCCCTTCCTCCGGTACGTGCCCTCGTCGTCCGGGCCCCGCCGGGATCGCAGCCCCGGCCCGCCCGGGAACGCGGATGAGGACAGCCCATTGCCCCGACGGGGGGCACAGCAAGGCGCTTTGCGAAGGCTTTGCTTCGGTTCCGGTTTCAGTGCAGGTCGGCCGCATAATCCGGAAGGACCCGGCGCAGCGCGCGCAGCGCGTAGTACGCGCGGGACTTCACGGTACCGGGTGGCACGCCCAGGGTCTGCGCCGCTTCCGCCACACTGGCACCGAGGAAGTACACGAGTACGAGCACGTCACGGTGTTCCGGCGTGAGGGTCTTCACAGCCCGGCGCACATCGAGCATCGCGGCGGCCCGCTCGGCGTGATCGGCGGTCACCCGCGCGGTCTCGGGAAGCTCGGCGCCGGTCTCCGGCGGCCGGGCCTGCCGGGCCCGCCGGGCGTCGATGGCCAGCCGCCGGGCGACCGTCAGCAGCCAGGGCCGGACGGAGGCGAAGTCCTCGGCGTGCAGCGCCTCGGGATGCTGCCAGGCGCGCACCAGCGTCTCCTGGACGAGGTCCTCGGCCCGCTGCCGGTCGCCGTCGCAGAGCCGGAGCAGCAGGGCGAACAGCGGTCCGCCGTGCTCGCGCTGGAGCGCGGCCAGTTCGTGCTCGGCGGTCGTCGTCCCGTGGGGCGCTGCCGCCGCCCGGCGGGTGAGTGGGGTTGCGGCCGTCATGGCCGTATGGCAGCGCGGGAAGCGGCCGGGGGACAGGGCGCGGGGCCGCCGGAGCGACGGACGGTCGATCGGGTCGGCGAACGGTCGGACGAACGGTCCGCGACGGCGCCGCCCCCCGGCCGGTCACTCGGCGGGCCGCTCCCGAGCCAGCACCGAGCGCTTGTAGGAGTAGCCGAAGTAGATCAGGCACCCGATCACGAACCACACCGCGAACCGCACCCACGTCTGCCAGTGCAGGAACGTGATCAGCCAGACCGAGAAGACGCAGCCCAGCGCCGGCACGACGGGCATCCCGGGCGTGCGGAAGGTGCGCGGCAGCTCCGGGTGCCGGTAGCGCAGCACGATCACCGCCGCGCACACCACCACGAAGGCCAGCAGGATGCCGATGTTCGTCAGCTCCGCCGCCGAGCCGATCGGCACGAACCCGGCGATGGCGGCCGAGGCGGCCCCGACGATCCAGGTCACCCGGGTCGGCACGTGCCGCGTCGGGTGCGTCTTGGCGAACCACCGCGGCAGCAGGCCGTCACGGGACATGGAGAACCACACCCGGGTCACGCCCAGCATGAACGTGAACATCACCGTGAGGATGCCGATGATCGCGCCCACCGCGATCACGTCCGCGAGCCCGTGCAGACCCACCGCCTTGAACGCCGAGGAGAAGCCGCTCTCCGGGTCGATGTGCCGGTACGGCTGCATGCCCGTCAGCACCAGGCAGGCCGCCACGTACAGCACCATCGAGATCACCAGGGAGTAGATGATCGCCTTCGGCATGTGCCGCTGGGCGTCCTTGGACTCCTCCGCCGCCGTCGACATGGCGTCGTAGCCGAACACCGCGAAGAACACGGTGGCCGCGCCGGTGAACGCGCCGCTGACACCGAACGGGAAGAACGGGTGGTAGTTCGACGAGTCGATGTGGAACACGCCGACGCCGATCACCAGCAGCACCACCAGCACCTTCAGCGCCACCACGAGGGTCTCGAAGCGGGCCGCGCTGCGGATGCCCAGGTTCAGCAGCCAGGCGATCAGCAGGCACAGGACCGCCGCGAAGAGATCGACCCGGTGCCCCGCCCCGGTGCCCGGCGCGCCCAGCATCCAGGCGGGCAGCTTCGCGCCCATCTCCTCGACCAGGAAGCCGAAGTAGCCGGAGATGCCGATGGCCACCACCGCCACGATCGCGGTGTACTCCAGCAGCAGGTCCCAGCCGATGAACCAGCCCGCGAACTCGCCGAGCACCGCGTAGCCGTAGGTGTACGCCGACCCCGCCTTCGGGATCAGCCCCGCGAACTCGGCGTACGACAGTGCCGCGCATGCGCTGGCCACACCGGCGATCAGAAACGACACCAGCACCGCGGGGCCCGCCGTGCCGTTGGCCACCGTGCCCGCCAGCGTGAAGATGCCCGCGCCGATGATGCCGCCCACACCGATCGCGGTGAGCTGCCACAGGCCGAGCGAGCGGTCCAGCCGGGTGCCCTCGCCGGCCTCGGTGTCCTCGATGTGCTCGATCGGTTTGCGCCGGAGAATCCCCTCACCCGCACGGAGCCTGGCCATGCCCCTCACCTCTTCGCCGACGGCAACGGCTGACGCCGGATCATGATGACTCAGGGCCGCCGCGCAGGGAAGACGCCACGCACGGCCCAGGCGGGCGTCCAGACGCGGCCTTCGGGCCGGGCCGGCTGCCCGTCCGAGAAATGGGCGCGCAGGGCGGGCAGCGCCGGATGCAGGTTGGCGGTGACCCACAGCAGACAGTGCGGGTAGACCGGTGTCGGGTCGCGCAGCGGGATACGGCGCAGGTCGTGGCCGGCCGGCCACGTCAGCCGCGTCCGTTCACTGACGAGGGTCGCCAGCGAGTCGGAACCGGCGACGGCGTCCTGCACCGCCCCGGTGAAGTTCGGGCCCGAGGAGTCGATGGCGAGGCCGAACTCGGCGGCGAGCGACGCGTAGTAGGCGGCCCACTCGGTGCCCTCCACGATGCCCGGCATCCAGATCCGGTGCCCGGCCAGCTCCCCGGGCGACACCCGGCGCCGCCCGGCCAGGGCGTGCCCCGGGCCGGTGAGCAGCTGGAGCGGCTCGTCGTACACCGGCGCGGCGGCGACGCCCCTGGGCAGCGGCCTGCCCGGCATGGCCACGGCGCGGAAGGACGCGTCGATCGCGCCCGAGCGCAGCGCGGTGAGCGCCGAGTCCACGTCGAAGAGGGTGACGACGTCGAGGGCGATGTCCGGGTGCGCCTCATGGAAGCCGCGCAGCAGCCCCGCCGGGGCGAGCCGCGCGCCGATCACATCGACCCGCAGGGCGCGCCGACCGAGCCGTACGGAGGCGGCCGCGCGCTCCTCGGCCAGCAGCAGCTCGCGGGCGTGCGGCAGGAAGGCGTGGCCGTCGGCCGTCAGCTCCGCGCCCCGCGCGGCGCGGGTGAACAGACGCACGCCCAGCTCCTTCTCCAGCGCGGCGATCCGCTTGGAGACCGCCTGCTGGGTGATCGCCAGGACGGCCGAGGCCTCCTGGAACTGCCCCGAGTCGGCCACGGCGACGAAGGTGCGCACTGCCTTGAGGTCCACGGCGTCACCGTACAACCAACGGTTGTGCCGATCGTCCGGGCGGTTGTTTGATCCGGCGCCCACCTGCGGGTTTTCATGTCCCGGATCAACGGGAGGTTGTGCATGGCGCTGGGCCGGCGGTTCGGGTGGCTGTGGGCCGCGTACGGGGTGAGCGCGCTCGGCACCTACCTCGCCTTCGACGCGTTCTCGGTGATCGCGGTCATCGTGCTGCACGCCGGCCCGGCCGAGGTGGCGCTGCTCGCGGCGACCGGGCCCGCGGTGGGCGCCGTGGCCGCGATCCCGCTCGGGCCCTGGGTGGAGTTCCGGCGCAAACGCCCCGTGATGATCTCGATGGACCTGGTCAGATGCGCCGCGCTGCTCACCGTCCCGGCCGCCTGGGCGCTCGGCGGGCCGGGCCTCGGCCAACTGCTGCTGGTGTCGGTCGTCGTCGCGGCGGCCGACATCACCTTCAACGCCGCCTCCGGCGCCTTCCTCAAATCGCTCGTGCCGGCCGGCCGGCTGCTCACCGCGAACTCCCGGTTCGAGTCCACGAACTGGACCGCCCTGGTCCTCGGGCCGCCCCTCGGCGGTGCCGCGATCGGCCTGTTCGGCCCGGTGGCGACCGTCGCGGCGAACGCGGTCAGCTTCCTGCTGTCGGCCCTGGGCATCGGGGCCGTCGGCGGCGGCGAGCCGCGCCCCGCGGGCACCGGCGGGCGGCGCCTGCGCGCCGCCGACCTGCTCGACGGCTGGCGGCACATCCTCACCAGCCCCGCACTGCGGCCGCTGTTCTTCAACAACCTCGCGGCCAACGCCCTGATCATGGTCGCCGCGCCGCCGCTGGCCGTCCTCATGCTCGGCCCGCTCGGCTTCGCCCCCTGGCAGTACGGCCTCGCCTTCGCCGTGCCCTGCCTCGGCGGCCTCCTCGGCTCCCGGCTGGCCCGTCCGCTCGTCGCCCGGCACGGGCAGCTGCGGGTGCTGCGCGTGGCGGGCACCCTGCGTGCCGTCTGGCCGCTCGGGCTGGCCTTCGTCCCGCCCGGACCGCCCGGCCTGCTGCTCGTGATGGTCCTGGAGTTCGGGGTGATCACCTGCTCGGGCGTCTACAGCCCCGTGTACGCCACCCGCCGCCTGGAGTGCACCCCCGACGACCGGGTCGCCCGCACCCTGTCCGCCTGGTCGGTCACCGGCAAGGCCACCACGGCCGCCCTGACCGCCCTGTGGGGAGTGCTGGCGGCCCTCACCGGTCCACGCGCCGCCATCGCCCTGGCCGGCGTCCTGCTCCTGGCGACGCCGCTACTGCTGCTGCGGGGGACCCGGGAGGTCACGGCACGACCGTCACCGGCCAGCGCCCCGCCTTCACCAGCCGGATCGCCACCGAGCCGATGAACCGGTGGCCGGCCTGCTCGGAGGCGCCCACGACCACCGCGTCCGCCTTCAGCTCGTCGGCCGCCTTCACCAGCCCGCTGTAGGGGTCGCCGCGGAAGGTGTGGAACTCCCAGCGCACCTCGAATATCCCCTTGACCCGCTCGGCCGCCTCCCGGATGTAGCTGACCAGGTCCTCGGCGATCTCGTCGGTCGTCTCCGCCACCGGCGCCCCGAGCGCCGCCCCGGCCGCCAGCACCGGCTGCACGTACACCACGGCCAGCAGCGCGTGCTGCCGCCGGGCGAGCCCGCCCGCGTACGCCGCGGCCCGCAGGCTGGAGTCGGAGCCGTCCACGCCGACGACGATGACCTTCGGCCCGTCCGTGCCCCGCTCGAACTGGTGCGAATGCGAGTGCGAGTGCTGTTCCGTCACGGCCGTGAGGGTATCGGAACCCGCGGTTCCCACTGAGCGGCGCGGCACCCGACCGAACCGAACGGCCCACGTCGCACCCTGCGGGCGGCCTGCGGCGGGGGCGGCGTACGGCTTGGCCGCGGGCGGGTGGCGGTCGGTGCGGTTGCCGGTCCGGCCGTGTTCGGCGGGTGGCTTGGCTGGTGCGGCGCACGGTTCGGCCGCGGGCGGGTGGCCGTCGGTGCCGCGCGCGGGTCGGCCATGAGCGGCGGGTGGTGGTCGGTGGGCCTACGGTCCGGCCGTGCGCGGCGGGTGGCCGGTGCGGTGTGCGGCCCGGCGTCGCGTGCGAGGTGGTCGATGCGGCCCCCGCTCCGGCCGCGCGCGGCGTGCGAGTGGCGCCGCCTGCGCCGGGGCCGTCTGCGCCGGGGCGGTGTCACCCGTACCGTGTCCGTGCCATGCTGCCGTGCCGTCTCGACGGGCGAGGCGGGCGGTGCCTTCCTACAGTCGGAATCATGACCGCCAGCGCGGAGCCCGCCGCACGGAGGGACGTCACGGCCTCGACCGGCCCGCCCGCCGGCCGGCGCCTCGGCTGGGTGCCCGAGGCCTTCGCGACGCTCTTCGCGGCGCTCGGCCTGCTGTGCGCCCTGCTCGCGCTCGTCGAACCGCTGCGCCGGCTGCTCCACCCGGTCGCCCGCGCCCTCGACCTGGTGCTGGTGCCCATCAGCGCCAACCTGGCCTACGCCGTCTTCCTGTTCCTGCTCGGCGCCGCCACCGCCGCCCGCAAGAAGGTCGCCTGGTGGCTGGTCGTCGTCTATCTGGGCCTGGTCGTCCTCACCGACGCCCTCGGCGTGGGCCTCGGCCTGTACGCCGCGTCACTGCCGTCGCTGGTGCTGTGCGGCCTGCTGCTGGCCCTGCTCGTCGTGGCCCGCGGGGAGTTCTACGCCGCCTCCCGCCGCGGAGCGGTCTGGCGGGCGCTCGCCGTGCTGCTGGGCGGCCTCCTCGTGGCCATCCTGCTGGGCTGGGCCCTCGTCATGATGTTCCCGGGCACGCTGCCGGCGGGCCAGCACCTGGCCTGGGCGGCCGACCGGGTCTGCGGCGGACTGGTCTCGAGCGGCTCCTTCGCGGGCCGCCCGCCCCGCCGGGTCACCTTCGTGCTCGGCCTGCTCGGCGCCCTCGCCCTGCTGAACGCCGCCGCCACCCTGTTCCGCTCCCAGCGCCTGGAAGCCGCCCTGCACGACGACGAGGAGGCCCGCATCCGCGCCCTCCTCGCGGCCTGGGGCGACCGGGACTCCCTCGGCTACTTCGCCACCCGCCGCGACAAGGCCGTCGTCTTCTCGCCCAGCGGCAAGGCCGCCGTCACCTACCGCGTCGAGGCCGGCGTCTGCCTCGCCAGCGGTGATCCGGTCGGCGACCCGGAGGCCTGGCCGCCGGCCATCGCCGCCTGGCTCGGCGTCGCCCGCCGCCACGCCTGGGTGCCCGCGGTGATGGGCGCCTCAGAGGACGGCGCCCGCGCCTACGCCCGCGCCGGGCTCGGCGCCCTGCAGCTCGGCGACGAGGCGATCGTGCACGTGGCCTCCTTCGATCTGGACGGCCGGGACATGCGGGTCACCCGGCAGGCCGTGCACCGCGTCCGCCGTACCGGCGCCACCTGCCGGATCCGCCGGCACGCCACCCTCACCGAGCGGGAGATGGAGGAGATCGTCGACAAGGCCGACGCCTGGCGCGACACCGAGACCGAGCGCGGCTTCTCCATGGCCCTGGACCGGCTCGGCGACCCCGCGGACGGCGACTGCCTGCTCGTGGAGGCCCTCGGCGAGGACGGCCGGCTCCTCGCCCTGCTCTCCTTCGTGCCCTGGGGCCGCGACGGCATCTCCCTGGACCTGATGCGCCGCGACCGCGCCGCCCCCAACGGGGTCATGGAGTTCATGGTCGCCGAACTGTGCACCGCCGCACCCAAGCTGGGCATCCGCAGGATCTCGCTGAACTTCGCGGTCTTCCGGTCCGTCTTCGAGGAGGGCGCCCGCATCGGCGCCGGACCCGTGCTCAGGCTCTGGCGCCGGCTGCTGCTGTTCTTCTCCCGCTGGTGGCAGCTGGAGGCCCTGTACCGCTCCAACGCCAAGTACCACCCCGAGTGGTATCCGCGGTTCCTCTGCTACGGCGACGCCGCCGCCCTCGCCCGCATCGGCCTGGCCTCCGGCATCGCCGAGGGCTTCGTCTCCGTGCCGTCGCTGCGCAAGCTCTGGGGAAAGGGGCGCCCGCGGAACGGGCAGCGGCCCGCCACCACCCAGGGGCTGCCTTCCCTGGCGGCGCTCGGCCTCGAAGCGGGGCCGGCCGGGGCCGCCGCACCGCAGGCGGACCTGCCCGACCAGGTCCGCGTCCGGCACCGCAAGCTCGACCGGCTGCGCGCGGCCGGCACGGACCCGTACCCGGTCGGCGTCCCCGCCCCCACCCACGCCCTCGCCGACGTGCCGCCCGGCGCGGACGTCACCGTCGCCGGCCGGCTCATGCTGGTCCGCGACTTCGGCGGCATCGTCTTCGCCGTGCTGCGCGACTGGTCGGGCGACCACCAGGTCGCCCTCACCCGCGACCGCTGCGGCACCGCCCTGGACCGCTTCACCGCCGTGTGCGACATCGGCGACCACCTCACCGTGACCGGCCGGGCCGGCCGCAGCGACCAGGGCGAGCCCACCGTCTTCGCCGCCTCCTGGCAGCTCACCGGCAAGTGCCTGCGCCCGCTGCCCGACAAACGCCGGGGCCTCGCCGACCCCGAGGCGAAGGTCCGCCGCCGCTACCTCGACCTGGCCACCAGCCCCGCCGCCCGCGCCGTGCTCCGGGCCCGCTCCGCCGCCGTGCAGGCCCTGCGGCAGGGACTGCTGGACCGCGGCTACGTCGAGGTCGAGACCCCGATGCTCCAGCGGATCCACGGCGGTGCCAACGCCCGCCCCTTCACCACCCACATCAACGCCTACGACCTCGACCTGTACCTGCGCATCGCCCCCGAGCTGTATCTGAAGCGGCTGTGCGTGGGCGGCCTGGAGAAGGTCTTCGAACTGGGCCGCACCTTCCGCAACGAGGGCGTCTCCTACAAGCACAACCCCGAGTTCACGATGCTGGAGGCCTACCAGGCGTACGCCGACTACGACGTCATGCTCGACCTCACCCGCGAACTGGTCCAGGGCGCGGCGACCGCCGTCTTCGGCGCCCCGGTGGCCCGCAGGAACGGGCAGGAGTACGACCTGTCCGGGCAGTGGCCGGTCAAGACCGTGCACGGCGCGATCTCCGAGGTGCTGGGGGAGGAGATCGGCCCCGGCACCGAACTGCTGCGGCTGCACCGGCTGTGCGACCGGACCGGGGTGCCGTACACCGCCGACGACGGGCCCGGCGACATCGTGCTGGAGATGTACGAGCGGCTGGTCGAGGAACGCACCGGCGCCCCCACGTTCTACAAGGACTTCCCCACCGACGTCTCCCCGCTGACCCGGCAGCACCGCGCCGACCCGCGGCTCGCCGAGCGCTGGGACCTCGTCGCCTTCGGCACGGAACTCGGCACCGCCTACTCCGAGTTGACCGACCCGGTGGAGCAGCGCCGGCGGCTGACCGAGCAGTCGCTGCGGGCGGCCGGGGGCGATGCGGAGGCCATGGAGCTGGACGAGGACTTCCTGCAGGCCCTGGAGTACGCCATGCCCCCGACCGGCGGGCTCGGCATCGGCGTGGACCGGCTGGTGATGTTCCTCACCGGCCTGACGATCCGGGAAACCCTGCCGTTCCCCCTGGTCCGCCACCGCTGACCCACGCGCCCCCGGTCACCGTCTATGCGCCGCCGCTGCCCCGCACGCCCCGCTCGCCGTCCGCGCATCGCCGCTGAGCTGCCTGCCCCCGGCCGCCGTCCGTGCGCCGCCGCTGACCCGCGTGCCCCGGGAACCGCCCATGCGCCGCCGCTCATCGCTCGCCTCGCCGGTCACCGTCCGCGCATCGCCGCTGAGCTGCCTGCCGCCGGCCGCCGCTGACCCACACACCCCCGCTCGCCGTCCGTGCGCCACCGCTCACCGCACGCCCCCGGCCGCTCTCCCTGTGCCCGCGCCAGCCCTGCTGGGCCGTCCGGGTGCATTCCCGCCGCCGCAGCGGTGCCGTTGCGGTGCGGTGGAGCGGTGTGTGCGCGAGTGATTGGTCATGCAGAAGGATCAGTTGTTCACGCGGCGCCGGTTGCTCCTGGCCGGCGCCGCCGCGCTGGGGGCCGCGGGCACCGCCGGCGCCGTCCTGGCGGGCGGCGCCGAGGACAGCCCCGAGGCCGCCGCCCCGCCCGCATCCGGCCCGCAGGCCCGCCAGGCGCCCGGACCGTCCGCCTTCCGGCTGCAGCCGCTCACCGGGTACGGACCACCGCGGGCCGCGCCGCACAGGCTGAGGATCCGCACCGAACCCATCATGCGGATGCCGGGGCACGGCCGGCGGATGACGCTGACCTTCGACGACGGGCCCGACCCCGAGTACACCCCGCACGTCCTGGACACCCTGGCCGCGTACGACGTCCGCGCCATGTTCTTCCTGTGCGGCGAGTGCGTCGCCGGCAACCGGGAACTGGTGGCCCGGATGGCCGACGACGGCCATGTCGTCGGCAACCACACCTGGACGCATCCGCTGCTGACCACCCTCAGCCGCAGGAGGATCCGCGACGAGATGAAGAGGACCAGCGACGTCATCGAGGACGCCTACGGCGAGCGCCCGCAGTGGTTCCGGGCACCCTACGGCGCCTGGAACCGGACCGTGTTCCGGCTGGGCGCCGAGATGGGGATGGAACCGCTGGCCTGGACCGTCGACACCACCGACTGGATGATGCCGGGGGTCAGGACCATCGTGCGCCGGGTGGAGGCGGACGCCGCCCCCGGTGCCGTGGTGCTCTCCCACGACGCCGGGGGAGACCGTTCGCAGACCGTTCGCGCGCTGCGTGAATGGCTGCCCCGTCTTCTCGACTCCGGATATCGCATGACGGTGCCGAAACGGCGCGTGTGACGGTTTCCCGGGGCCGTTCCCGTATATCCCGGCCCGCCTGCTCGCGGTGGTTCACCGCACCGCGACCAGGCGGGCGAAGACGACCACGTTCCCGTCGTATCCGTGCTGCCTGGAGAAACCGCCGCCGCAGGTGATGACCCGCAGTTCCGGAGTTCCTTTCGAGCCGTAGACGCGGTCGCCCGGGAAACCGCTCTTGGAGAAGAGTTCGACGCCGTACGTCTCGAACACCGCGGTCTTTCCGTCCTTGCGCAGAACCTCGATCCGGTTTCCCTTCCTGAGGTTTCCCAGTCCGTAGAACACGGCGGGGCCCTGCTGGTTGTCCACGTGCCCGACGATGACGGCCGTGCCCTTCTCGCCAGGGGAGACCGCGCCGGTGAACCAGCCCGCCAGGCGCGGGTTCTCCGGCGGTGGCGCGCCGATCCAGCCGTCCTTGTCCAGGGTGACCGGCACCACCGGCGCGTCCACCCGGATCACCGGGATCCGCACCCGGGAGGCGGCGGAGAACGCGAGCGGCGCCGGTGCCGCGGGGTGGGTGCGGGGACCCGCGGCGGGCCGGCTGTCCGGCGCGGCCACCGAGGCGGGCCGCGGCGGGCCGACGTCGAACTCGCCCGAACCGTTGCGGATGAGCGCGATGCCGGTCAGCAGAACCAGCGCCAGCACGCCCCACGGGGCGCGCCTCCTTCGCCGCTCCTCCTCTTCGGCACGTTCGAACAGCTCGGACGCAGACATTCGCCATCCCCTCTCGACGCGGCCGTCACCACGTCCCTCGCGCATGGGAAAACGCTAAATCCCCACGCACGCGGCGGGCGACGGGGTGAGCGGCGAACGGGTGGCGGCAGGGGCCTTGCGGTGCGCCATCCGAGTTGCCGTTCACCAGAGCTTTCTGACGGTTCGTGACCTGCGACAATATCCGATTGTGTGCTTTTCTCGCGGGATGTTGTGTCACCAGGACAGAGCATTCTCGACATGCGGGCGTGTTCCGCGCGCTCGAGTGTCGTCCCCGGGAGGTGTTTTCTCGCCGATCGACCGGGGACGGCCCCGGGCGCCTCCCGCGGAGGTTCACATGCGCAACCAACGTGCCCTCACGGCCGCTTGGACGGCGGCCGCCGTACTCGGGCTCGCCTCCCCGGTGGCGGTCGCGGCCGACACGGGCAACGACGACGTCCCGTACACCAGCCCGGGCCGGGCGGACCACCCCGTCCGGGCGGACCACCCGGGCCGGGACGAGCACGCCGACCGGGGCGGGCACGCCGACCGGCGCGAGCGGCACGGCCAGGACGAACACGCCGATCGGGATGAGCACGCCGACCGGCGCGAGCAGCACGGCCAGGACGAACACGCCGGCCAGGACGAGCATCCCGGCCGGGATGAGCAAGCTGGCCGGGATGAGCACCACGGCCAGGACGAACACGCCGGCCGGGATGAGCACCACGGCCGGGACGGCGACGGCGGGCCGCGTGGCATCGTCGTCTCGCCCAGGGTGCTCCCGGCGGGCGGGCGGCTCACCGTGGGCGTGGAGGGCTGCCCCGACGGCGGCACCATGTCCTCACGCGCCTTCCCGGCCACCGGACTCGACGCGTCCGGCGACGGCGCCTCGCGGGCCGGCGTCCGCCTCGGCCACGACGCCCGCCCCGGCCGCTACGACCTCACGGTCCGCTGCGACGGCACGGCCCTGGTCCGCCCGGACGCCTTCACCGTGCTCGGCGGCGTCCACGGCGGTGTCGGCGGCAGCCGATCCGCCGGGGCCACGCCGAGCGACATGGCCATCGGCGCCGCACTGGTGAGCCTGTCGGTGGTCGGGGGCGGCACGTACTGGCTGCGCCGTCGCCGGGAGAAGCGGGGCTGACGCCACGTCACCCGGCCGTCCGTCCCGCGGCGGACGGGACGGACGGGACGGACGGGAACGGCCGCGCGCCCGTGTGTGGGGGCTAGCCGGTGGCGCCCGGGAACATGTTCAGGAACGGTTCCGCGGTCACCGCCATGCCCCGGCTGAAGGGCGCGTCGAAGTCCCAGATGAGGAACAGCATGAACGCGATGGTCGCGGAGAACAGGCCGGCGAGGACCAGTTCGCGTCTCGTACGCCGGATCTGCAGGGCGAACACCATGCCGACGGTGATCAGCGCCCCGGTGAGCAGACCCCACCACACCACCGGCGGCATGGTGGACCCGGTGGAGTCGGCGCGGGCGTTGCGCGCCTGGTCGGCGGCGGTCATCTGGTCCAGCAGCGGCTGGTAGGCCTGCGCCTCGAAGTCGTTCTTCGGCCGGTAGTCGGTGACGTCCTGACGGACCTGCTGCAGCAGCCGCGCGCCGCGGTCGGTGACGCGCCCGTCGCGGTACATCGTCGTCCACTCGTGATGGACGACATAGCTGACATAGGTGTTGACATCACTGCGGATCCGGTCGCGCACGTCCGGCGGATACACCCGGACCCGCTCCGAGATCTCGTGCAGCGCCTGCGCCTCGGACTGCACGTAGTCCTGCGCGGAGTTGCGGGCCTCCCACACGCCCGCGATGGCGAGACCCAGGACGATCGCGTACACGACGCCGATCCACATCGTCATGTACTCGATGACGTCCGGGGTCTCGCTGGGATCCTCGTCCTCGGGAGCCCGCTTGTGCCGCAGGACGGTGACGACCACCACCACGGCGCAGGCCGCGAGCATCGCGAGGACGAGAACAAGCCAATCCGGCAACGGATACCTCCAGAAGTGAGGGGCCGGCGCGTCAGCGCGGGCGCAGAGCCGCGACGGCGACGATCGCCGGGACGGTGATGAGCAGCACGTAGGTGACCGGCGTGGTGCGGCGGGGCGCGACGTGCGCGGCGGGGTGCGGGTGGTACGCCGGGTAGGTCACCGGCGTCACCGACGGCCGCGGAGCGGGTCTCGGCGCCGGCGCCGGCTTCGGCGGTGGGGCGGGCGGGGGCGGGGGCTTCGGCGCGGGCGGCGCCGTGGCGGGCCGGGCCGGCGGGCGCGGTCTCGGCGCGGGCTTCGGCGGCGGTTCGGGTCTGGGCGGCTTCGGTACCGGTTTCGGCGCCGGCTTGGGTGGTGGCGATGGTGGCGGTGGCGGTGTCGGCGGCGGTGGCGTCGGCGTCGGTGCCGGCGTGGGGGTCGGCGGGCACGGGGGAGGGGTGGGCGCCGGGCAGGGCGGCGACGGCCAGTGGCCGCCGCCCGCGTAGGCCACCGCCGCCGTGCCGTCCGGGCCCGTCGAGGCGTACGCGCAGGCGTCGGCCGACGCGCTGCCCACGGGGCAGCCCACCAGCGTCCAGGTCAGCGTCACCAGTGCCAACAGCCGTGCGGCGGGCGCGCATCGGGTCACTTCGGGTCCATGCACGCCAAGATCATGTGTTGCGGGAAGGGGCCGTACGCCGCGGTCCCCCGGGTTTGCTCCGAAAGGGTGACATGTCGCGATCGGTGGTTTGACGGGGTGAGCGGTGCGATCGGCCTGAAATGTGCGCCCGTACGAGCCGCGCACCGGCGGGACCGGTCACAGGGCCCGGAGGAAAAATCCCCGAAGAACTTCCCCTCCCCGTTGAACGCTTCCCCACCCCCGATGCGTACCCATGACCGTGCGGCGGCGCGGCAGGCGCTGCAACAACCAGGCAGACATGGGGAGTTGGAGATGAAGACCTCCTGGCGGACCGCCTCGATGGTGGTCACAGCCGCCTCGGTGCTGGCGCTGACGACGGCGTGCGGTCAGGACAACGGCACCCCGTCCTCGGCGGCGCAGAACGTCGGGGCCACCGCGCCCGCGGGCAGCCCGACCACCGGCGCGGGCAACGGCTACGGCGCCGACGGCAACCAGGGCACCGGATCCCCGGCCCCGGCCGCCCCCGCGGGCAAGCTCACCGCGGACACCAACCCCAACCTGGGCAAGGTCGTGACCGACGGCACCGGCCTCACCCTGTACCGGTTCGACCAGGACACCGCGAATCCCCCCAAGTCGAACTGCGACGGCGCCTGCGCCACCACCTGGCCGCCGGTGCCGGCCGACGACGCCACGGCCGGCGCCGGCATCGACAAGTCGCTGCTCGGCGAGGTCACCCGCGCCGACGGCACCAAGCAGCTCACCATCGGCGGCTGGCCCGCCTATCGCTACGCCAAGGACACCAAGACCGGTGACGCCAAGGGCCAGGGCGTGGGCGGCAAGTGGTTCGCGCTCGCCCCGAACGGCAAGAAGGCCTCCCTGACCTCCCTGCCCGGTCTGTCCGTCCGCAAGGACCCCAAGCTCGGCGACATCGTCGTCGACCGGAACGGGATGACGGTCTACCGCTTCCTCAAGGACAAGGCCTGGCCGAAGTCCGTCTCCAACTGCACCGGTGCCTGCCTGGAGAAGTGGCCGGCCGTCGGCATCGTCAAGGCCGACGACACCAAGGGCGTCCAGAAGAAGGGCCTGATGGGCTTCACCCGTCCCGACGGCGTGCGGCAGATGACGGTCGACTGCTGGCCGGTCTACACCTTCTCCGGGGACAACGCCCCCGGCGACACCAACGGTCAGGGCGTGGGCGGCACCTGGTACGCCGTCGCGCCCGACGGAAAGCCGGTCGGCGCGCCGGGCCACTAGATCACCTCCCCAGGGTCGATCGCCCCGCCCGACCCGGAGCGCCACCGAAGGTCCGCCCCCTCCGCACCGCAACGGAGGGGGCGGACCGCTGTGCGGGCTCCGGCCGCCGGTGAACGGCGCGCGCAAGACGGGCAAACCACGGCACACGCGACAGCGATTGCCCAGGCAGTGGCGTGGAACGGACGGGCAATTTCCGGTTCGGGTCGCTCCTTTGGCGGGCGATCAGTAGCCTCAGCTCGAACACCGGATCGCCTGCCCCTGCCGCCTACCCTGGGAGAGATACATGGAGCGCCCCGCCTGGGCCCCTCGGAGCATCGACATCTCGGTGCCGAGCGTCTCGCGGATCTACGACTTCTACCTGGGCGGTTCGCACAACTTCGAGGTGGACCGGGAAGCGGCCCGCAAGGCGATGGAGTTCATGCCGGGTCTGCCCAAGACCATGCAGGCCAACCGGGCGTTCATGCGCCGCGCCGTGCGGTTCGCGGCCGCGGAGGGCATCACCCAGTTCCTCGACATCGGTTCCGGCATCCCCACGTTCGGCAACGTCCACGAGGTGGCCCAGGCGGCCGTGCCGGGCGCCCGCGTGGTCTACGTCGACCACGACCCGGTGGCCGTCGCGCACAGCGAGGCGGTGCTGGCGGGCAACGACGACGCGGGCGTGGTCGCCGCGGACCTGCGCAAGCCGCGGGAGATCCTGGCCAGCCCCCAGGTGGAGCGGCTGATCGACCTGAACCGTCCGGTCGCCCTGCTCCTCGTTGCCATACTGCACTTCGTGGAAGACGCGGACGACCCCTACGGTGCGGTGGCCGAGCTGCGCGACGCGCTCGCGCCCGGCAGCCTGCTGATCCTGACCCATGCCTCGTACGAGGGAATCCCGCTGCCCGCCGAGCGGGCCGAGGGCGCGGTGGACGTATACAGGGACATTCGCAATCCGCTCATCATGCGCTCGCGCGACGAGATCGCGCGGTTCTTCGAGGGGTACGACATGGTGGAACCGGGACTGGTGCCGATGCCGCTCTGGCGGCCGGAGTCGGCGCCGGAGGACGAGGACCCGTTCGCCTTCTCCGGATTCGCCGGCGTGGGGCGTACGGCGTGAGCGCCGAGCCGGACGGGCCGGAGGACAGACTGCGCCGGTTCACGACGATCTGGAGCCGGGCGGTCTACCCGGCGACCTCCACGTCGCTGACCCGTGCGGAGTTCGAGGACCAACTGCTGCCGCTCGCACGCCGGCTGAGCGAGCTGCTGCGGGCCCGCGTCTTCGACGGGGACGGCGCCAAGGCGATCGGCGCCGCCCTGGTCACCGCGCACTGCACCGACCCCGAGGCGCTCAGCCGGACCCTGGACTGCGTCGACGCCTATCTGGTCCTGTACTGCGCGGGCGACGGCCCCCAGGACGAACCCCGCCTGCGCAGCTCGCGGTTGCAGCACGCGATGGCCGCCGGGTACGCCGAGGCGCTGCGGGCGCGCACGCTCGCCGAGCAGGAGTCGATCGCCCAGGCCGCGCTCAGGGCCCAGGGGGTGGTCGCGCAGGCCCTGCACGCCAGCGAGGCCCGCTTCCGCGCGGTGTTCGAGGGCGCCGCCATAGGGATCGGCATCGCCGACCTCGACGGCAACGTGCTGCAGGTCAACAAGGCGCTGCTGCGCATGTTCGGGCTCTCCGACGAGGCCCTGCGCGGCCGCCGCGTGCAGGACTGGGTGCACCCCGAGGACGCGCCGCAGACCTGGAAGCTGTACGACGAGCTCGTCCGCGGCGACCGCGAGCACTACCACCTCGAAAAGGCCTTCAACCGCCCCGACGGAACGGTCCTGTGGACCAATCTGACGGTGTCCCTGCTGCGCGACGCCGACGGCGATCCGCAGTACCAGCTCGCGCTCATGGAGGACACCACCGAGCGCCGGCTGCTCAACCTGCGGCTGCGCTACGAGGCCACCCACGACGCCCTCACCGGCCTGCCCAACCGCACCCTGTTCTTCGAGCGCCTGGAGAAGGCGCTGAACGCGGGCGAGGGCCAGCGCTTCGGCCTGTGCTACCTCGACCTGGACGGCTTCAAGACCATCAACGACAGCCTCGGGCACGCGGCCGGCGACCGGCTGCTGGTGGAGGTCGCCGACCGGCTGCAGTCCTGCGCGACGGCGCCCGGCGAGATGGTCGCGCGGCTCGGCGGCGACGAGTTCGTGGCGCTGACCACCGGGCCGGGCACCGAGCGCAAGGTCGACGAACTCGCCGACCGCATCATGAACGCCCTGGTCACGCCCGTCAGCATCGACGGCCGCGACCTGCTGGTGCGCGGCAGCCTCGGCATCGTCGAGGGCCCGGCGGGCGAGCGTACGGCCGCGGAGGTCCTGCGCAGCGCCGACATCACCATGTACCGGGCCAAATCGGCGGGCGGCAACCGCTCCGAACTCGCCGATCCCGAGGCCGACGCCCGCGCGATCACCCGGCACGGCCTGACCACCGCGCTGCCGACCGCCCTGGAGCGCGGCGAGTTCTTCATCGAGTACCAGCCGCTGGTCCACCTCGGCGACGGCAGCGTCCGGGGCGCCGAGGCCCTGGTCCGCTGGCTGCACCCGCAGCACGGCGTGCTCGGCCCCGACCGCTTCATCCCGCTCGCCGAGCACACCGGCCTGATCGTCCCGCTCGGCCGCTGGGTGCTGGAGGAGTCCATCCGGCAGGCCCGCGCCTGGCGAGAACGGCACGGCGCGGAGCAGGCCGCGGGTCCCCTGCGCATCAACGTCAACCTGTCGCCGTGCCAGCTCAGCCATCCGGGCCTTGTGCAGGACACGGTGGACATCCTGGAGCGCGCGGGCGTCGCCCCCGACGCCCTGTGCCTGGAGGTCACCGAGTCCGCGCTCATCGGCGCGGACGACGACCTGCTCAAACCGCTGCACCGCCTCGCCGAGATGGGCGTCGACATCGCCCTGGACGACTTCGGCACGGGCTACTCCAACCTGGCCAACCTGCGCCGTCTGCCGGTGCGGGTCCTCAAGCTGGACCGCTCCTTCACCCAGGGCATGCAGCGGTTCCCCGCCGACCCCGTCGACCTGAAGATCGTCGAAGGCATCGTCTCCCTCGCCCACAGCCTCGACCTCGCGGTCACCGTCGAGGGCGTGGAGACCGGCGCCCAGGCCGAACAGCTGCGGATACTGGGCTGCGACACGGCCCAGGGCTGGTACTACGCGCGGCCCGGCCCACCGGAGAGGCTCCACGACCTGGCCCTGGCGGACGCCACGGGCTGACCGTCACCGCCCGCGCACCGGCAGGCCACGGCTCCCGCCGCCCTCGGTATTGCCCTGAGGGCAACAACCGTGAGCGGGCCGGTCCTTCAGTTCCGGGACGGCCCGGGGCAGGCTCGGGCACGCAGATCACTGCGTGCCCACACCACCTGTTCCCCGCGGAGACTCCATGATCCTCGTCACCACTCCGACCGGCCAGATCGGCAGCCGCGTGCTCGACCGCCTGCTCGACGCGCCGGACGCGGCCGGCCCGGTCCGTGTGATCGTCCGGGACCCCGGACGCCTGTCCCCGGCGGTGCGCGCCCGCGTCGAGGCCGTTCCCGGCTCGCACGCGGACCCCGACGTCGTCACCAAGGCGTGCGCGGGCGTGGACCGGGTGTTCTGGCTGGTGCCCCCGTCGCTCACCGCCGGCAGTCTCGACGCCCACTTCGAGGACTTCACCCGGCCCCTCGTGGACGCCGTCGCGACCCAGGGCGTCGAACGGGTCGTCGGCGTCTCCACCCTGGGCCGCGGGATCGCCGAGAACGCCGGGCAGATCTCCCTGGCCCTGGCGATGGACGAGGCGATCCGGGCGACCGGCGTCCACCACCGGGCGCTGTGCCCGCCGTACCTCATGGAGAACCTGCTCCGGCAGGCCGCCGCGATCCGCGACGGCGGCATCCTGGCCATGGCGGCGCGCGGCGACCGGGTGCTGCGCACCTGCGCCACCCGGGACATCGGCGACACGGCGGCGCGGCTGCTGCTGGACGGCTCCTGGACCGGCCAGGCCGATGTGCCGACGGTCGGTCCGGACGAGCTGACCCCCGAGGACATGGCACGGGTCGTGTCCGAGGTGCTGGACCGGCCCGTCCGCTTCCAGGAGGTCACCCCCGAGGAGCAGAAGGCGGCGCTGCTCGCGCACGGCGCCGGCGAGGCCGCGGCACGGGGACTGACCGACATGGTGCGCGCCCTCGCCGCCCAGGGCTTCTACGGCGCCTCCGCCCCGCGCACCCCCGACACGGCGCCCACCGGGTTCCGCCAGTGGTGCGAGGAGGTGCTGCGGCCGGCCCTCCTCGGCTGACGGCCCCCCGCTCAGCGCTCCAGCAGCATCCGCTGGAGCTCCCGTGCGGCCCGGGGCGGCGCCACGTCGCTGCGGTGGGCCAGGGCGATGGTCCGCTGCAGCCCCGGCCGCGCGAGCGGGGTCACCCTGAGCCCCTGCCCGGACCGGGTGGCCACCATCCGGGGGACGACGGCCAGCCCCAGCCCCGCCCGCACGAAGCCCAGCACCGCGTCCATCTCCCCGCCCTCCACGGCGAACTCCGGCTCGAACCCGGCGGAGCGGCACGCGGCGACGGTGAGTTCCCTCAGGTCGTACCCGTGCCGGAACATCACCAGCCGCTCGCCCTCCAGGTCGGCGATGCGCACCGCCCGCTCGCCCCGGCCGGGCGCCGGCGCCTCGGGGGAGGAGACCACCACCAGCTCCTCCCGCAGCAGCTCCACCGTCGACAGCGCGGGCGCCGGGGTCGGCAACGGCAGCACGATCAGCGCCAGGTCCAGCGCGCCCCGGGCCAGTTCCCGCACCAGGTCGTGCGAGCCGCCCTCCTCCACCAGCAGCCGGATGCCGGGGTAGCGGTCGTGGAAGGCGCGCAGCACATCGGGCAGCAGGCCCGTGCACAGGCTGGGCGTCGCCCCCAGCCGCACCCGGCCCCGGCGCAGCTGCACCAGCTCCTGCACCTCCTGCCGTGCGGTGTCCGCGTCGGCCAGGATGCGGCGGGCCAGCGGCAGCAGCGCCTCGCCCGCGTCGGTGAGCGTGATGTTGCCCCGGGCGCGCAGGAACAGATCCGCGCCCAGCTCCCGCTCCAGCGCCTTGATCTGCTGGGACAGCGACGGCTGGGCGACGTGCACCAGCTCGGCGGCCCGGGTGAAGTGCCGGGTCTCGGCCACGGCGACGAAGTACTGGAGCTGCTGGAACTGCATCCAGCGAGCATAGCCTGTCTCTATGGAAACAAGCCGTACCATGTCTTGGACCGATCGGGACCTTCGGCCCTAGCGTGCTGTTCCATGGCTCTGGCAACGCGGACGGACCGACGGCCGTCCATGGCGCGCACGATGTGGGACTCCTCCGTCGGCAAGAAGACGGTGATGGCCGTCAGCGGCGTGATCATGCTGCTGTACCTGGTCGCGCACATGATCGGCAACCTGAAGATCTACTTCGGGGCGGGCGAGTTCAACCACTACGCCCACTGGCTGCGCACCGTCGGCGAACCCTTCATGCACTACGAGTGGACGCTCTGGCTCATCAGGATCGTCCTCGTCGTCGCCGTGGTCGCCCACGCCACCTCCGCCTACCAGCTCAGCCGCCGCGACATCAGGGCGCGGCCCAGCAAGTACGTGCACAGCAAGCCCCGGGCGAGCTACGCCACCCGCACCATGCGCTGGGGCGGCATCATCCTCGGCCTGTTCATCGTCTGGCACGTCCTGGACCTGACCACCGGCACCGTGCACCCGGGCCACTTCCAGGAGGGGCACCCGTACCAGAACGTCGTCGACGACTTCTCCCACTGGTACAGCAACGTCGTCTACATCGTCGCGATGCTCGCGCTCGGCCTGCACATCCGGCACGGCTTCTGGAGCGCCGCACAGACCCTCGGCGTCGGCAGCCGCGCCCGCGACCGCGCCCTGAAGACCATCGCCAACGTCCTCGCGCTGCTGCTCACGGCCGGCTTCATCGCCGTACCCGTGGGCGTCATGACCGGAGTGGTGAGCTGACATGACCGAATACCTGAACTACGCGACCGGCGAGCCGGTCACCGACTCCAAGGCCCCGTCGGGACCGATCAACGAGCGCTGGGACAAGCGCCGCTTCGAGGCCAAGCTGGTCAATCCCGCCAACCGGCGCAAGCACACGGTCATCGTCGTCGGCACCGGCCTGGCCGGCGGCTCGGCGGGCGCCACCCTGGCCGAACAGGGCTACCACGTCGTCCAGTTCTGCTACCAGGACTCCCCGCGCCGCGCCCACTCGATCGCCGCGCAGGGCGGCATCAACGCGGCGAAGAACTACCGCAACGACGGCGACTCGATCCACCGGCTGTTCTACGACACCGTCAAGGGCGGCGACTTCCGCGCCCGCGAGTCCAACGTCCACCGGCTCGCGCAGATCTCGGTGGAGATCATCGACCAGTGCGTGGCCCAGGGCGTGCCCTTCGCCCGCGAGTACGGCGGTCTGCTCGACACCCGCTCCTTCGGCGGCGTCCAGGTGTCCCGCACCTTCTACGCCCGCGGCCAGACGGGCCAGCAGCTCCTGCTCGGCGCCTACCAGGCGCTCAGCCGGCAGATCGCCGCGGGCAACGTGGAGATGCACCCGCGCACCGAGATGCTGGACCTGATCGTCGTCGACGGGCTGGCCCGCGGCATCGTGGCCCGCGACCTGGTCACCGGGAAGATCGACACGTACTTCGCGGACGCCGTCGTCCTCGCCTCCGGCGGTTACGGCAACGTGTTCTACCTGTCGACCAACGCGATGAACTCCAACGCGACCGCGATCTGGCGGGCGCACCGGCGTGGCGCGTACTTCGCCAACCCCTGCTTCACGCAGATCCACCCGACCTGCATCCCGCGCACCGGCGACCACCAGTCGAAGCTGACGCTGATGAGCGAGTCGCTGCGCAACGACGGCCGGATCTGGGTGCCCAAGGCCAAGGGCGACAACCGCCCGCCGAACGAGATCCCCGAGGACGAGCGCGACTACTACCTGGAGCGCATCTACCCCTCCTTCGGCAACCTGGTCCCGCGCGACATCGCCTCCCGCGCCGCGAAGAACGTCTGCGACGAGGGCCGCGGTGTCGGCCCCGGCGGCCAGGGCGTCTACCTGGACTTCGCCGACGCCATCCAGCGCATGGGCCGCAAGGCGGTCGAGGCCAAGTACGGCAACCTCTTCGACATGTACCAGCGGATCACCGACGAGGATCCGTACGAGGTGCCGATGCGGATCTACCCGGCCGTGCACTACACGATGGGCGGCCTGTGGGTCGACTACGACCTGCAGACCACCGTCCCCGGCCTGTTCGCGATCGGCGAGGCCAACTTCTCCGACCACGGCGCCAACCGGCTCGGCGCCTCCGCGCTGATGCAGGGCCTCGCCGACGGCTACTTCGTGCTGCCGGCCACCCTGAACGACTACCTGGCCCGCAACCCGCGCACCGAGGAGATCACCCCGGACCACCCGGTGGTCCAGGAGGTGCTGGCCGAGACCGAGGACCGGCTGAACCTGCTGCTGTCCGTCGACGGCGACCGCACCCCCGACTCCTTCCACCGTGAACTCGGCGAGCTGATGTGGGAGTTCTGCGGCATGGCCCGCACCGACTCCGGGCTGCGCAAGGCCCTGGAGCGCATCCCGCAGATCCGCGAGGAGTTCTGGCGCCGTATCAAGGTCCCCGGCACCGGCGAGGAGCTGAACCAGTCGCTGGAGAAGGCCAACCGGATCGTCGACTACCTGGAACTCGCCGAGCTGATGTGCCTCGACGCGCTGCACCGCAGCGAGTCCTGCGGCGGCCACTTCCGCGAGGAGTCCCAGACCCCGGACGGCGAGGCCGCCCGCAAGGACGACGAGTTCTCCTACGCCGCCGCCTGGGAGTTCACCGGCACCGGCGAGGCCCCCGTCCTGCACAAGGAAGACCTGGTCTTCGAGTACGTCCACCCCACCCAGCGGAGCTACGCATGAAGCTCACCCTGCGCGTCTGGCGCCAGAAGAACGCCGACGCCGAAGGCGCCATGTCCACGTACGAGGTGGACGGCATCTCGTCCGACATGTCCTTCCTGGAGATGCTGGACGTCCTCAACGAGCAGCTGATCCTCTCCGGCGAGGAACCCGTCGCCTTCGACCACGACTGCCGTGAGGGCATCTGCGGCGCCTGCTCCCTCGTGATCAACGGCGAGGCGCACGGCCCGGAGCGCACCACCACCTGCCAGCTGCACATGCGGTCCTTCGAGGACGGCGACACCATCGACATCGAGCCCTGGCGGGCCGCCGCGTTCCCGGTGATCAAGGACCTGGTCGTCGACCGGTCCGCGTTCGACCGGATCATCCAGGCCGGCGGCTACATCACCGCGCCCACCGGATCCGCCCCGGAGGCGCACGCCACGCCGGTGCCCAAGGCCGACGCCGACTACGCCTTCGAGCACGCCGAGTGCATCGGCTGCGGGGCGTGCGTGGCCGCCTGCCCCAACGGCGCGGCGATGCTGTTCACCTCCGCCAAGGTCAACCACCTCAACGTGCTCCCGCAGGGCGCGCCCGAGCGGGAGACCCGGGTGCTGGACATGGTCGCGCAGATGGACGCCGAGGGCTTCGGCGGCTGCACCCTCACCGGGGAGTGCGCCACCGCGTGCCCCAAGGGCATCCCCCTGATGTCCATCACCCACATGAACAAGGAGTGGCTGCGGGCCACCCGCAAGGCGGGCAAGCGGTAGCCCCGCCGCACAGCAGACGTTCGTCACAACCGACGGACGGGCGGGGCCGGGGATGGTGCTCACCGGCCCCGTCTCGTTTCCCGTGATCGCCGGGCCCCCGGCGTTCAACATCCCCACATCCGCTCTCCCGGCACACGTCACGCGCACGCCAACCGGCATCGGAAGAACAGGAGCGGCGGGCCGTACACGGCGCCCGTCGCCCTCGCCGAACCGGCCCGTGACCAGGAGAGAGCCATGACCGGCGTTTCCACCCTCGACCGCCCCCCGCAGCCCGCGGCACCGGTCCGCTACACCGTCACCCTCGCCCGCGACGAGGACGAGGTGCGGGCCGCGCAGCGGCTGCGGCACGACGTCTTCGCCGGTGAGATGGGGGCCCTGCTGGCCACGCCGCAGCCGGGACACGACATCGACGCCTTCGACGCCTACTGCGACCACCTGCTGGTGCGCGACACCGGCACCGGACAGGTCGTCGGCACCTACCGGCTGCTGCCGCCGGAGCGGGCCGCCGTCGCCGGCCGGCTCTACTCGGAGGGCGAGTTCGAGCTGGGGGCGCTCGATCCGATCCGGCCCGGGCTGGTCGAGGTCGGCCGCTCCTGCGTGCACCCCGACCACCGCGACGGCGCCGTCATCAGCCTGATCTGGGCCGGCATAGCCCGCTACATGGCCGACCGCGGGCACGAGTGGCTGGCGGGCTGCTGCTCGGTGCCGCTCGCCGACGGCGGCACCCTCGCGACGGCCACCTGGGAGCGGGTACGGAACAAGCACCTGGCCCCCGAGGAGTTCCGGGTGCGGCCGCTGCTGCCGTGGATCCCTGACGCCGAGGCCCCCTCGGGCCACACCGAGCCGCCCGCCCTGCTGCGCGGCTACCTGCGCCTCGGCGCCTGGGTGTGCGGGGAGCCCGCGCACGATCCCGATTTCGGGGTCGCCGACCTGTACGTGCTGCTGTCGATGCGCCGGGTCAACCCGCGCTATCTGCGGCACTTCCTCTCCCTCGTGCCGGCCTGATGAGCGTCTGGCTGCCCAGCGCGCCCTGCACCCCGGGCCGCTGCGTGGAGCCGGTCCGGGCCGCTGCGGCCGTACCCCGTGCCGTGCTGCGGCTGACGGCGGTCGCGGTCCTGGTCCTGGCCGGGATCGCGCTGTCCCCGCTCGGCGGGAGGATCCCCGCCGAGTGGGTCAGGCGGTGGTGCCGGGCGATCGTGCGGGCCGCCGGGGTCCGGGTCCGCGTCACCGGCGCCGCCGCACCGGCCGGCGGACTGCTGCTGGTCGCCAACCACGTCTCCTGGCTGGACATCCCGCTGCTGACCGCCGTACGCCCCGCCCGGATGCTCGCCAAGAGCGAGATCCGGCAGTGGCCGGTGGCGGGCCCGCTGGCCGCCCGGGGCGGCGTCCTGTTCATCGAGCGGGACCGGATCCGGGCCCTGCCCGAGACGGTCGCCCGGATCGCCGGCGCGCTGCGCGAGGGCGCGGCCGTGGCCGCGTTCCCCGAGGGCAGCACCTGGTGCGGGCGCGCCCACGGCCGCTTCCGCCGGGCCGTATTCCAGGCCGCGCTCGACGCGGGCGTGCCCGTGCAGCCGGTCGGCCTGCGCTACCGGCAGGCGGACGGCGGACCGGGCACGGCGGCGGCGTTCGTCGGCGAGGACACCCTGCTCGCCTCCCTGTGGCGGGTGGCCCGCACCCGGGGCCTGATCGCGGAGGTGGAGGTGCGGCCGCCGATCCCGCCGGGCACCCACTCCGACCGCCGGACCCTCGCCCGCGCGGCCCAGTCGGCGGCCCCGGAACCGGCCTGGACCCATGAGGTGCTGGTCACCGCCTGATGCGAAAGACGTCACCTGACAGGAAATGCGCGATATGCGTAGATATGGCGTGCAGGGGAAGTAGGAGGGCGTACATCACTACTCCCTGAGGAGCGTGCACCGATGTCCACGGGAACGCTTCTGGCGATCATCATCCCGATCGTGGTGGTGATCGCTCTGGCCGCTGTGGCGGTCTCACTGCTGATGCGACGCCGTCACCTCCGTGAGCGCTTCGGCCCGGAGTACGAACGGACGGTCGAGGGATCCGACAGCCGGCTCGCCGCCGAGCGTGAGCTCCGGGAGCGCGAGAGGCGGCACGATGCCCTGGAGATCAAACCGCTGCCCTCCGTCTCACGGGACCGCTACACGCGGGAATGGAGCAGTGTCCAGGAGGAGTTCGTCGACCGCCCGGAAGACGCGGTGCACGACGCGGACCGGCTCGTGACCTCCCTGATGCACGAGCGCGGGTATCCGACCGAGGGGTTCGAGCAGCAGATGAAGGACCTCTCGGTGGAGCACGGCGCGACGCTGGAACACTACCGGGCCGCGCACGAGGTGGAGACCCTCTCCACCCGCAGCAAGGCGACGACCGAGCAGTTGCGCGGCGCCATGGTGCACTACCGCGCCCTGTTCGACGAGTTGCTCTCCGACGGCGGCGGCCGGGCGCGACCCGCCCGGACCTGACCGCGATCAGACCCGCAGAGGAACGCCATGCAGAGAAACGAGGACGCGGACCGCCCCACCAGCGGTCTGTCCACCGAGGATCTCGCCCAGCCTGCCGACACCGGCGCGGGCGCCGAGCCGGACGAAACCTCCTCGGAAGCCCCCGTCTACCCGGGCGAGAGCACCGAGACGCAGAGCGCAGGCGGGGTGTCCGCCACCGGCGGAGCCGAAGCCGAAGCGGGGCCCTCCGGCACCGCGGAGGCGCCGGCCGCCCCGGGCGCCCCGAAGGCGGCGGACGACGAGATGCCGCAGCTGCTGACGGACGACGACGAGCGGACCTTCCGCGATCGCTGGCAGACGATCCAGAACAAGTTCGTGGACGACCCGCGTGAGGCCGTGCACGAGGCCGACACCCTCGTCGCGGACGTCATGCAGACCCTCGCCTCCACCTTCGCCCAGCACAAGAAGGACCTGGAAGGCCAGTGGGGCGAGGGCGAGAAGGTGGACACGGAGGAACTGCGCGGAGCGCTGCGGCGCTACCGTTCCTTCTTCAACCGCCTGCTCAGCACCTGAGGCATCGCCCGCCCCGGCCCACGGCACCCTGCCGCGCTCAGGGCATGACCCGGGCCAGGTAGGGTGCCGTCGCACTGCCCGCGGCCGAGGCGACCCGCTGCGGCGGACCGGCCGCCATGATCCGGCCGCCCCGGTCGCCCCCGCCGGGGCCCAGGTCGATCACCCAGTCCGCGCCGGCCACCACCGTCATGTCGTGCTCGACCACCACGACCGTGTGCCCGGCGTCGACCAGCCCGTGCAGCCGGTCCATCAGCACCTCGACGTCGGCCGGGTGCAGCCCGGTGGTCGGCTCGTCCAGCAGATAGAGGGTGTGGCCGCGCCGGCCGCGCTGCAACTCGCCCGCCAGCTTGATCCGCTGGGCCTCGCCGCCGGACAGCTCGGTCGCCGGCTGGCCGAGCCGCAGATAGCCGAGGCCCACGTCGAGCAGGGTGCCGATGCTGCGGGCGGCGGCCGGGATGTCACCGAAGAACTCCGCCGCGGCCTCCACCGTCAGATCCAGCACCTCGGCGATGCTGCGTCCCCGGTACGTCACCTCCAGCGTCCCCGGGTTGTAGCGGGCGCCGCCGCAGTCCGGGCAGGGCGCGTAGGTGCTGGGCAGGAAGAGCAGCTCCACGCTGACGAACCCCTCGCCCTGGCAGGTCTCGCAGCGCCCGCCGGCGACGTTGAAGGAGAACCGCCCGGCGCCGAAGCCGCGGGCCCGCGCCTCCTCGGTGCCGGCGAACACCTTGCGCACCACGTCGAACAGGCCGGTGTAGGTGGCCAGGTTGGAGCGCGGGGTGCGGCCGATGGGCCGCTGGTCGACCTGGACCAGCCGGTCCACGCCCGCCGGCTCCTGCGCCAGCTCTCCGATCAGCGTGGACTTCCCGGAACCGGAGACCCCGGTCACGGCGGTGAACACGCCGAGCGGGAACTCGGCCGTCACCGCCCGCAGGTTGTGCCGGGTCACCGGGCCCACCTTGAGCCAGCCGCGCGGCGCCCGCGCGTCACGCGCCGCTCCGGGCGACTCGTCGAAGAGGTACGCGGCGGTCGCCGACTCCCGCACCGACGCCAGCTCGGCCGGCGGCCCGCTGTAGAGCACGCGCCCGCCGTGCTCGCCCGCGCCGGGGCCCACGTCCACCAGCCAGTCGGCGCCGCGCACCACGTCCAGGTGGTGCTCCACCACGAACACCGAGTTGCCCGCGGCCTTCAGCCGGTCCAGCACGGTCAGCAGCGCCTCGGTGTCCGCCGGGTGCAGCCCGGCGGACGGCTCGTCCAGCACGTACACCACGCCGAACAGCCCGGACCGCAACTGCGTGGCGAGCCGCAGCCGTTGCAGCTCGCCCGCCGACAGGGTGGGGGTGGAGCGGTCGAGGCTGAGATAGCCGAGGCCCAGCTCGACCACCGGCGCGATGCGGGACTTCAGGTCCTCGGTGAGGATCCGCGCGGTCTCGTCCCGGCCGTGCAGCAGGCCGGCCAGATCGGTCAGCGGCAGTGCGGCCAGTTCGGCGATGGTCCGGCCGCCGAAGGTCACCGCCAGCGCCTCCGGCCGCAGCCGGCTGCCCCCGCACACGCGGCAGGGGGCGCTGGTGAGGAACCGCTCCGCCTTCGCCCGCAGCGACGCCGACTTGGTGTCCGAGAAGGTCTTCAGCACATAGCGGCGGGCGCTCGTGTACGTGCCCTGGTACGGGCGCTGGATCCGGCCGGCGTCGCGGACGGGGTGCACGGTGACGACCGGCTGCTCGTCCGTGAACAGGATCCACTCCCGCTGCTCGGCGGGCAGCTCGCGCCAGGGCCGGTCGACGTCGTAGCCGAGCGCGTCGAGGATGTCGCGCAGGTTCTTGCCCTGCCAGGCGCCGGGCCAGGCGGCGACGGCGCCCTCGCGGATGGACAGCGAGGGGTCCGGGACCAGCGACTCCTCGGTGGTGTCGTGCACCCGGCCCAGGCCGTGGCACTCCGGGCAGGCGCCGGCCGGGGTGTTCGGCGAGAACGCGTCCGAGTCCAGCCGCTCGGCGCCCGGCGGATACTCCCCGGCGCGGGAGAACAGCATGCGCAGGGAGTTGGAGAGATTGGTGACCGTGCCCACCGAGGAACGCGAGGTGGGGGCCGCGCGCCGCTGCTGCAGCGAGACCGCGGGCGGCAGCCCGGTGATCTCGCCGACCTTGGGCGCCCCGACCTGGTGGATCAGCCTGCGCGCGTACGGCGCGACCGACTCGAAGTACCGCCGCTGCGCCTCGGCGTAGATCGTGCCGAAGGCCAGGGACGACTTCCCCGAGCCGGACACACCGGTGAACACGGCCAGTGCGTCCCGTGGGATGTCCACGTCGACGCCCTTGAGGTTGTGCTCGCGGGCGCCGCGGACACGGACGCAGGGATCGTGCGGGCTGTGCATAGGGGGGTGACTCTACCCGCCCCCGTGCACTAGGGCTGCGGGGGGTTGTCCCGGTTCGGACGGGTGCCGAACTCGTCCCTCATCCTGTCCTGCGCGGTGTCGACCTGCGACTGGTACTTGTTCCCGGTGCGCTGGTCGACGTAGTCGCCGCCCTTGTCGATGCCCTTGTCGGCCATGCCCTCATGGCCCTTGAGCATGCCCTTGATCTTGTCCATGAAGGACATGGCAGCCCTCCTCGTCGCTTGAGGCTTCCCCTCCCAGGTTCCCCGTGCGCGGCCGTATGCGCATCTCGGGGCCGCTTCAGCGGGGCGCGAACAGCGCGGCGAGCCTCCGGAAGGAGTCCAGCAGGGCCGTCCGGTCGTAGGAGCTGGTGGTGACGAGGACCTCGTCGGCGCCGGTCTCCTTCAGCACCGTCTCCAGCTCGTGCGCCACCTGCTCGCCGGTGCCCGCGATGTGCCCGGAGAGGTGCGAGGCGTAGAGGTCGCGTTCCTTCGCGGTCATCGCCCGGGCCTCGACCGACTCGGCGGGCGCGAGCGGCGGGAAGGCGCCGTGGGTACGGGAGTACGCCATCGACCAGGCCTCCGGGACCAGCAGCCGCCGCGCCTCCTCCTCGGTGCCGGCGACCGAGACCGTGCCCGAGATCACGACGTACGGCTCGGCCGCCCACGGGGAGGGGCGGAACAGCGAGCGGTACTGCTCGATGCCGCGCAGCATCCGCTCGCGGGCGCGCAGGTCGCCGATCACCATCGGCAGCCCGGCGCGCGCCGCGATCGCCGCGCCCTCGCCCATGGCCAGCACGAACGGCGGCACCCGCAGGCCTTCGGAGGGGCGGGCGTGCACCCCGGCCGGCGAGCCGCCCTCGAACCAGGCCAGCAGCTCGCCCAGCTGCGACGCGAAGTCCCCGGCGGCCTCCTTGTCCCGGCCGAGGGCCTTGCGCACTCCGTCGGTGAAGCCGACGGACCGCCCGAGCCCCATGTCGATCCGGCCGGGGAACAGCGACTCCAGGACGCCGAACTGCTCGGCGACGACGAGTGGTTGGTGGTTGGGCAGCATGACCCCGCCGGTGCCGACCCGGATCGTGCGGGTGGCCGAGGCGACGGCAGCGGCCAGCACGGTCGGCGCGGAGCCGGCGACGCCGGGCACCCCGTGGTGCTCGGAGACCCAGAACCGGTGGTAGCCGAGCGCCTCCGCCTGCCGCGCCAGCGCGACGGTGTCCCGCAGCGCCTCGCCGGGCGGACGCCCCTGCCGGGTGCGGGAGCGGTCGAGGACGGAGAACCGGGTCCGGGTGATCGGTGTGCTGCTCACACACGGTTCAACGCCCCCGCTTGCCGGGGATTCCCCGGGTGCGCGTCCCGTGCCTGGTTAGGGTGGGCCCGTGACCGACAGCACCCGGCGTCCGCTCGCCGTGTTCGACCTCGACAACACCCTGGCCGACACCGCCCACCGCCAGCACTTCCTGGAGACGAGGCCGAAGAACTGGGCCGCCTTCTTCGCGGCGGCGCCCGCCGACCCGCCCCTCGCCGAGGGCGTCGCGCTGGCCCTGGACAGTGCCCGGGAGTGCGAGGTGGTGTATCTCACCGGCCGCCCCGAACGGTGCCGGCGCGACACGCTGGACTGGCTCGCGGCCCACGGGCTGCCCGAGGGCCGGGTGCACATGCGCGGCGACGCCGACCGCAGGCCCGCCCGGTTCACGAAGCTGGAGATCCTGCGCCGGCTCGCCCAGACCCGCGAGATCCGTGTCCTGGTGGACGACGACGAACTGGTCTGCGACGACGCCGAGCGCGCCGGGTTCACCGTCGTACGGGCCCGCTGGGCGGCCAGGTCCGAGGCGCTTCAGGACGCCCAGGAGCGGGAGGGCCGCACCTGACGGCACGGGTCAGGTCTGGTCCTCGATGCGGAAGCCCACCTTCAGCCCCACCTGGTAGTGCTCGATCCGCCCGTTCTCGATCTGCCCGCGGACCTCCGTCACCACGAACCAGTCGAGGTTGCGCAGGGTCTGGTCGGCGCGCGCGATGCCGTTGCGGATGGCCTGGTCGATGCCCTCGTGCGACGTGCCGACGATCTCGGTGACCCGGTAGGTGTGGTTCGTCATGAGGGTGCTCCTCTCATGTCACGCCGTACTCCACCGTGCCCCATCCCCGCTCCGCGCGCACGGTGTCCCCCTTGACCCCTCGCATTGGTCCATACCAAAATCCAGCACACCCGTACGAGCGACGCCGCTCGTCCCCCACGCCGGGCCCCCCACGCCTGTCCGCACTCGCCTGCCAGACAGAACAAGGACGGACCCCTCGTGAGACCTCGTCTGATCGCCCTGGTGTGTGTCGCCTGTTCCCTCCTGAGCGCCTGCGGAGTGCTCCCCGGCGGGCACGAGCGCAAGACCGTGACCGTGTGGCTCATGAAGGACAGCGCCTCCGCGGACTTCCTCAGGCGCTTCACGGCCGACTTCGAACGCACCCACAAGGACCTGCGCCTGGACATCCGCATCCAGCAGTGGACCGGCATCGTCGACAAGGTCCAGGCGGTGCTCAAGGGCCACTCCGGCCGCGTGCCCGACGTCATCGAGGTCGGCAACACCCAGGTGCCGCTGTACGCCGACGGCGGCAGACTCGCCGACCTCACCCTGGAGTCGATGCGCGACTGGGGCAAGGACCAGTGGCTGCCCGCCCTCGCCGACCCCGGCAGGGACACCGACGGGCAGTACGGCATCCCCTGGTACGCGGCCAACCGCGTCGTCATCTACCGGAAGGACCTGTTCGAGCGGGCCGGCATCACCCGCCCGCCGCGGACCCGCGCGGAGTGGCTCGCCGACACCGAGAAGCTGAACTCGGGCGGCGACCAGGGCATCTACCTCGCCGGCCAGGACTGGTACACGCTCTCGGGGTTCATCTGGGACGAGGGCGGCGACCTCGCGCGGCGCGAGGACTACCGGTGGCGGGGCGCCCTCGACAGCCCGGCCGCGCTGCGCGGCATGGACTTCTACCGGCGGCTGCAGGCGCTGGGCCGGGGTCCGGTCGGCGCCGACGAGGAACACCCGCCCCAGGCCGGGGTGTTCGCGGCCGGCAAGGTGGCCCAGATCATCGCCGTGCCCGGGCTCGCCCAGACGATCGTGCGGCAGAACCCGGACCTGAAGGGCAGGCTCGGCTTCTTCCCGGTGCCGGGCAAGACCGCCGCACGGCCCGGCACCGTGTTCACCGGCGGCTCCGACCTCGTCGTCCCGGCCGCCACCAAGGACCAGTTCGCCGCGACCGCCGTCGTCGGAGCCCTCGTCGGCGCCAAGTGGGACACCGAACTCGCCCGCACCATGAACTGCGTGCCCAACAAGACGACGCTGGCGGGCGCGGTCGCCGGTGCGGAGGGGGTCGCCGCCATGGCCGCGGGCGCGGCCCACGGCCGGGCGACCCCCAGCACCCCTCAGTGGGCGGACGTCGAGGCCGACAACCCGATCAAGGAGTACATGACCCGGGTGCTGACCGGCGCGGACCCCGCGACCGAGGCCCGCCGGGCCTCGGCGCAGATCACCCGGGAACTCGCGCCGGACGTCTGAGCCGGCGTCCGGATCAGCGCACCACGCTCAGCGACAGCGCGAAGCGCCCCTGCGCGTCCGTCCACCAGTGGGTCAGCTCCAGTCCGGCGGCGGCCAGCTCCGCGGAGACGCCCTCCCTGCGGAACTTCGCCGACACCTCGGTGCGCAGCTCCTCGCCGGCGGCGAAGTCCACGGCCAGGTCCAGCGCGGGCACCTTCACGGTCTGCGCGGTGCGCGAGCGCAGCCGCATCTCGATCCACTCGCGCTCGGCGTCCCAGAGGGCCACATGGTCGAAGGCGTCCGGATCGAAGTCGGCGCCCAGCTCCCGGTCGACCACGGCCAGCACGTTCTTGTTGAACGCGGCCGTCACCCCCGCCGCGTCGTCGTACGCCCTCACCAGCACCCGCTCGTCCTTGACCAGGTCCGTGCCCAGCAGCAGGCCGTCGCCGGGCGCGAGCAGCGAGCGCACGGAGGCGAGGAAGCGGGCGCGTTCGCCGGGCAGCAGGTTGCCGATCGTGCCGCCGAGGAAGGCCAGCAGCCGGGGGCCCGGCGTGGCGGGCAGGGTGAGCGGGGCGGTGAAGTCGGCGATCAGCGCGTGCACGTCGAGGTCCGGTCGGTCCTCGACGAGCGCCTGCCCGGCCTGGACCAGCGCGCTCTCGCTGACGTCGACCGGGACATAGGCCTCGGGGGCGAGCGCGTCGAGCAGGAAGCGGGTCTTCTCCGAGGAGCCGGAGCCGAGTTCGATCAGCGTGCGGGCGCCGCTCGCCGCGGCGATCTCGCCGGACCGTCCGGCGAGGATCTCGCGTTCGGCGCGGGTGGGGTAGTACTCGGGCAGTTCGGTGATCTGCTCGAACAGTTCGCTGCCGCGGGCGTCGTAGAACCACTTGGGCGGCAGCCACTTGGGCTGGACGGTGAGGCCGGCCAGGACGTCGGCGCGCAGCGCGGCGTCCGTCGCGTCCTCGGGGAGTGTGCGGGTGACGTGCAAGGGGCTCACGTACAGGGCTCCTTCGATGCTGGGGGTGCGCCCGCTCGGGCGGAGTCGGCAGTGGGGGAGGACGCCGGGTCCTGAAGCGGTGCGAGCAGCACGCCGGCGCGGCTCGCGGTGAGCACGGTGCGGTCGGGGACCTCCTGCCAGAGCGGGTCGTCGTCGTGGGGCTCGGAGGCGACGACCGTGCTCAGGCCGGGCTCCGTGCGATACCAGAGGGTGTCGCCCCAGGCGGTGGCGGCGATCGTCGCGCCGTCCGTCAGCAGCAGGTTGAGCCGCGAGGCCGGGGCGGCCCCGGCCAGTTGGCGGACCGTTTCGCCGAGGGCTTCCCCGGGTGCGTCGCCGCAGCGCAGCCGGTGCAGCACCAGCGCCCAGACGAACGCCGAGTCGGTACGCGCCTGCAGCGATAGCAGGTCGACCGGTGGCAGCAGGGGCACGAGCGGGGCGACCGAGTCGGGCCAGCCCGCCAGGGCGCCGTTGTGGCTGAACAGCCACCGGCCCGAGGCGAAGGGCGCCGCGGCGGCCTCGGCGTCCGCGCCCGCGAGCGTCGCGTCCCGCACGGCGGCCAGCACGGCGCCGGAGCGCACCACCCGGGCCAGGTCGGCGAAGGACAGGTCGGCCCAGATCGGCCCCGCCCGCCGATAGCGGGCCGGCACCGGGTCGTCAGCGGCGTACCAGCCGACCCCGAACCCGTCGGCGTTGACGGTGCCGTACCGCTGCCGCCTGGGCGCCCACGACTGGCGCAGCAGACTGTGCTCGGGCTCGGCCAGGATCCGGCCGAGCGGCACCGCAGGCCCCAGATAGGCCAGATGACGGCACATCAGACGGCCTCCGAGCGGGCGGTGCGGAACCCGGAGAAGATCTGCCGCCGGACCGGGTAGTCCCAGTTGCGGAACGTGCCCCGGCAGGCCACCGGGTCCACGGCGAACGAACCGCCGCGCAGCACCTTGTACTCGGGTCCGAAGAACACCTCGGAGTACTCCTTGTACGGGAACGCCCGGAAACCGGGGTACGGCAGGAAGTCGCTCGCCGTCCACTCCCACACGTCCCCGATCAACTGCCGCACGCCGAGCGGGGACTGGCCCGCGGGGTAGCTGCCGGCGGGCGCGGGCCTGAGGTGCCGCTGGCCAAGGTTGGCGTGCTCCGGCGCCGGGTCGGCGTCGCCCCACGGGTAGCGCATGGAGCGGCCGGTGGCCGGGTCGTGCCGGGCGGCCTTCTCCCACTCCGCCTCGGTGGGCAGCCGGCGCCCGGCCCAGCGGGCGTAGGCGTCGGCCTCGTACCAGCACACGTGCAGCACCGGCTCGTCGGGCGGGACCGCTTCGGTGATCCCGAAGCGGCGCCGCAGCCAGCGGTCGCCGTCCCGCCGCCAGAACAGCGGCGCGCTGATCCCGTGCTGCTTGACGTGCGCCCAGCCCTCCGGCGTCCACCAGCGCTCGGTGTCGTAGCCGCCGTCCTCGATGAACGCCTGGTACGCCGCGTTCGTCACCGGAGTGGTGTCGATCCAGAACGGGGCCACCTCCCGGGCGTGCGCCGGGCGTTCGTTGTCCAGCGCCCACGGCTCGGTGGCGGTTCCCATGGTGAACGGGCCCCCGGGCACGAGGATTTCGGCGGGACCGGTGAACAGCGGGGCGGGATCCGGGTCCGGCGCGGTCAGGGCCTGCGGCCCCTTGCGGAGCTGATGGGTGATCAGCATGGTCTCGTCGTGCTGCTGTTCGTGCTGGGCGATCATCCCGAACGCGAATCCGGCCTCGGTCAGCCGGGTGCCGTGGAAGTCCGCGCCCGCCAGCAGGTCCATGACCCGGCCGCGCACCTCGGCGGCGTAGTGCCGGGCCTCGCCGGGCGGCAGCAGCGGCAGCGAGGGCCGCTCGGCGCGCGGGTGCTCGAACGCGTCGTACAGGCTGTCGATCTCGGGCCGCATGGGGTCACGGCCGCCGACCGTCCGCAGCAGCCACAGCTCCTCCTGGTTGCCGATGTGCGCGAGGTCCCACACCAGCGGGGACATCAGCGGCGAGTGCTGGGCGGTCAGATCGGGTTCCTCGACGCAGGTGGTCAGCAGCGTGGTGCGGTCGCGGGCGGCGGTCAAGGAGGCCAGCACCCGTTCGCGCAGCGTCTCGCCGTCCGTCTCGGTCGTCGCGGTGTCGGTGTCGGGGCCGGTCATGTGCGGATGTCCTTCCTCCCGTGGGCGGTACGGCCGGGCCGGTGCGCGGGTGTCCTCCGGCCGGCCGTCCCGTCGAGCAGATCGTCGGCCGGGCAGCGGCCCCGCGCGACATAGCGGTCCCGGTACCCGGCCACCGCGCCGATCACCTCGGCGGTGGCGCCGAGCCGGGGCAGGGCGTCCAGCGCCGCCGCGAAGCACACGGCGGCCGCCTCACGCAGCTCCGGGTCGGCCGGCCCGAGCCGGGCCGCGTCGCTCCACAGCGGGTTGTGCGGGGCGGGCAGGTTCAGGGCCCGCTCCGCCAGGCGCTTCACGCTCCGGTACGCCGTCTCCGCGGCCGCCGGGTCGTCGAACAGCGCCGCCGTCACCGCGAGCGGCACGATCCAGCCGTCCTCGCCGGGCTGCGCGTCGATCATCCGCAGCTCCAGATGGCCGCGCGGCCGGACCGGTGGGAACAGGGTGGTCAGGTGGTACTCCAGGTCCGCCCGGGTGGGCGGCCGGGGCGAGCGGGACCGGGTCCACTCCCGGAAGGTGAGCCCCTCGGGCACCTCCCACGGCCCGCTGTCCTGCCGTACGCACATCACCGGCGAGTCCAGCACGTGACGCGCCCAGGCGGCCCGCGGGTCGCCGTCCAGCGGGGGAGCGCCCGCGCGCCCGGCACCGATCTCCATCCACATCAGCTGGCGGGTGGACATCCAGCCCGTGGGCTCGTGGCCCAGCAGCGGGGAGTTGGCGAACGCGGCCACCAGCACCGCCCCCAGCTGATGGGCCAGCCACCAGCGGCGCCGGTGCCCGAGCGGGCCCGGCTCCTCGTGGCCGGCGTCCACGCACACCTGCACGGACGCCGAGGCGCACATCATGTGCCGGCCCGCGGGACCGGTGCGGTCCAGACAGGTCTCCATGGCGTCGTAGCGGGGCTCGCGCAGGAACCTGCGCGGGGTGTGCCAGGGGTCGTGGCCGATGCCGACCAGACCGAGCCCGTGCTCCGCGAGGACGGCGCGTACGGCGTCCAGGTCGGCGGAGACGGTGGCGACGCACTCCATCAGGGAGGCGGCGGGCGGCGAGCTGAGCTCCAGCTGGCCACCGGGTTCCACGGTGAGCGGCGAGCGCAGGGGCACCGCCCGCAGCGCCGCGTAGACCGCTGCGAGTCGTTCGGGTGTCACGGGGAGCTGCGGCATCCGCAGCTCGTGGACCAGCCACTCCAGTTCGACACCGAGCGTGCGCGGCGGTCCTGTCTTGAAGCAGATGCCTCTGACCAGGGCCTCCACCTCGGCCTCGGTGACGGCGGTCCGGTGGGGCGTACAGTCGCCACCGTCACTCTGTGAATCGGACATGTCGGGATCCTCCTGAGATTCCACCATGTCACCGGCCCGGATCGGACATGGGGCCGGGCAGGCACGCGTTCCACCCAAGACCCTCGAGCCGCTCGGCACAAGGGTGCCCCTCCGGACGTTCCGGTTCGGTCATCTCCGTTTCCGTGCGCGTTCTCCGGACCGTTCCGGGCCGGGAAACTCCGTTGCACCGCATCACCAGCATCACTCAGGATGCGTGCATGAGCACGACGGGGGAGATCGCGCGGGCCGCGCTCATGGCGCCCACGGGGGTGGCGCCATGAGCGCGCGCCTGCGCTCCGTGGCGGCCGAGACGGAACGGATCGTGGCGGCGGGCGGCTATCGCGGGCCGGACGGCCGCGAGGTGTCCCTGGCCGCCTGGATCGAGGCCGCACGGACCGGCACCCGCATGGTCGGCCCGGAACCGGTGCCGCTACGGCAAACGGGTGGATCCGGCACCGCCGCGTCCGACGCCGGGACCGTCCTCGAGGTCACCGGGGAGAGCAGCCTGGAGGCCGCCCGCCGGCTGTCCGGAGCGCCGGTCGCCGTGCTGAACTTCGCCTCGGCCCGCAATGCCGGCGGCGGCTACCTCAACGGCGCCCAGGCTCAGGAGGAGTCCCTGTGCCGCGCCTCGGCGCTGTACACCTGCCTGCTGACGGCCCCCGCCTACTACGACCACCACCGCACCCACCGCGACCCGTTCTACACAGACCGGGTGATCCACTCACCGGCCGTCCCGGTCTTCCGCGACGACCGCGGCCGGCTGCTGGCCGAGCCGTACCGCGCGGGCTTCCTCACCGCCGCCGCCCCGAACGCGGGCGTCGTACGGCGCACCGCGCCCGAGCGCGTCGCCGACCTGCCCGGCGCGCTCGCGGCGCGGGCCGAGCGGGTGCTGGAGACGGCCGCCGCCCACGGCTACGGCCGGCTGGTGCTCGGCGCCTGGGGCTGCGGGGTGTTCCAGAACGACCCGGCGCAGGTCGCGGGCGCGTTCCGGGCGCTGCTCGGCCCCGGCGGCCGGTTCGCCGGGACCTTCGAGCACGTGGTGTTCGGGGTGCTGGACCGGACACCGGGAGCGGTGGTGCGGGCGGCGTTCGCGCGGGCGTTCCCGGAGCCTCGCGGCCTCACGGCGGGTGCGCCGCGGGCCGGTCAGGTCCAGCCGTAGCGCTCGTGCAGCCGCTGCCGGACGAGGTTGAACCGCATCCGGTCCAGCGCGCACGCCTCCCGGCGCATGCCGTCCTCGTGCAGCCGCAGGACGCGGTCCACGTCCACCCAGGAGTCCCGGCCCGACCGGTCCCAGGGCCCGCTGCCGATGGCCACCCACTCCCGGTCGCCGTCGTGCCGCTTGCTGGACAGCTGCACGGCGAGGAACGTGCCGGCCGCCTCCCGGGCGACGACCAGGACGGGGCGGTCCTTGCCCCGGCCGTCGTTCTCCTCGAACGGCACCCAGGTCCACACGATCTCGCCGGGGTCCGGGTCGCCGTCGTGGGCCGGGGAGTACTCGGTGCGCACCCGGCCGGCCCGGCGCGGGTCGGCCTCGGTGGTCGCGTGGGGGCCGTACCGGCCGGAAACGTTCTCATCGGTAAACGTGGTCACGGGGGCACCCTAACGGGCGACGCGTGACGGGCAAGGGCCGCCTGCCGGGGGCGGGTTGGTCCTGGGCCGGCGTGCCGGTGCGGCCGCCGGGGCACGTGCGTACCGGCGCGGTCCGTCAGGCGCCGGGGCGGGTGCCGATCTGCAGGCCCGGGCGGCGCCGGTGGACGGTCACATAGGTCAGGCCCGCGGCGCCCGCGCTGATGCTGCGCGACGCGCCGTGCGGCAGCCAGGCCAGAGCCCCCTCGGCGAGCGGCTGGGACTCACCCGCGGGGCCCGTGCCCAGGACGCCGTCCCCGGAGACCACCAGGACGAGCACGTCCATCTGGGGTTCGGTGTGCGCGGTGATCCGGTCGCCCGGGGCGAGCCGGACCACGTTGGCGTCGAGCTGCCGTCCGCTCTCGGTCAGCTTCCACAGCACTCCGCCGGGCAGCGGCGGAGACTCGGCCAGCGCCCGGGCGTCGCACAGCACGCGGGCGTCGGCTGTGCCGCCGGCCGGCTCGGTCTTCCTCGCGGACCGCGACGTCATCTGGTGTTCCCCTCGGCTCTTTCCGTCTCCTCGCGGACACGTACCCACTGCTGGCCCCCGCGGCCCACCCTACAATTAATACATGTAGCATTCGTGAAAAATACGGCCGGGTCGGAGAGGGGTCTTCGAAGGTGACCAGGCGGGAGAACCCGCGCCGGCGAGCGGTGCTGGACGTGCTGCGCGCCGCACCCTCGCCGCTCGGCGTCGCGGAGACGGCCGAGCGAATGGGCGTCCACCCGAACACGGTGCGGTTCCATCTCGACGCGCTGGTCGCCGAGGGCCTGGTCGAGCGCCGGGCCGAGCCGTCGCCGGGACCCGGCCGGCCCCGAGCCGTCTACTTCGTGCGTCCCGGGATGGACCGCGGCGGCCTGCGGGACTACCGGCTCCTCGCCCGCATGCTGCTCAGCCGGTGGGCGTCCGCCGACCCCGCGGCGGCCCGCGAGGAGGCGAGACAGACCGGCCGGACCTGGGGCGGGCTGCTGGTGCAGCCGCCGCCCTCCGGGGAGCGGACGGCCGGCCGGTCGATGGCCGCGCTCGTCGCCCTGCTCGACGAACTGGGCTTCGCCCCGCAGGCCGAGGGAGCGGACGGGCCCGGCGGGCCGCCCCGGCGGATCCGGCTGCGGCACTGTCCCTTCCTCGAACTCGCCGAGGAGCACGGGAAGCTGGTGTGTCCGCTCCATCTGGGCCTGATGCAGGGAGCGTTGGCCCGGCTGGACGCCCCGCTGACGGCGACCGGCCTGGAACCCTTCGCCGAACCGGACTCCTGCGTGGCCCACCTGGCCGAGGCGGACGCCGCCTGACCGACGAACTCCGCGCGCCCGCGCACCGACTCCACCCCCCCTCGGCTCGAACCGCTCCACCGCCGGCCCCCGGCGGAGAAAGGCCCCCGCAGATGAACGTCACGTCCGCCGCCACCGCGAGCGCGGTCACCTTCGTCTGGCTCGGCATGGTGCTGGCGATCTCCTTCCTGGAGGCCCCGCTGAAGTTCCGTGCCCCGGGTGTGACCGTGCCGATCGGCCTGGGCATAGGCCGGCTGGTCTTCCGTGCGCTGAACGCCGTGGAGGCGGTGCTGGCCGTCGTGGTGATCGTCGCCGTCGCCGTGGGCGGCGCGCCGGCCGGCGTCACCGCGCTGACCGCGCTCGTCGCGGTGCTGCTCCTCGGTCAGCTGGCCGTGGTCCGGCCGTACCTCAACCGCCGCTCCGACCGGGTCCTCGCCGGAGAGGAACTGCCCCGCTCCCGCAGCCACTTCTGGTACGTGGGGCTGGAACTGCTCAAGGTCGCGGGTCTGATCGCCCTGGGCATCGCCCTGCTCACGGTCTGACGGCGCGGCCCGCACCCGCTCCGGCGGCGCCGCGCACCCGGCGCCGGCCGGTCAGGCGGCCCGCGTCGGGCGCGCAGGCTCCGGCGGCCACCGCTCGTGCCAGCGCAGCTCCGACTCCAGCTGGGCGGCGACGGACACCAGCAGCGGTTCGCTGTGGGCGGGTCCGAGGAGCTGGGCGCCCACGGGCAGACCGTCGCCGGCGAACCCGGCCGGCACGTTCACGCCCGGCCAGCCCAGCACGTTCCACGGCCAGGCGTACGGGCAGGCGGCGATCATCGCCCGGTCCGTGGCCGGCCCGCGCAGCCGGTACAGGGCGCCGATCCGGGGCGGGGGAGCGGCCGTCGTGGGCGCGAGGATCACGTCGTACGAGGCGAAGAAGCCGTCGAACCGCCGTTGCAGCACCGTCTCCGCGCGCCGGGCCGCCCGCAGCGGGGCCCCGCCGAGCAGCCGGCCGAGCCGGGCCGCGTCCCGGGTGCGCCGGTCGAGCAGCGCCGGGTCGGGAACGTCCCGGACCCACTCGGCGATCCCCGCGGTGGCCCGCGGCACGAACGTCAGCCCGATCTGCCCATAGGGCGGATCGGCCTCCTCGACGTCGTGCCCCAACCGCGCCAGCTGCTCGGCCAGTTCGGTGACCCGGGCGCGGATCTGAGGGTGCGGCCTGGTCCGCACGGCGGTGAACGGCGGCTTCAGGGACAGGGCGATCCGCAGCCGGCCCGGATCGCGGCCGACCGCGTCCGCCACCGTCAGCGCGGGCGGCCGGTGCGGATCGCGTGCGTGGTTGCCGCTCGCCGCGTCCAGCAGCAGTGCCGCGTCGGCGACCGTCCGGGCGAGGGTGCCGTTGACCGTGATGCCCTGGAAGGACTCGCCGCGCGGCCAGGTGGAGATCCGGCCGCGCTGCGGCTTGATGCCGACCAGACCGGTCCACGCGGCCGGGATGCGCACCGATCCGGCGCCGTCGGAGCCGAGCGCCGCGGGCACGAGTCCGGCCGCGACGGCCGCCGCGGAGCCCCCGGACGAACCGCCGGGCGTGTGCCCGGTGTGCCAGGGATTGCGGGTGTCCCCGAACGCCGGTCCCTCGGTGAACGGCCACTGCCCCAGCTCACAGGTGTTCGTCTTGCCGACGATCACGGCGCCGGCCGCGCGCAGCCGCCGTACCGCCTCCGCGTCCTCGGCGGCCGCGGGGAAGACGCCCGCGCAGCCGAACGCGGTCGGTTCCCCGGCCAGGTCCATGTCGTCCTTCACCGCGACCGGCACCCCGAGCAGCGGGCGCCGCGTGCCGGCGGCCAGCTCCCGGTCGGCGGCGTCCGCCTCGGCGAGCGCGGCCTCGGCCCGTACGACCCGGAAGGCGTTCAGCGTCGGTTGCGTCGCCTGGATCCGGGCCAGCGCCCGTTCCACCAGCGCACGGGAGGTCACCTCCCCGGCGGCGAGCGCACGGCGGGTCTCCACGAGACCGGCGGAACGGTCGTACGTCATGGGCGCGGCCTCCGGGAGCTGCGGGAACAACTGTCCTACCGAACGGTAACCTCGGGTTGGGGCGCGTGTACGGGTTTCGGGCGGATGCCGTGGCCGGCGGCGTCCAGGCGGCGCCGGGCCGTCTCCTCGGCCGCCGCCGCGGGGGTCACGCCGTCGCGTTCCGCCGCGGCGAGCAGGTCCCCGACGGTCCGTTCGACGGCGAGGACGCGGGCGCGGGCCTCCTCGGGCCCGGCACGGTGCAGTTCGGCGCTGACGGCGTGGACGACCCCGCCCGCTCCGACGACGAAGTCCGGTACCCAGACGATGTTCTGACGCTGCATCAGCTCGGCGATGGCGGCGGTGGCCAGCTGGTCGTTGGCCGGTCCGGCCACCGCCCGGCAGCGCAGGCGCGGCACCGACTCCTCGGTGAGCAGCGAGCCGAGCGCCGCCGGCACCACGATGTCGACCTCCTCGGCGAGGATCTCCTCCGGCCCGCGCCACGCCGCGCCGAGCGCGTCGGCCGTCGCGCGCCTGCCGGGGTCCGTGTCGGTGACCGTCAGTTCGGCTCCCTCGGCCGCCAGCAGCCGGGCGAGGTGCTCGCCGACCCGGCCGAGCCCGATCACGGCGAGCCGCCGGCCGCCCAGGGCGGGCGTGCCGTACAGGTGCCGGCCCACCGCCCGCACTGCGGCGAGCGCGCCGAGCGCGGTGTGCGGGGACGAGTCGCCGCTGCCGCCCAGCTCCGCCGGCCGGCAGAACACGTGCGGGGTCGTCTCGCCGATGACCGCCATGTCGGCGGGGCCGGTCCCCACGTCCGGGCCGGTGGCGTACGCACCGTCCAGCGAGGCGATGACGTCGGCGACGTCCCGGAGCACGGCGTGCCGCCGGTCCAAGCCGAGCCGCGTCCCCTCGGGCAGTGCGACCACCGTCTTCCCGCCGCCGCTGGGCAGCCCGGCGACGGCCATCTTCCGGGTCATGCCCGCCGCCAGGCGCAGCGCGTCGGTGAGCGCGTCGCGCCAGTCCGGGTAGTGCCACAGCCGCAGTCCACCGGCCGCCGGGCCGAGAGCGGTGGAGTGAACGGCCACGATCACCGGTAGACCGGACCGGCGACCGACGCGGATGACCACCTGTTCGTGATCGAGCACGGGCTCGACCCCTTTCCTTCGTCCGTACGGGATGCGCCGCCAACCCTCGCGCAGATGAAGCGTCTTCGGGGGGCGTGCCGAACGAACGGCCGGAAAGCGGGTATCGTCGGCGCCCGTGGACGAACTTGATTCGGCGATCGTGCGGCTCCTGCAGTCAGATGCGCGGCAGTCCAACCGGGAACTCGCCCGGAAGCTCGGGGTGGCGCCCTCCACGTGTCTGGAGCGGGTCCGCGCCCTCACCCGGCGCGGGGTGATCCGCGGCTACCACGCCGACATCGACCCCGCCGCGCTGAACCGGGGCGTCCAGGCGCTGGTGTCGGTCCAGGTGCGCCCGCTCAACCGCACGGTGATCGACGCCTTCAAGGCCTTCGCCGGCTCGCTGCCCGAGGTCCTGCACGTCTTCGTGCTCTCCGGTGGCGACGACTTCCTGCTCCATGTCGCCGTGCAGGACCTCGACCGGCTGCACGCCTTCCTCGTCGACCGCCTCAGCAAGCGGCCCGAGATCACCGGCTTCCGCACCTCCATGATCTTCCAGCAGGTCAGCAACACCGCCCCCGCGCCCCTGCCGTCCTGACCCGCGGCGCCCCGCCGTCCGCCCGCCGGCCCGCGCGCGCGGGTGGCGCACCAGCCCCAGCCCGGTCAGCAGCGCGACCACGGCGCACACCCCCGCCCAGCCGCACCACGCGTACGCGCGGGCGCCGAGCCAGGAGCCGAGGGTGCCGCCCAGGTAGGCGCAGGTCATGTAGGCGGTGTTCAGGCGGCTGCGGGCGTCGGCGGCGAGGGCGTAGACGCGCACCTGGTTGGCGACCATGCCGGACTGCATGCCGACGTCCAGCAGCAGCGTGCCCGCCATCAGCGCCAGCAGGCCGGGCGTGCGGCCCAGCGCGCCGGGGAGGAGCACGGCCGCGGCGGCGAGGACCGTCAGGAAGCAGACCAGGTTCACCGCGTCGGCGCCGTACCGGTCCACCAGCCGGCCCGCGACCGGGGTGACGAGCATGGTCACCGCGTTGACCAGCGCCAGCAGCCCCACCGCGTCCGCGCCGAACCCGTACACCGGGCCCGTCAGCAGCAGCGCCACCCCGGTCCACACGGCGGAGAACCCGGCGAACACCGTCGCCTGGTACCACGAGGAGCGACGCAGGGCCGGTTCGGCGCACAGCAGGCGGACGGGCTCGGACACCAGGCGCGGGTAGCGCTGCCGGGACGGCGGAGCGCTCGCCGGCAGCGCCCGCGCCAGGAGCAGCGCCACCCCGGCGGTGAGCAGGGCCGCCAGCGCGTACGGCGCCCGCCAGCCCAGCCGGTCACCGAGGGCGCCGCCGGCCGTGCGGGACAGCAGCATGCCCGCGAGGGCCCCGCTGAGCAGCGTGCCGCCGACCGCGCCGCGCCGCCCGGCCGGGACCAGCCCGGCCGCCAGCGGGCCGGCCAGCGGGGCGACGACCGTGCACGCTCCGGCCAGCACGCTCGCCGCCAGCAGCGGCGGCAGCGCGGGCGCGGCGGCAGCGGCGCCGAGGGCGGCGCCGGCCACGGTGAGCAGGGTGACCAGCAGGCGGCGCGGCGGCAGCCGGTCGCCGAGCGGGACGAGCAGGAAGATCCCTGCCGCGTAGCCGAACTGGGTCGCCGTCACCACCGCGGCCGCCGCGCCGGCGGAGACGCCGAGGCCCGTGGCCACGAGCGGGGCCACGGCCTGCGGGAAGTACACATTGCCGACCCCGACCCCACAGGCCAGGGCCAGCAGGGCGACGAGCCGCGGAGTACGCTGCCCGGTGTGGTGATCCGTGTGCCGATCCGTCATGTGCCGAAGTCCACGCCCCGCGCGGGCGGTTGGCGAACGATGTAGGCGGGGGCTGAATGATCAGCTTCCGGCTCGGGGCCGACGACCTCGCCGACACCCGGTTCGCGATCTCCCCGCTGAGCCAGCTGATGGAGAGCCTGCGCGTCCTGCGCGCCCCGGCCCTGCACCCCCTGCATCGCGGCTGGCGCCGTACGGTGCTCGCCGCCCTCGACCCGGCCGACCTGCCCCTGCTGTCCGCGCTGGTCGGCCCCACGCTCGCCCTGCCCGACTTCCTGACGCCCCGGCCCACCGCGTTCACGGCGACGCTTCAGGAGGAGCTGGCCGTCGTACGGGCCACGCCCCCTCTGACCGTACGGCTCGACCTGCGCGCCGCGCACGCCCCGCGCCCGCTCCCCACGGCACTGCGGCAGGCCGGCGGGCCCGGCGACGGCCCCGTGCTCGAACTCCTCGACGTGCTCTGCTCGTTGCTGCACCGCTACTGGCGCACGGCCTTGCTGCCGTACTGGCCGCGGATCCGGCTCGTGCTGGAGGCGGACATCACCCACCGCGCCGGACAGCTGGCCACCGGCGGCGCGCGGTCGCTGTTCGCCGGGATGCACCCCAACCTCGGCTGGAAGGACGGCGTCCTGACCATCGACAAGATGATCGGCCGGCACGCGGTCGACGGCGCCGGGCGGGGACTGCGGCTGGTCCCCTCGGTGTTCGCGCACAAGCCGGCGCCCCCGGTCAGCGCCGACGCGCCGCCCATGCTCGCCTATCCGGGGCGGGGCACCGCGACCCTGTGGGAACCGGAACCCGCCCCCGATGCCTCCGCGCTCACCGCCCTGCTCGGCGCGCCCCGGACCACCCTGCTGCGGCTGCTCGCCGAGCCCCTGCCCACGGTGGAACTGGCCCGTCGGCTGGGCGTGACCCCGAGCGCCGTCTCCCAGCACCTGCGGGTGCTGTACGGCACGGGGCTGGTGACCCGCGCCCGGGACGGCCGCAGGGTGCTGTACCGGCGCAGCGCGCTGGCCGAGACGCTGGTGTCGGGCGGACCGGCCGCCGGCCCTTGACGCCGGGCACGCGAAAGGGGCCGGACGGATCCGGCCCCTTCCCCGGCGGGTGCGGCTCAGGCGGCCGCGGCCTCGCCCACGTTGCCGTGCAGACGCGCGACGACCTCGGTCAGCTGGGCGGCGACCTCGGCGTCGTCGGCCGGGTGGGTCTCGGCGAAGCGGGTCACCGAGCCCGGGATGGACAGCTTGATGTCCTCGATCACCTTGCCGCCGGCGATGCCGACGGCCTTGCGGGCCTCGTCCTGCGCCCACACGCCGCCGTACTGGCCGAACGCGGTGCCGATCACGGCGACGGGCTTGCCGCCGAAGGCCCCGGCGCCGTACGGACGGGACAGCCAGTCGATGGCGTTCTTCAGGACGGCCGGGATGGTGCCGTTGTACTCGGGGGAGAACAGCAGGAAGGCGTCGGCGGCCTGGGCGGCCTCGCGCAGCTTGGCGGCGGCGGCCGGGACGCTGCCCTCGACGTCGATGTCCTCGTTGTAGAAGGGGATGTCGGCCAGGCCCTCGAACAGCACGACGTCGGCGCCCTCGGGAGCGAGCTTGACGGCCGCCTCGGCGAGCTGACGGTTGTGGGAGCCGGCGCGGAGGCTGCCGACGAGCGCGAGGATGCGAACAGACATGGGGGGCTCCAAGGGTGCGGAAACATCGCCGTATACGATCCGGACCGGGGTCCGGTTAAGTTTGTATCACTCTAACCGGACCGCGGTCCAGTTTTGTTCCGGATGCTTTACGCTGGCTTCATGTCCAGCGCCCTGCCCCCCTTTCCGCCACCTCAGGAGTCACTCGACGCCCCTCGGCTGCTCGAGGTGGGCAAGGGGCCCGAGGAGCCGTGCCTGCGGGCCGACGCGGCGCGCAACCGGGCCCGGCTGCTGGAGGCCGCCGCCCGGCTCATCGCCGAGCACGGCGTGGCCGGGGTCACCATGGAGGCGGTGGCGGCGGCGGCCCAGGTGGGCAAGGGCACGGTGTTCCGCCGGTTCGGCGACCGCACCGGACTGCTGATGGCCCTGCTGGACCACTCCGACCGCCAGTTGCAGGCCGACTTCCTGTCCGGGCCGCCGCCGCTGGGGCCCGGGGCGCCACCGCTGGACCGGCTCAGGGCGTTCGGCGTCGCGGTCCTGTACCGCTCGGTCGAGCGGCTCGATCTGCAGCTGGCCGCGCAGACGGAACCGACCCGCCGGTTCTCCCACCCCGCGGTCACCGCGCTGCGGACGCACGTCACGATGCTGCTGCGGCAGATCGTGCCCGACGCCGACTGCGAACTGCTCGCCCAGACCCTGCTGAACTCCCTCGACCCGGCGCTGATCCACCACCAGACCAGGCAGTGCGGCATGCCCATGCGGCGGCTGGAGGCAGGCTGGACCGACCTGGTCGCCCGCGTGACCCGCACCGACCCGCCCCGCTGACCACCGCCGGCCGGCGACGCCGACGGCGACTGCGCCGGGCGCCGGGTGGTCGAACGGTGAACCACCTCGCCCCGCCGCGGCCCGCCCCCCGCGGCTCTGCCAAGATGCGGTCTGTCATGGTGCAGATACCGAACCCGCCCACGAGCGCCGATGTGGCCCGCCTGGCGGGCGTCTCGCGTGCGACCGTGTCCTACGTCCTGAACAACACCAGCGCCGTACGGATCAGCGAACCGACGCGCCGGCGCGTGCGCGAGGCCGCGCGGGAACTGGGGTACGTCCCGCACGCCGCCGCCCGCAGCCTGCGCGCCGGGCACAGCCGCATGGTCCTCATGCCCGCCCCGGGGATCCCGGCAGGCCCGCTCTACAGCGCCTTCCTCAACGAACTGCAGTGGGCGCTCGGCCGGCTCGACTACACCGTCGTGCAGTACGGCAGCGTCGGCCTGCGGGGCGACGAAGCCGCCCGCGCCTGGGCGGAGTTGCGCCCCGTCGCCGTTCTGGTGCCCGGCGCGGACCTCGGGCCGCAGGGCGTCGGCGTCCTCAAGCGCTCCGGCGCCCGGGCGGTGGTCACCCTCGGTCCCGCCCGGGTCGACGGCGCGCACGCCCTGCTCATGGACCACGACGCCGTCGGCCAGTGCGCTGGCGCCCACCTGTACGCGCGCGGCCGGCGCCGCATCGGTGTCGTGGTGCCCGAGGAGCCGGGCCTGGAGGCCTACTCGCGCCCCCGGCTCGCCGGTGCGCGCCGGGCGCTGCACGGCACGGACGCCGCCGTGACGGAGCTGCCGCTCGCCTACACGGAGGAGTCCGCGGCGCAACTCGCCGGGCGGTGGCGGGAGTCGGGCCTGGACGCGGTGTTCGCCTACAACGACGAGTACGCGATGCTGCTGATGCGCGCCCTGCAGGACGAGGGCCTGCGCATCCCCGAGGACGTGGCCGTTATCGGCGCCGACGACCTGATGCTGGGCCGGCTGCTGCGGCCCCGCCTGAGCACGGTGCACATCGACCTGCCCTCGGGCCGCGACCTCGCCGAACTGGTCGACCGGGCGGTCCGTGACCCCGGCGCCGAACCGGAGGCGCACCCGGTCCTGGGCGCCTCGGTGGTGCCCCGCGAGTCCACCTGACAGCCGGGTGCACGCCGGGGGAGGGTGCCCGGCGTGAGCGGGGTACACCTCCGGTGGAAGCGGTCTCGGCACCGCTGTTGGTTTCGCGCTCAACCAAATAGGGTCGGGGGAGCCGTTCCGTACCGCCCGGCGACCGATCGGAGAGCCGTATGCCGCTGCTCGACCCGAAGGCCTGGCAGGCCCGCAGCCTGACCGGACCCGCCCACACCGTCACCGAGCCCGCCACCGGGGAGGCGCTCGGCACCGTCGCTCTCGCCGCTCCCGACGACGTCGCCGGCGCCGCGCGAGCCGCCCGCGCCGCCCAGGCCGGCTGGGCCCGCACCCCGCACTTCCAGCGCGCGCAGGTGCTGCGCCGGGCGGGGGACCTGTTCCGCGAGCACGCCGATGAGCTGCGCGAGTGGCTCGTGCGCGAGTCCGGTTCCGTCCCGGGCAAGGCGGACTTCGAACTGCACGTGGCCGCCCAGGAGTGCTACGAGGCCGCCGCCCTGGCCTCCCGCCCCGCCGGCCAGGTGCTGCCCAGCGAGGCGCCCCGGCTGTCGTACACCCGCCGGGTGCCGGTCGGGGTGGTGGGCGTGATCTCCCCGTTCAACGCGCCGCTGATCCTGTCCATCCGGTCCGTCGCGCCGGCCCTCGCGCTCGGCAACGCCGTCGTCCTCAAGCCCGATCCGCGCACCGCCGTCTGCGGCGGCCTCGCCCTGGCCGCCGTGTTCGCGGCGGCCGGACTGCCCGAGGACCTGCTGCACGTGCTGCCCGGCGGCGCCGATACGGGCGCCGCGCTGGTCGAGGACCCGCTGGTGCCCGTCATCTCCTTCACCGGGTCCACCGCGGCCGGCCGCGCCGTCGGCGAGGCGGCCGGCCGCCACCTCAAGCGCGCCCACCTCGAACTCGGCGGGAACTCGGCCCTGATCGTGCTGGAGGACGCCGACCTCGACGCCGTGATCTCCACGGCGGCCTGGGGGTCCTTCTTCCACCAGGGCCAGATCTGCATGACGACCGGCCGCCACCTCGTCCATGCCTCGCTGTACGACGAGTACGTCGAACGGCTCGCCGCCAAGGCGGACTCGCTGGCCGTCGGCGACCCGCACCGCGAGCAGGTCCACCTCGGCCCGGTCATCGACGCCGGACAGCTCGCCAAGATCGACGGCCTGGTCCGGGAGAGCACCGCCCGGGGCGCGAAACTCGCCGCCGGCGGCACCCACGAACGGCTCTTCTACCGGCCGACCGTGCTCGCCGGCACCGGCGAGCACACCCCCGCCTACACCGAGGAGGTCTTCGGCCCGGTCGCACCGGTCCGCTCCTTCACCACCGCCGACGAGGCGGCGGCGCTCGCCGCGGACAGCCCCTACGGCCTCTCCCTGGGCATCGTCAGCCGGGACACCGCGCGCGCCCTGGACCTCGCCGAACGGATCCCGACCGGCATCGTCCACGTCAACGACCAGACCGTGAACGACGAGGCGGTCGCCCCGTTCGGCGGCGTCGCCGCGTCCGGCACCGGCGCCCGCTTCGGCGGCGACGCCAACCTGGACGCCTTCACCGAGCTGCGCTGGACCACGGTGCGCGGCGACGTGGCGCCGTACCCGTTCTAGGGCCGAGCGGGGGCTACTGGGCCGCGCCCCCCTGCCCCTGCTGGTTCGCGATGCTCTTGCGGACCTCGTCCATGTCCAGGTTCCGGGCCTGTCCGATGAGGTCCGTCAGCGCGGCCTCGGGCAGCGCGCCCGGCTGGGCGTAGACGGCGACCTTGTCGCGGACGATCATCAGCGTCGGGATCGACTGGATGCCGAAGGCCTGCGCCAGCTCGGGCTGGGCCTCGGTGTCCACCTTGCCGAAGACGAGGTCCGGGTTGTCCTCGGCGGCCTTCTCGTACACGGGTGCGAACTGGCGGCACGGCCCGCACCACTCGGCCCAGAAGTCGATCAGCACGAAGTCGTTGTCGGTGACCGTCTGGTCGAAGTTGTCCTTGGTCAGCTCCACGGTGCTGGTGCTCATGGCCGGGTCCCTCTTCCTGGTGTGGGGTGTGCCGACGGCGGAAACACGGCCGCCGGGCCGCCTATTCCACACGCGCACGTCTGTCGTCGGGCGCACGTACCCATGTGGCCGTCGCGCACACCACCCACCAGACTGACCCCATGACGGAAACGGAATCCATCGCGTACGACGTCGTGGTGCTCGGGGCCGGACCCGTGGGGGAGAACGTCGCCGACCGCACCCGCGCGGCCGGTCTCACCACCGCGATCGTGGAGAGCGAACTGGTCGGCGGCGAGTGCTCCTACTGGGCGTGCATGCCCAGCAAGGCGCTGCTGCGGCCGGTGATCGCCCAGGCGGACGCCCGCCGCCTGCCCGGTCTCGCCCCCTCGGTCCAGGGCCCGCTCGACACCCCGGCCGTGCTCGCCCGCCGGGACGAGTACACCTCCCACTGGAAGGACGACGGCCAGGTCTCCTGGGTGAACGGCATCGGGGCCGAGCTGTACCGCGGCCACGGCCGGCTCGCCGGTCCCCGTACGGTCACCGTGACCGCGCCCGACGGCACCGTGACCACCCTCACCGCGCGGCACGCCGTCGCCGTCGCCACCGGCACCCGCGCCCAGTTGCCCGACCTGCCCGGCCTCGCGGAGGTCGAGCCGTGGACCAGCCGGGAGGCGACCAGCGCCAAGGCCGCCCCGGACCGGCTCATCGTCGTCGGCGGAGGTGTCGTCGCCACCGAGATGGCCACCGCCTGGCAGGCCCTCGGCTCCCGGGTGACCCTGCTCGTGCGCGGCAAGGGGCTGCTGAACCGCATGGAGCCGTTCGCCGGGGAACTGGTCGCCGCGGCCCTCACCGAGGCGGGCGCCGACATCCGCACCGGCACCTCCGTGGAGTCCGTCACCCGCGAGAACGGCACGGTCGTCGCCGTCACCTCCGCGGGCGACCGGCTGGAGGCCGACGAGATCCTCTTCGCCACCGGCCGCGTCCCGCACACCGACGACATCGGCCTCGACACCGTCGGCCTGGAACCCGGCTCCTGGCTGGACGTCGACGACACCCTCCGGGTCACCGGCACCGACTGGCTGTACGCGGTCGGCGACGTCAACCACCGGGCCCTGCTCACCCATCAGGGCAAGTACCAGGCCCGTGTCGCCGGCACCGCCATCGCCGCCCGAGCGGCCGGCGACCCGGTGCCGGACGAGCCGTGGGGCGCGCACATGGCCACCGCCGACCATCACGCCGTACCGCAGGTGGTCTTCACCGACCCCGAGGCAGCCGCAGTCGGCCTGTCCCTCGCCGAGGCCGAGCAGGCCGGCCACCGGGTCCGCGCCGTCGACGTCGAGTTCTCCGCCGTCGCGGGCGCCGGACTGTACGGCGACGGCTACAAGGGCCGCGCCCGCATGGTGGTCGACCTGGAGGACGAGATCCTGCGCGGCGTCACGTTCGTCGGCCCCGGCGTCGGCGAACTCATCCACTCGGCCACCGTCGCGGTCGTCGGCCGCGTCCCCGTCAGCCGGCTGTGGCACGCGGTCCCGTCGTATCCGACCTTGAGCGAGGTGTGGCTGCGGCTGCTGGAGGCGTACCGCGACAACTGACGGCGAGGCCGGGGCGCGTCCGACGGGGGCTCCGGCCTCCCGGTGCGGTTCACTCACGAGAGCCGGGGCGGGCGGCGGAGCGGCTAGGGCAGTGAGAAGCCGAGCGCCTCGGCCGCCGCGTCCGGTGCCGGCCGGTTCCACAGGGCGGCGACCGCCTCGTTCGTGGACAGGGAACGCAGTTCGGCCCGGTCCAGGTAGAGCGTGCCGTCCAGGTGGTCCGTCTCGTGCTGGACGATCCGCGCGGGCCACCCGCTGAACACCTCGTCCAGCGCGCGGCCGTGCTCGTCCTCGCCGCGCAGGCGGACCTCGGCGTGCCGGGCCACCACCGCCTGCCAGCCCGGCACGCTCAGACACCCCTCGAAGAACGCGGCACGCGCGGTGCCGGCCGGCTCGTACACCGGGTTGACCAGGACCCGGAACGGCTGCGGGACCCGGCCCCGGGCCGCCGCGACCTCCTCGGGCACCGGCGCCGGATCCTCGATCACCGCGATCCTCAGCCCGACGCCGACCTGCGGCGCGGCGAGGCCCACGCCGGGCGCCGCGTGCATGGTGACGCGCAGCGCCTCGACGAAGCGGGCGAGCAGGGCGGGGCCGAGCTGACCGTCGTACGGCTCGGCCCGGCGCCGCAGCACCGGCTGCCCGGCGGCGACGATGGGCAAGGGCCCGCCGGCGGCGAGGAGTTCCTCGACCCGTTCGGCGAGCGGTGCGTGATCACGGGGAGCTGCCATCGCCTCAGCATGCCATGCGGGAACGCCGTCCCCGGCACGGCCACCGCATCCGCGCGAGCGGGCCCGGCCGGAAAGGCGCGGCCGGACCCGCGGCCCGTCCCGCGCCTGCGCTCACCGCTCCGGGAAGTCGCCCGCGAGCGCCGAGGCGATGCGCAGATGCGGCTCCGCCTCCTCGTGCCGGGCCTGCCTCTGGAGCGTGCGGCCCAGCATCAGCCGCGCGTAGTGCTCCACCGGGTCACGCTCGACGATGACCCGCAACTCCGCCTCCGCCCGGCGCAGTTGGGCCGAGTGATAGTAGGCGCGGGCCAGCAGCAGCCGGGGTCCGGTCTGCTCCGGCACCTCCTCCACCAGCCCGGTCAGCACCCGCGCCGCCCCCGCGTAGTCCTTGGCGTCGAAGAACTGCTGCGCCCGCTCCCAGCGCTCCGCCGGCGTGCCGTGGTCGTAGTACGCGGTCTCCCGTTGCGTCTCCACTCGTGACCTCCTTCGGCGGCCACAACGGAACGCATTCGTTGAATATTCCACCAACTGATGTCGGGGCGCCGCCGTCACGCCCGGCCGGTGCTCAGCCGCCGGCGGTCACCTGCGCGGCGAGGAAGTCCAGCAGGACCGTGTTGAAGGACTCGGGCTGCTCGGCGCCCGGCAGGTGTCCCGCCTTCTCGACCACGGTCAGGGCGGCGTGGGGGACGAGACGGTGGATCGCCTCGGCGTCCGCGACCGGCGTGAAGACGTCGTCCGCCCCGACGACGATCAGAACCGGCGCGGTGACGGCGGCCAGCGTGTCCCGGTAGTCGGGGCGCTCGGCCCGCCCCCGCAGGGCCGCCGCCGCCCCGCGCGGGTCGGTGGCGCGCATCATGCCCAGCACCCGCGCGGCGACATCAGGCATCGCGGCGACGTTGTACGCGGCCAGCATCCTGTCGATCACCTCGTCCGCGTAGCCGTCCATCCCCTCGGCGAGGAGCCGGTCGGCGAGCCGGTTGCGGAACTCCTTGCCCTCCGCGGTCTCGGCGGGGGCGGAGGTGTCCGACAGGACGAGGGCGCGCACCCGCCGCGGGTGCCGGCGCTGGAACTCCATGCTGATCTGGCCGCCCATCGAGACGCCGCCGACCACCGCCCGCTCGATGCCCAGATGGTCGAGGAGCGCGGCGAGATCGTCGGCGAAGTCGGCGAGGAGCACCTTGCCGGGGGTGACGCTGCTGCGGCCGTACCCGCGCAGGTCGGGGGTGATGGCCCGGTACCCGGCCCCGGCCAGCGCCACGGCCTGGGGCGCCCACAGGGTGCGGTCGAAGGGGTGCCCGTGGATCAGGAGGACCGGCAGCCCGCCCGACGGTCCGAGATCGTCGTAGTGGAGGGTGGCGCCCCGCAGGGTCACGGTCTTGGACTTGGACACACTGGCTCCATGATCGGCTGGTCGGCAGGCCGTGACAGCGTAGACCTTGCCCCCAGGGGCAAGGTCAACTCCGCAGCCCGCCGCCGGCCCTGCCGTCTGCGGTGAACCCGCCGTCTGTCCAGGCGTCCGAGGGACGGCCGTTCAGGTGATTCCCGGTTCCCGATCCCCGCGCGCGTGCAGGGGAAACGTGACTCAACCGGGCTGTCCGCACCCGCGGTTGCACACCGTGATAAGTGGCATATTCACCTGCATCCGGACAAACTGAATCCGCCGGTTCGTGATCAGGAACATCCCCGTCCGAAGAGGAGAGCGCATGGCGGAGCAGTCCTCCGAGGTCCTGTCGGAGCCGGACGAACCCGCCGCCGCCATGAGCCGGGCGGAGACCGAGACGGAGCTCGCCCAGGCGCTGGCCGCTCTGCTGGGCGCCGAGACCGTCCCGGTCGACAGCCACTTCTTCACCGACCTGGGCGCCAACTCCCTGGTCATGGCCCAGTTCTGCGCCCGGTTACGGAAGAGGGCCGATCTGCCGTCCCCGTCCATGCGGGACATCTACCGGCACCCCACGATCCAGAGCCTGGCCGCGGCTCTCGCACGCACCGCCCCCGCCGCCCCGGACCCCGCCCACGCGGCGCCGGCCCGGCCGCCTTCGTCGGAGCCCGAGGAGCCGGGACCCGAGACCGTCCCGGTGCCGATGCGGGCCGGGAACCGGTGGACCCACCTGCTGTGCGGGACCCTCCAGTTGCTGGCCTTCCTGGGCTACTCCCTCGTCTCCGGATTCGTCACCGCCAGCGGGTACGAATGGATCGCCACCGGTTCCGGCGTGGCCGACGTCTATCTGCGGTCGGTCGTGTTCGGAGGCGCCGGGTTCGTCGCCGTGTGCGCGTTCCCGGTCGTCGCCAAGTGGCTGCTCATCGGCCGCTGGCGACCGGGGGAGTTCCCCGTGTGGGGCCTGGCGTATCTGCGCTTCTGGCTCGTCAAGGCGCTGCTGCACGCCAATCCGATGCTCTTCCTCACCGGCACCCCGCTGTACGTGCTGTATCTGCGGGCACTCGGCGCGCGCGTCGGCAAGGGCGTCACGATCCTGTCCCGCACCGTCCCCGTCTGCACCGACCTGCTGACGATCGGCGCGGGCACGGTGATCCGCAAGGATTCGTTCTTCCTCGGCTACCGGGCCCACGCGGGCCGCATCCAGACCGGCCGGGTCACGCTCGGCCGCGACGTCTTCGTCGGCGAGAAGACCGTCCTGGACATCGACACGTCGATCGGCGACGGCGCCCAGCTCGGCCACGCGTCCGCCCTGCACCGGGGCCAGGCGGTCCCGGACGGCGAGCGCTGGCACGGATCACCGGCGGAGCCCACGCCGACCGACTACGCCAGGGTCCCGCCGGCCCGGTGCGGCACCGCGCGCCGGGCCTGGTTCGGCCTCGGCACCCTGCTGCAGCTCTTCCTGCTGTACGTCCCGTTGGTCGTCGGCGGGGTGTACCTGCTGTTCACCGAGGTGCCGGCGATCGGCAGGCGACTCGACCCGCAGACGGCCGCGCTGTCCCGGTCCCAGCTGCTCACGGACGCCCTGGTGCTCTCCCTCGTGCTGTTCTTCGGATGCGCCGCCCTGGGACTGCTGGCCCTGTGCACCCTCCCGCGCCTGCTCGGCCTGGTCGTCCGGCCCGGCCGGGTCTATCCGCTCTACGGACTCCACTACGCGCTGCACCGCGCCACGGCCCGCATGACCAACGTGAAGTTCTTCGCCTGGCTCTTCGGGGACAGCTCCTACATCGTGCCGTACCTGCGCGGCATCGGATACGACCTCTCGCGGGTGGAGCAGACCGGATCGAACTTCGGCACCGAGGTGCGGCACGAGACGCCGCTGCTGGTCTCCGTCGGCAGCGGCACGATGGTCGCCGACGGCCTCTCCCTCGTCAACGCGGACTACTCCAGCACGTCCTTCCGGCTCTCCAGGGTCTCCATCGGTCCGCGCAACTTCCTGGGCAACAACATCGCCTATCCGGCCGGCGGCCGGACCGGCGACAACTGCCTGCTCGCGACGAAGGTGATGATCCCCCTCGACGGCGAGGTCCGCGAAGGCGTCGGGCTCCTCGGCTCACCGTGCTTCGAGATCCCCCGCTCGGTGGACCGCGACGCGCGGTTCGACCACCTGCGCACGGGTGACGCGTTCCGCCGCCGGCTCGCCGCCAAGAACCGCCACAACCTCCGCTCCATGCTGCTGATGCTGCTCGTGCGATGGCTGCACACCTTCGCGCTCACCCTGCTGGGCCTCGCCTCCGTGGACCTGTACGGCGTGGCCGGACACGTGGTGATCGCCGGGTACCTGGCGATCACGCTCGCCTTCTCCACCGCGTACTTCGTCCTTGTGGAGCGCTGCATCACCGCGTTCCGTCCGCTGCGCCCCCGGCTGTGCTCCATCTACGACCCGTACTTCTGGTGGCACGAGCGGCTGTGGAAGGTGCCGACCCAGTTCCTCGAGGTCTACAACGGAACTCCCTTCAAGAGCCTGGTCTGGCGGCTGCTGGGGGTGCGCGTCGGCCGCGCGGTGTTCGACGACGGCTGCTATCTGACCGAGCGGACCCTCACCGCCATCGGCGACGCGTGCACGCTCAACGCGGGCAGCAAGATCCAGTGCCACTCGCAGGAGGACGGCACCTTCAAGTCCGACCGGACCACGCTCGGCACCGGCTGCACCCTCGGCGTCGGCGCCCATGTGCACTACGGCGTGACCATGGGCGACGGCTCGGCGCTCGCCCCCGACTCCTTCCTCATGAAGGGCGAGGAAGTCCCCCCGAACGCGACCTGGGGCGGCAATCCCGCGGTGGACATGCCGGAGGGCGCCGGCCGGCCCCGCGGAACCGGCCGGGCGACCCCGGCCGCCGACACCGCCACGGCGACCGTGAGCTGAGGAAGGCCATTCGATGGAGACGTGCGTGGAAGCGGACCGGGAGTTCTGGAGCCGGGTACTCACCGCCGGCGGTGTCACCACGGTGCCCCGCTGGGTACGGGAGCCGGCCGCGGGAGCCGCCGACCTCGAGATGCCCGTGCCGGCCGAGGTGGCGCAGGCGGTGCGGGAACTGGTCCGGCACCGGGGAACGCCGGTCAGCGCGCTGATGCTGGCCGCACACCTGAAGGTGCTGGCCGTGCTGTCCGGCGAGCCCGACGTGGTCACCGGCTACACCACCGGCGTGCGCGGTGAGCCGCTGCCGTGCCGGGCGACCGTGCCGCCGGGATCCTGGCACGCCCTGCTGGCCGCCGCCGCGCACGCCGAGGCGGAGGTGCTGGCGCACCGGGAGTTCCCGGTGGAGAAGCTGCGGCGCGAACTGGGCCTGACCCGGCCGCCGTACGAGGTCGTGTTCGGTCCCCTCGGAGCCGACGAGAGCCACGCCGACGACGGCGACCTCCAGGTGCGCTGGTCCGACCGGGGCGGACGGCTGACGCTGCGCCTGCGCCACCGCACCGACGTGCTCGACGCCCCTGCCGCCGCGCGCATCGGCGGCTACCACCTCACGGCGCTCAGGCTGATGACGGCCGACCCGGCCGCCGACCACACCCGGCAGAGCCTGCTGCCGGTCGAGGAGGTGCGGGAGCAGCTGGAAGGCCTGGCCGGGCCCCGCCGGCCGCTGCCGGACGCCCGGGTGCACGAACTGTTCGAGCAGCGCGTACGGGCGCATCCGCAGGCCGTCGCGGCCGTGCACGGCGAGCGGCAATGGACGTACGACGAGCTCAACCGGCGCGCGAACAGGCTGGCACGGGCGCTGCTGGCGCGGGGCCTGGGCCGCGAGGACGTGGTCGCCGTCGTCACCGAACGCGACCTCGACTGGCTCGCCGCGGTGCTGGCCGTGTTCAAGGCGGGCGGCACCTACCTGCCCATCGAGCCGCACTTCCCGGCCGGGCGCATCGCGGCGACGCTGTCCCGGGCGGGCTGCCGGCTGGTGCTGACCGAGTGCGGCAGCACCGGCAGCCTCGACCAGGCGCTGGCCACGCTCCCGGACGTCACGGCACTGCGCACCGACACCGCCTGCGCCGAAGGGCACGCCGACCACGACCCCGGCGTCCGGGTGGACCCCGGCGACCTCGCCTACATCTACTTCACGTCCGGCTCCACCGGCGAGCCCAAGGGAGCGATGTGCGAGCACGCGGGCATGCTCAACCATCTCCACGCCAAGATCGACGACCTGGCGCTCGGCGAGGGATGCGTGGTGGCGCAGACGGCCCCGCAGTGCTTCGACATCTCCCTGTGGCAGCTGCTGGCCCCGCTGCTGGCCGGCGGGAGGACCCTGCTGGTCGAGCAGGACGCGATCACGGACGTGGAGCGCTTCGTCGACACGCTGGAGCGCGGCCGGGTCACCGTGGCGCAGCTCGTGCCCTCCTACCTGGAGGTCGTCGTCTCGTATCTGGAGCGGCACCCGCGCACCCTGCCGGACCTGCGGTGCGTGTCGGTGACCGGCGAGGCGCTGAAACGGGAGCTGGTCCAGCGCTGGTTCGCCGTCCGCCCGGGAACCGGGCTGCTCAACGCCTACGGGCTGACCGAGACGTCGGACGACACCAACCACGAACTGCTCACCGAGGTGCCCGAGCGGGTGCTGCTCGGACGGCCCGTCAACAACGTCCGCGTCTACGTCGTGGACGAGCACCTGTCCCTGGTGCCGCTCGGCGCCCCCGGACTGATCGCTTTCTCCGGCGTCTGCGTCGGCCGGGGATACGTCAACGACCCCGAGCGCACCCGCGAGGCCTACCGCAGGGACCCGTACCGGCCGGGCGAACGGCTCTACCTGGGCGGCGACTGGGGACGCTGGCACCCCGGCGGCAAGCTGGAGTTCCTGGGCCGCCGGGACAGCCAGGTCAAGATCCGCGGATTCCGGATCGAGATCGGCGAGATCGAGAACACGCTGCTGCGCGTGGACGGCGTGCGCGAGGGCGCGGTGGTCGTCGCCGAGCGGCCCGGCGGCGGCAAGCAGCTGATCGCCTGGTACACCGGGCGACGGCAGCCGCCCGAGGCCCTGCGCGAGGCGCTCGCCGCGACACTGCCCGACTACATGGTCCCGGCGGCCTTCCACTGGCAGGAGAGCCTGCCGCTGACCGCCAACGGCAAAACCGACCGCAAGAGCCTGACCGCACGGGCCGAGGCAGCCGCACCGGACGCGGAGGCGGGGGACGACACCGGCCCGCTCACCCCGACCGAGCGGCGGCTGGCCGCGGCCTGGGCCGAGCTGCTCGGAGTGCCCGCGCAGCAGATCGGCCGCACGACCCACTTCTTCGACTGCGGCGGCACCTCCCTGACCGCGGTCCGGCTCACCCTCGCCCTCGACCGCGCGGTGTCCCTGAAGGACATCACCCGCCATCCGGTCCTCGCCGACCTGGCCGCCCTCGTCGACGGCACGGCCCGGCGACGCCCGGAGCTGCTGGTGCCCCTGTCCGGCGCGAGCGGCGCGCCGCGGTCCGTGCTGGTGTGCTTCCCCTACGCGGGCGGCAACGCGGTCAACTACCAGCCGATGGCGAGCGCGCTGGCGGCCGCCGGCGTGGCCGTCCTCGCCGTCGACCTCCCCGGCCACCACCTCGCCGAGCACCCGGAGCCGTTCGCGCCGCTCGAGGAGGTGGCCGAGCAGGTCGCCGCCGAGATCACCGCCCGCGGCCTGGACCGGGTCATGCTCTGGGGCCATTCCTCGGGCGCCGCACCGGCGATGGAGACGGCCAGGAGACTCGGGCGGCGAGGCGTGCGCGTGACGCGCCTGTTCCTCGCGGCGCACCTGCTCGGCACGGCCGACGGCCGGCACGCCGCCGTCGAGGAACTGACGCACCTCGACGACGCCGAGATCGCACGGCGGCTGTCCCGGGACGCCGGCTACGCCGAACTGGCCGAACTGAACGAGCGGCACGCCGCACACATCGCCGCGGCCTACCGGCACGACTGCCTGTCCGCACACCGCTACTTCCGGCAGGCCCTCCAGGCGCCGCCGCCGGAGAAACTGTCCGCGCCGGTCACCGTGGTCGTCGCCGCCGACGACCCGCACACCGCCGGCCACGCCGAACGGCACCGGGACTGGCTGCTGCTGGCCGAACACGTCGATCTGCACGAACTCGCCGACGGCGGCCACTACTTCCTGCGCACCCGTCCCGCCGACGCGGCCCAGGCCGTGCTGAAGACCGTCGTACCCCTCGCCTCCTCCTGAGCCCGTCGCATCCCCGGGCGGTCCACCGAAAGGAACCCCAGATGCCCTTCTCCTCGCCGGCAGCCGCGCTCGATGTGGAGCTGCGGCCGGACAGCCCGGCGCTGCTGCACGTCGACCCCCTCGACGACGCCCCGAGCTGGGCGGCGGAGTACCGCGAACCGCTGCGCGCACAGGTCGCCGAGCACGGCGCGGTGCTGGTCCGCGGCCTCGGGCTGCGGGACGCCGACCAGGTCGGAGCCGTCTTCGCGCGGCTGTCCGGCGGTCTGATGACGGAGCGGGAGGCCTTCGCCCCCCGCGAGGCCCGCCTTCCCGGCGTCTACACGTCCACGACCTGGCCCGCCAACCAGCCGATGTGCATGCACCACGAGCTGAGCTACCTGCTCGAGGTGCCCGGCCTGATGCTGTTCGCCTGCCTCACCGCGCCCGCGCAGGGCGGGGCGACGGCGGTGGCCGACGCCGAGGAAGTCCTGCGGGCGCTGCCCACCGCGCTCACCGAACGGTTCGAGCGGGAGGGCTGGATCCTGACCCGCACCTACAACGACGAGATCGGGGCGAGCCTCACGGAGTCGTTCGGCACCGCCGACCGCGCCGAGATCGAGCGCTACTGCCGGGCCCACGCCATCGACGCCGTCTGGCAGCCCGACGGCACCCTGCGCACCGAGCAGCGCCGCAGCGCCGTCGTCCGGCACCCGCACACCGGCCGGCGCTGCTGGTTCAACCAGATCGCCTTCCTCAACGAGTGGACTCTCGCCCCGGAGGTACGCGAGTACCTGGTGGACGTCTACGGCGCGGACGGACTGCCCTTCAACACCCGCTACGGCGACGGCAGTCCCATCGGCGAGGACGTCGTCCAGCTGATCAACGCCGCCTACGACGCGCAGACCCGGCGGGCGCCCTGGCAGGCCGGCGACCTGCTGCTCGTGGACAACATCCGCACCGCCCACAGCCGGGAGGCCTTCACCGGCGACCGGCAGGTCCTGGTGGGCATGGCCGAGCCCGTGCGCCCGGCCGGCCACACGGCGAACCCGGAGGCGAGCGAGCGATGACCGACGTACTGCCGGCCGCCACCCCGGCCACGCCCGGACCCGCACCCGTGCCGGCGTTCGCCGTGATCGGCGGCGAGCAGGTGCAGCGCGCCCTGAGCGGACGCGAGCGGCAGATCGTGGAACTGGTCGAGGCCGCCTACCGGCTGCACGACGCCGGGGACACCGTCAACCCGCCGTCGTACTTCCTCCGCTTCCCCGACCGCCCCACGGCCCGGATCATCGCCCTGCCGGCCTCCCTCGGCGGGCCGGACCGCGTGGACGGCCTGAAGTGGATCTCCAGTTTCCCGCAGAACGTGAGCGCCGGTCTGCCGCGCGCCTCCGCGGTGCTGATCCTCAACGACCACGACACCGGCTACCCGTTCGCCTGCCTGGAAAGCTCGATCATCAGCGCCACCAGGACCGCCGCCTCCGCGGCGCTCGCCGCCGACCGGCTCAGCCGCGGCCGGCCCCGCCCCACCCGCGTCGGATTCTTCGGCACGGGCCTGATCGCCCGCTACATCCACACCTTCCTCACCGGCACCGGCTGGTCCTTCGAAGCGGTCGGCGTGCACGACGTGTCCGCCGACAGCGCCGCCGGCTTCCGCGGCTACCTGAGCCAGGCCGGCACCACCGCACCGGTCACCGTCCACGACCGCGCCGAGGACCTGGTCCGCTCCAGTGACCTCGTCGTCTTCGCCACCGTCGCCGCCCGGCCCCACGTCACCGACCCGGCATGGTTCGGCCACAACCCGCTCGTCCTGCACGTGTCCCTGCGCGACCTCGCCCCCGAGATCCTGCTCGGCGCGGCCAACTTCGTCGACGACGTCGAGCACTGCCTGAAGGCCGACACCTCACCCCACCTGGCCGAACAGCTCACCGGCAACCGCGGCTTCCTGACCGGGACGCTCAGCGACGTCATGGCCGGACGCGTCGCCCCCCCGGCCGACCGGCCGGTGGTCTTCTCGCCGTTCGGGCTCGGCGTCCTCGACCTGGCCGTCGGCCGCTACGTCTACGACGAGGTGTCCCGGGCGGGCGGCCTGCGTGTCATCGATGACTTCTTCCACGAACTTCGCCGCTACGGCTGAGGCCGCCGTCCTCGGCCGGGCACCAGGAGGTCCGCCGTGCCTGTCGTCTCGGCTCCGTACGACTTCAACCAGGGCGATCTCTTCGTCGATCTGGAGTCGGTCTGCGGATACCCGCTCTATCTGAAGTGCGAGGCCTTCAACTTCGCCGGCTCCATCAAGCTGAAGGCCGCCAAGGAGATGGTGGAGAGCGCCGAACGGGACGGAGTCCTGGCGCCGGACTCCGTCCTCGTCGAGTCGTCCTCCGGGAACCTCGGCGTCGCGCTCGGCATGATCGCCGCGAGCAAGGGCTACCGGTTCCTGTGCGTGACGGACTCCCGCTGCAACCTGTCCACCCGCCTGCTGATGGAGGCGCTCGGCAACGAGGTGCACATCGTCGCCGACCAGGACTCCAACGGCGGGTTCCTCGGCGCCCGCATCGAGTACGTCCGCGCCCTGTGCGCCTCCGACGACCGGTACGTCTGGCTCAGCCAGTACACCAACGAGGGCAACTGGAGGGCGCACTACCGCACCACGGGCCCGGAGATCGCGCGCCAGTTCCCGGAGCTGGACGTCCTCTTCGTCGGCGCGGGCACGACCGGGACCCTGATGGGCTGCGCACGCTACTTCCGGCGGTGGCACCGGCCGGTGCGGATCGTCGCCGTGGACAGCGTGGGGTCGGTGGCCTTCGGCGGCGAGCCGGGCCGCCGGATGATCCCGGGCCTCGGCATGAGCATGCGCCCGCCGCTGCTCGACGAGTCCTGCGTGGACGAGGTGATCCGGGTGGAGGAGACGGACACCATCCGCATGTGCCACCGCCTGGCCCGGCGCGGCTTCCTGTTCGGCGGCTCCACCGGAACGGTGGTCAGCGCGGCGACCAACTGGCTGGCGCGGCACGAGGGCAGCCCCGTCACCGCCGTGGCCATCGCCCCCGACCTCGGCGAGCGCTACCTCGACACCGTCTACCAGACCAACTGGCTGCAGGACCTGTACGGCGGTGAGCTGCTCGACTCCGTGGAGACCGGGCGGTGACGGGCGCGCCGCGCGCTCACCGGGCCGGAAGGGGCTGCTCGGCCCAGACGGTCTTGCCGTCGAGGGTGTAGCGCACACCCCAGTTCTGCGCGAGCTGGGCGATGATGAACAGCCCGCGCCCGCCTTCGTCGGCGGTCTTCGCGTGCCGCAGCCGCGGCGCGACGGCGAGGCTGTCGTGCACCTCGCAGGTCAGGGAGCGGTCCTTGAGGAGCCGCAACCGCAGCGGCGGGGCGCCGTAGCGGACCGCGTTGGTCACCAGCTCGCTGACGATGGTCTCGGTGGTGAAGGCGGTCTCCGCGTCCACGCCCCAACGGCCGAGCTGCCGCCGGGCGTGGGCGCGCGCCACGGCGGCGGCCCTCGGGTCGTGGTCGAGCTGCCATGCGGCGACCTGGTCGGCGGGGAAGGCGTGGGTGCGGGCGAGGAGGAGGAAGACGTCCCCGTGGTCGCCGTCGTCGCGCAGCCGGTACAGCACCTCGTCGCACAGGTCCTGCAGCGGCCGGCCGGGCTCCGCCAGCACCCGGCGCAGGGTGTCGGAGGACGGGACGGCGCGCAGGAGGGAGGAGGTGTAGAAGGCGAGGACGCTGCCGTCGGCGACCGGGAAGGTGGCGGCGGCGAAGGGGGGACCCTCGGCACTGCCCAGCGGGGGCCCGGCGGGCAGGTCGGGGATCTCGGTCGTGCCGTCGGGATGGGCGATGACCGGCGGGGGATGCCCGGCCAGGGCGATGGCGCAGGTCTGGGCGAGGGGGTCGTAGACCGCGTAGGCCGAGCTTCCCGTGAGCGGCGAGCGCACGCCGGACGGCAGCGCCGCGCGTTCCCGGGCCAGGCCGAGGGCGGTGTCGTTGAGGCGGGCGAGCAGTTCGTCGGGTTCCAGGTCGAACGCGGCCAGGGAGTGGGTGGCGGTCCGAATCTGCCCCAGGGTGGTGGCCGCCCGGATGCCCCGCCCGTCGACCTCGCCGATCACCAGCGCGGTGCGGGCGCCGGGCAGCGCGAAGGTGTCGAACCCGCCTCCCCCGCCCGTCGGGGACGGCATGCGCAGGGCCGCGGTCTCGAGGCTCGACCCCTTGGCGGGGCAGGGCAGCAGCACATCGCGCTGAATGGTCAGGGCGATGGTGTGTTCGCGGGTGTAGCGGCGGGCGTTGTCGATGCACAGCGCGGTGTGGGCGGCCACCGCCATGGCCAGGGCGACATCGCTCTCGTCGTGGCGGTCCGCCCGTCCGGTGCGGTACAGGCTCAGCAGCCCCAGCACGGTCCCGCGCAGGGTCAGCGGCGCGGTGATGAGACTGCGGGCGCCGGAGGCCCGGATCGCCGCCCCGCGCGGCGGGTCTGCCGCCAGCCAGGGCGTGTCGGCGTCGAGACAGACCAGGCGGGGCCTGAGATCGGCCAGCGTCTGGGCGTACGGCGTCGTGGCCGCGAGAGCGCGCACATCACCCACCGGATGCGCCCCCAGCTGCTCCTCCCCGCCGCTGCGCCCGAAGGCGATACGGCGCAGGGGCACCCCCCGCGCCAGGGGGCTGGGCGGCGGATCCTCGCCGCGGGCCACGGCGTCCACCACGTCCACCACGGCGACGTCCGCCAGCCCGGGCACCACCTCCCGCACCAGTTCCTCGCAGGTGACCACCAGGTCGAGGGTCTGTCCCACGTGCTTGCACACCGAGCCCAGGAGGCGCAGGCGGGCGGTGAGCTGCGCGCAGTCGGTGACGTCGGCCATCTCCACCAGCAGCCCGCCGACCGCCCCCTGACGGTCTGTCAGGCGGGTGGCGGAGACGGAGAACAGGCGCTCCGAGCCGGACGTGCCGTCCGGGCGGACCCGAACCAGCCGTCCCGGTGCGGACGAACCGGTCTCCAGCACGCCGTACAGCATGGCCTCCACCTCGGCGGGCGCGGACATCGCGTACACGTCCGTGAGGCGCTTGCCGGCGATCTGCCCGGCGTCGTACCGGGCGGGGCCGGTGAGACTGCTCCGCAGGACCCGCAGCCGCCTGTCGAGGACCAGCCGGCCGGCAGGGGACGGACGGAACAGGGCGTCCACCAGCGCCGCGTCCTCGACGGGTGAGAGGGGTTCGTTCTCCGCCACGGCAACCCACCTCCACCTTCCAGCCTGCCCCCGGCTCCCGCGTGCCGCTCCCTCGCCCGCGCGACCTGGCGCAACGCCGCGGCGGCGGTGTGTGCCGGCCGTGTGTGTCACGGATCGCCGGCCGGCCCTCCCCGCGGGGCGGTGTCCCGCGAGACACTGGCGGCCCGATGCCGTTCCGAGGAGTTGCGATGCAGGTAGCCGTGGTCACCTTCGACGGGTTCAACGAACTCGACAGCTTCATCGCCTCCGCGCTCGTCAACCGGTGCCGCAAGGACGGTCTGGAGGCCTTCATCACCACCCCGACGCCGGTGATCAGGTCGATGAACGGCGTCGAGGTGACCCGGCAGCGCCCGATGGAGTTCGTGACCGAGGCCGACGCGGTGCTGATCGGCAGCGGCGTGCGGACACGGGACGTGGTCGCCGACGACCGGCTCCTCTCCGAGCTGCGGCTCGACCCCGCGCGGCAGCTGATCGGCGCGCAGTGCTCCGGAGCCCTGGTGCTCGCCCGGCTGGGCCTGCTGGACGCCATGCCGGCCTGCACGGACACCAGGACCCGGCCCTTCGTCGAGGCCTGCGGCGTCACCGTGCTGGACGCGCCGTTCCACGCCGAGGGGAACATCGCCACGGCGGGCGGTTGCCTGGCCTCCCAGTACCTCGCCACATGGGTGATCACCCGCATGCTCGGCGAGACCGCCGCGCGCGAGGTGCTGGCCTACGTCAGTCCGGTCGGCGAGAACGAGGAGACCGCCGAGCGCGCCCTGGGCGCCGTCCGCGCGGGGGAGGCCGCACTGCACTGACGGTCCGCCCGCCGCCGCCGCGCCTACCGAGGAGGAGCCCGGGGTGCCGTCCACCGAGCTGAGGCACACGTACCAGGTCGCCGCGCCGCCGGCGGACGTCTTCGCACACCTGGCCGAGCCGTCGCACTACATAGGCCTGTCACCGCTCCTCGTCGCCGTCCGCGACGTGCGCCGCAGCGGTGACACCGTGCGCTACACGGCGGTGGAACGCTTCCGCTTCCTGGGCGTCGCGTGGCACGACAACGTCATCGACGTCACGCTGGTCGCCGACGCGGACGGCCTTCCGCACTGCGCCGAGGTCTCCGGCGAGGTCCGCAGCCCCGGCCGGGTCCGCATGAGCTACCGCTTCGCCATCGACCGCGACGAGGCCGGCAGCGTCGTCACCGACATCCTGCGCCTGCGGACGCCGCCGGGCCTGCTGCGCTTCGCCGCCTCACAGGCGGGAGCGGTCCAGCGGGCCCGGGCCCGTGTCCTGGCGGGCCGCCTGGGAGGAGGCGGGGGGCCGGCAGCGCCGCCCGCCGGCCGGCACACCGTTCCCCCTGCGCCGTAGGCGGTCGGGCGGCTCAGCGCACCCGGCCCCGTGCCTTCAGCGGTACCGGCGGCAGTTCCGGCGCGGGCAGCGGATCGCCGTCGTAGCCCTTGACCTCCCCGAACCGCGAGCCGTTCATCCAGTCCCGCCGGGCCTGTTCGATGTCGTCCTGCGTGCGTCCCACGAAGTTCCACCACATGATCAGCTCCTCCGCGAACGGTTCGCCGCCCAGGAGCATGATCCCGGCGTCCGACTCCGCGCGCAGCGGGAGCTCGGAGCGGCCGCAGCCGAGGTAGAGCATCGAGCCCGGCAGTACGGGCACGCCGTCGACGTGGACCTCGCCGGACATGGCGAGGACGCCGTACTCGAAGTCGGGCTCCAGGGGCAGGCGTACGTCGGCGCCGCGGGCGAGGGCGAGGTCCGCGCCGACGATCGGGGTGTACGCCGTACCGGGCGAGGCGGAGCCGTCGAGGTCGCCGAGGATCACCGTGGCGGTCAGGCCGGGCGCGGTGACGGTGGGCAGGTCCGGGTGGTACTCGAACTTCGGTTCGGTGTGGCGGTGTCCGTCGGGCAGGGCGACCCACAGCTGGGCCCCGTGCAGGAAGCGGGCGTGCGGACGGGGGCTCTCCTCGGAGTGGCTGATGCCGCGGCCCGAGGTCATCAGGCCCAGCTGCCGGGGCCGGATCGTCTGCAGGCTGCCCGTCGAGTCGCGGTGCAGCACCTCGCCCTCGTGCAGCCAGCTGACCGTCTGCAACCCGATGTGCGGGTGCGGCGGGACCTGCATGCCGGGTTCGTCGGCGATGTCGTCCGGGCCGTAGTGGTCGACGAAGGCCCACGCGCCGATCATGCGGCGGCCGAGGTTCGGCAGCAGCCGCCGCACCTCGGTCGACTCGCCCAGCTTCACCTGTCGGGGGCTCAGCAGCTCGCGTACGGGCTCGGCCACCACGAATCCGCGGCCGCCGCAGAGGCCGGGCACGGGCGCGCGGTCAAGATTGCTCATGGCGTCCAACTTAGCGGCGCGGCTGCCGTGGCGGTGCGTGCGGGACCACGGATTTTCCACGGTCGGGCTCGGTCTGGCTCGGTCGGGCCCGATCAGGTCGGTCAGGGGCGGGGAGTGACCGGGGAGCGTGGCCGTGTCACGGGTGGGTGGCGCCGGCGGACGGCACGGCCGTGGTGGGGGTGGCCGGGCTCGGGACCGGGGTCGGAGTGCCCGTCGTCGGGTGCGGGGGGCGGGCCGGCTCGGTGGGGCGGGACGGGCCGCCGCGTACCGCGAGGAACACCAGCGCGGCCACCGCGGCCAGCGCCAGCGCGCCCACCACCGCCCGGCGCAGCCGCACCACCCGCCGGGGCCGCACGGCGGCCGTCGGCGGGCGCAGGGGCCGCAGGTCGGCCGGGCCGACGGAGTGCGCTCGCGCGGCCAGGGCGGCCCGGAGCCGCTCCTCGACCGCCGGCCGGGCGGTGTCGTGACCGGACAGGCTCATCGCAGTCCCTCCAGACGTCGGCCGAGGGCGTCCAGGGCCCGGCTGGCCGTGGACTTCACGGCACCCCGCGACAGCCCGAGCGTCGCGGCGATCTCCGCCTCGCTCAGATGCGACCAGTACCGCAGCACCAGCACCTCCCGCTGCCGCCGGGTCAGCGTGCGCAGCGCCGCCAGCACCTCGCGGTGGTCCTCGTGCAGCAGCACGTCCTCCTCCGGGGCGGGCGCGTGCTGCTCGGCGGCGGGGGTGTGCGCCCGCACGGTCCGGCGCCGGCGCAGCACCGAGCGGGCCGCGTTGACGACACTGGTCCTCAGATACGCCTCCGGGTCGTCGAGCGAGCCGAGCCGGTGCCCGTGGCGGCGGAAGAGCGCGGTGAAGGCGTCCTGGACGACGTCCTCCGCCGTCGGCAGATCGTCCACGAGCAGCACCGCGAGCCGGACCAGGGCGAGCCGGCGGTGGTGGTACAACTCCTCGATCCCGGGCGGCTGTTCGCGGCCGGAGCGGGCGACCGGAGCCGTGTCGGAGCCGGTGCCGGGGGACGCCGGGTCCGCCGGGGCGCCGGTACCGGTGCGGGCGAGGACACGGGTGCGCAGCGCCCGCCCGAGCCGCCGCCAGGGCGCGGGGCGTCGCGGCACGCCGGGTGCGGGGTCCCAGGGCAGGGCCGCCGCCGGTGGTGTGGCTGTCGTCATGGGTCTCCCGGGGCCGGAAGCGGCCGCCGCCGGACGGCGGCCCCGCTCCCGGCGCCTTCACAGGTCGTGCTGCTCAGCCTCGGCGGTGCTGCGGAACCGGCGTCGGCAGGCCCGGCCGGCCGGCGTGTGCGGGCACGGACGGTACGGGGCTGGGGGTGGCGTGTGCGGGTACGGACGGTACGGGGCTCGGGGTCGCGGTCGTCGGCCGCGGCACCGGGGTCGCGCTGGCCGGCGCGGGCGACGGCGTCGCCGTACGGGCCGGTGACGGGACGGGCGACGGGGTGGCGGTGCGGGCCGGTGACGGGACGGGCGACGGGGTGGCGGTGCGGGCCGGGGAGGGCGCCGGCGAGGGGGTGGCGTGGCTGCCTGCCTGGGCCGCCTGGGCCGTGATGGTGCCGGCGACGGCCAGGGCCGCGCCCACGGCGGAGACCCCCAGGGCGGCACGCAGCCTGCGGGCACGGCTGGGCTGGGACAGACGGTGTGCGGACATGAGTTCCTTCGGTCGTTCGGAGTCGGACATCGGGTCGAAGTGGAGGCCTCCACCCGGACAGACGTCCGACCCCGGCCGAGGTTGCAGGGCCGCCCGAGAATTTTTCCGAGGGCGCCTCACACCCGGATGGCGCCCCCCGGAACCCCGGCCGACCATGGAAGCAAGGGGTACGGCTGCCGTCAGCGGCCGGAAGGGAGGACGCCGTCATGCTGGAAGTGAAGACGGTCGAGAAGCCGGACGAACGGCGCGACTTCCCCCGCGGCCGCATCGAAGCCCTCCACCTGAGCGGACTGGATTTCGCCGTGGCCACCTTCGAACCCGGCTGGCGCTGGTCCGAGTCCGTGGCCCCGCTCGCGGGCACCGAGAGCTGCATGGTCCACCACAACGGCTATGTGGTCCGGGGCCGCATGCGCATCCGCATGGACGACGGCGGCGAGTCCGAGGTCGGCCCCGGTGACGTGTTCGTCTGCACGCCCGGCCACGACGCCTGGGTGGTGGGCGACGAGCAGGTCGTGGTGTTCGACTTCGCCGGGACCATGGCCAACGAGTACGCGAAGGGCTGACAGCGCGGGACCGGCCGGTCACACCGGCAGCAGCCGGGCTATGAGTGCGCCGAGCTGACGGGCCGTACGGCACTCATGCATCTCGACCAGGCCGGCGTACGCGGGCGCGGCCGAGTCGCCGGTGCCCCACTGGGCGCGCGGCTCGGGGTTCAGCCAGTACACGCGCCGGGCCCGTCCGGCGATCTCCCGCACGGCGGCCAGGTTCGGGTCGCTCATGTTCGTCCGGGCGTCACCGAGGACGAACACGGTGGTGCGCGGGCCCACCGCGTCGCCGTACCGCTCGGCGAACTCGCCCAGCGCCATGCCGTAGTCGCTGCTGCCGTGCCAGCCGGTGAGCGTGGCCTCGGCGTGGATGCGGGCGCCGAGGCCCTCCGGGTCGGCGCGGCCATGGTCGAGCAGCGCGGTCACCTCGTCCAGCCGGTTGACGAAGGCGAACACCCGGACCTTGCCGAACTGGTCGTGCAGCGCCTGGACCAGGAGCATCGTGAAGTCCGAGAAGCCGGACACCGAGCCGGACACGTCGCACAGCAGCACCAGTTCGGGGCGCACCGGGCGGCGTCGGCGCAGCACCGGCCGCATGGGCACCCCGCCCGTGGACAGCGAGGAGCGCAGGGTGCGGCGCAGGTCGATGGTGCCGCGGGCGGCCCGGCGCCGGCGCGCGGCGAGCCGGGTGGCCAGCTTGCGCGCGAGCGGCTGGACGGTCCTGCGCAGCTCGGCCAGTTGCGTGCGGTTGGCGTACAGGAAGTTCACCCGGTCCGCGGTCGGCACGACCCCGCGCCGGGCGATCTCCTCCCGCCCGCGCCGCTCGGCGACCCGGCGCCGCGCCTCCGCCCCGACCATCCGCCGGAACTCCTCGATCCGGCGCCGGATCTCGTCGTCCAGCAGCCGGTCGGCGAACCCCGCACCGCTGCCCCGCCCGCCCCGGACATCGGCCCGTACCCGGGCCAGCAGGGTCTGCGGGCGCAGCTGTTCGAGCGTCTGGTACGCCGAGAAGCCGTCCGAGCCGGACGACCCGCCGTAGCCGCCGAAGCCGTCGACCGCCTCCACCGCCAACCGGGCCATCAGCGCCCGGTCGTCGGCGGCCAGGGCCTTCGCGAGCCGGTCGCGCAGCTCGTCCCGGTTCCCGGGGCCGCCGTCCGGGCCCCCGACGCCGCGCGGGAAGTACAGGTCGAAGACCGGGTCGAACACCGCCCGCTGCCCCGGCCCGTGCAGCAGGGTGGCGGCCAGCCCCTCCCGCAGGCGCTCGCGGTCCGTGAGCCCCAGCGCCTCCACCGCGCGGGCCGCGTCCACCGTCTCGCCGGTGCCGATCGGCACGCCGTGCGCGCGCAGCGCCGCGACCAGCCCGGTGATCCGCTCGGCGAGCTCGGTCACAGCGCGTCCAGGTCGAGCTTCGCCGCCGCCTTCTGGATGTCGTCCTGGTGCTTGAGGATCACGCCGAGGGTGTCCCGTACGACCGTCTCGTCCAGAGTGCCCGCGCCCAGCTCCAGCAGGGTGCGCGCCCAGTCGACGGTCTCGGCGACGGACGGCGCCTTGCGCAGGTCCATGGCGCGCAGCGCCCCGACGACCCGCACCACCGACTCGGCCAGCGCCGCGCCGAGGCCCGGCACCTTCAGCCGTACGATCCGCCGTTCCAGCTCCTCGTCGGGGAAGCCGATGTGCAGGAACAGGCAGCGGCGGCGCAGCGCCTCGGACAGCTCCCGGCCGGCGTTGGAGGTCAGGACGACGAACGGGCGGCGGGTCGCGGTGACCGTGCCCAGCTCCGGGACCGTGATCTGGAAGTCGCTGAGCACCTCCAGCAGCAGGCCCTCCATCTCGACGTCGGCCTTGTCCGTCTCGTCGATCAGCAGCACCGTCGGCTCGTCGCCGCGGATGGCGGTGAGCAGCGGGCGGGGCAGCAGGAACTCCTCGCTGAAGATGTCGGTGCGGGTCTCGTCCCAGCTCTCGTCGCGGCCCGCGCTGATGCGCAGCAGCTGCTTGGCGTGGTTCCACTCGTACAGCGCCCGGGACTCGTCCACGCCCTCGTAGCACTGCAGCCGGACCAGGCGGGCCCCGGCGACCTGGGCGACGGCCTTCGCCAGCTCGGTCTTGCCGACCCCGGCCGGGCCCTCGACGAGCAGCGGCTTGCCCAGCCGGCCGGCGAGGAAAACGGTCGTGGCGACGGCGGGCGAGGCGAGGTAGCCCGTCTCGGCGAGGCGGGCGGCGACGTCGTCGACGGACGTGAACAACGGGGCCTCCGGCGGGTCGAGATTGCTGTGCCGGCTCCTATCTAAGCGCTTGTTCAGCTCGTCTGTCACGTGGTTCCCGGTGGCGGGCCGCCCGCCCCCGCGGCCGGAGGGGGCGTGCCGCATACACCGATCGGTTTTCTTTCGTCCCCGGGTCCCGTTAACCTCGCTCCATGGTCTCCAGCGACACCATGTCCCCGCGCGAGCGGCTGCTCGACGCCGCGGCCCGGCTCTCCTACCGCGACGGGGTCTCCGTCGGCATCGAGGCGCTGTGCCGGGAGGCGGGCGTCTCCAAGCGGTCGATGTACCAGCTCTTCGACAGCAAGGACGCGATGCTGGCCGCGAGCCTGGAGCGGCGCATCCCCGGTTACGAGGCCCGGCTCGCGCACCCCGACCCCGAGTCCGCCACCCCGCGCGAGCGCATCCTGCACGTCTTCCGGCGCCTGGAGCAGGCGTCCCTGGACGCCGACTACCACGGCTGCCCCTACCTCGCCGTTCTCGTGGAGCTCAAGAACCCCGAACACCCGGCGACCCGGGTCGCCCGCGGCGTCAAGGAACGGCTGACCGAGGCCTTCCGCGCCGAGGCCGAACGCGGCGGCGCCCGCGACCCCGGGTTCCTCGCCCGGCAGCTCCTGCTGGTCTTCGACGGCGCCAGCGCCCGGGCCGGCGCCGGAGTGGAACGCCTGGACGACGGCCTGGCGACGGCGACGGTGACGGCGCTGCTGGACGCGGCCGGGATGCGGTAGCGCCGCCAAGAGATCCGGGCCGCGCCCGACGCGCCCGGGGTGGGCCGGCGCGGGGCCGCCCCGCGAGGCCTTCCCGGGTCCGCTCGGTGACACGGCGGTGTGCGGAGCGTTGCGTCAGCCGAGCAGGATCACTTCCAGGGTGCGCGGGCCGTGCACGCCCTCCACCCGGTCCAGTTCGATGTCGCTGGTGGCCGACGGGCCGGAGATCCACGTCGACGGGCGGGCGGGATCGAGGCGTTCGAGGGCCTGCGGGACCGAGGAGACCACCTGGTCCGGGACGCGGACGACGCAGATGTGGTGGTCCGGGACGAGCGAGATGCGGCGCCGGCCCTGGTCGGGGGAGCCGTCCAGGACGATCGTGCCGGTCTCGGCGATCGCCACCGCGCAGCCGGTCACCACGCTGTCCACCCGGTCCAGCTCCTGCGGTGTGCTGTCCGGACGGTCCTCGATCCGCGCCACGTCCGCGGCGGCCAGCCACGGTCCCGGCAGCCCGGGCGGCACCAGCACCTGCCGCGCGCCGTGCTCGGCCAGCAGCCGCCGGACGAGGTCCGCGACCGATCCGGCGTCGGCGCGGTGCACGATCGCCCGGTAGTCCGCCAGGTTCCCGGCCAGCAGCTCCACCGTCTCCTCGGTGGTCCGCGTCCCGTGCTCGCGCAGATAGTCCCGGACGACGGCCTCCTCGTACGGCCGCTCGTCCGCGGGCACGTCGGCGAGCGCCCGCCGTACCCGGCCCAGGATCCTTTCCCTGCTGCTCACTTGGCGCCGTCCTTTCCGCCGCGCGTGCGCTGCCACCAGTCGCGGAAGGGCTCCGCCGGCACGGCCGGCAGGTCCCGGGTCCCGGTCCAGGCGCGACCCGGGCCCGGCAGAGTACGGGGGTGCAGCCGGCGGGTGCGGGAGGCGAGCCGCTGGCCGGTGCGCAGGGCTGCGGGGTGGACGAAGGCCCAGCGCGCCGCGCGCATGGCCGCCCGCTCCGCCGCGTGCCCCTTGGCGGGCTTCAGCACGACCTTGTTGCCCTGCCGCACCGCCGGACCGCCCTGCACGACCCGCTCCCGCAGATGCACCAGCACCTCGGGGATGTCGATGGCGACCGGGCACACCTCGTAGCAGGCGCCGCACAGACTCGACGCGTACGGCAGCGAGGCGTCGATCTCGCTCGCCGTGCCCCGCAGTTGCGGGCTGAGGATGGCGCCGATCGGCCCGGGGTACACCGAGCCGTAGGCGTGGCCGCCCGCCCGCTCGTACACCGGGCAGACGTTCAGGCAGGCCGAGCAGCGGATGCAGCGCAGCGCCTGGCGGCCGACGGTGTCGGCGAGGGTGTCGGTGCGGCCGTTGTCGAGCAGCACGAGGTGGAAGGCGCGGGGGCCGTCCTCGTCCGTGGTGCCGGTCCACATGCTCGTGTACGGGTTCATGCGCTCGGCGGTGGAGGAGCGGGGCAGGGTCTGCAGGAACACCTCCAGGTCCCGCCACGTGGGCACCACCTTCTCGATGCCCACGACCGAGATCAGCGTCTCCGGCAGGGTCAGGCACATCCGGCCGTTGCCCTCGGACTCGACGACGACCAGGGTGCCGGTCTCGGCGACCATGAAGTTGGCGCCGGAGATCCCCACCTTCGCGCGCAGGAACTTCTCCCGCAGGTGCAGCCGGGCGGCCTCGGCGAGTTCGGCCGGCGTGTCGGTCAGGCCCTCGGGAGCCGGGCGTCCCCACTCGCCCATCTCCGAGCGGAAGATGTCCCGGATCTCACCCCGGTTGCGGTGGATGGCCGGCACCAGGATGTGCGAGGGCCGGTCCTTGCCCAACTGCACGATCAGCTCGGCGAGATCGGTCTCGTAGGCGCGGATGCCCTCCGCCTCCAGGGCCTCGTTGAGCCCGATCTCCTGCGTCGCCATCGACTTGACCTTGACGACCTCCGACTCGCCGGTCGCCTTCACCAGACCGGCCACGATCCGGTTGGCCTCCTCGGCGTCCGCCGCCCAGTGGACCGTACCGCCCGCCGCCGTGACCGACTCCTCCAACTGCTCCAGATACCGGTCGAGACGGCGTAGCGTGTGGTCCTTGATCAGGCGGCCCGCCTCGCGCAGCGCCGCCCAGTCGTCCAGCTCGGCGACCGCGCGGGCCCGCTTGGCGCGGATGGTGTGCGTCGCGTGCCGCAGATTGCCGCGCAGGGTGGGGTTGTGGACGGCGTCGTGCGCGGCCTTCGGGAAGGCCGGCATGCCGACGAACGTTCCGCTCATACCGCCGGTTCCTCCTCCGTGCTCGCCAGGATCTCCGCGATGTGCACCGGCCGCATCCCCGCCTTGAGCCGGCTCATGGTGCCCCTGATGTGCATCAGGCACGAGTTGTCGGCCGCGCACAGCACCTCGGCGCCCGTCGAGACGGCGTTGCGCACCTTGTCCGCGCCCATCGCCGCCGACACCTCCGCGTTCTTCACCGCGAAGGTGCCGCCGAAGCCGCAGCACTCCTCGGCGCCCGGCAGCTCCACCAGCTCCAGGCCCTTCACCGCCTGCAGCAGCCGCCGGGGCCGGTCGCCCAGGCCCAGCGAGCGCAGCCCGTGACAGGTCGGATGGTAGGTGACCGTGTGCGGATAGTACGCGCCGACGTCCGTCACACCGAGGACGTCCACCAGGAACTCCGTCAGCTCGTACGTCTTCGGCACCACCGGCGCCAGCGTCCGCGCCAGCGAGTCCCCGCGCCCCTCCGCGCGCGCCCGCTCGCCCAGGCGCGGATACAGCTCCCGCACCATCGCCCCGCACGACCCGGACGGGGTCACGATCGCCTCGTAGCCGCCGAAGACATCGGAGAAGTGCCGGGCCAGCGGCTCGGCCTCGTGCCGGTAACCGGTGTTGTAGTGCGCCTGCCCGCAGCAGCTCTGACCCATCGGGAAGTCGACGTCCACACCCAGTCTGGTCAGCAGTTTCACCACGGCACGGCCGGTGTCCGGATAGAGCGTGTCGTTGACACAGGTCAGGAACAGGGCGACACGCATCGCGGCTCCTCGTAATCGGTCATCGGACGAGTGCAGGGTAGTCGGCGGGCACCGCCGAAGGGAGAGCGCCGCTCACCGAGCGGCGAGCCGTGCCTCGGCCGCCCGCCAGCGCGCCGCGTCGCCGCGCGGCGTGTACCGGGTCAGCGGCTGGGTGCGGGCCAGCAGGGCGCGCATCGCGGGCAGGTCGCCGACCAGCCCGTGGGCGCGGGCCTGGACCAGCACGTTGCCCAGCGCCGCCGCCTCCGTGGCGCCGGCGACCACGGGCAGCCCGCAGGCGTCGGCGGTCAGCTGGCACAGCAGCGCGTTGCGGGTGCCGCCGCCGACGACGTACACCACGTCCACCACATGGCCGGCGAGCCGCTGCGCGTCCTCGACGGCCCGCCGGTGGGCGAGGGCGAGGGAGTCCAGGATGCACCGGGTGACCTCCGCCCGCGTCACCGGAACCGGCTGCCCCGACGCCCGGCACGCCTCGGCGATCCGCTCCGGCATCCGCCCCGGCGCCAGGAAGGCCGCGTCGCCGGCGTCCACCACCGAGCGCAGCTCCGGCACCCCGCCGGCCTCGCGCAGCAGCGTCTCCAAGTCCGGCTCGCCCCAGGCGCGCTGGCACTCCTGGAGCAGCCACAGCCCCATGATGTTGCGGAGATACCGGACCGTGCCGTCGAGCCCCAGCTCGTTGGTGAAGTTCGCGGCCCGGCTCTCCTCGGTGAGCACCGGAGCGGTCAGCTCCAGACCCGCCAGCGACCAGGTGCCGGTGCAGATGTAGGCGAAGCGCTCACCGGTGGCCGGGACGGCGGCCACCGCCGAGGCGGTGTCGTGCGAGCCGACCGCCGTCACCGGCACGGGACCGGTCAGCCCGGTCTCCTCCAGCACCTCCGGCCGCAGCACGCCCGCCGGGTCGCCGGGCTGCCGCAGCGGCGCGAACAGCCCCAGATCGATGCCGAGCCGGCCGGCGACGTCGTACGACCACGTCCGCGTCCGGGGATCGATCAGCTGGGTGGTGGAGGCGTTGGTCAGCTCGGTGCCCTGCTCGCCGGTGAGCCAGTACGAGATCAGGTCCGGGACCAGCAACAGCCGCCGGGCCTGCGCGAACTGGGCGGTGGAGCGGGCGGCCGCCAGCTGGTACAGGGTGTTGAACGGGGCGTACTGCAGCCCGGTGGCCGCGTACAGCTCCTCGGCGGGCACGCTCGCCCCCACCTTCTCCGCGATCCCCTCGGTGCGGGCGTCGCGGTAGTGCACCGGGTTGCCCAGCAGGGCCCCGTCGGCGTCCAGCAGACCGTAGTCCACCGCCCAGCTGTCGATGCCGACGGAGTCCACCCGGCCCGCCGCCCGCAGCCCGTCCAGCACACCGCGGTACAGCCCGAGGATGTCCCAGCGCAGCCCCTCCGCGAGCCGCACCGGCCGGTTGGGGAACCGGTGCGCCTCGCTCAGCTCCAGCGCGTCCGGGCCCACCCGGCCGACCATCACCCGCCCGCTGGAGGCGCCCAGATCGACCGCGGCGTACGACCTCACGGGCCCGCTCACCGCAGGAAGGCGGCCACGACGCCGGCGTCGACCGGGACGTGCAGCCCGGTGGTGTGGGTCAGTTCGCCGCCCGTCAGGGCGAACACCGCGTTGGCCACGTGCTCCGGCAGCACCTCCCGCTTCAGGATCGTCCGCTGGGCGTAGAACTCGCCCAGCTTCTCCTCCGGTACCCCGTACACCGCCGCCCGCTGCGCACCCCAGCCGCCCGCGAAGATCCCCGAGCCGCGCACCACACCGTCGGGGTTGACCCCGTTGACCCGGATGCCGTGCTCACCCAACTCGGCCGCCAGCAGCCGTACCTGGTGGGCCTGGTCGGCCTTGGTCGCGGAGTAGGCGATGTTGTTGGGCCCGGCGAAGACGGCGTTCTTGGACGCGATGTACACGATGTCACCGCCCAGCCCCTGGGCGATCATCACCCGCGCCGCCTCCCGCGAGACCAGGAAGGAACCCCGGGCCATGATGTCGTGCTGCAGGTCCCAGTCGCGCGCCGACGTCTCCAGCAGCGGCTTGGAGATGGAGATGCCCGCGTTGTTGACGACCAGGTCGACGCCGCCGAAGGCGAGCACGGCCGCCTTGAAGGCCTCGGCGATCTGCTCCTCGGAGGTGACGTCGACGGTCACCGCCACCGCCTTGTCGGGGCCCAGCTCCTCGGCGACTTCAGAGGCCTTCTCGCCGTCGAGGTCCGCGACCACCACACAGGCGCCCTCGGCGGCCAGCCGGCGCGCGATCGCCCTGCCGATCCCGCTGCCGGCCCCCGTCACCAGAGCCACCCGGGTCGCCAGCGGCTTCGGCTTCGGCATCCGCTGGAGCTTGGCCTCCTCCAGCGCCCAGTACTCGATGCGGAACTTCTCCGCCTCCTCGATCGGCGCGTACGTCGACACCGCTTCCGCGCCGCGCATGACGTTGACGGCGTTGACGTAGAACTCGCCGGCCACGCGCGCCGTCTGCTTGTCCCTGCCGAAGCTGAACATGCCCACGCCCGGGACCAGGACGATCGCCGGGTCGGCGCCGCGCATGGCGGGGGAGTCCGCGGTCGCGTGCCGTTCGTAGTAGGCGGCGTACTCCTCGCGGTAGGCGGCGTGCAGCTCCTTCAGCCGGGCCGCGGCCTGCTCCAGCGGAGCGGTCGGCGGCAGGTCCAGCACCAGCGGCCGTACCTTCGTGCGCAGGAAGTGGTCCGGGCAGGACGTGCCCAGCGCGGCGAGCCGCGGGTGCTCGGCGCGGGCCAGGAAGTCCAGGACGACGACGGTGTCGGTGAAGTGCCCGACCTGCGGCTTGTCATGGGAGGCGAGGGCCCGGACGTACGGCGCGAGGGCCGCGGCCCGCTCCCGCCGCTCGGCCTCGGGAAGGGCCTCGTACCCCTCGATCACCGGCCCGAAGGGCTCCGGCTTCCCCCGCTCGGCGAGGAACGCCTCGGCGGTGCGGATGATGTGCAGCGAGTTGCGCTCGCACTCCTCGGAGGTCTCGCCCCAGGCCGTGATGCCGTGGCCGCCCAGAACACACCCGATGGCCTGCGGGTTGGCCTCCTTGACCGCCGCGATGTCCAGACCGAGCTGGAACCCCGGCCGGCGCCACGGCACCCACACCACCGTGTCGCCGAAGCACTCGGCGGTCAGCTTCTCCCCGTCGGCGGCGCAGGCCAGCGCGATGCCGGAGTCGGGGTGGAGGTGGTCGACGTGCGCCGCGTCGACGAGCCCGTGCATGGCCGTGTCGATGGAAGGGGCCGCCCCGCCCTTGCCGTGCAGGCAGTAGTCGAAGGCCGCGACCATCTCGTCCTCGCGCTCGACGCCGGGGTACACCCCCTTCAGCGCGCGCAGCCGGTCCAGCCGCAGCACGGCGAGCCCGGCCTCGGTGAGCGTCCCGAGATCGCCACCGGACCCCTTCACCCACATCAGCTCGACGTCGCCGCCGGTCACCGGGTCGGTGCCGGTGCCCTTCGCCGAGGCGTTGCCCCCGGCGTAGTTGGTGTTACGGGGATCGGAGCCGAGCCGATGAGACCGGGCCAGCAGGGCGGCGGCTTGGGGGTGGGGTGCCATGAGCGGTTCTCTTCCTCGTGTCGTCGGTCGAGGTTGAATCGTTTCAGGAACCTAATGGGCGGGATGTGGGGCCGTCAAGGTGTGGGAGGGGGTGGCTTTGGGGGTGGGGGAGGGGTGGGGTCTTCTTCCGGGGTCTTCCGGGGTCTTCCGGGGGGCTTTGAGGGTGCCGGATGGCGATCGGGGCTTGGCGGCGTGAATCGATTCACGACATGTCGGCAGTGCTTCTCGGATTCGCTTCGAGAGGACGGCTTGTTACCCTCTGGGACACACCGAACGGAGGTGCCAGGTCATGGAGTCCCGGTCACTGCGCTACTTCGTAGCGGTCGCGGAGGAACTCAACTTCACCCGGGCCGCCGAACGCCTGGGCATCTCGGTCCCGCCCCTGTCGCGCGCCATCCGCAAGCTCGAGGCCGACCTGGGCGTCGCCCTCTTCGAGCGCACCACCCACCACGTCGCCCTCACCCCGTCCGGCACCGTTCTTCTGGAGGAGGCCCGCGTCGCCCTCGACGCGCTGCGCGCCGCCTGCCGACGGGCCCAGCGGGCGGCGGGCCCCGAATCCAAGCTCGTCCTGGCCGTCAAGGCCGACGGGGACGCGGGCCTGCTGGAACCGCTCCTGGCCCGCTATGCCGCCGAGCCGGGGGCCCGGCCCGTCACCGTACGCCTCTCCGGCTGGCGGGAGCAGACCCGGCTGCTGCGCGCGGGCGAGGCCGACGCGGCCCTGGTCTACGAGCCGTTCGAGCGTCGGGGCCTGGACGCCGAGAGGCTGGCCGTGGAGCCCCGCCTCGCCGCCCTCCCGGCCACCCACCCACTCGCCGCCCGTGACCACCTCACCCTGGCCGACCTCGCCCTGCCCGGCGTCGAACCGGGCCGCGCCGACGGGCTGCCCGGCTACCTCGACTCGGTCGTGGCCCGGTACGCCATCGCCGACCTGTCCCAGCTGCTCACCCTCGTCGAACTCGGCGAGATGGTCACGCTCCTCCCCGAATCGGTCACCACCCGCTATCCCCGCCCGGGTGTCGTCTACCGCCGCATACCGGACGCGCCCCCGGCCGCCCTGTGCATCGCCTGGCCCCAGCAGTCCCGCTCGACCGCCACGGCGGCCCTGGTCCGCGCGGCCCTCGCGGTGGCTCCGGCGGCGGAGGCGGCGGCATGACATGCGGGCGCTCATGGCCGCCGCCGTCGCGGCAGCGGTGACCGAGGTGATGACGGTGGGTGGGCGGTGACGGCGGATGGAGCCGTGACGGCGGATGAGGAGGTGGCGGTGGGCGGCGGATGAGGCCAGATCGCGCCTCCCGGAAGGGATGTCCGCACCCTCTGTCACCGGCTGAGTGGAGCCGCGTGTTGGTGACGGCGGCCGGGGCGATGCCGGCGGGTGAGGCGGTGACGGCGGCGGAGGCGGTGACAGCGGCGGCCGGGGCGATGCCGGCGGGTGAGGCGGTGAAGGTGTTCCGTCGGCTCTTGAGGCGCTCCAACGTCACGTCCTGCCTCGGGAGTTGACCTGCAACTCTGCGAGCCTGGGAGTCAGCCGTGTCAGGGTTGGCGCCGATGCTGCCCGGCAGAGCGATGCGAACGCGCGCGGTCTGCCGGTGAGTGGCGCGGGTGTCGCCGCCACCACGGAGTCGGGCAGGTGGCAGCAGCCTCAGGTCTCTGTGTCGGCAGCAGCTTCTGCTTCTAGGATCTGCGCCATGGCGACAAGGCTCGTGCAGATCAACATGAAGGCCCACGACGACTCCGCGCTCGGCCGGTTCTGGGCGGAAGCCCTCGGTTGGGGCGTCGACAGTGAGGGACCCGGGGTGACCAACCTCGAGCCCGTGGGCTTTGCCTACCCCGACCCCGTGGCCGTCTGCATCGACATCATCGCCCGCCCGGAACCCAAAACGGTGAAGAACCGGGTGCACCTCGATCTGGCCACCAACTCGACCGCCCACCAGGCGGAGTTGGTCGCGCGCCTGAGGCGTCTCGGCGCGACGCTCGCCGACGTGGGCCAGGGCGACGTCCCCTGGACGGTCATGGCAGACCCGGAGGGCAACGAGTTCTGCGTCCTGGAGCCCCGCCCGGTCCACCAGGACACCGGGCCGGTCGCCGCGGTGGTGGTCGACTGCACCGATCCACGAGGGATGGCCCGGTTCTGGGGCCAGGCGATGGACTGGACGCTGCACGAGGTCACCGACGACCACGCGACCATGCGCTCGGCCGAAGGCGTCGGCCCCTACCTGGAGTTCGTCCGCACCCCCGACACCAAGAGCGTGTGGAACCGCGTCCACCTCGACGTCTCCCCTTACCCCGGTGACGACCTGGCCGCGGAGGCAGCCCGGCTGCGCGACTTGGGCGCCACCGACCCAGGTATCGACCAGTCCGCGATCTCCTGGACGGTTCTGGCCGACCCGGAAGGCAACGAGTTCTGTCTCCTCAGCCCGCGCTGACATCCACGCGGTGACACCAGAGGTACCGGCGCTCGCGCACCTACGCGTCGGGGTCGCGGAGGCCGACCGCGTCATGCCGCCAGAACGGCTCCGCGTAGACCAGCGTCCCCGTCATCCATGGCTCGTACGTCGGCAGCCGGATGGCCTGGAAGGCGCCATCAGGGATACGCAGGGACGGCTTCCGGAAGCCGAGGACATCACCGGGTGCGAAGCCGAAACGCGAGTAATAGCCCGGATCGCCCTCCAGGAAGACGAGGGGAACGACGCGCCCGGCGAGCATCCCCAGTCCGCGCCGGACGAGGGCCGAGCCGATACCGCGTCCCTGGAGTTCGGGCAGCACGGCCAACGGGCTCAGGACTTGGACGTCGACCAGCCGCCGAGGGGCGTCGAGCAGACTGCGCGTGAACATGATGTGGCCCACGACCCGCCTGTCGTGCTCGGCGACCAGCGAGAGACCGCTCTCCGGCGTGATGGTGTCCCGCAGGGTATCGACCAGATCGGCCACCACCAGGCCATGGTCACCGAACGCTCGCAGGTGAACGTCCCGCACGGCCTGTCTGTCTCCGGGGAGTTCGTCGCGGACATCCATGCCCGGAGGGTAAGGGCCCTCCGGGCGGCTCGCACACCGTTGTGCAGCCGGGCACGCCGGCCGTGGCCGGAAGTCCGGTGCGGCCCGCTAAATCCCGTTGTGGGTGCGGGGGCGCCGCCGTAAGGTCACCGGCATGTCTTTACGTCTCCGTATGCGTCAGGCACTGCCGGAAGCGATGCGCGCCCGTGACAAGGCGGCGGTCAGCGCCCTGCGCGCAACGCTTGCCGCGCTGGACAACGCCGAGGCGGTGCTCGTGGACGAAGCCGGACTCCGAGGCGCGGCCCTTGAGCAGTCGCCGGTCGGTGTCGGCGTGACCGAGGCAGCGCGACGTGAGCTGAGCGAGCGGAGTGTGGCGGATGTCGTACGGGCCGAGGCCGCAGAGCGACTGGAGGTCGCGGCGCGGTTGACCGCGCCCGCACACGCCGACCGAGCCGCACGACTCCGCGCGGAGGCCTCCGTGCTGCTCCGCTTCCTCGACGAACCCGGCACCGCGTAGAAAACGGCGCCGCGCAGCGCCCGAAACGGCACGGGCGGGATTGAAGAGCGAGTCCGGCCTCAGCCCGCCCAGCCCCCACCCCCATCGCCGTCCCGACCAAGCTCGCCGCCCCGGAACCGGCCCAGTCCTCACCCCGTCGGCCTTCCAGGCCCACGGCAGCAGCCTTGATCAGGCCCGTCCCGCCCGGAAGCCGCCCAACCCCCACCTCGCCGCACCCTTGATCAGGCCCGGCCTGCCAGGAACCGGAACCGCCCTCAGCCCGCCGCAACCTGACGAGTCTCCAGCCTGCCGGGAGCCCCGGTCAGGCCGCCGGCGCGGAGCCGGCGCAGTCTCCCCCCGCCGGCCCCCTGGCCCCGGTCCGCCGAGCCCCGGTCAGTTCGCCGGCGCGGAGCCGGCGCAGTCCCCCCGCCAGCCCTCAGCCCCCAGTCCGCCGGGCCCCGGTCAGGCCGCCGGCGCGGAGCCGGCGCAGTCCCCCCGCCAGCCCTCAGCCCCCAGTCCGCCGAGCCCCGGTCAGGCCGCCGACGCGGAGCCGGCCCAGTCTTCCCGCCGGCCCCTAGCCCCCAGTCCGCCGGGCCCCGGTCAGGCCGCCGGCGCGGAGCCGGCGCAGTCCCCCCCGCCGGCCCTCAGCCCCCGGTCCGTCGAGCCCCGGTCAGGCCGCCGACGCGGAGCCGGCCCAGTCGCCCCGCCGGCCCCAGCCCCCAGTCCGCCGAGCCCCGGTCAGCCCGAGCTCCACCAACCCCCTTCGCGGCCCCTCTCAGGCCCGAGCTCCGCCAACCCCCTCCGCGGCCCCTCTCAGGCCCCCCACCCCGCCTGCTTGCCGCCGACGCGGGACTCGGTGATGCGCTCTGCCCAGCCCGAGCGGCGGTACGCCGCTACCGGGTCGGGGTCGAGGCCCAGTTCCTCGCGAACCTCGGCCAGCAGCGGACGTACGTCCGTGTTGTACGCGTCCATCAGCACCGCGTTGGCGCCGAGCACGTCGCCCTCGCGCTGAGCCGCTGCCAGCGCCTCGCGGTCGACGAGGAGTGCCTTGGCCGTGGCCTCCTGGACGTTCATGACCGAACGGATGATCGCCGGGATCTTCGCCTCGATGTTGTGGCACTGGTCGAGCATGAAGGCGACCTCGGAGGTGAGCCCGCCGCCCCGGACGACCTCGTACATGATGCGGAAGAGCTGGAAGGGGTCGGCGGCGCCGACCATGAGGTCGTCGTCGGCGTAGAAGCGGGAGTTGAAGTCGAACCCGCCGAGCTTCCCTTCCCGCAGCAGGGTGGCGACGATGAACTCGATGTTGGTGCCGGGCGCGTGGTGCCCGGTGTCCACGACCACCTGGGCCTTGTCGCCGAGCTTGAGGCAGTGGGCGTAGGCCGTGCCCCAGTCCGGGACGTCGGTGGCGTAGAAGGCGGGCTCGAAGAACTTGTACTCCAGCAGCATCCGCTGCCCGTCCCCGAGCCGCTCGTACACCTCCGCCAGCGCCTCGGCGAGCCGGTCCTGCCGCTCCCGGATGTCGTCCTGGCCGGGGTAGTTCGTGCCGTCGGCGAACCACAGCTTCAGATCCCTGGAGCCCGTGGCGTCCATGATGTCGACGCACTCCAGCAGATGGCCGACGGCCTTGCGCCGGACCGCCGGATCCGCGTGGCAGACGCTGCCGAGCCGGTAGTCGTCGTCCTGGAAGGTGTTGGAGTTGATCGCGCCCAGCCGCAGCCCGTGCTCCTCGGCGTACTTGGCGAGGGCGGCGTAGTCGTCGACCTTGTCCCACGGGATGTGCAGGGCGACGGTCGGGGCCACGCCGGTGAACTCGTGGACCTTCGCCGCGTCCTGCAGTTTCTCCCAGGGATCGCGCGGCACGCCGGGCTGGGCGAACACCTTGAACCGGGTGCCCGAGTTCCCGTACGCCCACGACGGCGTCTCGACGGCCTGGGTCTTGAGCGCGGCCTTCACCGCGACGAGGTCGGTCACTGCGGGGCTCCTGGTGTTGTCGGTCGGGACGGGTGCAGGCGTATGAAACGATTCAGAACCGCAAGGTATGAGCCTCCAGGTGGGGTGTCAAGCGCTCTGACCAACCCTGTTGCCCGTGACTCCGTCGTGACCTTTGGCTATCGAAAGTTTTTCGACCCGGACCCATTGACGTGACATGGCTGTGGTGCCTACGGTCCCGGCAATCCAGTTGAAACCTTTCACGACCCCGTGGAGGCCCCCAGTGGCCCGTCCGCCGGTGTCGTCGAGGAGCCTGACATGACCCACCCGCCTGACCCGCGGCCGGCGCCGGTGCTGGCGCTGAAGGGCGTCTCCAAGTCCTTCGGCGCCGTACGCGCCCTCAGGGACGTCTCCCTGGAACTGCTGCCCGGCGAGGTGCACGCCCTTGCCGGTGAGAACGGTGCGGGCAAGTCGACCCTCATCAAGACCCTCGCCGGGGTGCACCGGCCGGACGCCGGCCAGGTGCTGCTCGACGGCGAGCCCGTCGTCTTCCACGGACCCGGCGACGCCCGCGACGCCGGTATCGCCGTGATCTACCAGGAGCCCACGCTCTTCCCCGATCTGTCGATCGCCGAGAACATCTTCATGGGCCGCCAGCCGCGGCGCGCGCTCGGCCGGATCGACCACAAGGCCACCCGCGCCGCCACGGCCGCCCTGATGAAGCGGCTCGGCGTCGAGCTCGACCCCGACCGCCCGGCCCGCGGCTTGTCCATCGCCGACCAGCAGATCGTGGAGATCGCCAAGGCGCTCTCCTTCGACGCCCGGGTCCTGATCATGGACGAGCCGACCGCCGCCCTCACCGGCAGTGAGGTCGCCCGGCTCTTCGGCGTCGTGCGCGCCCTGCGCGAGCAGGGCGCCGCCGTGCTGTTCATCTCGCACCGGCTGGAGGAGATCTTCGAGATCTGCCGGCGGGTCACCACCCTGCGCGACGGCGCCTGGATCTCCAGCGAGCCGGTCGACGGCATGACCGAGGACGATCTCGTACGGCGCATGGTCGGCCGCGACCTCGACGAGCTGTATCCCAAGCAGGACGTCGAGCCCGGTGACGTCGCCCTGAAGGTGCGCCGGCTGACCCGCGAGGGTGTCTTCACCGACGTGTCCTTCGAGGTCCGGCACGGCGAGATCGTCGGCCTGGCCGGGCTCGTCGGCGCGGGCCGCACCGAGGTGGCGCGGGCCGTCTTCGGCATCGACCGCTGGGACGCGGGCGAGGTCGAGGTCGAGGGACGCCGGCTCACCAACGGCGCACCGTCCGTCGCCATGGCGGCCGGGCTCGCCCTCGTTCCCGAGGACCGGCGCGCCCAGGGCCTGGTGATGGACATGTCCATCGAGCGCAACATCGGCCTGACCGGACTGCGCACGACCGTCCGGGCCGGGCTGGTGAATCGCCGTGCGGAGCGCAGCCGGTCCCTCGACTGGGCCGTCAGGCTCCAGGTCAAGTACGCCCGGATCGCCGACGCCGTCTCCACCCTGTCCGGCGGCAACCAGCAGAAGGTCGTCCTCGCCAAGTGGCTCGCGACCGGCCCGCGCGTGCTGATCGTCGACGAGCCGACCCGCGGCATCGACGTCGGCACCAAGGCCGAGGTGCACCGGCTGCTGGGCGAGCTGGCCGCCGACGGCGTGGCCGTCCTGATGATCTCCTCCGATCTGCCCGAGATCCTCGGCATGGCCGACCGCGTGCTCGTCATGCACGAGGGCCGCCTCACCGCCGAGATCCCCCGCGCCGAGGCCACCGAGGAAACCGTGATGGCCGCAGCCACCGGGAGGGCCGCGTGAGCGACGCACGTGTCGGAACAGCCTGCGCGCGGCGCGGTTTGCCGGGGGCGGCGGAGGACGGCCGGGACTGCGGGCCGCAGACGAACACCATGACCGCACCTCTGCGCCGCACGGGCGGAGACGGCGGTGCCCCCGGCCGGAGGCCGGGGGAGAACGAAAGGGACAGGGCATGACGGTGACCACGCCCGGCCGAGCCCCCGCCGCCGAGGTGCCCGAGTCCGGCGGCACCCGGCTCGTCGACCGCGTCTTCAAGATGCGCGAACTCGCCATTCTGGCCGTGTTCCTGGTGATGATCGTCGTCACCCAGCTCGGCAACAGCGAGTTCCTGTCCGAGCAGGGCGTGAAGGACCTGCTCCTCAACGCGACCATCCTGGTGCTGGTCGCCACCGGCCAGTCGCTGGTGGTGATCACGAGGAACGTCGACCTGTCCGTCGGCTCCACCCTCGGCATCTGCGCCTTCGCCGCCGGCGACTATCTGCGCGGCGGCGGGAACGCGGTCGTGGCCCTGGTGCTGGCGGTGCTGATGGGCATCGGATTCGGCCTGCTGAACGGCCTGCTGGTCAGCCTCGGCCAGGTGCCGGCCCTCGTCGTCACCCTGGGCACGCTTTACATCATCCGCGGCGCCGACTCCATCTGGGTCGGCTCCCGGCAGATCACCGCGGCCGACCTGCCGGGCGGCTTCGTGGACTTCGGCTCCGGCGGTGTCTCGGCGGTGCCGTGGCTGGCGCTGATCGCGCTCGCCGTGCTCGTCGCCACCGCGTACTACCTCAAGCACTTCGGCAGCGGGCGCGAGCTGTACGCCCTCGGCTCCAACCCCGAGGCGGCGCGGCTCGCCGGCATCCCGGTCCGCAAGCGGATCCTGGCCGCCTACACGTTCTGCGGCGGCCTCGCCGGCCTCGCCGGCGCGATGTACCTGGCCCGCTTCGGCAACGTCGACTCCGGCACCGGCAACGGATACGAACTCACCGTCGTCAGCGCGGTCGTCGTCGGCGGCGTGGTGTTCACCGGCGGCTCCGGCAGCGTGTACGGGGCCGCGCTGGGCGCCCTGCTGCTCACCTCCGTCAACAGCGTGCTGCCCGCCCTCGGCGTCAGCTCCGTGTGGGTGCTCGCCATCAACGGCATCCTGCTCATCCTCGCCATCGCGGTCGACCGGGTCGTCGCGCTGCGCGTGGCCTCCGCCCTGAAGAGGAACGCCCGCCATGCCTGAGTCCCTGACGCGCGCGGTCCGCTGGGACACGGTCGTCGGCGCGCTCCTGGTCGTCCTGCTGCTGCTCTCCTTCGGCACCGTCGACGGCTTCGGCAACGCGCTCAACCTGTCCTTCCTGATCGGCAACACCCTGCCGATCGCCCTGATCGCCCTGCCGATGACGCTGCTGGTCGTCGCGGGGGAGATCGACCTGTCCGTCGCCTCGACGGCCGGCCTGTCCGGCGCGGTGATGGGCAAGCTGTGGAACGACGGCATGGCCATCGAGACGATCGTCCCGCTGTGCCTGCTGCTGGGGGTGGTGTGCGGGCTGGTCAACGGACTGCTCGTGACCCGCCTCGGGCTGCCCTCCCTCGCCGTCACCATCGGCACCCTCGCCGCCTACCGGGGCATCGCGCAGATCGTGCTCGGCTCCGACGCGGTGACCGACTTCCCCACGCAGTACCTGGACTTCGCGGCCGGACGCATCGGGAACACCTTTCTGCCGCAGGCCTTCGTGCCGTTCCTGGTGCTGCTCGCCGTCGCCGTCGTCGTCCTGCACGCCACGCCGTTCGGCCGGTCGCTGTTCGCGATCGGCGCGAGCGAGGAGGCCGCGCGGTTCGCCGGGATCCGGGTCAGGCGGCACAAGCTGATCCTGTTCACGGCGACCGGCCTGATGGCCTCGCTCACCGGTGTCTACTGGGCGCTGCACTACGCCAGCGCGCGGTACGACAACGCCACCGGGCTCGAACTCTCCGTGGTCGCGGCGGTGCTGCTCGGCGGCATCGACTTCGACGGCGGCAAGGGCACGCTGGGCGGCGCGATCGCCGGGGTGTTCCTGCTCGGCGCGCTGCAGAACGTGATGAGCCTGCTCAACGTCTCGGCGCAGTCGCAGATCGTCGTCACCGGCGTGCTGCTCGTGATCTCCGTGCTCGGTCCCCGGGTCGCGCGGCAGATCGGTGCGGCCAGGGCGGCGGCCCGCTCGGCCGGATAGACCGTCCCCCGGCCGCGGGCCCGCCCCGCCGCATGTCCCGTCCCACCCCGCGACCCCTCAAGGGGCGCGCCGTACCCACCCTCGTAACGAAGGACCCGATGCCATGCGCAAGTCGTCGCTCCGCCGCACCTGTGCCGCCCTCGCCGCCGGCACCAGTCTGGCCCTCGCCCTCACCGCCTGCGGCGGCACCACCAAGAAGGACGTGGACAGCGGCGGCGCCGCGGCCGCGTCGACCGCGAAGGCCGATCCCAACGCGGCCACCAAGAAGGGCCTGACCGTCGGCTTCCTCCCCAAGCAGGTCAACAACCCCTACTTCACGACCGCCGACAAGGGCGGCGAGAAGGCGCTCGCCGAACTGGGCTCGAAGTACAAGGAGGTCGGCCCTTCCAGCGCCACCGACACCGCCGGGCAGGTCAGCTACGTCAACACCCTCACCCAGCAGCAGGTGAACGCGATGGCCGTCTCCGCCCAGGACCCGGGCGCCCTGTGCACCGCGCTGAAGCAGGCCATGAGCAACGGCATCAAGGTCGTCACCTACGACTCCGACACCAAGACCGACTGCCGCAACGCCTTCGTCTCGCAGGCGTCCGCGGAGGACCTCGGCCGTACCGAGGTGCAGCTGCTCGCCCGGCAGATCGGCTACAAGGGCGAGATCGCCGTGCTGTCCGCCGCCCAGACGGCCACGAACCAGAACACCTGGATCGGGTACATGAAGGACGAGCTGAAGGACCCCAAGTACAAGGACGTCAAGCTGGTCAAGATCGCGTACGGCAACGACGACGCCCAGCAGTCCTTCCAGCAGACCCAGGGCCTGCTCCAGCAGTACCCGAACCTGAAGGGGATCATCTCCCCGACCACCGTCGGCATCAAGGCCGCCGCCCAGTACCTGTCGGGTTCCAAGTACAAGGGCAAGGTCAGGTTGACCGGCCTCGGCACCCCCAACGACATGCGCAAGTACGTCAAGAACGGCACCGTCGAGGCCTTCGAGCTGTGGGACCCGGCGAAGCTCGGCGACCTCGCCGCCCGCACCGCGGTCGCGCTGGCGTCCGGGCAGATCAGCGGCAAGGAGGGCGAGACCTTCAAGGCCGGCGGGACGACGTACACCATCGGCAAGGACGGCGTGATCAACCTGGGCAAGCCGACCGTGTTCGACGCGAAGAACATCGACCAGTTCAACTTCTAGGCGGACAGGGGCTGTCGATGCAGCGCGTGTGCTTCCTGCTGAAGGTCAGGGCGGACCGGCTCGGCGAGTACCGCGAGCGGCACGCCGCCGTCTGGCCGGAGATGCTCGCCGCCCTGAAGGCGGCCGGCTGGCACAACTACTCGCTGTTCCTGCGCGAGGACGGCCTGCTGGTCGGCTATCTGGAGACGGACGACTTCGCCGCCGCCCAGGCCGCGATGGAGGCGACCGAGGTCAACGCCCGCTGGCAGGCGGAGATGGCGCCGTTCTTCGAGTCGCTGGACGGCGCCCGGCCCGACGAGGCCATGAAACCGCTCACGGAGGTGTTCCACCTGTCATGACCGCCGCCGTGACGGCGCCGGCCCGAACGCCTTCGGTGACGTGGTGATCGACGCGACGCGGACGCGTGCGCACAATGTCGTGTCCTTCCTGTACCAGGAGAAGTCCGCCGGCACCACGCCGTCCCCCCTTCTCGTGGCCGACTTCGCGCTGCCGTCATGACGGTAATGTGAAGGTCGTCCCGCCGCCCCTCGTCCCCCTGGAGGTCTCCGCCCGATGGCACAGTCGGTGGGTATCAAGGATGTCGCCCGTGCCGCCGGAGTGTCGGTGGGCACGGTGTCGAACGTCATCAACCGCCCGGACACCGTCGCCAGCGAGACCCGGGCGCGGGTGCTGTCGGCGATCGACCGGCTCGGCTACGTCCGCAGCGAGTCCGCACGGCAGTTGCGGGCGGGCCGGAGCCGGATCATGGGTCTGCTCGTGCTCGACATGGGCAACCCGTTCTTCGTGGACGTGGCGCGCGGCGCCGAGCGGGCGGCCCGGGACGCGGGGCTCGGTGTGATGGTGTGCAACAGCGCCCAGAACGCGGGCGAGGAGGCCGAGTACCTGTCCCTCTTCGCCGAGCAGCGGGTGCGCGGGGTGCTGCTGACCCCGGCCGACGCAACCGGCCGGAACATCAAGGCGTTCCGCCGGCACGGCATTCCGTTCGTGCTGGTCGACCGGGTCGCCGAGGGCGCCACCGAGTGCTCGGTTTCCGTGGACGACGTGGCCGGCGGCGCACTCGCGGTCCGTCATCTGGTGGACGCCGGGCACCGGTCCATCGCGTACGTCAGCGGACCGCCCGGCCTGAACCAGGTCCGCGACCGGCGCACCGGCGCGCTGAACGCCCTCGCCGAGGCCGGGCTCGGCCCGGAGGCGCTGCGCGAGCTGCCCACCGAACGCCTCGACGTGGCCGCGGGCCGCGACGCCGGCGCCCGCCTGCTCGGCCTCGCCGACCGCCCCACCGCCGTGTTCTGCGCCAACGACCTCCTCGCCCTCGGCGTGCTGCAGGCCATGTACGCGGCGGGCGTCGCCGTCCCCGACGACCTCGCGATCGTCGGCTACGACGACATCGAGTTCGCGGCGGCGGCCGCCGTACCGCTGACCTCCGTGCGGCAGCCCGCCGTCACCATGGGCGCCCTCGCCGCCGAGCTGCTGCTGGAGGAGACCGAGGAGGGCGAGGGCGCGGGCCCGCACGAGCACCGCCGGGTGGTGCTCCAGCCGGAGCTGGTGGTGCGCCGCTCCAGCCTCGCCGCCCGCTGATCCCGGCGTGCGGCGGGAAACCGGAGGTCCGGGTCTCGGTTCGCGCCCGGTGATGTGCTGAACTGGCTCCCGTCCGTACCGTCCGTGCCGTCCGCCCCGGGAGCCCCGTTGAGCCTCAGCTACCGCCAGCCCGGCGTCGTCCTCACCGACCGCCGTTTCACCGTGCCGCTGGACCACGCCCGGCCGGACGGCGAGACCATCGAGCTGTACGCCCGGGAAGTGGTCGCGAGCGACAAGGCCGGACGGGAACTGCCCTGGCTGCTCTACCTCCAGGGCGGCCCGGGCTTCGGGGCGAATCGTTTCGTCGGACGTCAGTCCTGGCTCGACCGGGCCCTGAAGGACTACCGGGTGCTGCTGCTCGACCAGCGCGGCACCGGCAGTTCCACGCCCGCCACCCGGCAGACGCTGCCGCTGCGCGGCGGCCCCGCCGAACAGGCCGACTATCTCACCCGCTTCCGCGCCGACTCCATCGTCCGGGACTGCGAGGCCATCCGCCGCGAGGTCACCGGCGGCGCCCCCTGGACCGTGCTCGGCCAGAGCTTCGGCGGTTTCTGCGCGGTGTCGTACCTCTCCCTGGCCCCCGAGGGCCTGGACACCGCCGTCATCACCGGAGGCCTGCCCTCCCTGCACGCCCACGCCGACGACGTCTACCGCGCGGCCTACCCGCGCATCGAACGCAAGGTCACCGCGCACTACGCCCGCTACCCCCAGGACGTGGAGCGGGCCCGCCGGATCGCCGACCACCTCCTCACCCACGAGGTGACCCTCCCGAACGGCTACCGGTTCACCGTCGAGGCGTTCCAGTCCCTCGGCCTGATGCTCGGCACGGGCGACGGCAGCCACCGGCTGCACCACCTGCTCGAGGACGCCTTCGTGCGCACACCGGCCGGCCCGGAGCTGTCCGACGCCTTCCAGGAGCAGGCCCAGTCCCTGCTCTCGTACGCGGCCCACCCGCTGTACGCCCTGGTCCACGAGGCGATCTACGGCCAGGACGCCCGCCCCACCGCCTGGTCCGCGGAGCGGGTCCGCGCCGAGTTCCCGCAGTTCGACGCGGCCAAGGCGCTCGCGGGCGACGCACCGGTGCTGTTCACCGGAGAGACCGTCCACCCCTGGATGTTCGACGCCGACCCGGCCCTGCGGCCCCTGCGCGAGACCGCCGACCTGCTCGCCGCCCGCACCGACTGGACGCCCCTGTACGACCCCGCCCGCCTCGCCGCCAACGAGGTCCCGGCCGTGGCCGCCGTCTACCACGACGACATGTACGTCGACACCGCCCACTCCCTTGAGACCGCCCGCGCCGTCCGCGGCCTGCGCACCTGGGTCACGGACGAGTACGAACACGACGGCCTGCGCACGGGCGCGCCACGGGTGCTGGACCGCCTGCTGGCGATGGCCCGCGACGAGGTGTGACGCACGGCGGGGCCGCGCGGACGGCAGCCACCGCCGAGTGCTTCGGCGGTGGCTGCCGAGGTGTTCGGCCGCCGGCTCCTACCGGCCCGGCTTGCACACCTGGGTGACGGCCTGCCTCTCGCCCTGCGGTGTGTACGTGATGCTCCTGCCGTCCGTGTTGAAGCGCAGCCGCACCGAGCCGTCGTCGTAGGCCCCGCCGGGCGCCAGGATCTGCTGCACGAAATGACCGGTGCCGGAGACGACGACGGCGCGTCCCTCGGAGATCAGCACATAGGTGTTGTCGACGCCGGTGGAGCAGGACGGGAGGCCCGCAACGGACGTCGGCACGGCCTCGCCGACCTGGAAGGACGGGGACGGCGACGGGCTCGCGGCGGCCGCGGACGAGACGGTGCCGGCCAGGATCTGGACGGCGAGCGCGGCACCGCTCAGCGCGGCGGCAAGGGCGAGCTGGGGCGTGCTGGGCATGAACGACTCCTTTGCCGGTCGGTTCGAGCGTCGCTCCTCACACACGAGGGAAGGCCCTCCGGCACCGGACGGCGATCGCGCGTAGGCCGGACGGGTGAACCCGGGCGCGTCCGGCGGTCCCGGACCGCGCACCGGTGGCGGTCACGCGGCGGATGGCCGACCATGTGCCGCACGCCGCCCCCCCCGCAGCGGCGGGAGCGGCCCGGACCCTACGGCCCAGTAGGCTGGCCCGCATGCCAGATCCGACAGCGGGCCTCACGGAGCTGCGCGGCGACTGCGCGCGCTGCTTCGGGCTGTGCTGTGTCGCCCTGCCCTTCGCCGCCTCCGCGGACTTCGCGCTGAACAAGCCCGCCGGGAAACCGTGTCCCAGTCTCCGGGACGACCACCGCTGCGGCATCCACGCCGACCTGCGCACGAAGGGGTTCACCGGCTGCACGGTCTACGACTGCTTCGGCGCCGGGCAGAAGGTCTCGCAGCTCACCTTCGGCGGCCAGGACTGGCGTACCGGCGGCAAGGAGCACGCCCGGCGGATGTTCGACGCGTTCCCGGTCGTACGGCAGCTGCACGAACTGCTGTGGTACCTGACCGAGGCGCTCACCCTGCCCGCCGCCCGCCCGGTCCACCCCGAGCTGCGGCGGGCGCTGGAGGAGACCGAGCGGCTGACCCGGCAGACCCCCGAGGCGCTGGCGGCGCTGGACGTGGCCGCGCACCGGCAGCAGGTCAACGTGCTGCTGCTGCGGACCAGCGAGCTGGCCCGGGCCGGCGCCGGCGGCGGAAAGGGCGGCAAGAAGGGCAGGGGCAAGGGGAAGGACCGCCGGGGCGCCGACCTCGTCGGGGCCCGGCTGCGCGGCGCCGATCTGCGCGGGGCGAGCCTGCGCGGCGCCTACCTGATCGCCGCCGACCTCACCGGCGCCGACCTGCGCGACGCGGACATGATCGGCGCGGACCTGCGGGACGCCGACCTGAGCGACGCGGACCTCACCGGCGCGTTCTTCCTCACCCAGCCGCAGATCGACGCGGCAGGCGGGAACGCCGGAACCCGGCTGCCGGCGTCAGTCACCCGGCCGGTGCACTGGGCAGCGGCCGGCTGACGCCGAGTGCTCCGCCGCGACGGGCACCGCGGCCGAGGGACAGGAGAGGGCCTCGTCCGCGGTCTCCCGCCCAGCCGCAGCCGCGTACCCGGCCGCGTCCCGCGCCGGCTCGGGGCGCGTGCGCCGCTCCAGCGCCAGCCGCAGCCCCTCCGGCATCACCGTCAGCCGCTCGGTGACGCTCAGCCGGTACGCGGGGTCGGCGATCAGGTCGTAGCGGCGCAGCAGCAGGCCGAGGACCAGGGTCGCCTCGTGCAGGGCGAACTGGCGGCCGATGCAGGCCCGCGCGCCGGTGCCGAACGGCTTGAAGGTGTGCGGGGGCCTGGCCCGTACAGCCTTGGCGTCGAAGCGGTCCGGGTCGAAGCGCTCGGCGTCCTCGCCCCAGACCTCCGGGTCGCGGTGCAGCATGGGCGTCAGGACCAGGGCCCACGCGCCGCGCCGCATCGGGTGGTCGCCGGCCAGGACGGTGTCCCGCACGGCCTCGCGGGCGAAGGCCGGGGCGGTCGGCCACAGGCGCAGCGACTCGTCCAGCACCCGGCGGACGTACCGCAGCTTGGCCACCTGCTCGTAGCCGGGCTGGGCCGCATCGCCCCAGACGCGGTCCACCTCGGCCCGGGCCCGGGCGGCGATCTCGGGGTGCCGGGCGAGGTAGTACAGGGCGAAGGACAGGGCGCCCGAGGTGGTCTCGTGGCCCGCGACCAGGAACGTGATCACCTGCTTGCGGACGTTCTCCACCGACAGCTTCTCGCCGGTGTCCGGGTGGGCCGTCTCCAGCATGCGGTCCAGCAGGTCGCCGTCCCCGCGGCCCGTGCGCCGCCGCTGCGCGACCAGGTCGTCGACCGTCCGGTTCAGGTAGGCCATGTCGGCCGCGTTGCGGCGGGCGGCGGTGCGCAGCAGCAGCGGGGCCAGCGGCGCGGGCACGCTGTTCAGGCGCTGGGCGTAGGTGAGGGTGCCGACCATCGCGGTGACGAAGGGGTGCGGCCGGTGCCGCTCGAAGGAGCCGAAGTCGTGCCCGAACCCGGTCCGCGCGATCGTCTCCAGGGTCAGCTTCGTCATGTCGCCGGGCACGTCCACCGTGCGTCCGGCCGCCGCCTCGCGGTCCCAGTGGTCGGTCAGCCGGCCGGCGACCGCCAGCATCATGCCGTGGTAGCCCTCCATGGCCTCTCTGCTGAAACCCGGTGCCAGGACGTCGTGGGCCAGCTGCCAGTTGGGCTCGTGGTTGTAGGCGGTGAACAGTCCGTCCCCGGCGATCGGCCGCAGGTTGGCAACGCCCAGACCGACGTGCTTGGCGAACCGGGACTCGTCGGCCAGGTCGGCGACCAGCCGCGCGCCCCACACGAACACGAACTCCTTGCCGAAGGCCCGCCGCCGGAAGACCGGCCCCAGCTCGCGCGCGAGCCGCATGGAGTCCTGCAGCGGCGTGCGCCGGTCGACGCCGAGGACGTCGCCGAGCAGCGGCAGCCGGCGCGGCGGGTGCGGGATGCGGTGCAGCTCGGGCCAGCCCTGCTCGGCGCTCCGGAAGCCCTTCGGCAGTCCGGTGTCCGTCGTTTCCGCCATGACGCCGATCTCCCTTGATCCAACCGTGGTCCAGCGGACCTGTTGTACGTGGGTTCAATAGCCGGTCCCAGTGTCGTCCGCTTGTTGAACCCGCGTCAAGTAGAGTGGCGCCATGCCCGCGAACCAGGGGGAACGCGCCCGGCGCCGACTCAGTACCGAGGAGCGCCGCGAGCAGCTGCTGTCGGTCGGCGCGAGGCTGTTCTCGGAGAGTCCGTACGACGACGTCTGGATCGAGCAGGTCGCGGAGATCGCCGGGGTCTCCCGCGGGCTGCTGTACCACTACTTCCCGACCAAGCGGGACTTCTTCGCGGCGGTCGTCGAGCGCGAGAGCGAGCGGATGCTGCGCATGACGGCCGCGGTGCCCGGTGTGCCGGTGCGCGAGCAGCTCACCGCCGGCCTGGACACCTACCTCGGCTACGTCCAGGCGCACGCCCACGGCTTCCGCGCCTTCCACCGCGCCGACGCGGCCGGCGACCAGGCGGTGCGCCGGGTCTACCAGCGGGCGCTGGCCGCCCAGGAGCAGCAGATACTCGCCGCTCTGGCCGCCGACCCCGAGTTCGGGCCCGCGTTCGAGAACGCCCCGCACGTGCGTCTGGCCGTGCGCGGCTGGCTCGCCTTCACCACCGCCGTGTGTCTGGAGTGGCTGCGCGGCGGCGAGCTGACCCGGGAGCAGGTGCGCGACCTGTGCGCGCGGGCCCTGCTGGGCGTCATCGCCTGACCGTCCGTCCGGCTCCCTGGCCGGGGGCGTGGTTGGCGTGCGCTCCGATCTCCGATAAGTTAGGCAAGCCTTACCTTAGGAGGTCTCGGATGGGTGACACCCAGGACTGGACCGCCGCACCCGGCGCGGCGGAACGGGCACGGTCGGTGCTGGCCACGGCCTGGTCGTGCGCGGTGACCGCGGACGGCGCCCGGGAGGAGTACGCCGGCGCCCACACCGTGGCCGACGACGGCGCCGTACGGCTGGCGGTGCCCGACGACAGCGCCCTGACGGCCGCCGCCCTGTGCGCCCCGCGCCAGGAACCGCCCGCCGTGCTGGAGTTCGCGGACGTGGCGCCCGTCCCGGTGAGGGACCGCATCCGGGCCCGGCTGTATCTGTCCGGCCGGATCACCCCGGACCGCGGATGCTTCCTGTTCCGGCCCGCGCGAGTGGTGCTCAGGCGGTCCGGCGGGGCCGTGGTCGTCGGCCTCGACGAGTACGCCGCCGCCCGGCCCGACCCGCTCGCCGAGGCCGAGGCCCGGCTCCTCACCCACCTCGCAGACGCCCACCCGGACGCCGTGGAACGGCTGACCCGCCTGATCCGTCCGGAGAGCCTGCATGCCGCGACCCGCGTGCTGCCCCTCGCCGTCGACCGGCACGGACTCACCCTGCGCATCGAACGCACCCGCGCCCACGGCGACGTACGGCTGCCCTTCCACACGCCCGCCGACGACGTCGCCCAGCTCACCGAGCGCGTGCACGCCCTGCTCGCCCGGGCGAGCGCCGCCGCCTGCCCCCGCGCGCTACAGCGGCAGCGCGCAGACGGCGACGGGTGACGCGAACGGCTCGCCGGCCGGACGGAGTCCACCGTCCGCCGGGCCCACGTGGAAGACGGTGACCGTACCCGAGCGCTGGTTCGCCGCGAACAGCAGCGAGCCGTCCGGCGAGAGGGCGATCTGCCGCGGGAAGTCCCCGCCCGCCGGCACCGTGCCCAGCAGCCGCAGCCGGGCGCCGCCGGCCTCGACGGCGTACCGCGCGAGGCTGTTGTGACCCCGGTTCGCCAGGAACGCGTACCCGCCGTCGGCCGTCACCGCGAACTGCGCCGGGTGGTTGGCGCCGCCCCCGGAGCCGGTGGGCTGCGGCTCGCCGATCGTCAGCCGCCCGCTGCCCGGGTCGTAGGCGCACACGGCCACCGTGTCGTCGACCTCGTTGGCCAGGTAGGCGTACCGGCCGCCCGGATGGAAGGCAAGATGGCGCGGTCCCGCGCCGGGCCGGGTGTGCGCCCGCGCCACCTCCGTCAGCGTGCCCCGCTCCGGGTCCAGACGGTAGCTGTGGACGGCGTCGGTGCCGAGGTCGACCGCGAGGACATGGCCGCCGTCCGGGCTGGTGACCACCTGGTGCGCGTGCGGTCCCTGCCGGCCGGGACCGGGGGGCGGGCCGGTGTGCGTGACGAGGTGGGTGCGGTCGCCGGGCGCGCCCGAGGCGTCGAGGGGGTGCACGGCGACACTGCCCGAGCCGTAGTTGGCGCTCAGCAGCCAGCGCCCGGAGGGATGCACCGACAGATGGCACGGGCCGGCGCCGCCGGTGCTCCGGGTGCCGAGGATCCGCCGGTCGTCGAGGCGTACGGCCGTCACGGCGCCGTCCGCACGCTCGTCCACCGCGTACAGCGTGCGGCCGTCCGGATGCACGGCCAGATACGACGGGTCGGGGACACCGGTGAGCGTGCCGGCGCCGGTGATCCGGCCGCTCGCCGGGTCGTAGGAGGCCAGCCCGATGCCGGCGCCGCCGCCGTCGGCCGAGGTGTAGGTGCCCACGTACAGCGGACGCGGACCGGACGGCCTGCCGCGCGGCGGAGCGGGCCCGGGCTCGTCCGCCGCGGCCGGGGCGCCGGACGGCGGGGGCGCCGGGGACGGCAGCGCCACGACGACCGCCGCGCCCGCCAGGACTCCGGCGAACCGGCGCCGGCTCCAGCGTCCCCGCGCCGGCTCGTCGTCCGTCTTCATGCAGCACCTCAGGTCGTCGGTCGCGCCCCGTGTGACAGCCACCCTGACCGCTGCGGGCCCCGGCGGGCACATACGGCGGCCGGCGCCGCGCGCCCTACCACTCGCCGTCCTGCACAGGCTTGCCCGGCGCGTCCTTCAGCGGGGTCACCTGGCCGGGGGCCGGCGCCTGCCACGGGTCCAGGTCGTCACCGAGCCACTCGCCGGCCGGCTTGACCGCCTCCAGGGTGTCCGCGGGGGCCAGGTCCTCGGCCTCGGCGTCGTAGTAGTCGTACCAGGGCAGCCCCGCGCGGGTGTACGCCGCCCGGTCCACCGGTGACGGCGGGGGCGCCTCGCCGGTGATGCGCCGCCACTGCGGCGGCGTGACCAGGTGCACGAACACGCGCCCGGCGGGCTCCTCGGACCAGTCCGACAGCGGCCGGTCGTCCCGGTACACCTCCTGGCGCATCGAACCGCCCACGCCCAGCCCCATCGCGGCGGCGGCCCGGGGCGCCCCGCCCGGGGCCGGGGGAGGCGGCATCGCCCCGGGCGCGGCCGCCGCCATCGGCACCGGCGCGCCGTACCCGCCCGCCGGGCCCGACGGCAGGGAGCGGCGCCGGGCCTCCTCCCGCTCCCGCTCGCGGCGCCGCCACTCGGTCAGCAGCGGCTCCCGCAGCGGGAACGCCTGGAGTTGCACCCCGCCCCACACCTCCTCGCCCGTGACCTGCCCCTCGACCGTCGCACCCAGGCCCAGCGGGACGGCGACGAACTGGCGGACCGTGCCCTTGCCGGAGTTGATGCCGTCCAGCCACGGCTGGCGGGGGAGTACCAGGTAGTTCTGCGGATCACGGGCCAGCCGGCCGCTCCAGGGCCGTCCGGACACCGCGCACACCTTGCCGACGCCGACCTGCAGCGCCGCCGGCTCGCGTGTGCCGTGGAAGCTCAGCCACATCGCCTCGCGCAGATACACCGGCAGCATCACCCCGCCGCGCGCCCGCCACTCGGCCGGCACCGTGTCGGCGTAGTCCTGGACCCGGCGCACGGGGAACTCGCCCAGCCCGGGCGGCAGCGGATGCGTGCCCGTCTCCGGCAGCCGCAGCGTGCGGACGAACCGCACCGCCACCCCGCCCGGCAACCGCAGCGTGTTCCCGTCGATCCGCACCCCGGAACCCGTCATCCCGCCCGCCCCTCGTCTTCGCGCCGGACCCGCCCGGCGTCCTGTCGCCCGCTGTCACCAAGAACGTTCGCCGAACCCCACCCGGTTCCGCCACAGCTCGTCCTGCACGCCGATCCGCTCGCGCAGCCGGGTCATCCGCGGCAGCTTGGTCCGCTGCTCCTGCGAGACCCGGTCCAGCTCCTCCAGCAGCCGGCGGGTGCGGTGCTCGGTGTTCAGCTCGTCGATGATCCGGGTGGTCTCGGTCAGCACGGCCCCGTACAGCTGCCAGTGCGCCGGCTCCTTGCCGATCTCCTCCCGGAGCACCTCGGCCAGCCGGTCCCGGGTGCCGGCCGCCGTGTGCAGCTCGGCGGTCAGCCGCGCCTCCGCGGACTCGGCGTTCTCGCTCAGATGGGTCGTGACCAGGACCGCGAAGCTGACCACCGCGTCGGCGATCTCCGACAGCAGCTGCTCCACGGTGGCCCCCACCCGGGGCGGGAACAGCTCTTCGGCGCCGCGGGCCTTCGCGAGGTCGGTGAAGGTGCGGGCCAGCACCCGCAGGACCACCGTGCAGATCTCCAGCGTGTCCAGGCCGGTGCGCAGCACCACCCGGTGCAGCAGCCCCTCCTTGACCCGCGGATTGAGCCGCAGACTGTCCTCGGCCTGCCGGAGCGAGGCGTCCACCTGGGTGATGTGGTGGTCCAGCCGGCGGGCCTCGTGCAACCGCTCGGCCGCCCGCTCCCAGGAGATCCGGCCGGCCGCCTCCTCACCCATCCGCAGCATCAGCTGCCGCACCCGGCGCGCCTGGTCCTCGATCGACTCGCCGGCCTTGTCCACCCACACCGGGGGCGGCAGCAGCAGATTGCAGGCCGTCCCGACGACCGCGCCGATCAGCGTCTCCACGATGCGCGCCCAGGCGGTGAACCCGACGGTGGTGACCCCGAGCACCAGCATGGCGCTGATCGCCACCTCGGCGACGTACTCGTCGACCCGGACCAGGTGCCCCACGGCCAGCGCGGCCACGATCAGCAGCGCGAGGCTCCACCAGGTCAGCCCCACCAGCACGCTGAAGGCGATCGCGACCAGCACGCCCGCCACCACCGAGTTCACCCGGCGGATGCCGTTGGTGAGCGTGGCGTAGAAGGTCACCTGGACCACCAGCAGCGCGGTCAGCGGCGCGGTCAGCGGGGCCGGTTCGGGGCTGAGCCGCAGCGCGATGACATAGGCGATCGTCGCCGCCGTCGCAGAGCGCAGCGTCTGGACGACCACCGGCTCCCGGCGGCGCTGCAGCAGGCTCAGCAGTCCCGTGGTCCACTTCCGTACGTCGTGCATCCCTTGGCCTGTTCCCCATCCTCGTGCGAGTCGAACGTGCGCCGATCGCGGACCGGATCCGTCCGCAAGCCACGTCCCAAGCTATGGAGGAGCCGTAGGGGGAACATCGACGGAGTCGGGGTGTTCCTGAAGGCGCACGCTCATCTGCGGAGGCCGGCGCCGCGGTGCCGGAGCACGCCGGGGGCGCGCCGACGCCGTGCCCGGCGATCCGGTCACCGGACCGGAGAAGGTCCTGGAGGCCGTCGCCACCGGTCGGTTTCGGCCACTCGCACCGGCCCTGCGGCCGGCCGCCGGCCACCTCGCGGGTGGGCGTACGGGTCAGGCGTACAGCTTGTCGATGAACGCGGACAGGTTGCCCGTCGTGCGGGCGATCTGCTCCGCCGTCGTCAGGCTCTCCTCGAACCGGGTGCCGGACTCCGGCACCTTCTTGCCCCGCACGTACAGCGAGCAGGCCAGATCGGTGCACATGTACACGCCGACCGAGTTGCCCTCACGGCCTGCCGGCCCCGCCTTCCGTGCGGTCATCAGCGTCACACCGCCACCGGGATGCGTGGTCAGGCACAGCGAGCACATGCTGCGGTGCAGAAAACCCCGCTGCGAGGTCTGGAAGCGCAGGGCGACGCCGACGAGCCGCCCGTCCCGTTCGGTGACCAGGTAGCTGCGGTCGGGCGCACCGGGATCGCGCCAGCCGAGGAAGTCGAGGTCCTCCCACGGGCGTTCGCCGAGGTCCCGGGGCACGGTCAGCCGCTTGGCCTCGCCCTTGGAGCAGTTGATAAAGCAGTTGCGGATGTCCTGCTCGGTGAGCGATCTCATGAGGGGAGTCCTTCCGGATTCGACGCCGCGAACCTTGGCCCATGGGATCCATGGTCCCGAACCTAATAGCCCTAGGTTCGCGGCTAGCCTAGGTAGCCAAGGGGAGGGTCGGCCAATGGATTTCCGGCAGGGACTGCCGCCGCGCGCCCGGCGCGCGCTGAGCCACGTCGCCGCGGGGCTGTCCGGCCCGCCGCTCGACCCCGCCGTGCGCATCACCATGAACTTCCATCCCGACCGGGTCTCCGCCGCAGGACTGCCCATTCTGAAGGCGCTGGCCCGGGACGGCGCGTACTACTCGCAGTACGTCACCGGCACCGGTAACGGCGGCCTCACCGCACACCCCGGCGGCGACCGGACCCGCTGGGAGAGCCGCATCTTCGGCGGCGTCTACGACGACGCGCCGCCCGCCGAGCGCCCGCTGTACGGCGCGCTGGACTTCCGCCGCCAGGTCGTCGGCGCGGCCCCGCGCTTCGGCTCCTCGCACCTCAGACTCACCGGAGCGGTCCTGGCCCGGGCCACGTTCTGCTACCCGGACAGCGCGGCCGAGCCCACCGACTTCGGGGTGGCCTCCGCGATGCCGCTGATCGCGCTCGCGGAGGCCGACGAGCAGGACCCGCTCAACGACTACATCGAGAGCCATGTGCACGGCGGCGTCCTGCTCGCCCGGGACGCGGAGGCGCTGGTCCTCGACGCGAGCTACCGGGGCACCCCGGTGGAGGCGGCGGCCCGGCGCCTGCCCCTCCCGCTGGAGTGGCACCCCGGATACCGGCTCACCGTCACCGCACTGCGCCGCAACGCCGACTACCGGGGCCACGAGTACGCCGACCTCGGGGCGCTCATCGCCGACCGCGGCCTGCTGACCCCGCGCGTCATCGGCGACGCCGCCCGCACCGGCCGCCACGACCTCCAGGACCTGAAGATGGTCTGGCACACCCTGGCCCGCTTCGGCGCCCCGGAGGGCGCGGGGACGGCGCGCCGGGACCCGGAGGGCGCGGGCGAGGAGTCCCGGGCGGCCGGGGAGGGCGCGGGTGCGGTGGGAGGGGCGTGAGCTGTCTCACGCCTGCTCCGCCGTCCTAGCCTCCGGGGGCCACACCCCCGGGCTGAGGACGCCCAACGCGTAGGCGCGGGCGATCAGTTCGGTGCGGGTGGCGGTGTGCCAGCGGGCGGACAGGCGCCGTAGGTGGTAGGTGACGCCGTCCTTGCTCAGGCCCAGTTCGCGGGCGGCGCCGGCCGTGGTGGCGCCGCCGGCCAGCAGGGCCAGCACCCGGCCCTCCACAGGCGTGACCCGGGCCGGTTCCGGGGCGGGCGGCGCGCACTCGCCGTGCACCCGGAGCATCACCAGCAGGGCCGGTGTCGCGTCCACGCTGTCGCTGACCGGGTCCGCCGTCAGCTCGCCGTACCGGTCGGCGCCGCCGGGCGCGTGCCAGCGCACCGACACCTGGTAGCGCGAGCGGTGCCGCAGACGCAGCGCCTCGGCGATCCGCTCCACCTGCCCGGCCTCCTGCGGGCGGAACAGCTCCAGCACGTCCTGGCCGCGCAGCCGTCCCGGTGTCGTACCGCACTCGGCCGCCATCGCCGGATTGGCCAGCAGCACCCGGCCGTGCACATCGCACACCGCGACCGGCACCGACACCCGGTCGAAGAGCATCAGCGCCCGGTTGCGCCACACGACCCCGTCGGTCCGCCCCAGGTCCATGACCACCTCCCGCAGGGCCGCACCCCCGCCTCATCCAAGACGAACCTCCAGGTCAGCGGCAAATCGGCCGGAGCGGCCCCGGCAGGTGCGCCGAGTGTGTCCGCGGCGCTCGGCGCAAGCCCCGCGGGCGGGTTTCCACTGCGCGATCGTGTAGTGCCGCGGCACGGCAGGCCGCCGCCGGCCGCTCACCCTGGAACGCAGTACTCCGTTACCGCGAAAGGCAGTTGTCGCGTCATGCCCCCCACCGCGCTGCACCCCGATCCGGCCGGCACCCTGCCCGGCGTCCCCGTCGTCGACATCAGCGCCACCGGCCCCGGCCGCACGCCGATCCAGCAGGCCATGGAGCTGATGCGCGCCCACGGCCCGGTGCTCGTGCGCCGGCTGCACGGCCGTGACGTGCTGTTCGTCGCCGACGCCGGCCTGGTCGCGGACCTCTCCGACGAGCGGCGGTTCGCCAAGCACATCGGGCCCGCGCTGGAGAACGTGCGCTCCTTCGCCGCCGACGGCCTGTTCACCGCCTACAACGACGAGCCCAACTGGGCCAAGGCGCACGACATCCTGATGCCCGCCTTCGCGCTCGGCTCGATGCGCACCTACCACCCGGTGATGCTCAGGGTGGCCCGCCGGCTCATCGACTCCTGGGACCGCGCGGCCCGGGACGGGCGGGCCGTGAACGTGCCGGACGACATGACCCGGATGACCCTCGACACCATCGGCCTGGCCGGGTTCGGCTACGACTTCGGCTCCTTCGGACGCGACGAACCGCACCCCTTCGTCGAGTCGATGGTGCGCTGCCTGGAGTGGAGCATGACCCGGCTCGCCCGCACCCCGGGCGAGGACCACTCCGCCGCCGACGCGGCCTTCCGGGCCGACGCCGACCACCTCGCCGCGGTCGTGGACGAGGTCATCGCCTCCCGCGCGGGCACCGACCAGAGCGGCGCCGAGGACCTGCTCGGTCTGATGCTCAGCGCCCCGCACCCCGCCGACGGCACCACCCTGGACGCCGCCAACATCCGCAACCAGGTCATCACCTTCCTGATCGCCGGCCACGAGACGACCTCCGGCGCGATGTCCTTCGCCCTGTACTACCTCGCCAAGCACCCGGCCGTGCTCAGGCTGCTGCAGCGCGAGGCCGACGCGCTGTGGGGCGGGACCGCCGACCCGGAGCCGACGTACGACGACGTCGGCCGGCTCACCTACACCCGCCAGGTCCTCAACGAGGCGCTCAGGCTGTGGCCGACGGCCGCCGCGTTCAGCCGGCACGCCCGCGAGGACACCCTGCTCGGCGGCCGGATCCCGCTCGCGGCCGGCCAGTCCGTCACCGTGCTCACGCCGATGCTGCACCGGCAGCCCGTCTGGGGCGACAACCCGGAGCTGTTCGACCCCGAGCGGTTCACCGCCGAAGCCGAGGCGGCCCGCCCGGTGCACGCCTTCAAGCCGTTCGGCACCGGCGAACGCGCCTGCATCGGGCGGCAGTTCGCACTGCACGAGGCGACCATGCTGCTCGCCCTGCTGGTGCACCGCTACCGGCTGCACGACCACGCCGGCTACCGGCTCACCGTGAAGGAGACCCTCACCCTCAAGCCCGAGGGCTTCACCCTCACGCTCACCCCGCGCATCCCCGCCGACCGCGTGCACGCCCCGCTGCCCGGCGGCATCCGGGCACAGTCCGGCCAGGACACGGACCCCGAGCCCCTCCCCGCGCGGGTCCGCCCCGGCACCGGCGTCCTCGTCCTGCACGGCAGCAACTACGGCACCTGCCGCGGCTTCGCCGCCCAGCTCGCCGACGAGGCCGCCGCCGTCGGCTGCGCCACCGAGGTCGCCGCGCTGGACGCGTACGCGGACGCACTGCCCACCGACCGGGCCGTCGTCATCACCGCAGCCTCCTACAACGGCCGGCCCACCGACGACGCCCGCGCCTTCACCGCCCGGCTCGACGGCACCCCCGACCTGACCGGCGTGACCTACGCCGTCCTCGGCGTCGGCGACCGGAACTGGGCCGCCACCTACCAGCACATCCCCACCCGCATCGACGCCCGGCTCGCCGAACTGGGCGCCACCCGCCTGACCGACCGGGCCGCCGCCGACGCCTCCGGCGATCTCAACGGCGCCGTACGGGAGTTCACCGCCCGGCTGCGCACCGCCCTGCTGAGGGAGTACGGCGACCCCGACGCCGCCGCTCCGGCCGAGGAACCCGCGACCGCCTACGAGGTGCGCACCCTGACCGGTGGCCCGCTGGACGCCCTGGCCGCCCGCCACGATCTGGTCCCGATGACCGTGACCGAGGCCTACGACCTCACCGCGCCCGGACACCCGCGCACCAAGCGGTTCCTGCGCATCGCCCTGCCCGAGGGCGTCACCTACCGCACCGCCGACCACCTGACCGTGCTGCCCGCCAACGCCCCCGACCTGGTGGACCGCGCCGTCGCCGCGTTCGGCCTCGACCCCGACGCCCTCCTGGACATCCGAGCCACCCGACCGGTCAACGCCCTCGCCGTCGACCGCCCGGTGACCGTACGGCAACTCCTCACCCATCACGTCGAGTTGCAGGAGCACCCCACGGCCCGGCAACGGGCCCTGCTCGCCGAGGCCAACCCCTGCCCGCCCGAACGCGCCGCCCTCGCCGCCCTGACCGGCGACGATCCGCGCACCCTGCTGGAACTGGCCGAGGACCACCCCGCCCTGCGCGGCGCCCTCGGCTGGCCGCTGCTGCTCGACCTGCTGACCCCGCTCAGGCCCCGCCACTACTCGGTGTCGTCCTCGCCGGCCGCCGACGCGGGACACGTCGACCTCATGGTCTCCGTCCTCGACGCGCCCGCGCGCTCCGGAAGGGGCCGTTACCGGGGCACGGGCTCCGGCCACCTCGCGGCCCTCACGCCCGGCGACACCGTGTACGCTCGCGTCCAGCCCTGCCGCGAGGCCTTCCGGATCGACGGCTCGGCACCGGTCGTGATGATCGCCGCCGGCACGGGACTCGCCCCCTTCCGCGGCGCCGTCGCCGACCGCGTCGCGGCCCGCGCCGCGGGCGCAGGACTCCCGCCCGCGCTGCTGTACTTCGGCTGTGACGCTCCGGACGCCGACTTCCTGCACGCCGGCGAGCTGAGGGCCGCCGAGGCGGCCGGCGCGGTGTCGCTGCGCCCGGCCTTCAGCGCCGCGCCCGAGGGCGGCGCGGCGTTCGTCCAGCACCGCATCGCCGCCGAGGCCGACGAGGTGTGGCGGCTGCTGGAGGCCGGGGCGCGGGTGTACGTCTGCGGCGACGGTGCGAGGATGGCCCCCGGCGTGCGGGAGGCGTTCCGCGCGCTGTACCGGGAGCGGACGCCGGGCGCCGACGCGGCTGCGGCCGAGCGGTGGCTGGGCGCGCTGGTGGCCGACGGGCGCTATGTGGAGGACGTGTACGCGGCGGGGTGAGCGGCCCCCGGGCCCCGCCGGGCGGCCGGCGTGACGGCATCTTCCCGTCCCCTCCTTAGCTCATATCGTGAACTAAGGGTTGTGAGAAACTCGCCTTTCGTTCGACCGAAGGGGTATGTTGCAGGTCGGGCAGGGTTCGTGAAGGGAGCCGTATGGCGGGGCGTAACGGGCGTACAGTGCGCGACCTCAGGCGAGCCAACCGTACGGCCGTGCTGCAGAAGCTGTACTTCGACGGCCCCCTCAGCCGCTTCGAGCTGGGCCCGGCCACCGGCCTGAGTTCCGGGTCGGTCAGCAACGTCGTCGCCGACCTCGTCGCGGACGGCCTGGTCGAAGAGGCCGGCAGCGTCGACTCCGACGGCGGCCGGCCCCGCACCCTGCTGCGCGTCGCGCCCGACAGCGGGCAGATGATCGGCGTCGACGTCGGCGAGACCCGCGTCCGCGTCGAGCTGTTCGACCTGGCCCTGACCGAACTCGCCCGGACCGAACACCCGTTGACCCCCCAGGGGTACGACGTCGAGGTGATCGCCGGGCACATCCGCGACGGCATCGCCGAGGTGCTCGGCGCCGAACAGGCCGTACCGGAGCGGCTGCTCGGCGTCGGGATCGGCGTGCCCGGCATCGTCGAGCACACCCCGGACCGGGGCGCCGTCGTCCACGGGCAGACCATCGGCTGGGACGCCGTCCCGCTGGAGCGGCTGCTCCGCTCGGCCTCCCGGCTCCCGGACGAGATCCCGTACTTCATCGACAACGGCGCCAAGACGCTGGGCCAGGCGGAGATGTGGTTCGGCGCGGGGCGCGGCGCCCGCAACGCCGTCGTCGTGCTCTTCGGCTCCGGCGTCGGCGCGTGCGTGGTCACTCCCGAGGTGGAGCACGGACGGGCCGTCGAGTGGGGGCACCTGACGGTGCGGGTGCGCGGCCGCCGCTGCCGCTGCGGCGCCTCCGGCTGCCTGGAGGCCTACGCGGGCGCCGAGTCGCTGCTCGCCCGCTGGCGGGAGGAGGGCGGACGGCCGCCCGAGGACACCGACGAGGAGACCGCGCTCACCGCGATGCTCGCCGCCGCCTACCCGGCCGACGGCACCGCGGCCGACCCGGTCGCGCTGGCCGTGCTGGAGGAGACGGCCGAGTATCTCGGCGCCGGGCTCTCCGACCTGATCAACCTCTTCCAGCCCGAGCGGATCCTCATCGGCGGCTGGGCCGGGCTCCAGCTGGGCGCCCGGTTCCTGCCCGCCGTACGCCGGCACGCGACGGCGTACGCGCTGCGGCACCCGGCCGACAAGGTGACCATCGACCTCGGCCGGCTGGGCCCGGACGCGGTCACCGTGGGCGCCGCGATCCTGCCGCTGGCCGACTTCTTCGCCAGCGGCGGCCGCCGCCCGGAACCGGCGACGGAGGACCGCCTGCCGGCATGGCGAGCGGCACTGCGGCAGCGCACACCGCGCTGACCGGACCGGCGCCGTCGCCTGCGTCGCCTCCGGAGGGTGGCTGCGGCGGCGGGTGATGCGTCGTGGGCGCGCACGCGCCGCGGCTCGTCGGTGCCGGGTGCCGACGCGAGCTCGTCCCAGGTGCGGCGCGGCCTCGGCTCAGGCAGGCGTGTCGTCCGCGAGGGGTGCCGGCGCACGGCCGTTCCCGTGCGCCGCATCGCCCCCCGGCTCACGCCGGTGACTCGTCCGGTGACGGGTGTTCCGGGTGGACCGTCCCCGAGCGCGGTGAGCCGCGCCGCCCCGTGCCGGCCTCGTCCGTGTCGGGGACGTCGGCGTCCTGCGGGGAGGCGCCCTCGCCGGAGTCCTCGGCGCCCGGAGTGTCCTCGTCGCGCCGGCCGGGGCGGACCTCCCACGGGTCCTCGCCCGCGCCCGCCTGCTGGTCGGGCATGTCCCTCGGGACCGGGCCGGTGCCGCGCTCCGGCTCGCCCTCGCGTTCTGCGGCCATGACGTGCTCCCCTCGGTCCGCTCAGCCGACCTTGCGCCCGCGCATCGGCTCGGTGTCCATTCCCGCGCCCTTCTGCAGGCCGTCCAGGAACTCCTGCAGCACTTCGGTGGCCGTGCGCCGCGGCTGCCAGCCCAGTTCGGTGTGCGCCCGGCCGCAGTCCATCAGCGGCAGGCGCAGCACGGCGTCGAACAGGTGCGGCGAGGCGGGCAGCAGATGCAACCCCCAGGCCGCGGCGATCGCCGACCGGGCCGCCGTGCGCGGCAGCCGTACGGGGCGGCTGCCCAGCATCTCGGCCAGCACGGCCGCGTCGAGCGGCGGATCCGCGGCGAGGTTGAACGCGCCCCGCGCGCCGGCCGTGTGCACCGCCAGCCGGTAGGCCTCGGCGGCGTCGTCCGTGTGCAGCGCCTGCACCCGGAGCCCCGGGATGTCCGGCAGGAAGGGCAGCAGTTCGGGGCGGGCCAGCGGACCCGGCAGGAACCGCCCGCCGAAGATGCGCCGCTGCTCGCTCGCGGACTGCCACTTGAACAGGAACGCCGGGCGCATCCGCACCACCCGCACCTCGGGGTGGTCCCGCTCGAACACGTCCAGCGTGCGCTCCAGGTACGCCTTCTCCCGGCAGTAGGCGGCGTCCGGCCAACCGTGCGTCGGCCAGGACTCGTCCACCGCTCGGTCCTTCGGGCCCGGCGAGTACGCGCCCACGGAGGAGGCGTGCACCAGCACCGGCACGCGCGCGGCGGCTACGGCCTCGAACACCCGGATGCCGCCGAGGACGTTGGTCCGCCAGGTGGTCGCCGGATCGTGCGTCGGCTGGAACGCCCAGGCCAGATGGATCACCGCGTCCGCGCCCTCGAACCGCTCGGCGAGGTTGTCCTGGTCGGCGGCGAGGTCGACGGCGGACCACTCGGTCTTCGGCGGGGACCACCCGGGCGTACGGCGGGCCAGTCCGCGCACCGACCTGACCTCGGGATCCTCCGAGAGCAGCCGCACCACGCTCGTGCCGACATTGCCGGTGGCGCCGGTGACGACGACCCTGCTGCCCGCTGCGCTGCTCACCTTCGGCTCCTCTCGGCCAGGGTTTCGCGGACGGCCGGGTACCCGGGTGCGGACGCGGATATACCCGGCCATGACGTGGGGGGTAATCGACCGGCGTGCCCGGTTTGGGGAGTATCGGGACCGTCAGCGCGGCGAGAGACGTCGCACCAGGTCCCACCGCCGAGGAGGCACCCATGCCGTACTTCGACAGCCCCGTCGACGGCACCCGTCTGCACTACGTCGACCACGGCCCCGCAACCGGCGCCGTCGTCGTCTTCGCCGCCAGCGCCTACCTCGGCCACGAGATGTGGGAGTACCAGACGCTGCCGCTCGCGGAGGCCGGGTTCCGCTGCGTGGCCCTGGACCGGCGCGGCCACGGCCGCTCCGAGGACACCTGGAACGGCTACGACCTCGACACCCTCGCCGACGACCTGCACGGCCTGCTCGACCACCTCGACCTGCGCGGCGTCACCCTCGTGGGGCACTCCGTGGGCACCGCCGAGGTGATCCGCTGCGTGACCCGGCACGGCGCCGCGCGCGTGGACCGGGTCGCCCTGGTGGCCGGGGTCAGCCCCGGGACCGTCCGCTGCGCGAACCTCCCGGAGGGCGTCGGCCCCGCGGAGGTCCGCGCCGACGAGGAACTGTTCCGGCGCGACCGGGCCGCCTACTTCACGCTGCTCGCCGACGACTTCTTCGCCGTCGGCCAGGGCAACGACGTCTCCCCGGCCTACGTCCGCCATCTGATCGACCGCTGCCTGGTCGCCGGGCCCCGCGCCGCCACCGGCGTCCGGGCCGTCGTCGCCGGGCTGGACCTCACCGACGAGCTGCCCGCGCTGGACCTGCCGGTGCTGGTGGTGCACGGCACCCACGACACCTCCGCGCCGCCGGCCCTCACCGGTGAGCGCGCGGCCCGCCTGGTGCCGGACGGCACCCTGAAGGTGTACGAGAACGCCGGGCACGGCCTGTTCGCCACGCACGCGGCACGGCTCACGGCCGACCTGCGGGAGTTCGTCGAGGCGGGCGTCCGCGCGGGCGGGCCGGTCGGTGCCGGAGCGGCCGGCCGGTGACCGGGCGAGCGGCGGCCGGCCCGGTGGGGGAGTGCGGCGGTGTGCCGGGCAGCAGAAAGCCCCGGCCGTGACGGGGGATTCACGGCCGGGGCGGTCGGTGGCGGGAACGGATGGCGGTCGCCTCTCGGCGAAAGGCTCCACAGGGCTTCAGCCGAACGATCGTCCCTGTGGGCCAAGGGTGAGGCCCGGGGACACTGTCCCATCCGTACCCACGCCTTGTTCAACGGGCAACCACACTCGGGTGTTCCGGTCATCCCTGTGACCTGTGTCACTCTCTGTGAAGGTCAGGCCAGAGGGCTTTGGTCGAGTCGTTCCAGCAGGTCGGCGGGGTCGGCGTACACGGCCTCCGCCCCGGCCTCCCCCAGGTCGGCCCGGGGGATCCCCCCGCACAGCACCCCCACACAGCGCACCCCGGCCTTGCTGCCCGCCCGCATGTCCCACACGGTGTCCCCGACGAGCACCGCCCGCGAGGCCGGCACCCCGGCCAGCTCCAGCGCGTGCTCCACGGGCTCCGGAGCGGGCTTGCCCTCCCGCACGTCCTCCGAACTCGCGGTGTCCGCGATCGCGTCGTCGGCGTCGATCGCCCGGCGCAGCGCGCCCAGTTCGGCGCCGCTCGCCGAGGTGGCGAGGACGACCGTCCAGCCGTCCCGGTGGAGCCGGCGCAGCAGCTCCCCGGCCTTCGGCAGGGCGGGCAGCCGGTCGAAGTACTGGGCGTACAGCGTCTTGTGCGCGTCGCTCAGCCGGCCGTCCTGGTCCTTGTCGCGGCCGTCGCCGAGCAGGTGGGCGACCAGGTCCGCGGAGCCGAGGCCGACGGCCCGGTGCACCGCGTGCATGGGCACGTCGTACCCGGCCTGCCGGAAGGCCTCCCACCAGGTGACGACGTGCAGGTGATTGGTGTCGACCAGGGTCCCGTCGACATCGAAGACGGCGGCGCGCTCCATCAGGTTTCCTCCCGGTTCTCGGTGCGGGCCGGGTACCACACCGGGCAGGTCAGGAACCCGCGGCGCGGGCCGGAACCCGGCCGTCCCGGGTCCAGGCCAGCAGCTCGTCGGCGGACCAGGTGGTCACCACCCGCTCGGCGGGCACCCCGCACTCCTCGGCCCGGGCGCAGCCCAGGATCTGCCAGTCCAGCTGGCCCGGCGCGTGCGCGTCGGTGTCGACGGAGAACAGCACCCCCGCGTCCACGGCCCGCCGCAGCAGCCGGCGGGGCGGGTCCAGCCGCTCGGGGCGGCTGTTGATCTCCACGGCCGTACCGGACTCGGCGCAGGCGGCGAACACCGCGTCCGCGTCGAACTCCGACTCCGGCCGGCCCCGGCCCGTCACCAGCCGGCCCGTGCAGTGCCCGAGCACGTCGGCGTGCGGATTGCGGACGGCGGCCACCATCCGGCGGGTCATCGAGCGGGCGTCCATCCGCAGCTTGGAGTGCACCGACACCACGACCACGTCGAGCCGCCGCAGCAGCTCCGGTTCCTGGTCCAGCGAGCCGTCCTCGAGGATGTCGCACTCGATGCCGGTGAGCAGCCGGAACGGCGCCCACCGCTCGTTCAGGTCCGCCACCACCTCCAGCTGCTCGCGCAGCCGCTCCGGCGACAGGCCGCGGGCCACGGTCAGCCGGGGGGAGTGGTCGGTGAGCGCCGTCCACTCGTGGCCCAGACCGGCCGCCGCCCGCCCCATCTCCTCGATCGGGCTGCCCCCGTCGGACCAGTCCGAATGCGTGTGGCAGTCCCCCCGGATCAGCGCCCGCAACTCCGCCCCGGCGCCCTGCGCGGCGGCCGGCGCCCCGGCCTCCTCCTCCAGCTTGCGCAGATACCCGGGCACCTCTCCCGCCAGCGCCTCCCGCACCACCTGCGCGGTCTTCGGGCCGACCCCCTTGAGCGCCTCGAGCGTCCCGGCGCCGGCCCGCTCCGCCACCTCCTCGGCCGGCAACGCGGCCAGCGTGCGCGAGGCGGTGCGGAAGGCCTTGACGCGGTAGGCGGGCGCGAGCGCCCGCTCCAGCAGGAACGCGATCCGGTCGAGGGCAGCCACGGGATCCATGCACCCCAGGGTGCCCGAGACGCCCCGGCGCGGCGCGGGGAACCGCGCGGGCGGCTCCGTCGCACCCGCGGCCCGCGACGACGCCCGGGCGGGCGGACGCGACCGTTTGCCGCCCCCGCCCCCGGGTACTGCGGACACGCCCGCACCCCCACCCTGAGGAGGCTCGCCATGTCCACACCGGCCGCACAGCGCACGGCGTTGGTCACGGGCGCGGACTCCGGCATCGGCCGCGCCACCGCCGTACGCCTGGCCGAGGCCGGCCTGGACGTCGGCATCACCTGGCACACCGACGAGAAGGGCGCCGAGCAGACGGCCGAGGAGGTCCGCGGCAAGGGCCGCCGCGCCGCCGTCGCCCGGCTGGACCTCACCCGGCTGCCCGAGGCCGCCGACACCGTGGACGAACTCTGCGCCGAACTGGGCCGCCTCGACGTCCTGGTCAACAACGCCGGTACGGGCACCATGACGCCCTTTCTCGACCTCACCCTGCCGGACGTGCGCCGCGTCCTGGACGTCGACCTCGTCGGCCCCTTCCTGTGCGGGCAGCGCGCGGCCCGGCACATGATCCGGCAGGGCGACGGCGGCCGGATCGTCAACGTCACCTCCGTCCACGAGCACCAGCCCCGGGTCGGCGCGGCCCCGTACTGCGCGGCCAAGGGCGGACTCGGGCTGCTCACGCAGGTCATGGCGCTGGAACTGGCGGAGTTCGGCATCACGGTGAACGCGGTGGCGCCGGGCGAGATCGCCACGCCGATGACCGGCCAGGAGGACACCGACGTGCACACCGAGCGCCGGCCGGGCGTGCCCCTCGGGCGGCCCGGTGACGCCCGCGAGGTCGCCGCGGTCATCGCCTTCCTGGCCGGCCCGGACGCCTCGTACGTCACCGGCGCCTCCTGGAGCGTCGACGGCGGCATGCTCCGGATGGGCCCGCAGGCCGGTTCCCATCTGACCAGCGACGACTGGCGCCGTCCCTGAGCGGGCGGCCCGGTGAGGCTCCGGGAAGCGCCGGTCCGCCGGCCGGCTTCCCCCCCGACGACCCGTCGGCGCGCGATGCGTTCTAGGCTCTATTGCATGACCGAACAAGCAGCTCCCCACATCTCCCGCCCGCGGATCCTGGTGCTCGGAGTGTGCCCGGGCAAGCCCGGCGAGCCGCCCTTCCGGATCATGGAGATCGACGGTCAGGTGGTCGGTCAGGCCAGGACCGTCACGGACGTCCTGGAGGCGGCCGCCTCGTACGGCATCACCATCCACGACCTGGACGACCCCGACGTGGTGCGCTGGGTCGGCGGGGACAAGTACACCTGGACGGTGCACTGAGCGGGACGGTGCACTGAGCGGTCCACGGCCCGGCCGGCCGCCCGCTGCCGGACCGCGGCACCGTCGCTGTCGCCGTCCCCGTCGCAGAGCCGGACCGGCGCGCCGTGCGCCGGTCGACGCCGGGCGCTCACCTGCCGGCCGGCCCGCAGGCGCGTGGGTCCCGCCGACGCCGCCGCCGACCGAATCGGCGGGCAGCGTCCAGGCACTGACGCGGTCCCGTCGCTGACGGTCAGTCAGCCGGCTTCGGCGGGCGCACCCGGCGGTGCACCGCACGCCCGAGCCGCCGCCCCAGCAGCAGCCAGCCGAGCAGCGCGCCGGACGTGTTCAGCAGGACGTCGTCGATGTCGAAGGCCCGCCCGGTGATCAGTGCGCCCTGGACCAGCTCCACCATCAGCATCACCAGCGCCGTGAGCGCCACGACCTGGAGCACACCGCGCGCCCGCGGGGCGAGCACCGGCACCAGCACCCCGAACGGAACGCCGAGGAGCAGGTTCCCGCCGATCTGCCGCACCGCCTCCCCCGCCCGCGCGTGCTCCAGGTAGGCCCGCAGGGAGCGCCCGGGATGCACGTTGCTGTGCGTCAGATGCACCGAGGCGGGCGACGGCTCCAGCGTGATCCGGGCCAGCACGACGGCGAACGCCACCATGAACGCGAACGCGACCAGCATCGCCGCCAGTCGCACGGGCAGCGGAAGCGCGTGCCGTGCGGCCGGCCGGCGGGCCTTCGTGGCAGGCGCCCGCCTCCATGGGGCGCTCAGCGCTTCGGGCAGCCGCGGGACGGCACGGGTCATGACACACCTCCGCCGGTCAACTTCCGTGTCCGTCAGGCCGGTTACCCGGCAACCGGCCCGCAATGCCGGCTGCCGGGCGGCGCTGGGCGCAACCACGGCGTTTCCGTTCACGCTCCCGGGGCACTCCGGATGCGGACCCGCGTGCCGCCGCCCCTCCACGGGCCCGGCGGTGCTTGGATGCCCCGAGCGGCATACCGGATGCTTCGCCGCGCATGCGTACAGAGCGGACCGAGGAGGTGGCGGATGACCGGGCGTACGGCGCCGCGCACGTTCCTCCTCGCGGCCGGTGAACTCCTCGCCTGGTGGGCGGCGCTGACGCTGCTGTGGCTGGTGCTCATCACCCCGGTCTACCCCCTGGAGTGGGCCGTCGGCGGAGGTTCCGCGGCCGTCGGGGCGCTGCTGGCACGGGCCGGCCGGCGGGCGGTGACCTGGCGGTGAACGGCTGGATCCTCGCGGCGGCCGTGGAGATCGGCGGGGCAGGGTCGGCCGCCCTGTGGGGCGTGACCACCGGGGCGCCGGGCCGCCGGGTCGTCGCCCAGAACATGACCACCTCGGCCCTGTGCCCGGCCCTGCTGCTGCTCTCCCAGGGCTACGGCCGCCCGGCGTACGTGGACCTGGCCCTCCTGCTGGCCCTGCTCGGCCCGATCGGCACGCTCGTCTTCGCCCGGCTGCTCTCCGACGAACTCGAGCGCGAGCGGCCGAGCGCCTGGGGACTGACCTGGACTGCCGCCGCGCTGAGCGCGGTGGTCGTGGCCGCCGTCTGCGTGCCCGTCGGACCCGGCCGCGCCATGGCGAAGCTGCTGGTCATCGGCGCCCTCCTGATCACCGGCAACGTCATCGCCTCGCGCGCCCTCTCGGGCGGCTTCCGGGGGGTGCGCGGTGGCTGACGAGCGCGGTGCCCGGTGTGCCGGCGGACCGGCGGGGACGGAACGCCGGCGGCATCCGGAGGTGCGCGGTGACGGACGGCGGCCCGTACGGAGTTTGACGGCCCGTCGGCCGGGAGGGGGAGCGGGGCATGAGTGATGCCGTGATCGTCGTCGCGCTGCTGCTGACGGCCGCCTCGGCCACCGCGGCCGTCGTACAGCGCGACCCCGCCCGGCAGGCGCTGGTGCTGTCCGTGCTCGGCACCGTGCTGGCCGTGCTCTTCACCGTGCTCCAGGCGCCGGACGTGGGCCTGTCCCAGCTGGCCGTCGGCTCCGCGCTCACCCCGCTGCTCATCATGCTGAGCGTGCGCAAGGTCAGACGGCGCGGCCGGCCGCAGGACGGTGCCGAGTGAACCGGCTGCGCCTCGCCCTGCTGGCCGTCGGCGGCGCAGGCCTGGCCGCCCTGCTCGTCGCCGCCTGCCTCGATCTGCCGGGCTTCGGCGGCCGCACCCACCCCTACGGCACCCGCGCCGTGCACGCCTCCCTCACCCGGCACACCGCCAACACCGTCGCCTCCGTCAACTTCGACCAGCGCGCCTACGACACCCTCGGCGAGATGAGCATCATGTTCGCCGCCGTCCTCGGCTGCGTGGTGCTGCTGCGGCAGGCCCGCGACGAGCACCGCGCCCGGCCGCAGCCCGCCGAGGTGGTGCGCCCGGTCCGCCGGTACGCGCTGATCGTGCTGCCCGTCGCCCTGGTCACCGGCCTCTACGTCATCGCCCACGGCCAGCTGAGCCCCGGCGGCGGCTTCCAGGGCGGCGTGGTCGCCGCGACCGCCCTGCACCTGCTGTACCTCGGCGCAGACTACCGGGCGCTGGAACGCGTCCGGCCGCTCACCGTCTTCGAGACCTCCGACGCGCTCGCGGTCTCCGCGTACCTCATGCTGGGCGTCGCCGGAGTCCTGGGCGGCACCGCCTTCCTGGCCAACACACTGCTGCCGTACGGCACCTTCAACACCCTGTCCTCCGGCGGCGCCGTCCCCCTGCTGAACGCGGCCATCGGCATCGAGGTGGCGAGCGCGGTCGTCGTGCTGCTCGCGAACTTCCTCGACCAGGCCGTCGAGATCGAGGAGGAGCACGGGAGTTGAGATCCGTGATGCACGTCCTTCCCTATCTGGTCGCCGCCTACGTCTTCCTGACCGGCTGCTACGGCCTCGCCACCAGCCGCAACCTGATCCACGCCGTCGGCTGTCTCGCGGTCTGCCAGTCCTCCACCTATGTGCTGCTGCTCGCCGTCGGCTACCGCGACGGCGGCACCGCACCGGTGTTCTCCGACATCAAGCCCGGCTCACGGCCCGTGGTGGACCCCGTCGTCCAGGCCCTGACCCTCACCGACATCGTCGTCGGCGCCACGGTCACCGCCCTGCTGCTCGCCCTCGTCCTGCAGATCGCCAAACGGCACGGCACGGTCGACCCCGACGAACTGCGGGAGCTGCGCGGCTGATGCACCATCTGCTCCCGCTGCTCGTGGCGGTCCCCCTGCTCGGCGCCGCCCTGCTGGTCGCCGTCGGCCGCCATCTGCCCCGGATCGCCGCCGAGATCACCGGTTTCGCGTTCTCCGGGGCCACGGCCGCCCTCGCGCTCGTGCTGCTGCTGAACTCCTCGCCGCCGATGGTCGAGTGGGTCGGCGCCTGGCTGCCCGTCGGCGGTGAGAGCGTCGGCATCGTGGTCCTCGGCGACGGCCCCGCGCTCGGCATGGCCGCGCTGGTGTCCCTGCTGACGCTGGCCGCCCTCGCCTACTCCTGGCGCTACTTCGACGAGCCGCCGCGCGACCACAGAGGCGCCTTCACCGCGCTGATGCTGGTCTTCCAGGGGGCCATGTGCGGATTCGCCATCGCCGGGGACCTGTTCAACGCGTTCGTGTTCTTCGAGCTGATGAGCGTCACCGCCTACGCGCTCACCGGCTACCGCATCGACGAGGCCAAGGCCGTCCAGGGCGCGCTGACCTTCGGCGTCGTCAACTCCCTCGGCGCCTACGGCATGCTGATGGGCATCGGTCTGCTGTACGCCCGTACCGGCGAACTCGCCATGGCGAAGATCGGCCGCGGTCTCGACAGCGCGGCGGGGCACGGGGGAGGGGACGCGCTGGTGCTCGCCGCCTTCGTCCTCGTGGTGGCCGGGCTGCTGGTGAAGGCCGCCGCCGTACCCTTCCACTTCTGGCTCCCGGACGCGCACGCCGTCGCCCCCACCCCGGTGTGCATGCTGCTGTCGGGGGTGATGGTCGAACTCGGCGCCTACGGCGTGTGGCGGGTGTACGGCACCGTCTTCGCCGGACCCGGCGGCATCCCCGCCGCCGACCTGACCCGGGCCCTGGTCACCCTGGGCGCGCTCACCGCCGCGACCGGCGCCGTCATGTGCTGGTACCAGCGGCACATCAAACGGCTCCTGGCCTACTCCACCGTCTCCCACACCGGCCTGTTCCTGATGGCCCTCGGCGTCCTCACCCCCGAGGGCGACGACGGCGCCGCCCTCTACGTCCTCGGGCACGCCGGTGTGAAGGCCGCGCTGTTCGCCTGCGCGGGCGTGCTGCTGGACCGGTACGGCTGCCTCGACGAGCACACCCTGCACGGCCGGGCACGGGAACTGCGCGGGACCGGCGTGCTGTTCGCCGTCGGCGCGCTCGCTCTCGCGGGGCTGCCCCCGTTCGGCACGGGGCTCGGCAAGGCGGTCAGCGAGGAGGCGGTCGGCGGCCCGCTCAGCGTGGTGTACGTCGCCGCCTCCGCCCTCACCGCCGGCGCCGTGCTGCGGGTCGCCGCGCGCGTGTTCCTCGGTCTCGGACCGCAGCCTGAGGAGGCCGGCTCCGAGCTGGAGACCAGCGGATCCGAGGAGGAACCCGAGACGACCGGACCGCTTCGCCGGATCCCCGACACCATGAGGACGGTCCCTGCCGTGCTCCTCGCCGCCGCGCTCGCCGTCGGCGCGGTCCCCGGATTCGGCGACCTGGTCGCCCGGGCCGTCAACGAGGCCGGATCCGGCGGCGCCCACGCCTCCGCCGCGTGGACGGCCCATGGCGTCCTGCTGGGCCTGGCCGCCACCGTGCTCTCCGTCGCCCTCGCCGGCCTCGCCGTCACCCGCCCGGACTGGACCGCCGCCCCCGACTGGGCCGCCCCCCTGCGCCGGCTGCAGTCCGGGCATGTCGGCGACTACGTGGCCTGGTTCCTGATGGGCACCGCCGTGCTGGGGGCGCTGGCCCTGCCGGGGGTGCTCGGCGGCTGACCGGCCGCCCGGGGCAGACCCGTCCCGCGGAGGGGAAGGCCCGCTCAGGAGCCGTAGACGACGTGCACCTCCCGGAAGCCGAGGGAACGCAGCAGGCCCCGGAGCATGCCGGTGGTGTTGGTCTCGGCGCGCGCGGTCAGGCCGCTGTCCTTCGCCGCGTCGGCGATGTGCCGCACGGCGAGCTTCTGCACGGCCTGCTCGCTGTCCGGGTTGTCCGAGAACAGATCGCCGAGCCGGTCCAGCAGACCGCGTTGCTTGGACACGGCGTAGGAGTGGTCCGGGTCGAGGGCCGGCCTGCCGAGCCGGGCGTGCGGCAGCCGGATGGTGGCGGACGTGCGGTCGCCGCCGACCCGTACGTCCTTCTCGCCGACCCGGCCGAGGTCGACGTACGCGTCCACGGTGCCCGCACCGACGTACAGGGTGCGGGTGCCGCGGATCGCCGAGGGCAGGTACTTCGCGTCCTTCTCCAGATCGACGACCACCTGGAAGTCGCCCGAGGCGGCGTCGTAGCGGCTCATGTCCTGGATCGACCTCAGGAGAGCGGGACCGGAACGGTCGTGCGTCTCGGTGCCGAACAGGTCGTTGATGCCCGGCAGCACGGCCAGCCGGATGCCGGCGAACAGCACGGCGAGCACGAGGACCAGTACGGCGACGGCCTTGGCCCAGCCGGGCAGGCGCCTGACGGAAGTCGTCATGGTGACGTTCCTCCTTCCCCCTCTGCGGTTGCCCCGTCAACCGCCCGGTCAGACCGGCTCGTCGGGGCGGCACCGCGGGCGGAGGCTTTCAGCAGGTAAGGAACGCGCATTTCTCTTGCACATGTGATGTCACGTCATCAAAGAGCTTAAAAAACATCTTGGGCGCGGTGAGAATTTCCTTGAAGGGTGCCGCCGTGGCGCCTCTCGGGCGCCCGGTGGCCAAGACTGCTGGCCATGGCCACGAACGTCCTCGACGCAACCGCGTCCACCGGTGCCGGCCGCCGCCCGCCCCGGCGGTCGCCCTGGCGGTCCCCGGTGGGCGAGCCCGCGTACGCACGACCGGCGCTGCTGCTGCTCACCGCGCTCGCCGCCGTCCTCTACGGCTGGGGCATCGACCACAGCCAGTACCACACTTTCTACGCGAGCGCCGCCCGCAGCATGACGGAGAGCTGGAAGGCCTTCTTCTACGGCTCTTTCGACCCCGGGAATTCCATCACGCTCGACAAATTGCCGGGATTCCTGTGGCCGCAGGCGCTGTCCGCACGGCTTTTCGGATTCCATCCGTGGAGCCTGGTCCTGCCCCAGGTCCTGGAGGGAATGGCCTGCCTGCTGGTCCTGCACCGCCTGGTGCGCCGCTGGGCGGGCGTGAACGCCGCGCTCGTCGCCTGTACGGCCTTCCTGGTGACCCCCGTGGCGGTCGGGCTGTTCCGCACCGCCGTCGAGGACCCCGCGTTCACGCTGTGCCTGCTGCTCGCGGCCGAGGCCACCAAGCGTGCCGCCGGTGCCGGCCGGCTGCGCCCGCTGCTGCTGGCCGGTGTGTGGGTCGGTGTCGGCTTCCAGGCCAAGATGCTGGAGGCGTGGGCCGTGCTGCCCGCACTCGCCCTGGTCTACCTGCTGTCGGCGCCGCTCACGCTGCGCCGGCGCCTGGTGCACCTCGGCGTCTCCGCCGTCGTGATGACCACCGTGTCGGCGTCGTGGATGCTGGCCGTCGCCCTCACCCCGGCCAAGGACCGGCCGTATGTGGATGGCACCACCAACAACTCCGCGTTCAGCATGGTGGTCGGCTACAACTTCCTCAGCCGCTTCTCCTCGCTCGGCGTCAGCGCGGCCTCGACCGGCAGTGTGAGCGCCACCCAGGGCGGCGGCGGTCACGGTGGCGCCGGACGGGTGGGCCTCGGCGCCGGGGACGCCGGCCGGCGCGGTACCGGCGCGTTCGGCGCGGGCGGGGCACGCGCCGCCCAGGACGGCGGCCTTCCCCGGGGCGCCCGTGGCGCGGCGGCCGGCGGCGCCTTCGGCCGGGACCAGAACGGCTGGTCGAAGATGTTCGGGACCTCGCTCGCCTCCCAGACCGGCTGGCTCTACCCGATCGCCGCCGTGGCCGCGGCCTGCGGACTGCTGTGGCGCCGGGGACGCCCGCGCACCGACCGGCTGCGCGCCGGATACGTCCTGTGGTCCGCCTGGCTCGCCCTGTACTTCCTGGTCTTCAGCGCGGGCAGTGTCGCCGGACACACCTACTACATGGGCGTGATCGCGGTGCCGCTCGCCGCGCTCACCGGAGCCGGGACCGTGCTGATGTGGCGCGCCCACCGGGCCGGCGGACCGCGCGCCTGGGCGCTTCCGGCCGCGGTCCTGGGGACGGCCGCCTGGGCCGCGTACCTCGCCGGGCAGTTCCGGGCGTTCCTGCCCTGGCTCGCGCCCGCGGTGGCCCTGCTCGGCGTCGCCGCCGCCGGGCTGCTGATCCTCGCCCGGCCCGGCCGGCCGCATGCCGCGGGCCGTCTCGCCCTGGCCGGACTGGCCGCTTCCCTGGCCGCCCTGCTCCTCGCTCCGACCGCCTGGGCCGTGCAGGTCTTCAACCCCGCCTACCGCTCGTCGATCATGGGCGCGGTGGGCCCCACCGGCACCGGCCGCGGCGGCGGGACGGCGGGCAACGGGCCCGGCTGGTTCGGCCGGGTGGCCTGGACCGGCGGCGCCCCGTCCGGGCGGACGGCACGCGACGCCGCCCGCGTGGCGGGTCGCGGCGGCTTCGGCGGCGCCCGGGGCGACGGCTCGCTGACCGCGGGCCAGCGCCGCCTGCTCGACTACGCCCGCGCCCACCAGGGTCAGGCCGCCTACACGTTCGCCACCAGCGGCTGGAGCACCGCGGCCCCCTACATCCTGGCGACCGGCGCCCATGTCCTGCCGCTCGGCGGGTTCAGCGGCCGGGTGCCGTTCCCCACCGAGACGCTGTTCCGGCAGCTGGTCGCCGCGGGCAAGGTGCGCTTCGTACTGCTGGGCGGCGGCCGCGGCACCGGGTTCGCGGCCACCGGCCCGAAGTACCCCGCGGGCACCGCCGGTTCGACCGCCGGCCCGGCGATGACGGACGCCGCGCGGATCACCCGCTGGGTGCAGTCCGCCTGCACGGTGGTGCCCGCCTCGCGGTACGGCGGTACGGCCGTCGCCGGCGACGGCCCGATGGCCACCGCCCAGACCCTCTACGAGTGCGGGCCCGGCCGGTAGCGCGTCCCCGGTGACCGGGCGGGAGTCACAGCGAGCCGGAAGCGGCCTCGGACCGGGCCACGGCCGCGTCCAGCGTCGGGAGCGGGGGCAGCAGCCGGGACAGGCCCGTGACCCGGAAGACCCGCAGGGTCAGCGGATGCGTGCACACCAGGTGCAGCTGCCCGCCCGCGTCCAGCACCCGGGCGCGGGCCCGGTACAGCAGCCGCAGCCCCGAGCAGTCGAAGAACTCCACCGACCGCAGGTCGATGACGACCCGCGCGCCGGGCCGGTCGGTGGCCCGGTCCAGGTAAGGGCCGATCTCCGTCGCCGAGACCAGGTCGATCTCGCCGCGCAGCTCCAGCACCGTGTGCGCCCGGTGCTCGTACACGCGGAGGTGACGGGTGAGTGGCGCAGGCTCGTCTCGCACGACGGCATCACCTCCCACCCGTGCCCGGACGTCGGTCTCCCGATCGTCAAGTTACCCTCGATGGAAGGAATTTGAGCATGTTCGGTTGACATATGTCTTCGAGTTTGAAGCATGTCGCCCGCCAACTGCGCCCAGCGACCGGAGTTGACGGTCAGTCGACCAGAAGGACCAGCTTCCCGGTCGTCCGCCCGGTGTCGCCCACTTCGTGCGCCTTCGCCGCGTCGGACAGCGGGAACGTGCCGGCGATCGTCGCCTTCAGCTTCCCCGCCTCCGCCAGCTCCGCGATCTTCTCCATCCCGGCCCGGTCGGCATCCACCAGCATGCGCACGGCCCGCACGCCGAGGCGCTCGGCCTCGTCGTGGAACTCCCGCGACCCGACCGGCAGGATCGACACCACGACACCGCCCGGCCGCAGCACCTTCAGCGACGCCACGGAGGTGTCCCCGCCGATCGTGTCCAGCACCACGTCGACGTCCCGGACCGCCTCGGTGACATCGGTCGTCCGGTAGTCGACCGGCTCGTCCACGCCGATCTCCCGCAGGAAGTCGTGCTTGCCGGCGCTGGCCGTGCCGATCACGTAGGCGCCGCGCGCCTTGGCGATCTGCACCGCCACATGCCCGACGCCGCCCGCCGCCGCGTGGATCAGCACCCGCTGCCCGGGCCGTACGTCCGCGTGCTCGGTCAGCGCCTGCCAGGCGGTCAGGGACACCAGCGGCAGCGCGCCCGCCTGGGTGTGGTCGATCGAGGCCGGCTTGCGCGTCAGGGCCCGGACCGGGGCGATCACGTACTCGGCGTGCGAGCCGTGGCCGAAGGGGTAGGGCAGCATGCCGAAGACCTCGTCGCCGGGCGCGAAGGCGGCCACGCCGATCCCGGTCTCCACGACCTCGCCGGAGACGTCCCAGCCGAGGACGAACGGCGGCTCGCCGAGGAAGCCGCCGGTGGCCCGGTGCTTCCAGTCGGTGGGGTTGACTCCGGCGGCCCGTACCCGGACCAGCACCTCGTTGGGGCGCGGCTTCGGCCGCTCCAGCCGTACTTCCTTCAGCACCTCGGGACCGCCGAGGACGTCCTGGCTGATGGCTCGCATCGTGTTCACATCGCTCATGGTCACCCAGCCTGCCGGGCGCCGCCCGCCCAGGGAAATGGCATGATTGCCAAGCTCCGATAGGATCGTGCCATGAGCGGTCTGCAGTTCCTCACCCGGCGCCCCGAGCGGGTCGTCGTCCTCGCCCTGGACGGCGTCTACCCCTTCGAGCTGGGCATCCCCAGCCGCATCCTCGGCGCCGCCGACGGCCACTACGAGGTGCTGACCTGCACGGTCGACGGCCGCCCGGTGCGCACCAGCGCCGACTTCACCATCGGCGTCGCCCACGGCCCGGAGGTCCTCCGCACGGCGGACACGGTGGTGGTCACCTCGATGCCGCCGGAGTACATCCCCAGGGAACTGCCCGAGGAGGTGGCCGCGGCCCTCGCCCTGATCCGCCCGGACGCGCGCATCGTCTCCATCTGCACGGCCGCCTTCGTGCTCGCCGAGGCCGGCCTGCTGGACGGCCGCCGGGCCACCACGCACTGGCAGGTGGCCGACGTGTTCCGCCGCCGGTACCCGCGGGTCGACCTGGACCCGGACGTCCTCTTCGTCGACGACGGCCGCATCCTCACCTCCGCCGGGGCCGCCTCGGGCGTCGACGTGTGCCTGCACATCGTCCGCACCGACCACGGCAGCGCACTGGCCAACTCCGTCGCCCGCCGCTGTGTCGTCCCGCCGTTCCGGGACGGCGGCCAGGCCCAGTACATCGAGCAGCCGGTCCCCGTCAGCGGCGCGGCGAGCACGGCCGCGACCCGCGCCTGGGCCCTGGAGCGCCTGGACGAGTCGCTCACCCTGTCCGACCTCGCCGGACACGCGCGGATGAGCCTGCGCACCTTCGCCCGCCGCTTCCACGACGAGGTCGGCCTCAGCCCCGGCCGCTGGCTGATCCAGCAGCGCGTCGCCCGCGCCCGGCACCTGCTGGAGTCCAGCGACCTCCCGGTGGACCGGATCGCCGCGGAGGTCGGCTTCGCCACAGGTGCCTCGCTGCGCCAGCACCTGAACGCCGCGATCGGGGTGTCCCCGCAGGCGTACCGGCGGACCTTCCAGCAGGCCCGCTGAACGTTCCGGCCCGCTCCCGCGTCGCAGGGGGGCACACAGGACACGGGAACAGGGGGCGGGACATGCGCAGAGGGCTGCCGGCGGTGGCGGTGCTGACGGTCGTGACGGTGGCGGGGTGCGGCGGCGCGCCCCGCCCGGACCTGGTGGTGAAGGGCACCGCGCCGGCCTCCCCGTACCGCGGACCGCTGTACGTGAAGACCCGGCAGACCGACGCGAGCGGACCCCGCGCGCTGCGCCTGGCCTCCGGGGCGGCGGGCCGGGCGCTGGAGTGCGACGGGGAGATCTTCGCGGGCTCGGGCCCCGACGGCTGGAGCGAGCGGGAGGGCGGCAGGACCCCCAAGGACGGCCTGCGGCTCTTCTTCGACATGGTCCAGCCGGAGCTGCCCGACCACGGCTGGCGCGCGGAACGCCGGGCGGGGGACCGGGTGCTGTACTCCTACGACGTCGGCGGCCGGACCAAGGCGGCCGTCGTGGTGGCCAAGGACCAGAAGAACCGGCCGGGTTGGGGACCGGAGACGAACGCCTCCTGCGACCCCGCCGAGTTCCCCGCCGCGTTCGCGGCCGCCCAGGGCTGGGAGGTGTGGACGGACCGGCACGGCAGACGGGTGCCGGTGAGCACGCTGACCAGCTCCGCCGGTCCCGAGCACTGCGGCTGGCAGTCCGCCCGCTTCCTCGACCTGGACGGCGCGACCTACGCCCGCGACCCCGACGGCGTGCTCGGCGAGGAGCTGCTCACCGCGCCGTACCGGGGCCGCGTCCGGATGCCCGCCGACGCCCGCGACACCGGATACCGCTACCGCGACCGGCGCCTGTGGCTCACCCCCGACCGCGCCACGGCCTATGTGCGCACCTCCGCCGGCGTGGAGGCATGGCCCCGGCTGAAGCAGGGCGTCGGCTGCGAGTGAGCCGGCGCCTCACCCGGCCCGGTACACCGGCTGCCCGCCGACGACGGTGAGTGCCACGCGGGTCTTCGCGACGGCCTCCGGCGGCCCGGCGAACGGATCGCGGTCCAGCACCACCAGGTCGGCGAGCGCCCCGGCGGCCACCCGGCCGGTGTCGTCGAGATGGTTCACGTACGCCGATCCGGCCGTGTACGCCGCGAGCGCGTCCGCGAGGCCGAGCCGCTCGTCCGGGAGGAACACCGGCCCGGCGCCGCCCGGCTCCACCCGGTTGACCGCGACGTGGATGCCCTGGAGCGGATCGGGGCTGCTCACCGGCCAGTCGCTGCCGGCCGCCAGCCGCGCCCCGGACCGCAGCAGGGCCCGGAACGGGTACTGCCGGGCGGCCCGTTCGGGTCCGAGGAAGGGGATCGTCAGCTCGTCCATCTGCGGCTCGTGCGCCGCCCACAGCGGCTGGATGTTCGCGGTGGCGCCGAGCCGGGCGAACCGGGGCACGTCGTCCGGGTGCACGACCTGGAGGTGGGCGAGATGGGGCCGGGTGTCACGCGGCCCGTTCGCGGCGCGGGCCGCCTCGACGGCGTCCAGGGCGTCGCGTACGGCCCGGTCGCCCAGCGCGTGGAAGTGGCACTGGAAACCGAGCGCGTCCAACTCGGCGACGAACCCGGGCAGTTCCGCCGGGTCGACGAAGCTCTTGCCGCGGTTGGCGGTGGCGCAGCCGCACCGGTCCAGATAGGGGTCGAGCAACGCCGCCGTGTGGTTCTCGGCGACCCCGTCCAGCATCAGCTTCACCGAGCCCGCCCGGAACCGGCCGTGACTCAACGCGGCCCGCTTCTCCACCAGTTCCGGGATCTGCTCGGCGCCGCGCTCCCGGTCCCACCACAGCGCGCCCCGCACGCGCGCGGTGAGCGAGCCGTCGCGGGCCGCCGTGAGATACGCCTGGGCCGGATCGTCCATGCCCAGGAAGTCGCCGACCAGCGCGTCCTGCCAGGCGGTGACGCCGAGAGAGTGCAGGTACCGCTGCGCGCCGAGCAGCGCGGCCAGCCGGTCGGCGGGCGTGGCGGGCGGGGTGAGCCGGCCGACCAGCCGCATCGCGCCCTCCTGGAGCGTGCCGCCGGGCTCCCCGGAGGCGTCCCGCTCGATCCGCCCGTCGGCCGGGTCGGGCGTGTCCCGGCCGATGCCGGCCAGCCGGAGCGCCCGGCTGTTGACCCAGGCGCCGTGGTGGTCGCGGTTGGGCAGGTACACCGGCCGGTCCGGCACGACCGCGTCCAGCAGCTCCCTGGTGGGGGTACCGCCCGCGAACGCCTCCATCGACCAGCCGCCGCCCAGGATCCACTCCCGCTCCGGGTGGGCGTCGGCGTACGCCCGTACGGCGGCCACGGCCGCCTCCGCCGTCGTCGTGCCGGACAGATCGCACTGGGCCAGCTCGAGACCGGCGGGCACCGGATGGACGTGCGCGTCCTGGAAGCCGGGCAGCAGCAGGCGCCCGGCGAGGTCCACCACCTCGGTGCGCGGACCGGCGAGTTCCCGGACCTCGTCGTGCCCGACGGCGGTGATGCGGTCGCCGGTGACGGCCACGGCGGTCGCCGTACGGCCCCGCGGAGTGAGGACGGGACCGCCGGTGAAGAGGAGATCAGCGTGCATGTGCCTTTCCTGACGGGTCAGTGGGAGGTGGTGAGCAGCTCGGGAGCGTCGGCGTCGGTGCCCGCCCCGCCGCGGAAGTACGGCGACCGGCGCACCCATTTCGCCCATGCGGCCACCGCGAAACCGGACACGATCATCGCGACGGGCATGAGCAGCAGGAACCAGCCGTTGTCCGCGCGGAGTTCGAGATGGTCGACGGAGGTGTAGAAGGACCAGCCGAGATAGCCGCCGAGGCCCAGCAGGGCCAGCGCGCTCACCGCGGGCAGCAGCACCGCCCGCACGCCCTGCGGCCGGTCCTCGCGCAGCAGGTGGCGGAAGCGCACGGCGGCCGCCAGCGCGGTCAGCGCGTAGGACAGGGCGACGACGATCCCGACGGCGTTCACGATCGCGTCGATCATGTCGGCCAGGCGCGGGATCACCAGCGCGCCCGCCGCCACCGCGACGGCCAGCGCCCCGATCAGCAGCGTCCCGGCCGCCGGGGTCCCGTACCGGGTGCTGACCCTGGACCACACCGGCCCGAGGGTGCGGTCCCGGCTCATCGCGAACGTCCCGCGTGCCGTCGGGATGACCCCGGCCTGCAGCGAGGCCACCGCCGAGAACATCAGGGCGACCAGCGGCAGCGCGGCCAGCGGCCGGTCCGCCAGCCGGTCCCCGAAGTACGTCAGCCCCTGCGCTCCATGGCCCGCCAACTCGCCCTGCGACAACACCCGTTGGAAGGCCACCGAGCCGAGCAGGAACAGCCCGAGCATCGCCACCAGCGTGATGGTCCCGGCCCGGGAGGCGTCCCGTGGGTCGCGGACCTCCTCGTTGACGGTGAACGCCGCCTCGAACCCCCAGTAGCAGAACACCGACAGCAGCAGTCCCTGCGCCAGCGCGGTCGCCGAGGGGATCGCGAACGGGTCGAACCAGGAGAGGCGGAAGGAGTGCGGCCCGGTCACGATGCCGTAGCCGCAGAACCCCAGCAGGACGGCGTACTCGAAGACCAGCAGGCCGGTCTGCAGCCGGGCCGCCGCGCGGACGCCGGTCACGGCGGTCACGGTGACCGCGGCCAGGACGACGATCCCCACCGCCGTCGTCTGCGCGGTCGAACCCGGATCGAGGCCGAGCGATCCGACCCGGTGCAGGCCGGCCTCCCCGGCCAGCTGCAGCAGCGCCGAGCCCGTGACGGCCGTGGTGTAGGCGAGGAACGCCACGCTCGCCACGACGTTCACCCAGCCGGTCATGAAGCCGAGCCAGGGGCTGAGCGAACGGCCCACCCACACATAGCCGTTGCCCGCGTTCGGCTCCACCCGGTTCAGCCGCGAGTAGGCCCCGGCGATCCCGAGGACGGGGAGGAACGCCAGCAGCATGATCGCCGGCAGATGCGGGCCGACCACGCCCGCGGTCACCCCGAGCCCGATGCCGATGCTGGTCGTGGCGGCCGTACTGGAGGCGGCGACGGCGACGCCGTCCACCACGCTCAGGGATCTGCGCAGTTCGGGCCGCACAGGGGGATCGACTCCGAGGCGTCTGTCGGTCATGGCCGGTTCTCCGCTCGCACCGCGGGGCCCCGGACGGCCCCGGTGACCGGACATGAAACTGCCGGGGCACTTAACAGGTCAACGGTGTTGTCATAAGGTGCGGGCACACCCAGGGAGGCCCCATGACCGACCGTGTCGTCCCGCCCGCAGCCCGGCAGCGCCGCCGGCCCACCAAACAGGGTGTGGTCCTGTCCGAGGGGCTGATCGTGGAGACCGCCCTCCGGCTGATCGAGGAGCACGGCGCCGACGCGCTCTCCGTGCGCCGCCTCGGCCGGGCCCTCGGCGCCGATCCCAGCTCCCTCTACCGGTACTTCCGGCACACCGACGACCTGATGCTCGCCATCGCCGACGAACTCATCGGCCGCACCCTGCGCACCTGGCGGCCGACCGGCGACTGGGCGGCCGACCTGCGCGACCTGGGCCTGCGCATGCACGCCGGCGCGCTCGCACACCCCAGGGCCGCGATGCTCAGCGCCCACCGCGTCACCGGGCGCGCCCACGAGATCCAGGCGGTGGAGAGCATCCTCGGCGTGCTGCGCCGGGCCGGGTTCCCGGACCCCGAGGCGGTGCGGATCTACCACGCGTTCGTCGACCAGGCCCTCGCCTTCGGCGCCCTCGACTCCGCGGGCACCGCCCTGCCGAAGGCCGCCCGCGAGGCCGAGGCCCAGGTCTGGCGCAGCACGTACGGGCGGCTGCCCGCGGACACGCACCCGCACATCGCGGCGACCGCGCCCCACCTCGTCGCCGCCATGCGCTCCAGCTCCTACCCGGCCGCCCTGGACCTGCTCCTGACGGCGGCCCGGACACGCCTCGACCGCATCCGTACGGGCGGTGGTGCCGGGTGACGGCCACACTGGACGTCCCCGGACCACAGGAGGCCGTACGCCATGACCCCACCGCCCGCCCGCACCCCCGCAGAGCGCAAGAAGGACACCCTGCACCGGCTGGAGAACGACGTCGACGTCTGGGTCGCCACCGCCGGACCCGACGGCGCTACCCCCTATCTGGTGCCCCTGTCCTTCGTGTGGGACGGCGCCACCCTGCTGATCGCCACACCGGCCGACAGCCCCACCGGCCGCAACCTGCTGGCCACGGGGCGGGTCCGGCTGGGCCTCGGCCCGACGCGCGACGTCGTGATGATCGAGGGCACCGTCCAGTCGGTGACCCCGGAGGACCTTCCCGAGGAGGACGCCGAGGTCTTCGCCGGCAAGACCGGCTTCGACCCCCGCCGGCTCTCCGCCCGCTACCTGTACTTCAGGATCCTCCCGCAGCGCGTCCAGGCCTGGCGCGAGGAGAACGAGCTCCGGGGCCGGGAGTTGATGCGCGACGGACGGTGGCTGCCGGCCGAGTGAACCCGGCCGCCCGGGATATCCGCAGAAGGAGGACATTCCCGGGAGGACACATGACACTGGTGAACCGCGGCGTGGTCGTGCTGGACTGCGCCGAGCCGGAGAAACTCGCCGAGTTCTACCGGCAGTTGCTGGAGGGCGAGCAGTCGCACGCCTCCGCGAACCTGGTGGAGGTCCGGGGCGCCGACGGCATCCGGATGGCCTTCCGCCGCGATGTTAACGCCACCCCGCCGAGCTGGCCCCGCCCGGAGAACTCCCTCCAGGTCCATCTCGACTTCCTGGTCGAGGACCTGGACGAGGCCGAGCGGCGGGTGGTGGAGCTGGGGGGCCGGCCGCTCGACACGAAGGACGCGCCGGGGCCGTACGAGGAACGCGGCTACGCCGACCCCGCGGGCCACTCGTTCACCCTGCGCCTGCTGCCGGCCATGGCCCCGAAACAGGGCTGACCAGCACGCGCGAGCCGGCCCGCTGGGCCCCGGCCGCCTTCCCCGGCCCGGGCGACACCGAGAGCGGGCGGGCGCCGGGGCCCCGGCCACCCCGCGAGGAGGTTCGCCGGGGCCTGGTGACACCGAGAGCGCGCGGGCGCCGCCCGTCAGGACGCCCCGCCGCCAGAACGCAACGGCAGCCCAGCGCAGGCCTGCCCCGGCGCAGCCAGAGCCCGGCGGGGGTCCGTCATCACGCACCCGCCGCCCGGGGTGGTCCGCCTGGGCGCATCCGCCGCCCGGCGCGGGTGCGTCACCGCGCATGCGGAGCCCGGCGCAGTCCGCCTCGGCGTATCCGCCGCCCGGCGCGGGTGCGCCACGGCGCATGCGGAGCCCGGCGCAGTCCGCCACAGCGTATCCGCCGCCCGGGGTAGTCCGTCATGGTGCATCCGTAACCGGGGGTGGTCCGTCTCGGCGTATCCGGAGCCTGGCGTGGTCCGCCACGGTGCATCCGTAACCGGGGGTGGTCCGTCTCGGCGTATCCGGAGCCTGGCGCCGTCCGTCTCGGCGTATTCCGAGCCCGGCGTGGTCCGTCATAGCGCATCCGCAGCCGGCCGCAGGCCTGTCTACGACGTATGCGCGGCGCGGCGCGGCGCGCCACGGCGCAGCCGCAGCCCGGCCCGGTCGGCACCCTGCGGCGCACCCGTAGCCCGGCGCGGCGCGGCACCCCGCGACGCACCCGCAGCCCGGCGCGGTTGGGACCTGCGGCGCACCCGCAGCCCGGCGCGGTCCGCGCGCCGCGGTGCCGCGCCCGGCCCGTCCGAAGCAGGCCCCGGCGTCCTTGTCGGCCGGCGGCCGTCAGTCCTTGTCGTCCTTGTCGGCCACCGGCCACTGGCCGGTGGACCGGGCGATCGCCTTCGCGCCAGTGCGGTTCACCGCGCTCTGCACCACGGCGAAGATCGCCCCCTGTACCGCCGCGGCCAGCAGGATCTCCCCCCACCCCCGGTCCGGGTCGAGCGCGTCCGGCGCCTCCTCCTCGTGTCGGAGCGTCATCCACGCCTTGCGGAAGGCCATACCGGCCAGCGCGCCGCTCGCCCAGCTGAGCACGAAACCGATCGGCTGGTAGACGAACGGAAGCTTCTTCTTCTTTGCCTTGCCCATATGTGACTCCTTCCTCGCCGGACTTCCCTCATGCGGCCCGCCCCTCGGGGGCCACCCGTTCGCCCGGGGGCACCGGTCCCGGCGGCGTGCCGTCCCCGAACGGCCGTCCGCCCAGCTCTTCGCGGTGGTGCGGGCTGAGCCAGCCGGCCAGGTCGGGGCCGAGCGGCACGATGCCGGTGGGGTTGATGCCACTGTGCACCTGGTAGTAGTGCCGCTTGATGTGGTCGAAGTCGACCGTGTCGCCGAACCCCGGGGTCTGGAACAGATCCCGGGCGTACGCCCACAGCACCGGGTGCTCCGCCAGCTTCCAGCGGTTGCACTTGAAGTGGCCGTGGTAGACGGCGTCGAACCGGACCAGCGTCGTGAACAGCCGGATGTCCGCTTCCGTGAGGGTGTCGCCGACCAGATACCGCTGTCCCGCCAGCCGGTCGGCGAGCAGTTCCAGCCGCCGGAAGACGCCCGCGCACGCCTCCTCGTACTCCTTCTGCTGCGTGGCGAACCCGGCCCGGTACACCCCGTTGTTCACATCCTCGTACACCTCGGCCATCACCTGGTCGATCTCGTCGCGCCGGTGGGCCGGATACAGGTCGGGCGCGCCGGGGCGGTGCAGGGCCGCCCACTCGGTGGCCAGGTCGAGCGTCAGCTGCTGGTAGTCGTTGGTGACCAGCCGTCCGCTGGGCACGTCCACCACCGCGGGCACGCTGACCCCGCCCGGGTAGCCGGTCTCGCGCCGGTCGTACGCCTCGCTCAGGAACCGGATGCCGAGCACCGGGTCCCGGCCGTCCGGGTCCAGGGTGAACCGCCAGCTGCGGTCGTCCTGGATCGGGTCGGCGACGGCCATCGGCAGCGCGTCCTCAAGGCCCAGCAGACGGCGGGAGATCACCGCCCGGCTCGCCCACGGACAGGCGCGCGAGACCACCAGCCGGTAACGGCCCGCCTCCACCGGCCAGCCGTCCCGTCCGTCGGCGGTGATCCGGTCCGTGAAGTGACTCCTGGACCGGCTGAACTTCTTGTGCCCGTATGCCCGGTTTCCGTCGCCGCCCATGTCTCCTCCTCGCCGCCCGGCGCCCCTTCTGGCCAACACGTTCCCCGTTTTCCGCGGCCCGCACGGTGTGATCCGCCCGTCGGCGGGCAGTCGGCGTGGGGTGAGCGGGACATCCTCTGAACGCGAGCAGGCCACACGTACGGCCGCCGATGCGGGCCCGGACGGAGCGCCCCACGCGGCGGACCGCGGCGGACCCGGCGGCGGCAGGCCCGGCGGGGGCGCCGGGGGCGACCGGCACACCCGGGTCACCGTCCTAGTGGCGCTCGCCGCCAACCTGGTGATCGCCGTGGCCAAGGCGGCCGGCGGCGTCCTCGCGGGCTCGCCGGCCCTGCTGTCGGAGGCCGCGCACTCCGTCGCCGACAGCCTCAACGAGGTGTTCCTGCTGGCAGCGCTGCGCCGCAGCCGCCGCCCCGCGGACCGGCGGCACCCCTTCGGCTACGGCAAGGAACGCTTCTTCTGGTCCCTGCTCGCCGCCGTCGGCATCTTCGTCATGGGCGGCTGCTTCTCCTTCTTCCAGGGCGTCCAGGCGCTGCGCGAGGGCACCGAGGAGAAGTTCTCCGGCTATGTGGCGGGCCTGATCGTGCTGGGCGTGGCCCTGGTCGCCGAGGGCGTCTCGCTGCTGCGGGCCCTGCACCAGGTGCGCCGGCAGGGCGGCGGCCTCGGCGCGCTGAGCGACCCGGCGCTGCGCACGGTGGTCGCCGAGGACGGCACGGCGGTGCTGGGCGTCACGCTCGCGCTCGCCGGGATGGGACTGCACATGGCGACGGGGCAGGTCGTCTGGGAGGCGTCGGCCTCCCTGGCGATCGGCGTCCTGCTGGTGTACGTCGCCTACCGGCTGGGCCGTGACGCCCGTGACCAGCTCATCGGGGAGGCCGTCGATCCGGAGCTGAGCGGCCGGATCCGGGCGCGGCTCGAGGCGCAGCCGGAGATCGACAGCGTGGAGGCGCTGTTCACGATGAAGCTGGGCCTGGACTCCACCCTGGTGGCCGCCCGCATCGATTTGGTGCCGGGGCTGGAGAGCGAGCGGCTCGAGCGGGTCTCCGTACGCATCAAGCGGTCCTTGGCCCGGACGTTCCCCGAGGCCGACCAGATCTTCCTGGACGTGACCGACCGGCCGGCCGGCGAGGCACGCGAAAGCCCCGCCGCGACGGGGGAGCGCGGCGGGGCCTGACGCACGGGTGCCCGCCCCGGGGACGGTTCACACCTGTCCGGCGCGGATGTCTCCGCGTCCGGCCGCATCCGGGGCGCGTCAGCTCTCGTCGACGGGCTCCAGCACGAAGACCGGGATCTCCCGCGAGGTCTTCTTCTGGTAGTCGGCGTAGGGCGGGTACGCGGCGACCGCCCGCTCCCACCACACGGCCTTCTCCTCGCCGGTGACCTCACGGGCCCTCATGTCCCGCTTGACCGGCCCGTCCTGCAGCTCGACGTGCGGATCGGACGTGATGTTGTAGTACCACACGGGGTGCTTGGGCGCGCCGCCCTGCGAGGCGACCAGGGCGTACCGGCCCTCGTGCTCGACCCGCATCAGCGGCGTCTTGCGGATCTTCCCGCTCTTCGCGCCCCGGGACGTCAGCACGACGACCGGCAGCCCGGTGTCCATGAGCGTCGTGCCCTTCGTCCCGCCGGAGCTCTCGTACAGCTCGACCTGCTCGCGCACCCACTGGGTCGGGCTGGGCTCGTACTCGCCCTCAAGAGGCATGGATCCGTACCCTTCGTCGGTCCAACGGCTGTCTGCCATCCGCATTCAACATCGGCGGCCCTGCGGATCATCCGCGCCGCCCGGATCCGCATAGCCCGTTTCGCCCTGCATGTCACTGTGTGCGGCGGTATGGTCGTACGGCGGAGGGCGCGGGCCGCCCTGCCCGGCGGGTGCGTGGTGCGCCCCGGCCGGAATCCGATCCTCTGGACGCTCGCCTTCGGCCAGATCCCCCGGGTCACCGAACTGGCCGAACTTGACGTCGACCCATAGGTGCCCGAGGCATCTAATGAAGATCGGCACGACTCCTTCGTCTGCGAGGTCTTCCATGACGGAACTGACGGACCCCACCGGCCCGGCGACCCCGGCCGCCGCCGTCGCCTTCCCGCAGGACCGCACCTGCCCCTACCACCCGCCCACCGGCTACGAGCCGCTGCGCGACGGGCGCCCCCTGTCCCGCGTCACCCTGTACGACGGCCGCGAGGTCTGGGCGGTCACCTCCTACGACACCGCCCGCGCCCTGCTCGCCGACCCCCGGCTGTCCACCGACCGCCGCCACCCGGACTTCCCCATCCCCGCCGAGCGGTTCGCCGGCATCCGCGACCGCCGGGTGGCGCTGCTGGGGATGGACGACCCCGAACACCACCGGCAGCGGCGGATGCTGGTCCCGTCGTTCACCGTCAAGCGCGCGGTCGCGCTGCGACCGTGGATCCAGCGGACCGTGGACGACCTGCTCGACGCGATGATCGCGCAGGGACCGCCCGCCGAGCTGGTCTCCGCCTTCGCGCTGCCCGTGCCCTCCACGGTGATCTGCGGCCTGCTCGGAGTGCCCTACGCCGACCACGAGTTCTTCGAGGAGCAGTCCCGCAGGCTGCTGCGCGGTCCCCGGGCGGCCGACTCCATGGCCGCCCGCGCCCGCCTGGAGGAGTACCTCGGCGGGCTGATCGACGACAAGGCGAAGCAGCCGGGGCCCGGCGACGGCATCCTCGACGACCTCGTCCACCAGCAGCTCCGCGACGGCGAGCTGGACCGCGCGGAAGCCGTGTCGCTCGCCCTCATCCTGCTGGTCGCCGGCCACGAGACGACCGCCAACATGATCTCCCTCGGCACCTTCACCCTGCTCCGGCACCCCGACCGGCTGGCCGAGCTGCGCGCCGACCCGGACCTGCTGCCCGCCGCCGTCGAGGAGCTGATGCGGATGCTGTCCATCGCCGAGGGGATGCAGCGGGTGGCGCTGGAGGACATCGAGATCGCCGGCATCACCATCCGGGCCGGCGAGGGCGTGCTCTTCTCCACCTCGGTGATCAACCGCGATCCGGCCCGCTACGACGACCCCGACACCCTGGACTTCCACCGGCCCTCCCGCCAGCACGTGGCCTTCGGCTTCGGGATCCACCAGTGCCTGGGCCAGAACCTGGCCCGCGCGGAGCTGGAGATCGCGCTCGGCAGCCTGCTGACCCGGCTGCCGGGGCTGCGCCTGGCCGTCCCGGCCGAGGACATCCCCTTCAAGCGCGGCGACACGATCCAGGGGATGCTGGAACTCCCCGTGACCTGGTAAGAGGCTGACGCTCATGCACATCGACATCGACAAGGACGTCTGTATCGGCGCCGGTCAGTGCGCCCTCGCGGCGCCGGGCGTCTTCACCCAGGACGACGACGGCTACAGCACCCTGCTGCCCGGACGGGAGGACGGCGCGGGCGACCCGATGGTCCGGGAGGCGGCCCGCGCCTGCCCGGTCGGCGCGATCAAGCTGTCGGAGACGACCGGCTGACCTCCCGGCCGGCGGCCGCCACCAGCGTCCGTGCCGCCTCGCGGGCCTCGGCCGCCGGCCGGGTGCTCCCGGTGACGCCGGCGCTCACCATCGCCCCCTCGGCGAGCAGGAAGAGGGGGCCGGCCAGCGCCGCCGGCAGCCCGGCCTCCTCCACCAGCGCGGCGAGGCCGTCCCGGAACGCCTCCTTGTGGGCCCGCACCTGGGCGGCGACCAGCGGCGAGAGGGCGCCCAGTTCGCCGTGCGCGTTGATCCAGGCGCAGCCGCGGAACCCCGCCTCGCCGAACCACTCCTCCAGCCAGTCGAACACGGCCGGGATCCGCTCGCGCGGGTCCCGGCGTCTGGCCACGTACGCGGCCAGACGCCCGCGCCAGCGTTCGTCCCGCCGCGCCAGCCAGGCCGCGACCAGCTGCTCCTTGGCGGGGAAGAGCTGGTAGAGGCGTTTGAGCGAGACCCTCGACGCGGCGCGCAGCTCGTCCATGCCCACGCTCTGCACGCCCCGGGCGTAGAACAGCTCCTCGGCGGCGTCGAGCACCCGCTCCCGGGCGGCCGCGCTGTCCATCGGCGACACCATCACTCCTCGCTCGGCTCCTGGACGCGTCTCCTTGACCGGAGAACGCTCGTTCTCCTACGGTAGCGAGCCTTCGGAGAACGCGCGTTCTCCGGTGCTGTCCGAGCCCAGGAGGAGACCATGGCCGACCGTCCGCCGCTGCCGCCGTTCACCCGCGAGACCGCCGCGCAGAAGGTCCAGGCCGCCGAGGACGCGTGGAACACCCGCGACCCGCACAAGGTGGCGCTCGCCTACTCCGAGGACTCCGTCTGGCGCAACCGGGACACCTTCCTCACCGGCCGCGCCGAGATCGTCGCGTTCCTCACCGCCAAGTGGCAGCGGGAGCTGGACTACGCGCTGCGCAAGGACCTGTGGGCGTTCGACGGCGACCGCATCGCCGTCCGCTTCCAGTACGAGTCCCGTGACGCCGACGGCCAGTGGTGGCGCTCCTACGGCAACGAACTGTGGGAGTTCGACGAGCACGGCCTGATGACCCGGCGGGAGGCCAGCATCAACGACGTACGCATCCAGGAGGGCGAACGCCGGATCCACGGTCCGCGCCCCGGGACCGAGCGCGGGCTGTCCTTCCCGCTTCAGTAGGGTTCCCGGATGACCGAACAGGCCGGAAAACCCTTCCTCTACGTCGTCGTCTGCGCCGCCGGGACCGCCTCGGGCGTCAGCAAGCTGATCACTGCCGCCCAGGAACGGGACTGGGAGGTCGGCGTCATCGCCACCCCCGTCGCCATGGGCGGCTTCTTCGACGGGGAGGCGGTGGCGGCGCAGACGGGCCGCCCGGTCCGCTCGGCCTGGCGCACCCCGGCCGACCCGCGCCCCTTCCCGCCGCCGGACGCGGTCGTGGTGGCACCCGCCACCTTCAACACCGTCAACAAGTGGGCGGCCGGCATCGCCGACACCCTCGCGCTCGGCACTCTGTGCGAGGCCGTGGGCCTCGGCATACCGGTGGCCGTGCTGCCCTGCGTCGCCGACGCGCTGGCCGCCCACCCCGCCTACCGGGACGGCGTGGCACGGCTGCGCGGGATGGGCGTCCGCTTCGGCGAGCGGTACACCGGCGAGGCCGGAGCGGACGGCGTACGGCCCGACCTCGGCTGGGAGCGGGCGCTGGATCTGCTCTAGCGGCAGGTCAGCGTCGGCCCCGCCAGCATGTTGCCGGTGAACATGTCCTGGCCCTTGGGGACCCAGTAGCCGAGCTTCGAGACCACCGTGGAGCACGTGGACCCGACGGTGAAGCGGACCGTCAGCTTCTCCGGGTGGCCGGGCTGCAGCTCGGTCACCGTGCAGTCCAGGGAGTGCGCCAGCCGGGTCTTCGACGGGTACCGGCCCACCAGCGGGTTGACGCAGCGCTTGTCGGCGGTGCTGATGCGCAGGCCCGTGCCCTCCTGGCCGATCATCCCCAGCCGCGCGTTGCCGTCGCCCTCGTCGAGGTCCCGGCGGATCGTGTAGGTGACGGTGGTCGTGGCGTTGCGGCGCAGCACGCTCCGGTCCACGGTGACGGAGTGCGTCGCCCTCGCCTTGGGCGCGGTCAGCGACACGGTGGCCCGCACCGTGCCCTTCAGGTCGACGCCCGCGGGCGTCGACCGCACGCGCACGGTGGCACTGATGTCGTAGGCGCCGGGCCCGGGGTACAGCCCCGAGCCGGGCAGCGTGCCCGTGCCGAGCGTCCTGCCGGAGCGGACGGCCTTCCAGGTGCCCTCGGTGCGGCAGGCGTAGCGGACCCGGACGCCGGCGATCCGGCAGGTGGCCGGGGCGGTCACGTTGAACCTCGGGACGCCGGTGTCCGCGCACAGGCTGACCTCGGCCCGCTCCCCGTGCGTACCGTGCAGCGTCCCGGCGACCGAGCAGAGGGTCGCCGGGCTCTCGGGCGCCGGTGCGGCGGTGACGGCGGTCCGGCCGGCGGACTGGGCGCAGGCGGGTGTGACCAGGGCCAGCGGCAGCAGCGCCGCTCCGGCCAGGGTTCTGACAGTGGTGGAACGCATCGGCACCGTGCTACCTCCGGGGCGGCCGGGACCGGCCGGATGCCGGTCGCCTGCCGCCGAGGATGAGCCGACCGTACGACGATCGTCCGGCTCCCACGCCGCACGGTCACCTGGGGGCAGCAACGCGTCCGCCCGAGCGCGACCTCAGCGGACCTCGCGGACGTATCCCTTGCTCCCGGGAGTGGACACCGCCCTGTCCCGCCGCACGATGCTCAGCCGGTCACCCCAGTGGGCGGCCGCCGAGCGCAGACCGGACGCGGTGTACTCGACGTCCAGGACCCGGTCGTCGAACGCCTTCGCGTACACCCCGCACTCGTCGTACTGCCCGCACTCCTCGGTCACCGCGAAGTCCAGCCCGGCCCGGCGGCGGGCACCGGCCAGCCCGGCGGTGTTCTTCTGCGCCACCGCCAGATGCCGGGCGTGCGCATGGCGGGACAGCAGGGCCATGAAGGCGGTGGCGTCGGCGGCGGTGAGCAGGTGGCGGGAGCGGGTGTAGCTGTCGTAGTTGTCCGGTTCGACGGCGTCGAAGCCCTTCGCGGCGCAGCCGTCGATCCACCGGTTCACCCGCTCGGCCGCGCGTTCCCGCTTGGCCGGGGTGCGCAGGTCGAGCAGGGCCTCGTTCCAGTCCCGGTCGATCACGGCCCGGCCGCGCGTGTCGCGCAGGAGCAGGCCGGCCGGCCAGGAGGCGCGCTCTTCGGGCTGGGCCTGGAAGGCGTTGACGTAGCAGATGTTGTACAGGCCCGGCGCGGGGGAGTCGGAGCGGTCGCGGCTGACGATCCGCACGCCGGCGGGCGGGGGATAGGCGCCGCCGATCTGGTAGTCGAACCCGGCGTGGCGCGGAGGCAGCCGCACCGCGGCGGGCCGTGGGGACCGCGCCTCGGGGGCCGAACCGCCGCTCGTGCCGGAGCCGCAGCCGGCCAGCGCCGACACGGTGACGGTCAGGGCCACGGCCAGGGCGCCCGCCGGCCTCCGGGAGCCCGCGGCGCGCAGCACACCCGTGCGGGGCACGTCCGCTCCCTCCTGCGCACGCCGGGCGGCGCTGCGCGTGGCAGGATCACATCCCCCGCGCGCCGGGATCGTCAAGTCGGCGGCCGGACCACGCCGTAGGCTCGGGGGTGACCACCCTCCCGACCGCAGGAGCGGCAACGATGCAGTACGTGAAGCTCGGTTCGACGGGCCTGGACGTCTCGCGGATCTGTCTGGGCTGCATGACCTACGGCCTGCCCGACCGCGGGGTCCACGAGTGGACGCTCGACGAGGAGGCGTCCCGCCCGCTCATCCGGCAGGCGCTGGAGGCGGGCATCACCTTCTTCGACACCGCGAACGTCTACTCCGACGGCACCAGCGAGGAGATCGTCGGCAAGGCGCTGCGCGACTTCGCCGACCGCGACGAGATCGTGCTGGCCACCAAGGTGAACGGCCGGATGCGGCCGGGCCCCAACGGGGCGGGGCTGTCCCGCAAGGCGATCATGACCGAGATCGACCACAGCCTGCGCCGCCTCGGCACCGACTACGTCGACCTCTACCAGATCCACCGCTTCGACCCGCACACCCCGGTCGAGGAGACGATGGAGGCCCTGCACGACGTCGTCAGGGCCGGCAAGGTCCGCTATCTCGGGGCGAGTTCGATGTACGCCTGGGAGTTCGCCAAGCTGCAGCACACCGCCGAGCGGCACGGCTGGACGAAGTTCGTGTCCATGCAGAACCACTACAACCTGCTCTACCGCGAGGAGGAGCGGGAGATGCTGCCGCTCTGCGCCGACCAGGGCGTCGGCGTGCTCCCGTGGAGCCCGCTCGCCCGGGGCCGGCTCACCCGCGACTGGGGCACGGTCACCGAACGCAGTGCCAACGACAACTTCGGCAGCCGCCTCTACCTGGACAGCGACCGCTCCATCGTCGAGGCCGTCACCCGGATCGCGAACGAGCGGGGCGTGCCCCGCGCCCAGGTGGCCCTCGCCTGGCTGCTGCACCAGGACACGGTGGTGGCCCCGATCGTCGGCGCCGCCAAGCCCCACCACATCGAGGACGCGGTGGCGGCCGTGGAACTGGAGCTGACCGACAAGGAGATCGAGGAACTGCAGCAGCCCTACACCCCGCGCGCCATCAGCGGGCACTGAGGCCGCGACGGCTCAGTGCGGCCCGTCGGGGCGGAACTCCGTGCCGCACGGACCCGCCCCCTCGCTCTCCGGCAGCGCCACCCGCTCCCCGGACATGGTCAGCGTCCGGTAGTACGCCCCGATCCGCTCGGCCGACCGGCCGACGTAGTGCCCGATGAAGGACCGCCGGAACCGGTCCGCCGTGCGGTTGGAGCCGGAGCCGTGCACCAGGCTGCCGTTGAAGAACAGCACGTCACCCGGCGCCAGATCCACCGGCACCGGCGTCAGCCCGGGTGGGGGCGGCACGTACTCGCGGGCGAACGACAGCTCCTCGTCGGCGAGTTCGGGACAGAACAGGTCCATCCGGTGCGTGCCCGGCACCACCTCGAGGCCGCCGTTGTCCCGGTCGATCGGCTCGCACGCCACCCACGCCGCCACACACGTCCCCGGCTCGACCCGCAGATAGAAGTTGTCCTGGTGCAGCGCCTGCCCCCGCGCGCCCGGCGGCTTGAAGTAGAACATGCTCTGCGCGGCCAGCACCTCCTCCCCGAACAGCGTCTCCAGCACCGCCCGCAGCCGGGCGTCCAGCAGGAACCGCCGTGCCACCGGGTTGAATTCGTGCGGCTGCATCACCCGGGGGTACCGGCGCAGCGGATCGGGGTCCGCCGGGCGCGGCTCGAAGCGGGCGGGCACCGGGCCGGCCGCGTGCAGCGCGGCGAACGCGGCGCACAGCCGCTCGGTCTCCGCCCGGCCGAACAGCCCGCGTACGACGGTGAATCCGTCCTGGTCGAACTGCCGGCGGAGCGCCTCGGGCAGGATGGCGCCGAAGTCCGTGGCCGTCATGGATCCGCTCCCTGGGGTCGGATGGTCACTCGTCCGCCACGCTAGGACCGCGCGCCCGACGGGAGGATGCCCGTGCATGCTGAGAACCTGCCCCAGGCTGCCGCGGCCGACCCGTCCCCGTCCCCACCGCCGGGACTGGTGGTCACCGGCCGCTACGACCAGCGGCCCGGCTACGGCGTGAACCGGCCCCGCGGCTCGGCCAGTTGGCTGTTCACCTTCACCCTGGGCGGCGGCGGCCTGCTCCGGCAGGGCGCCGCCCGCACCCGCGCCGGTGCCGGGGACCTCGTGGTGCTCGCCCCGGGCACCGGCCACCGCTACGCCGTCGCCCCCGAAGCCGAGAGCTGGCGGTTCTGGTGGACGCACTGCCAGGCGCGCCCGGCCTGGACGCACTGGCTCGCCCCGTACGCCGTGTCCGACGGCCTGTACGCCGTCACGTCCGTGCCCGGCGCCCTGCACGGCCGGATCGAGGCGGCGTTCGCGCGGATGCTCGCCGACGCCCGCGGGCCGGCCGGAGACCTGCCGCCCGACCCGGACCCGGTGGCCGTGGCGCACGGCAGTCTGGCCCGGGAACTGGCCCTGTGCGCACTGGAGGAGGTCGTCCTGCTCGCCGCCGGCGGCGCCCGGACGCCGGCGCCCGCAGCGGACGCCGACGCCCGGGTGCGCCGTGCCGAGGAGCTGATCGCCGCCGACCCGGGCGCGCCGCACACCGTGCGCTCGCTCGCCGAGGGCGTCGCGCTGTCCCCGTCCCGCTTCGCCCACCTGTTCACGCTGCGCACCGGGCGGTCCCCGATGCGGGCGTTGCGGGAGGCCCGGCTGCGGCACGCCGCGCGGCTGCTGGAGGTCACCGACCTGACGGTGGAACGGGTCGCGGCGGCCTGCGGATTCGGCAGTCCTTTCCACTTCAGCCGGGTTTTCCGGGAACGGTACGGAGTGCCGCCCGGCGCCTACCGGGCGGGCGCCCGGCGGTAAGGAGGAGAAAAGGATTCTCCTGAATTCGCGTCAATAAGGAAGTCCGCCGTACGCAAGCGCGGATAATCGAGAGATCTCTTGTTCCGGCCTGTGCGCCTGTGCAAAAGTGTGGGCCGCTCCCGTGCACCCCCCACGCTTCACAAGAGCCGCCTCAGGTGGACGTTCGGGCAGCCCCACCGCCTTCTCATACCGCTTGGTATGGACTAATTCCGTATCAGGTCTGGAGGAATGCAGCCGTGCATGAGGCAGGCCCGTCCGACGAACAGCTGAGCGCCGAACTGAAGAAGTGGAGCAGAGGGGCACCCGCACTCCATCCGATCGGTGAACTCCTCGACCGGCACTGGGAAGCGGCCTTCGCCTACGCGCGGTTGTGCACGGACGGGACGCGCGCCGCCGGCATGCTCACCACCGCCGCCTTCACCCGGCTCTTCGGCGCCTCGCTGCGGCAGTCCGGGCCCACGGCCGCCTGGCGGCCCCAGATCCTGGTGGCCGTCCGCCGGATCGCCGCCGAGTGGGAGTCCGACGGCCGTCAGGAACTCCTGCACCCGGCGCTGCGGTCCGGCGCCGGCGGTGGGCGCGCCGCCGCCATGCTGCTGCCGCCGCCCGGCCGCCGGCTGCTGTCCCGCGCGTTCCAGCGGGTGCCCCAGGCCTCGCGCACCATGCTGTGGCACACGGAGGTCGAGGGCGAGCCGATCGCCGTACCGGCAGCCCTGCTCGGCCTGGACCCGGAGGACGCCGGGATCGAGCTGCGCCGGGCCCGGGAACGGCTGCGCGAGGAGTGCCTCCAGGCCCACCGCGAACTCGCCCCCGACGACGAGTGCCGGCGCTATCAGCGCATGCTCGACGTGACGTTCCGGCGCGGCGGCGCCGACGTCGACCCGGACCTGCGCGAGCACCTGGGCCGCTGCGGCCACTGCGGCCGGACCGCCGACCAACTCGCCGCGTTCACCACGGGTTTGGGCCTCGCCCTCGCCGAGGCGGTCCTCGGCTGGGGCGCCCAGGCCTACGTCGAGGCCCGCGCCCACCGCACCGGGGAACCGGCGCACGCCGTCGCACCTCCGCCCGGCGAGGCCTTCACGGACCCGCCGCACTCCGGCGGTTCCGCCGGGGCCGGGCACCGAGGCGTCACCCCGACGGCCGGGGACGGCCCTGCCGAGCGCCCACGCGGGCGCCGAGGCGCAGGCCCGACCCGCCGACGGCGCTCCGCTGCCCCCACGCGAGTCAGCGATTCCCAGTCGCCGCCTGCGGGCGATCCCCCCACGCCGCCGACCGAGCCCGGCCCCACCGCACCGGGCCACCGACGCCGTTCCGCTGGGTTCGGGGGCCGCGAGCATGCCGGGGAGGTGTCGGGCGGGGGTGCTTCCGGTGAGCCCGGGCGTCGGGGTGGGGCTGCGGGGCCCGCGCGCCTTGGCGGTGCCGCTGGGTTCGGAGGCCGGGAGCCTTCCGGCGAGCTGTCGGGTGGAGGTGTCTCCGGCGGGTTCGGACGTGGGGGTGGCTTCGCCGGGCCCGGGCGTCTTGGCGGTTCTTCCGGCGTGTTCGGGGGCCGGGATGCCGGGGAGGTGTCGGGCGGGGGCGATACCGGTGAGACCCGGCGTGGGGGCGGGGCCGCGGGATTCATGCGTCGGGGTGGCTCCGCCGACACCGCGGGTCGGGGTTCGTCGGCCGTGCCCGCCTGGCGTCCTGCCGCTGCCGGAGCGCTGGGCCGTACCGGTGCCGCCGAGCACGCCGGCCGCCGTCGGGCCGGGGATGCGGTGGCCTCCGGGCGGTCGGCGTTGCGGGCCGCGCGGGCGCGGCGGGCTCGGCGGCGGAACGTGGCGCTGGCCGTCGTCACCGTGAGCGGGCTGGTCGCGCTGCCGTTGGTGCTGTGGTCGGTGCTCGGGTCCGGTGACGGGGCGGGCCCGGCCGGCGGCGGGGCGGCTTCCCCCGCGCCGGGGAAGGGCGCCGGGAGTCCGTCCTGGGCCGGGTCGAACCCGGCGGGGCAGGGCGTCCTGCACGGCCGGCTGCGCAACATCGGCTCCGGCCTCTGCGTCGGCATCGTCGGGAAGAAGGCCGTCAAGGGCGCCGAGACCGAACTCGCCGCCTGCTCCGTGGCCCCGGACCAGCAGTGGACGTACGACACCGACGGGCTGCTGCGCAGCTCCGCCGCCCCGCAGCTGTGCCTCGACTCGCACCTCGCCTATTCGGTCCGCCTCGCCCCCTGTTCGGCCGGCGGCGAGGCCGCCAGGAACATCCGGTACGACTTCACCCTTCAGGGCGCCCTGATACCCCGCTGGAACCAGGACCTCGCCCTCACCCCGGCCGCCACCGACGGCTCCGGCGCCCTGGTGGTCAAGGACCGCGCCCCCGGCGCCGTCCAGCGCTGGTCCGTCGAGACCGCCAAGACCGACCTGCAGATGCAGAACGTCGACTGGGACGGCGACAGCACTCCGTCGCCGGCCGGCACCTCCCGGCGGCCGGCTCCCGCCCCCACGGCCTCCCGCACCACCTCACCGTCGGCCCCGAAGCCCACGGCGACCGGGCCCGGCCCCTCCGCGACGCCCACGGCCACGTCCGGCCCGTGCTCCGCGCCCACGTCCTTCTGCGGCTGGGGCGGCGGCGGATACGGAGACGGCGGAGGATACGGAGGATACGGAGACGGCGGCGGCTACGGCGGCGGACGCCACCGGCGCTGACTCAGCGGCGGTGCGGCGGTGGCGGCGGGATCGTGCCCAGCGCCGGAGCCGGCTCCGGCCACACCAGCAGCACCGGGCAGGGCGCGTGGTCGACGGCGAACCGGGCCGCCGGGCCGAGGCTCTTCGGCCCGAGCCGGGACCGGTCGCCGTCCCGGGCCAGCACCAGCAGGTCGGCGCCCTCCGCGGCGGCCACCACCTCCCGTTCGACCCGGCCGGAGCGCTCCTCACGGGCGCAGGGCCGGCCCAGCCGCCGGGCCGCCGCGTCCAGCAGTTCGGCCGCCGAGGCCCCGCCGAGCGCCTCGAGCAGGCCGCCCGGATCCCGCTCCGGGTGGCCCCGGCCGAGCAGCCCGGCGTACGCGCCGTGCGCGACCCCCGGCACCTCGGGCGCGCTGACGTGCAGCAGCACCACCTCGGCGGTGTCCGGCGCATGGCGGCGCACCGCGTCCACACAGGCGGGCCAGGTGCCCTCGACGAGCCAGGCGATCACACGCATTCCGGTCGGCCTCCCCAGACGTCGGACACCCGGTCAGAAAACCCGGAGCGACCCCCACAGTGCCACCACCGCGACGGCCAGACAGGACGGCACGGCGAGCAGACCGAGCCGGGTGAACTCCCCGAGGTCCACGTCGTGCTCGTGCTGGTGCACGATCCGCCGCCACAGCAGCGTGGCCAGCGACCCTGCGTAGGTCAGATTGGGGCCGATGTTCACGCCGAGCAGCACGGCCAGCACCGCCCCCGGCCCGGCCGGCGCGGCCAGCGGCAGCAGCACCAGCACCGCGGGCAGGTTGTTGATGAGGTTCGCCAGGACGGCGGCCAGCGCGGCGAGGCCCAGCAGGGCGGGCAGTGACGTGCCGCCGGGCACCACATGCCCGAGCACGTCGGCGAGCCCGTTGTCGACGACCGCCCGCACCACCACGCCCAGCGCCAGCACGAACGCGAGGAACGACGGGGCCGCGGCCCGCACCACGGTCAGCGGGGTCGCCCTGCGCCGCACCAGCGCCCGCCCCGCGAGCACCAGCGCGCCCGCCGCCGCGACCCAGGCCGGCTCCACACCGAACGCCGACGCCACCACGAACCCGGCCAGCGTGCAGCCGACGGTCACCAGGGCGAACAGCGGCAGCCCCGGCCCCGCGCCGGCATCCCGGGCCGCCGGCGCCGCCGCCGCGAGGTCACGGGCGAAGAACCGCCGGAACACCGCGTACTCGGCGCCGATCGCCACCAGCCACGGCAGCGCCATCAGCGCCGCGAACCGGGTGAAGCTCAGCCCGCTCGCCGCGAACGCCAGCAGGTTCGTCAGATTGGACACCGGCAGCAGCAGGGACGCCGTGTTCGACAGATGCGTGCAGGCGTAGACATGCGGTTTGGGCCGTACGCCGGTGCGCGCGGCGGTGGCGAAGACCACCGGGGTGAGCAGCACGATCGTGGCGTCCAGGCTGAGCACGGCGGTGATGACGGAGGCCAGCGCGAACACCGCCGTCAGCAGCCGCACCGGACGGCCCCGCGCCCACCGCGCCATCCACGCCCCGCACGCCTGGAACAGCCCCTCCACGTCGCAGAAGTGGGCGAGCACCAGCACCGCCGCCAGAAATCCGACGACCGGCCCGAGCCGCTCCGCCTCGGCCCGCGCGTGGTCGAGCGAGATCGCCCCGGTGGCCACCGCGACACCGGCGGCGGGCACGGCCATGACCGCCTCCGGCCACCCGAAGGGCCGTACCACGGCCCAGGCGAGGACGGCGACGAGCAGGACGGCGGACAGGGCCTCGGCGAGCGGGGTGTTCAGGGCGGATCCTTCCGGAACGGATCAATGGGTGCCCGCCCATGAAAACAGACGATGTTGAACGCGCTACGACGCCTTGCTGCCGGCCGCGCCCAGGAACTCCGCCCAGCCCCCGGCCGGGGCCTGCCCCGGCACCAGCGTGCGCAGCTTGCGCAGCACCGCCTGGTCCTGGGCCTGAAGCCACCGCACGAGCTGCTTGAACGACACGAACCGCACGTCGTCGCCGTACGCGGCCATCTTCCCGATGGCCTCCTCGACGGCGTCCATGTAGATGCCGCCGTTCCAGCGCTCGAAGTGGTTGCCGATGAAGAAGGGGGCGCGGTTGGTCGTGTACGCCCGCTCGAAACCGGCGACGTAGGCGTCGCGGGCCTGGGTGCGCCAGGCGTCGTACTGGGCGCGGTCGCCGTTCGGGTTGCCGCCCGACTGGTTGAACATCATGTTGTAGTCCATCGACAGCACCTGGAAGCCGTGCCCGGGGAACGGTATCGACTGCAGCGGGAAGTCCCAGATCTTCCCGCCCTGCACCTTGCCCGGCCAGATCTGCAGGCCGCCGGGGGAGCTGGCGTCGTACGTCCAGCCGAGCGCGGCGGCGGTGGGCAGCAGGTTGGCCTGGCCCTCCAGGCAGGGGGTGCGACCGCCCGTCAGCTCCTTGCGGTAGTCGAAGGGGAGCGGCTCGAGGTCGGTGAAACCGGTGTTGGTCTTCCAGTGGGTCACGAAGTCGACGGCCTGGTCGATCTCGCTGCGCCACTCGGCCGGGGACCAGTTGCGCACGCCGGTCGCGCCGCAGAAGTGGCCGTTGAAGTGGGTGCCGATCTCGTGGCCCTCCAGCCAGGCCGCGCGGACCTGCTGGAGGGTGGCGTGGATGTGCCGGTCGGCGAGGTAGCCGATCGCGGAGGCGCCGACCGGGTGCTGCGGCGGGCGGTACAGGTGCTTCTTGGACTCGGGCAGCGTGTAGATGCCGCTGAGGAAGAACGTCATCTTGGCGCCGTGGTCGGCGGCCACCTTGCGGAACCGGGAGAACAGCTGGTTGCTCAGCTCGCCGGCGCCGTCCCAGGAGAACACCACGAACTGCGGGGGCTTCTGCCCCGGCTTCAGCCGCTCGGGCTCCGGCTGGTGCGGCTGGGGCCCGGTGTCGGCCGTGGAGCCGTCGCCGATCGGCTTGGCCGGCCGGGCCTGGGCGGTGCCCTTGCCGCCCGCCGGGCCGCCCACCGAGAGGCCGGTGCCGGAGGAGCACGCGGCCAGCGTGCCCAGGGCGCCCGCCGCCGCGCCCGCCGTCAGCACCCGCCTGCGCGATATCCCGCTCATCTTCTCCCCGATTTCCTTGGATCACGACCCCCGCGGGGCCGCCTCGCCGATCTGGTCGACGGGTTCGATGACGGATGCCGGGGGAAAGATCGCGGGCTACGGCGCCTGTTGCCGTCCTGTGACAGTTGTGGCGCGAACATGACGAACCCCGCTGCCCGGGGAGGGCGGCAGCGGGGTTCCCGGTGTGTGCGGGGAGCGGGTCAGGGAGCAGTGCCGGGGCTGAACACCGACAGGAAGACGGACGAGGAGTTCCCGGAGACGGGCACCGCTCCGCCCGTCCAGGCGACCTTCAGCGAGTCGCGTTCGTCCGGCGGGGTGACCAGCAGCGCGGCCGGGGTGGCCGTACCGGCGCCGCTGATGCCGGGGTTGGAGAAGGTCAGCCCGGCCCAGGCGCTCTGTCCCGGCCTGAGCGTGATCGTCGCCGGGGAACCCGGCTCACGCTTGGGGTCCGCGCCGAGCTGCGCGCCGGAGGCGCTGACGAACGCCGCGCCCGGGTAGCCGCGCACGGTGCAGGTCCGGCCGGACGTGTTGGTGAGGACGACCGGGAAGTTCTCCTGGCCGGCGCCCGGGTCGTTGCGGCCCACCGAGGCACGCAGCTCGGAGGTGTGGCAGCGGGCGCTCGTCACCGCCGCGGTCGTACCGCCGCCGCCCGCAGACGGGGTCGTCCCCTTCGGCGCGGAGTGCGAGGCGGCGCCGCTGCGCGCGGTGGACGCGGCCGGCGTGGCGGACCCGGAGGACCCCGGTGTCTGCGTGGTGCCTGTCGCCGGCGCCGCCGTGCCGGAGGCCGTGATCGGCGGGTGGGTCTGGATTTGCTTGCCGTTGCCGCAGGCGGTCAGGAGGCCCAGCACGGCGACCGTGCCCACGAGCAGGGCCCCGTGCCGCGCGGACCGGGGTGCGTACACCATGTCGCTCCACACTCCTGGAGGGTCACGGCACGCGACGGACCGCGTGCCTCATGGCGCCGAGTGCGCCGTCCACACACCTGCGATGCGCGCGACGCCGGAAAAGTTCGGCCCACACGGGATTTTCCTCCCCGCCCCGCCCCTCCGCAGCCGCCCTCAGGACACGCTCAGCGAACGGAGTATGCCCTCGGTCGCGTCGCCGTCACCCCGCTGGCGCACCTGCACGTACACCTGGGGCTGCGCGCCGCCGTCCGCCGGACCCAGCGCGGACTCGGTGACCGAGCCGCCGTCCGGGCAGCCGCTCCAGGCCCGCACCAGGCCGTGCCATGTGGCGTCGGAGAAGGTACGGCTGCCGGAGTAGCGGCAGCCGGTGTGGGTGAGGGCCTTCACCCGCGCGGTGACGTCGCCGTGCTCGCTCAGGCCGACGAACACGCCGTCCACCGCCGCGCCCAGCTCGGGCCATCTGCTCAGGTCGTCGGCGACCACCAGGCCCGGTTCATGGCCCTTGGCGAGCCCCAGCGCGCCGGGGTTCCAGCCCGAGTCGCGCAGCTCGCGGCCGAAACCCGCCGGCACCTCGACCGCCACCCGCCCGGTCGAGTCCGTCACCCGCACCCGGTCCGGGGAGCCGCCGGGGCGGATGAGGACGGTCACCACCGCCGCGGCCACCACCGCGGCGGTGACCGCGGCCAGCGACAGCGTCAGCGCGTTCAGCCGGCCGCGTACCCCGTCCAGCCGCCGGGCGGGCCGGAGCGCCGGCGTCCCCGCGGCCAGCCGGTCCAGCTCGTCCGCGAACGCCTGCGCGCCCGGCCAGCGGCGCGCCCGGTCCGGCTCCAGCGCCCGCAGCAGCGCCCGCTCCACGGCCTCGCCGAGGTCCGGCCGCAGCCGCCGCGGCGGTACGACCCTGCCGGGCGGGCCCGGCACGCTCCCGGTGACCAGCTCGTAGCCCACCGCGCCCAGGCTGTAGACGTCGGCCCGCTCGTCTATGCCCTCGCCCGGCTCGGCCTGCTCCGGCGGCTGATAGCCCGCCGAGCCCGCGGCCAGGGTGAGCACCGAGGCCTGCGCGAGGCTCTTGGCGAGCCCCAGGTCGGCCAGCAGCACCCGCCGGGTGCCGTCCGGGGCGGTGTGCAGCAGCACGTTGGTCGGCTTGATGTCCCGGTGCACGATCCCCGCCTCGTGCAGCGCGGCGGCGGCCCTGGCCGCCTGAGCCGTCAGCGCCAGCGCGTGCCCCACCGGCAGCGGGCCGCCGGCCAGCAGGTCGGCGAGGGTGCCGCCGGCGGCGTACTCCATCACGAAGTACGGCCTGCCGTCGGGGAGTTCACCGATGTCGTAGACCTGCACCACCCGGCTGGAACCGGCCCGGCGCAGCAGCCGGGCCTCGGACAGGAAGCGGTCCCGGATGTCGAGCCGGTGCGCCCAGTTGTCGGCGAGGACCTTCACCGCGACCGGCGCCTGGAGCTCGTCGTCGTGGGCGAGCCACACCGTGGCGAAGGCGCCGGTGCCCAGCGGCCGTTCGAGGCGGTAGCGGCCGATCCGCCCAGGGGAGTGCATACGACTATCATGCCTGGCCTGAGATCGACTCGAAGGGGGACCCAGGTGCTGGACCAGGCGCCGACGGAAGACCTCGCCCGGCGGGCCGCCGCCGGCGACAGCGCGGCCCTGGACCGGCTGCTCACCGAGATCCGGCCCGAGGTGGTGCGCCGCTGCGGGCGCTTCCTGCCGTGCCGGGAGGACGCCGAGGAGGCCGCGCAGGACGTGCTGCTCCAGGTGGCCCGGCACATCGCCCGCTTCGAGGGCCGCAGCCGCTTCAGCACCTGGCTCTACACGGTGGTCGCCAACTGCTGCCGGCAGAAGTACCGCGAGCTGAAGCGGCGGGCCGCCGAGCAGCCGGCCGCCATCGAGCCCTCGTACGCCGTCGACCCGCGCACCACCAGCGTCATCGCGGGCTCCCGGGTGGACCTGCTGGAGGCGCTGGACCGGCTGGAGCGCACCCATCCGCACCTGGTCGCGCCGCTGGTCTACCGGGACATCTGCCAGCTCGACTACGCCGAGGTCGCCGAACGCGTCGGCATCCCCCTCGGCACCCTGAAGTCCCGCCTGCACGAGGCCCGCAAGCAGGTGCGTCCCTGGCTGACGGGCGGCTGAGCTACTGCTCCGCCTCGATCAGCGGCAGTTCCGCCCAGATCGTCTTGCCCTCGGTGGTGTGCCGGCTGCCCCAGCGCTGGGTGAGCTGGGCGACCAGGAGCAGCCCGCGGCCGCCCTCGTCGAAGACCTTGGCGCGGCGCAGATGCGGGGCGGTGTGGCTGGTGTCGGACACTTCGCAGATCAGCGTGGTCGCGTCGTGGATCAGCCGCAGCCGGATGGGGTGCGCGCCGTACCGGATGGCGTTGGTGACGAGTTCGCTGACCACCAGCTCCGCCGTGAACGCGGCCTCGGTGAGCCCCCAGGCGTCCAGCTGCTGCACGACCTGCTTGCGGATCGGGGCGACCAGCGCCGGGTCGGCAGGGATGTCCCAGGTCGCCACCTGCGCGGCGGGCACGCCCTGGGTCCGGGCGAGCAGCAGTGCCACGTCGTCCGCCGAGCCGCCCGGCGGCAGCAGGGCGCCCAGGACGCGGTCGCAGGTCCGGTCCAGGGAGTCCGCGGCGGTGCCGAGCGCCTCGTACAGCATCTCCCGGCCGGTCTCCGGGTCCCGGTCCCGGGCCCACACCAGCCCGTCCGTGTACAGCGCGAGGACGGTGCCCTCGGGCAGGTCCACCTCGGTGGACTCGAAGGGCAGTCCGCCGAGGCCCAGCGGGGGACCGGCGGGCACGTCGAGCGCCTGGGGCGCGCCGCCCGGCCGCAGCACCACGGGCGGCGGATGCCCGGCGCGGGCCACGGTGCAGCGCCGTGACACCGGGTCGTAGACCGCGTAGACGCAGGTCGCGCCGACCTCGCCGGGGCCCGCGTCCACCCCGGACTCCTCCGAGAGGCGGACCACCAGGTCGTCCAGGTGGGTGAGCAGTTCGTCCGGGGCGAGGTCGATGTCGGCGAGGGTGCGGACGGCCGTCCGCAGCCGGCCCATCGTGGCCGAGGCCTCGACGCCGTGTCCGACGACGTCCCCGACGACCATCGCGACCCGCATCCCGGACAGCGGGATCACGTCGAACCAGTCGCCGCCCACCCCGGCCCGCGCGGCCGGGAGATAACGGGAGGAGGCCTCCAGGGCGACCGTGCGGGGGAGGGTGCGGGGCAGCAGGCTGCGCTGGAGGGCGAGCGCGGTCTCCCGTTCCCGGGAGTAGCGGCGGGCGTTGTCGATGCACACGGCGGCCCGGGTGGTGATCTCCTCGGCGAGCATCCGGTCGTCCCCGGTGAAGGGGTCGGGACGGCGGTGGCGGGTGAGCACCGCGACTCCGAGGGTGAGCCCGCGGGCCAGGATGGGGACCGACATCGAGGAGTGGATGCCGAACCGGCGGACCTGCTCGGCCCGTGCGTCGTTCCAGGTGAGCCAGGGCTCCATGTCGCCCGCGGCCGCCGAGGCGAGGATCGGGCGGCCGGCGGTCAGGGCGTCGGCCTGGGGTGAGCCGGCCGGGTACTCCTCGGTCTGCCCGGGCTTGATCACCGCCTCCGGCACCCCCTGAAGGACCGACTGGTGGGCGGCCCGGCGCAGGGTGACCGGCGCCGTGAGGCGGGCCGGGGGCTCGCCTCCGTGGTCCTGCGGGTCCAGCAGGTCGATGGTGACGAAGTCGGCGAGGACGGGCACGCACACCTCCGCCAGCTCCTGCGCCGTACGGGTCACGTCCAGCGTGCTGCCGACGCGCACGCTCGCCTCGTTCACCAGCTGCAGCCGCTGCCGGGCCCGGAGGCTGTCGGTGATGTCGTGCGCGGCCACGGACACCCCGCGCACCCGCCCCTGGGCGTCCCGGACCGGGGTCATCCGGACGAGCCAGGCGTGCGCGCCGTCCGCGCCGGCGGTGCGCACGCGGGTCTGGATGTCCAGCGGGCTGCCGGTGGCCAGCACCTGGAGCATGCCCTGCTCCAGCTCGTCGCTCTGCGGCTCGCCGCCGATCTCCGCGAGCCGCAGCCCGCGCAGGCGCTCCTCGGGCAGGCCGACCACCTCGGCCATCGCGTCGTTCATCCGGCGCAGCCGCAGCTCGGCGTCGTACACGGCGACCGCGCACGGCGACTGGATCAGGCCCGCCTCGGCGAGCGGGTCGTCGTCGGCGGGCGGCTGGGAGCCGGTGAGCGGGGTGACCACGAGCCAACTGCCGCCGTGTCCGTCGGACGCCGGCCGGCGGTGGGCGAGCAGCCAGACCGGGACCGTACGGCCGTCGCGGTGGCGGAGTCCGACCGTGCCCTGCCAGCGCGGGCCGGCGGGCGGGGCCGGGGTGTCCGCACCGGCCAGGAGCCGGGCGGCGGGGCGGCCCAGCACGGTGTCCGCCGGGTGGCCGAGCAGGCGTGCGGCGCCCTCGTTCCACTCGACCAGCGTTCCGTCCTCGTCGATGACAGCCCGGGCCGTCGCCGCGTCGTCGAACGGATAGACCCGGCTCATCGTCGCCGCTCCCAAGCGCACACTCACAGTGAACAGGTGGCACCTCTCGTGTTCCAGCGTAGTGCTTCGGGGACCGCCGCGAACCTCGTCCCGCGCCCGCCCGCCCCGCTGCGGGCGGGCGCGGGCGCCCCGGACGGCGTGCGCTTGACCGGCCGGTCGAACACGGTCAAGGGGGAAATCCGGACGATGTGCCCGCTGTGGCGGTCACCGGGTTCCGGACCCTTGACGATCGCGTGTGGCGGGCCGTCAGAATCTGTTTGTTCACGATCAGTTCTGAGTACTTCTGGGCCCTGATGAGAGAGAGCCGCCATGACGGTCACGCGCCGATCGGTACTCGTCGCCGCCACCGCGACCCCCGCGGCCGGAGCGCTGCTGAACATCACCGCCGCCCCGGCCGCCGACGCCGCCGGGGCGTCCGCGGACTCCGGCGGCCGCCACACCGTGCCGCTGCGCGACGGCTGGCGCTTCGCGCTGGCGAACCCGGGCGGCATCACCGACCCCACCGGCGCCTACGCACAGGCCGCCGACCCCGGGTACGACGACTCGGCCTGGCGCCAGGTGGCCGTCCCGCACGACTGGTCGATCGAGCAGACCCCCACCACCGACCACGGCACCAGCGGCGGCACCGGCTTCCTCCCGGGCGGCCTCGGCTGGTACCGGCTCGCCTTCACCCTGCCGAAGGCGTACGCCGGCAAGCGGATCTCGGTGGAGTTCGACGGCGTCTACATGGACTCCTACGTCTACTGCAACGGCACACAGGCCGGCCGCCACCCCTACGGCTACACCGGCTTCGCCCTCGACCTCACCGGCCTGGTGCACACCGACGGCACGACCCCCAACGTGCTCGCGGTGAAGGTGCAGAACCAGCTGCCGAGCAGCCGCTGGTACTCCGGCAGCGGCATCTACCGCGACGCCCGGCTCGTGATCACCGAACCCGTGCACGTCGCGCGCCGGGGCACCTACGTGACCACGCCGGAGGTGTCCGCCGACCGCGCGCTGATCCGGGTGGCGACGACGGTGCTGAACGAGTCCGGCACCGGCACCGACGTGCAGATCCTCTCCCGGATCACCGGCCCCGACGGCCGCACGGTCGCCCGCACGGCCACCACGGCCGCCGTCTCCGGCCAGGCCACGCAGACCCACGAACTGACCGTGCCCGAGCCCCTGCTGTGGGACGTCGCGACCCCCGGGCACCGCTACACCCTGCACACCGAGCTGCGCGTCGCGGGCCGTACCACCGACACCTTCCGCACCCCCTTCGGCATCCGCACCTACCGCTTCGACCCCGACGAGGGCTTCTCCCTCAACGGCACCCACACCAAGATCAAGGGCGTCGACCTGCACCACGACCAGGGCGCGCTCGGCGCCGCGGTCTGCATCGACGCGGTCCGCCGGCAGATGACCCTCATGAAGTCGATGGGCGTCAACGCGCTGCGCACCTCGCACAACCCGCCCTCGCCGCAGCTGATCCAGGTCTGCGAGGAGCTGGGCATCGTGATGATGGTGGAGGCCTTCGACTGCTGGCGCACCGGCAAGAACACCTACGACTACGGCCGGTTCTTCGACGAGTGGTGCGAGAAGGACGCCACCGAGATGGTGCTCGCCGCCCGCAACTCGCCCGCCGTGGTGCTGTGGTCCATCGGCAACGAGATCCCCGACTCCACCTCCACCGCCGGGCTCGCCATGGCCGACCGGATCATCGGCGCCATCAAGGCGGCCGACGACACCCGCCCGCTCGTCATCGGCTCCGACAAATACCGGAGCGTGCCGAAGAAGGGCTCGGCGGCCGACCTGATGCTCGCCAAGCTGGACGGCCTCGGCCTGAACTACAACACCGCCAAGTCGGTGGACGCGCTGCACGCGGCCTATCCGCACCTGTTCCTGTTCGAGTCGGAGTCCTCCTCGGAGACCTCCACCCGCGGCGCCTACCAGGAGCCGGAGCACCTCAACACCGGCGAGAACCACACCCCGGGCAGGCGCGCGACCTCCTCGTACGACAACAACCTCGCCTCCTGGACCATGAGCGGCGAGTACGGCCACAAGAAGGACCGGGACCGCAGATGGTTCGCCGGGCAGTTCCTGTGGTCCGGCATCGACTACATCGGCGAGCCCACGCCGTACGACGTCTTCCCCGTGAAGTCGTCCTTCTTCGGCGCCGTGGACACGGCCGGCTTCCCGAAGGACATGTACCACCTGTTCAGGAGCCAGTGGACGGCCGAGCCCATGGTCCATCTGCTGCCGATGAGCTGGAACCACGAGGAGGGCGACACCGTCGAGGTGTGGGCGTACGCCAACGTGCCCACCGTCGAGCTGTTCCTCAACGGGAAGTCCCTGGGCGTGCGGGAGTTCGACGTCAAGCGGACCACCGACGGCCGCTCCTACCTGGAGACCACCGAGGCCACCGGCGACGACAAGACCTTCACCGACGGCCCCTACCCGGGCAGTTACACCAGCCCCGGCGGAAGCGCCGGAAAGCTGCATCTCACCTGGAGGGTGCCCTACCAGCCGGGCGAACTGAAGGCGGTGGCCCGGCGGGACGGGAGCACGGTCGCCACCGACGTCCTGCGCACGGCCGGCCCCGCGCACGCCGTACGCCTCACCGCGGACCGCACGTCCCTCCCCGCGGACGGCCGTTCGCTCCTCTTCGTCACCGCCGAGATCGTCGACGCGCACGGCACCGTGGTGCCCGACGCCGAGCACCTGATCTCCTTCGACGTCGCCGGCGGCTCGCTCGCCGGCGTCGACAACGGCCGCCAGGAGAGCGCCGAGCGCTACCAGGCGAGCACCCGCACCGCCTTCCACGGCAAGGCCCTCGCCATCGTGCGCGCCGGGAGCAAGCCGGGCCGGCTGACCGTCACCGCACGGGCGGACGGCCTGCGCACCGGCACGGCGAGCGCGCCCACCACCCCGGTGCGCGACGCCGCCCGCACCCCGGCGGCCGGCTTCCGGCCCGAGCACCCGGCGCCCGTGCACTACCCGCACGCGGACGCCAGTTACTCGGGTCGTCCGGACACCCTGCCCGCCGCCATGCTCGACGGCGACCCGGCCACCGGCTGGTCCAACGCCTTCGCCAAGTCCGCCACCGCGCTGCTGCCCGCGTTCAACGGGGCGCGCGCCGAGGACTGGGTGTCCGTCGACTTCGGACGCCGCCGCACCGTCGACCGGGTCGCGGTGTCCTTCACCGTGGACGCCACCCACGCCCTGCCCGCGAAGGCCGAGGTCGCCGTGTGGGACGGCCGCGCCTGGGTGCCGGTCACGGGCGCGAGGACCGAGTGGGCCACGGCCTCGGACAGCCCGACCATGATCACCTTCGACCCGGTCGGCGGCTCCCGGCTCCGGCTGACCCTCACCAGCGCCCACCCGGGCCAGGCGCAGGGGGCGGTGCGGATCAGCAGGCTGGACGTGTGACGCACCGCGCCGCCCGCCCGGTGGCAGGGGCGGACCATCCGGTGACCGGCGGGATCCGGGCCTGGCTCCCGGCACCCGCCGGTACCGGCGAAAAGGGCAGCTGACCTGGCGGTATTTACGGGTGAGTACCCGCGCGGTACCGTGAGGGGCATGCCAGCTCTCAACGTGGAGTTCAGCGACCGGGAACTCGAGGACCTGCGGCAGATCGCCAAGGAGCGCGGTACGTCGATGAAGGCCCTCGTCCGCGAGGCCGCGGCCGCGGACATAGCCCGGCACCGGGCCCTGCAGGAGGGCGCCGCGGCCTTCCGCCAGTTCTTCGCCGCCCACGCCGAGGAGTTCGCCGCGGCCTTCCCCGACGACGAGCCCCCCGCGAAGGACGAGGCCGCCTGACGCATGCCCTCCGTCATCCACATCGACGTCCCCTGGCTGCTCCAGCGCCACGAGGAGGTCCTGCCCGACCAGCCCGCCGTCGACGACTTCTCCGCGCTGGTCGCCGCCGTCGCCCGGCACCGCGTGGATCCGCCCCGGCTGGGCGTGGACTCCGACCCCGCCTGGCGGGCCGCCGCCCTGCTGCACACCCTCGCCGTGCTCAAGCCGCTGCCCGCCGCCAACGCCCGCTTCGCCTGCGCGACCGCCGTGGCCTACATGTTCGTCAGCGGCGTCGGCATCGACCCGCCCTACGGCGCCCTCGTCGACCTCGCCCGCGATCTGATCTCCGGCAAGACCGACGTGTACGGCGCCGCCGACCGGCTGCGCTCCTGGCAGATCTGAGCCGCCGCGCGCGGCACCCGTCCCGCTCCGGCCGGCGGGGGAAGCCGCCGGAGCCGCCGGCCGGAGCAGGGAGGGGCGGGCCGCCGGCCGAGGGCGGGAGGAACGGGCCGGCGGCCGCGTGCGCGCGGAGAGCCTGCCGCGGCTCTCGTTCCTCGCTCGAGCCGGGGACCTCCACCGCGCGCGGGGCCTTTTCCGAGGAGGCCGGCCCCAGTCCACTACCGGGCCGCACTTCCCGGAAGCGTGCGTGTGCCCGCCGCCGCGGGCGCGCGCTTCACACGGGGCGCATGAAAATGCCGAAAGCCCCTGCACAACGGCGGGCGGCGGCCCCGCAGCCCTGACTTACTGTCAACACCGCCGAGGCCGACGGGCGCCTTGTTGCTCGTGTGGAAGTTGTGCAAGGGTTGCAACGACCGTGCGGGGGGTAAAGTCCGGGATTCTTCCGGCAGTTGCGGAGCGTCACCGGCAGGGGCGCCGGCCCATTCCCTCCCCGCGCGGCGCAGAGACACGCATCAACGCACGTCGCACCAAAGGAATCCGCTCAGTGCCCACCCCCCACCCCCCTCGTCCCCCCTATCCGCCGCCCGGCGAAGACCCCGGGGAGTCCGACGAGTCCCTCGCCGGTCCGCTGCGGGCCGGTTCCGACGCGGAGGCCTCCCGGTCCACCGCCCTGCTGATGGCCCGGCACTGGCAGCCGGCGCACGACTACGCGGTCGTCTGCCTCGCCCTGACCGGGCCGCTCGCCCACATGGTCACCGCCACCGCCTTCCACCAGGTCCTCGGCCGGCTCGCGCTCGGCGAAGGCGCCGACGCGCTGCGGCCCCGGCTGCTCGTCGCGGTCAGGGACACGGTCGTCAACTGGTCCGGCACCGACCGGATCACCGCCGTACTGCCCGGACTCGGGAAACCCGCCGGGGGCCGCGGCATGCGCGCGGCGAAGACCCTGATACCGGAGAACCGCGTGCTCTCCGACCACTCGTTCCACGCCCTGCCCCGTCTGGAACAGGCGCTGCTGTGGCACGTCGAGGTCGAGGCCGAGCCGATCACCGTTCCCGCCGCTCTCCTCGCTCTGGACGTCGAGAGCGCGGCGGCCGCGCTGGAACAGGCGCGGGAGAAATTCCGGGAGGGCCTGGTGCGCGCCCACCGGGAACTCGCGCCGGGCAGGGAATGCCGCTACTTCAACCGCCTGCTCGACGTACCGATCCGCCGCGGCGGAGCCCTGCTGCCGGACGTCCAGGAGCATCTGTCCGGCTGCGCATACTGCCGGCATGCCGCCGAGCAACTCGGCCACGCCGACGCCGCGCCCGGTGTGCTGCTCGCCGAGGCCGTCCTCGGCTGGGGCGCCCGCCGCTACCTCGACTCACGCCCCGGCCGCCGACCCGGCGCCGCCCGCAGCCGCGGCGGCTCCCGGCGGTCCGGCGGACGCCGGCGCGGCGGCGGCAAGCCCGGGCTGCTCGCCCGCGCCGCCGCCCTGCCCGGCACCCGGCGGCGTGCCGAACCCGGACCGCCCCGCGCCGGCTGGTCCTCCAGGACGCTGCTCACCGGCGTCGGGGTGGCCTCGGCCGGACTGCTGGCCACCGTCCTCGCGATCAGCGTGTGGCCGGGCGGAGGCAACGGCACCGGTCCGGTCGCCTCCACCAGCGCCGCCCCCGGCACCGCGGCCGGCCAGTCCCCGCCCGGCACCGCGCCCGGCACCGCGGCCCTGCCCGCCGCCGGCCGGCCCACCCGGTTGCGCAACGCCGGTGCCGACCTGTGCCTGGACATCAAGGGCGTCCCGAAGGCCGGGGCGGAGGCGGTCCTCGCCGTCTGCTCGACCGCGTCCACCCAGCAGTGGACGTACGAGCCCGACGGGCGCCTGCGCAGCGCGGCGGACTCGGGGCTGTGCCTGGACTCGCACGCCGACGCCGGAGTGGTCATCCTCGGCACCTGCGCCGGCACCGGGTCCCCGCGGGCCGACGACGTGCGCTACGACCCCACCGCGCAGGGCGAGTTGCCGCCCCGCTGGGACAGGACGCTCGCGCTGGCGACGTCCGCCGACGCCGCGGGCGCCGACCTCGTCGTCAAGGTGCGCGACGGCTCCGCCGACCAGCGCTGGCTGCCCGACGCACCGTCAGCGACCCCGGGCTCCCTGTCGATCGCCGGCACCCAGGCACCCCGCAAGATCGCGAGGCCGTACCCGGCGCGCTGCCACCGCGGGGTGACGGCGACCGGCCGCGAGACCGACGGAGACGCCTGACGGCCACTGTGGTGCCCCGCGGAGTACTCGGCAGACCCCCGCGAAGCCCCCGGCCGTCCCGCACGGAGTCCTTGGCCGCACTGGGTGGGGGCTGTGGGAGCGCCCGGCCGCCCGTGCCGAGTCCCTGGCGGCATCCGGTGGGTGGGGGCTGTGGGAGCGCCCGGCCGTCCGTGCCGAGTCCCTGGCGGCATCGGGTGGGGAGCCTGCCGGAGGGCCTGGCTGCCCCGCGCGTAGTCCCCGGCGGCACCCGGTGGGCAACCTGCCGGACCGCCCGGCCGCACTCCGGCGAACACCCGGCCGTTCTCATGGGCCGTCCGCCCGCATCCGGTTGAGGCCGTGCAGCACCCACGCTGTACCCGTGCAGCACCGAGCACCCGCCCGCACTGGACCGAGCACCCGGCGGCGCCCGGCGGAGCGCTCGGTGGCACCTGGCGGAGCGTTGAGCGGGCCGCGGGCGGAGCGCTCCATGGCTCCGGGTGGAGCGCTCGGTGGCACCGGCGGAGGGTTCGGCGGCATTCGCCGGAGCACTCACCGGCACCTGGCGGAGCGTTGAGCGGGTCCCGGGCGGAGCGCTCCATGGCTCCGGGTGGAGCGCTCGGTGGCACCGGCGGAGGGTTCGGCGGCATTCGCCGGAGCACTCACCGGCACCTGGCGGAGCGTTCAGCGGCGCCCGGCGGAGCGCTCGGTGGTACTCGGCGGAGTCGCTTGGCGGTGGCCGGTGGTGTACCGGCCGTACCCGGCCAAGTGTCTGCCCGGCTCGGTCAGTTCGGGTGATCCGTCAAGTCCGCTCGTGACACCGTTCCCGGGCCCGTGTGGCCGGACAGAGCGAGTGTCAGGTCCAGTTCCGCCAGGACGCAGCGGACGACGTGCTCCACGCCGGCCTGGCCGTCCAGCCCGAGCCCGTAGACGTACGGGCGGCCGAGGAGCACCGCCTGTGCGCCGAGGGCCAGTGACTTGAACACGTCGTCACCGGTGCGCACCCCGCTGTCGAACAGCACCGTCAGCCGGTCGCCGACCGCGTCGGCGACCTGGGGCAGCGCATCGGCCGCGGCGATCGAGCCCGCCACCTGCCGGCCGCCGTGGTTGGAGACGACCACGCCGTCCACCCCGGCGTCGGCGGCGAGCCGGGCGTCGTCCGGGTGCAGGACGCCCTTGAGCACGATCGGGCCGTCCCAGTGCTCGCGCAGGAACGCCAGGTCCGGCCAGGTGTGGCCGGGGTCGCCGAAGAGGCCGAGGAAGTGCAGCACCGCCGCGTTCGGGTCCTCGTGCACGGGCTTGGCGAGCCCGGCCCGGAACGCCGGGTCGGTGAAGTAGTTCGCGGTGCCCACCCCGTGCAGGAACGGCAGGTACGCCTGGTCCAGGTCGCGCGGCCGCCACGCCAGCAGCGGGGTGTCCAGGGTGACCACGAGCACCGAGAACCCGGCGGCCTTCGCCCGGCCCAGGAAACTCCGCGTCACCTCGCGGTCCTTGCCCCAGTACAGCTGGAACCACCGCTCGGCGTCGCCCATCGCCTCCGCCACCTGCTCCATCGGCGTGCTCGACGCCGACGACAGGACGAACGGCACGCCCTGCGCCGCGGCGGCCCGGGCGGCGGCGGACTCGGCGTCCGGATGCATGATCGACAGCACACCGACGGGCGCCAGGGCCAGCGGCGCCGGCAGCGTCCTGCCGAGCACCTCGACCGACAGATCGCGCTCGGACACGTCCCGCAGCATGCGCGGCACGATCCGGCGGCGGGCGAGCGCGGCCCGGTTGGCACGGGCCGTGCTGCCGTCGCCCGCGCTTCCCGCCACATAGCCCACCGGGCCCGGACCGAGCCGGTGTTCGGCCAGTTCCTCCAGCCGGGTCGTATCGGTGGGCAGCCGAGGCACGGCGCCCGTCATCCCGTTCAGATAGATCTCGTACTGGAAATCGGCCCAGTGCTTCGCCATCCGTACGTCCCGCCTCTCCTCGTCGGGCCTGCGCCGCGCCGACGATACCCGCCGGTAGGTGCGCCTCCGGCCCCGGACCCCGACGCAACTCGGCGCCCCCTCGGGCACGGCTTCGTGAACGTGGATGAACGCCAGGAGTCGTGGAGGCATCGTGAAAGGTTTCAGTGGAAGTGAACCCGGAATGTTTCAGGCCGATTAACGGGCCGGTGATTTTCGGCCATGTGACCGCTTTCCGCGATCAAGACCCGCTCAGTTCCGGGGCCGACGCGTTCGATTTCCGTGACTTCGCGCCACTGATTCAACACGCAATGTTACTGAAACCTGCGGGTTCGATGTGTGTTTCGGCGGCGGACTCGGCAGAGTGGCGCTCGCCGCTCCGGCGCCCACCGGGCCGGAGCCGGCACACATCGATCCGAGCGGAAGGATGCACACAATGCGGAACACCGCGCGCTGGGCAGCGGCCCTCGGCCTCACGGCCGCCGCCGTTTGCGGACCCCTGACCGGGGCCGCCGTCGCTGCACCGGACGCCGCCCCGTCGTCGCTCTACGCCCCCTCGGCGCTGGTCCTCACGACCGGGCACGGCAGCGACGCGGCCACGGCCACCCCGGAGCGCGCCGTCACCCTGAGCTGCGCCCCCACGCCCTCCGGCACCCATCCGGCCGCGGCCGAGGCCTGCGCCGAACTGAGCGGCGCCGGCGGGGACCTGAACGCCCTGAAGCCGGCCGACGACGTGTGGTGCAACAAGCTGTACGACCCGGTCGTCGTGACCGTCCAGGGCGTCTGGCAGGGCAAACGCGTCTCGTACGAGCGCACCTTCGGGAACGCCTGCGTGCGCGACTCCGTGGGGGGCGGCGTCTTCAACTTCTAGGGAGTCTTCCAGGACCGGGATCGCACGGCACCCCGCACACGCCGGAACAGGTCCGCAACCGGGGAGTGCGGCCCCTGGAGCGGGGAACCTGCGATCTCGCACCGGAGCCGACGGGCGGAGTGGGGCCGCCCGCCGGCCTCCGGGCACACAGCCGCTCCCCGGGCGGGCCCGTGGGGGGCCCGACCCGGGGAGCGGCGTGAAACAACCGGTCTGTGAAACAACCGGCTCGGGAAACAACCCGTTCTCAAGCGCCGTTCCTGGTTCTGCGCCGGTGACTGGTGTCGCACCACGGATAGCGGCGACTGCGCCCACAGGTGCACAGCGCGACCCGGAACCGATCCGAGGACACCGTGGTGCCGTCCTCCAGCTCGACCTCCACCGGCCCCTCGACCAGCAGCGGACCCTGCCGCCGGAGACTGATCCGGCGGGTCTTCTCAGCAGATTCGTTCTCAGTAGGTTCGTTCGGCACGGACGACCACCAACTCCTCGGTTCGCGCGGCCGGTTCCAGCAGGCCGCGCCGGCGCAGCCAGTCCTCGCGCGAGCGCAGCACGGGTCCGAAGGGGATCCGGCGGCGCCGTGCCACCGACGCCTTCAGGCCCGCGTCCCGCAGCAGCCGCAGGGTGTGGTCGGGGTCGCTGAGCGCGGAGTGCACGATCAGCAGTACGCCTCCCGGGCGCAGCAGCGCGGGCGCGTCCCGGCAGATCCGGTCCAGCAGCAGCCGCCCGTCCCGGCCCGCGTCCCAGGCCCGGGACCGGCCGCGCGGCCCGTGCCGGGTGTCGGGCGCGGGCACGTACGGCGGGTTGGCGAGGATGAGGTCGAAGGTGCGGCCCCGGACCGGTCCGAAGAGGTTGCCGCGCCGGATGCGCACCGGCAGCCCGGACAGCCAGGCGTTCGCCCGCACCGTCCACACGGCGCGCCGGGACACGTCCACCGCGGTCACCTCGGCGCCGTGCCGTGCGGCCTCCAGCGCCAGGGCCCCGCTGCCGGTGCCGACGTCGAGGACCTGGCTGCCGGGCGCCGGGGCCTCCGCGCGGAGGGCCTCGGTCAGCAGCTCGGTGTCCTCCTGTGGGGCGTACACGCCCGGAAGGATCAATGCGATCACGCGGCGCGAGTACCCCGCCATTCAGGATGTATGGGAGTTTGCCCGCGTCAGCGGGGTGAGCGGGGTGCGCAGGGACGAGCGCCCGGCGCGCCAGTCGGCGAGCAGCCGCCGCGCCAGCCGGCCCTCCAGGAACTCGGTCGCGTCGATCCCGAACGCCACGTCCGCCGCCAGTTCCGGCTCCTCGGCGAGCAGCCCGCCGATCACCTCGTGGCGTACGACCTGCTCGTGGACCGCGTCCGCCTCGACATGCTCGTCGTAGAAGAACTCCGCGGCGGGCCCGGCGCCGGTGCGGCGCATCGCCTCGGCGAGCCGGCGGGAACCAGGCGAGGAGGTGATCTCCACCTCCGCGAAGTGGCCCACCAGAGCGCCGCGCAGCTCGCGGTGCAGGCCGAGCAGGGACATGAGGTTGACGACGGCCAGCATCTCGGCGGGCGCCGCGTCCAGATAGCGGCCGTAGGCGGTGTCCAGGCCCAGGTCCGCCATCAGCGCGGCGAACAGGCGCGCGTGCACCCGGTCGGCCCGGCCGCCGCCGAACTCGTCGTACTCCACCGCCGCCATCGCCGCCTTCGCCCGGCCCCACAGCCGGGGCAGCACCCAGGCGTGCGGGTCGGCCTCCTTCAGGTGGTACAGGGAGCGCTGCGCGGCGTACTCGCGCAGATGCCACAACTCGCCCTCGCCGCACAGGAAATGGGTGACCCCGCTGCCGTCGACCGGTTCGACCAGCAGTGCGCCGAGCGCGTCGTCGAGGCTGTCGTGCCCGGGCGTGTCACTCCGCAGCGCGGACAGGAAACGGCGCTCCAGGGCGGCCCGGACCCGCAGCAGCTCCGGGTCCCACTCCAGCTCCGGGGCGACGCCGGCGAAGCCGCGGTAGTGCAGCTCGTAGCAGAGGTACAGGGCGAGCTGGGGATCGTCGCCGTAGGGGTCCGCCGCCTCGGCCTCGGCCGGGCGGGGGAGGGGGCCGGTCCCGCGCAGATACGCGGTGACGGCGGCGGACAGGGGGCCTCGGGGCGCGGGCAGCCGGGGGCCGCGTGCGTGGCTGTTCATGGGGTCCGGGTACCCGCGCGGCCCCTGGTGAGGCACAGGTGGGCTGCCGGGGCCTGGGGGCGGCTCGGGGAGGGCGCGGTCGTTCCCGCGTGCGGCAGGCGCGGCCGGTTCCCCGGCCGGACCCTCAGTCCTCGCTCGCCTGCTCCTGGGCCTCGGTGTTGGGCGTGATGGCGTCCCCGGCCTTGCCGCCGGTGTCTTCCTCGTCGCGCTGCTCGGCCTCCTCGACCTCCCGGAGGACCTCCTCCAGGGCGGTGTCGAACTGCTCCTTGCGGGCCTTCTCGTCGTTTTCCTCACCGGGCATGGCCTGTCCTCCCGCCGCCGGTCATCTGATCATCTGAGTTACCCGCCGGCCGGCGTCTCAACCGCCGGCCAGGGAGTGCGCCGTGCCCGCCGGCCCGGCACCGGGCGCCGGCAGCGCCCGTACGCCGCACCGAACCGCCGCACCGGCCCCGCCTGCGCGGGCCGGCGCGCGAACGCCCAGGTCGGAGCACGGTGGGGCGGCAGCCGCCGGAGGCGGGCCCGCGGCCGTCTTGCGCACACCCCCACCATGACAGCCCGAGGGGCCGCCGTCTCCCTGCTGACGGCGGCCCCTCGGGCCCGGCGGTGTTCCGGTGGTCACCCGGTCGCCGTCACATGTGGACGACGGGTGCGGCTGCCGCGTCCTGCCGGGGCACCCCGCGACGGTAGAGCAGGAAGGCGAGGACCGCGCCGGCGGCGAAGAACCCGGACGACCACCAGAAGGCGGTCGTGTAGCTCTCGATGGTCGCCTGGGCCTGCACCAGCTTGCTGGTGGCGTCCCGGCCGGAGAGGTAGTCCGTCGCGGCGCTCGCCGCGAGCGTGTTCAGCAGGGCCGTGCCGATCGAGCCGCCCACCTGCTGCATGGCGTTGACGGTGGCCGAGGCCACGCCCGCGTCCTCGGCGGCCACCCCGCCGGTGGCCAGCTGCATGGCCGGCGGCATGACCAGGCCGAGGCCGACGCCGGTCACGATGAGCTGGGGCAGCACGGCGCTCGCGTAGTGCGAGCCCACGCCGATGCCGGTCAGCCAGGCCATGCCGGCCATCGCGACGGCGAAGCCCAGCGGGATGACCGTCTTGGGGCCGAGCCGGGGCACCAGGACCGTGGTGCCGATCTGGGCGGTCACCATCAGCGCGCCCACCATCGGCAGGAACGCCACACCGGTCTTCGTGGGGCTGAAGCCGAGGTTGAGCTGGAGGTAGTAGGTCAGGAAGAGGAACACGCCGAACATGCCGGCGCCGGTGATCAGCACCGCGAGGAAGGAGGCGGCGCGGTCGCGGTCGAGCAGGATGCGCAGCGGCAGCAGCGGGTGCGCGGCCCGGGTCTGCCACCAGGAGAAGGCCGCCAGCAGCACCCCGCCCGCGATCAGGAAGCCCCAGGTCAGCGGCGAGCCCCAGTCGTGCGTCTCGGCGTTGGAGAAGCCGTAGACCAGCGAGAACAGGCCGGCGGCGACGAGCACCGTGCCCGGCACGTCCAGCCTGGCGTGCTCCGCGTCCCGGTGGTTGCCCAGCAGGACCCAGCCGCCCGCGAAGGCGACGACCGCGATGGCCACGTTGACGTACAGCGTCCAGCGCCAGTCGAGCGCGTCGGTCAGCACACCGCCGAGGAGCAGCCCCACGGCACCGCCGGCGCCGGCGATGGCGCCGTACACGCTGAAGGCGCGGGCCCGCTCCCGGGCGTCGGTGAAGGTGGTGTTCAGCAGCGACAGCGCGGCGGGCGCGAGCAGCGCTCCGAAGGCGCCCTGCAGGGCGCGGGCGACGACCAGCATGGCGAAGCCGTTCGCGGCGCCGCCGAGCGCGGAGGCCGCGGCGAAGCCGACGACGCCGGCGAGGAAGGCGGGCTTGCGTCCGAACAGGTCGGCGATCCGGCCGCCGAGCAGCAGCAGGGACGCGAAGGCCAGGGCGTACGCGGTCACGACCCACTGCCGGTTGCCGTCGGAGAACCCGAGGTCGTGCTGGGCGGACGGCAGGGCGATGTTCACGATCGTGGCGTCGAGGACGACCATCAGCTGGGCGACCGCGATGACCGCGAGGATCCACCACCGCTTCGGCGAGGCCCCTCCGGCTCCGTGTTCTACGGCCGCGGCCCCCGCTCGGGAGCTGTCGGACAGGGTCTTGTGGGGCATGCGGAACCACTCCAGGGAAGTCGTTCGGGAGGACGGAGCGCACAGCTCGTAAACGAAACTGTTTCGTACAGGTCGAGCCTACGCGAGTGTCAGCGAAACGGCAACGTTTCTTTATCGGCGCCTGCGGACCTGGGCGCGTGAGGGCCTCCGCCAGGCGGCTCGGGGCCACCTTCAGGTCACCTTCGGCACGCGTTCGGCGGGGTTCCGCCGTGCGCGGTGTTTCAGTGTGTGGCGCCCTGGATACACCGCGAGGGTTCGGCCCCGGAGCTCGCGAGCCCGTGCAGACACGTCGCAGTGAGGTCGTCACCATGTCCCATGCCCCGCTCCCCACAGGACCGTCGAACCGCACCGGGCCGGTCGCGACTTCCGTCCCCCGCACGGGATCCGCGCCCGCGACCGCTGGGATGCCGACGGGCCGGAGCGGCACCGCGCTGGTGACGGGCGCCTCCTCGGGCATCGGAGCCGTGATCGCCCGCCGGCTGGCCGCCGAGGGAGGCTGGCGGCTGGTGCTGAACGGACGCGACGTCACCCGTCTGGAGCAGGTGGCCGCTCAGATCGACGCGCTCGCCGTACCGGCGGACCTGACCCGGCCGGGCGCCGAGCGGCTGCTCACCGACGCGGTCCTCGACCACGCCGGACGCCTCGACCTGCTGGTGGCGAGCGCCGGCCTGGGCTGGGCCGGCGACTTCGCCGGCATGCCGCACGCCCGCATCGACGAGATCGTCGGCGTCGACCTGCTGGCCACCGTCCACCTCGTGCGCGCCCTGCTGCCGCACATGGTCGCGGCCGGCACCGGCCGCATCGTGCTCATCGGGTCCGTCGCCGGCAGCGTCGCCGTGCGCGGCGAGGCCGTGTACTCCGCCGCCAAGGCCGCCCTGGCCGCCTTCGCCGACGCCCTCAGGTACGAAGTGCGCCGCACCGGCGTGGGCGTCAGCCTCGTCATTCCGGGCCCCGTCGACACGCCCTTCTTCGCGCGCCGCGGCGCCCCCTACACCAGGAGCTGGCCGCGGCCGGTGCCGCCCGAGCGGGTTGCGGACGCGGTCTGCGCCGCCGTCCGGCACGGGAAGGACGAGGTGTACGTCCCCGGCTGGCTGCGCTACCCCGCCCTGGTGCGCGGGGCCGCGCCCGGGTTGTACCGGCGGCTCGCCGCCCGCTTCGGGTGAGTGGCCATGACCGGCGTCACGGTGCTGCTCGCGCTGCTCGCGGCCCTCTCCAACGCCGCCGCCTCGGTGCTTCAGCGCCGGGCCGCCGTGCAGGAGGCCGAGGAGTGCGGCAGGGCGCGGGCCGCGCTGCGCCGGCTCGCCCGCCTGCTGCGGCGCCCGAACTGGCTGGCCGGCAGCGGGCTGCTGGCGCTGTCCAGCCTGCTCCAGGCCGCGGCACTGGCCACCGGCAGCCTGTCCCTCGTCCAGCCCCTGCTCGCCGCCGAGCTGCTGTTCACGCTGATCGTGGGCAGCATCGCCTTCCGGCGTACCCCCGACCGGCGGACCTGGCTGGCGTTCGCCGCCCTCGCCGTCGGACTGGCCCTCTTCCTCGTGTCGGCGTCGCCGTCCGCGGGCCGGCCCACGGCGTCGGCCGGGGCCTGGCTGGCCGGCGGCACCGCGGCGATCGGCGCCGTGATCGTGCTGGTGGCGGTGGCCCGCCCGGCCAGGTCCGCCGCGCGGGCCGCGCTGCTCGGCCTCGCCTCGGCCGTGTCCTTCGCGACCACCGCCGCCCTGCTCAAGGAGGCCGTGGGACGGCTCGGCCAGGGACCGGCGGCGATGTTCGGCCACTGGTCGCTGTACGCCACCGGCGCCGTCGGGGCCGTCGCCTTCCTGCTGCTGCAGAGCGCGCTCGGCGCCGGTTCCCTGACGGCGTCCCAGCCCGCCCTCACCCTGGGCGACGCGATCACCAGCGTCATCCTCGGCTGGGTGCTGTTCGACGAGGTGATCCAGCTCGGGGCGCGGGTGATCCCGGAGGTGATCGGCATCGTGCTGATCGGAACGGGCAGCCTGGGGCTCGCCCACGCCTCCGCCGAGGGCGGGGAGTGGGACGCGCACGTGCGGGACCGCCCGCCAGGTGACCCGCACCGGGTACATCGTTAGGGCACCACCGTGCACAGACGCGACATCCCCGACCAGGAAGGCGGTTCAGCGATGGTTCCGAGGTCCGGCCGCATCTGGCGGAAGGCGGCGCTGCTGTTGCCGGCCGGTGTCGCCGCCGCGCACATCGCACCGGCGGCCACCTGGCTGCCGGGCGTGCGGCTGCTGCTGTGCCCGCGGCTGTCCGGCGCCGGCCGGAGCCGGCACATCGCGCTCACCTTCGACGACGGCCCCGACCCCGCGTCGACGCCCCGCTTCCTCGACGCGCTGGACGCACTCGGGGTGCGGGCGACCTTCTTCGTGCTCGGCGAACACGTCGTACGCCATCCCGGCCTGGTCCGCGAGACCGTGCGGCGCGGACACGAACTCGCCGTCCACGGCTGGACCCACGACCGCCCCTGGCGTCCCGCGCCGGCCCGCGACGCCGAGGAGGTCGCCCGCACCGTCAGCGCGGTGCAGGACATCTCCGGCCACCGGCCGCAGTGGTACCGCCCGCCGTACGGAATCCTCACCTCCGGACGCTGGCTCGCGGCCCGGCGGTCCGGGCTGCGGCCGGTGCTGTGGTCGGCCTGGGGCAAGGACTGGACGGCCGACGCCACCCCGGCCTCCGTGCGCGCCCTGGTCGCCGCGGACCTGCGCGACGGCGGCACCGTCCTGCTGCACGACTCGGACCGCGTCGCGGCCCCGGGCTGCTGGCGCTCGACCCTCGGCGCCCTGCCGGCCCTGGTGGAGGGCTGCCGCGAGGCCGGCCTGACGGTGGGGCCACTGCGCGACCACGGGCCGGCCGGATCCGCCGCCACGGGCGGCCGGTGAGGGGGCGGCGCGCGTGAGAGGAGCACCGGGCACGGGCCGGCCGGGCTCGCCGCGGCATCCGGGCAGCGGCATGCCGGCCCTTGGAGACGACCGGCCGCACGGGCGACCGGCTGGGCCACCTCCGCGCGGAGACCGCCCGCACGGCCGGCGAGTCCAGCCGCTCCTGGCGGCGGGACACCTCGCCTCACCCGGGCCCCTCGGACGGGCGCCGGGGGACGGTGTCACCGCCGTACCGTGCGGCGGCGCGCGGAGACCGGACCGGCGGCCGGGAAGCCCGCGCGGGTGGGCCGCCGGGTCACCACCCCGTCGCGTACGCCAGCGGGTCGGCCCGGAACAGGGCCCGCCCCCGGGCCACCCGCCGCGCCCGTTCCGGTCCGCCCTCCGTGAGCCGGGCGAGCGCGGCCGGCAGAGCGGCGCCGTCCGGGACGAGTTCAGAGACGCCGAGGCCGGACATCCGCCGGACCCCGTCGACACCGTGGCCGGGCAGCGGACGGTACCCGATCACGGGCAGCCCGGCGGCCAGGGCCTGTACGGCGGTCTGGCCGGCCGCGTTGTCCACCAGCGCGTACGCGGCGGCCAGCAGCCCCGGCATGTCGTCCACCCAGTCCAGCGCGAGCACCCCGGGCGCCCGGGACACCCGCGCCCGCAGCCGCGCGTTGCGCCCGCAGAGCACCACCGGCAGGTAGCCGGCCTCCCACAGCAACCGGGCCGTGCCGTCCGCACCGTGCGCCGCACCCCAGGCGCCCGCGGACAGCAGGACCGCCGGCCGGCCGGGCGCCCGCTCCGCGAAGCGCTCCCGCCACGCCGCCGCGCCGGGCGCCGGTGCCTGGAAGGCGGGCGCGACCGCCGGACCGGTCGTCACCGCCGGCGTCCCCAGGGCCCGGCGCACCTCGGCCGCCGCCTCGTCCGTGAGGCACAGGTACCGGTCGTTGCCGGGATGCAGCCACTGCCGGTGCACCGCGAAGTCGACGAGGAACACGGTGCTCGGCACCCGCAGCCGGCCCCGGGCCCGCAGGTGACCGGTGAGCTGCGCCGCCAGATGGAAGACCGGCACCACCACGTCGGCGTCCAGCCGCTCCACCAGGTCCGTCAGCGCGCCGGCCGCCAGCCGGGCCAGCGGCACCCCGCTGGGGCGCGGCCCCCGGCCGCCGCGCAGGAAGGCGCCGTACACACCGGCGTACGCCCACGGGAAGTGCCGTACCGAGGCCTGGTAGGACCGGCGCAGCCCGCCGCCCAGGCCGTACGGCAGCAGGTGCAGGATGTCGGCCACATGCGGCTTCAGTCCGCAGGCCGTGGCCCGGCGGGCCAGCTCGGCGGCCACCGTGTCATGACCGGCGCCCATGCTCGCGCTGAGGATCAGCGGCCGCCGCCGGCTCGTGGGGGACGCGTCCGTGGAGGGCACCTCGGCAGGAGTTCGCACGGGGACCGATTGTCCGGTGGGCGGCGCCCGCAAACCGGTCACCCGGCCGCCGTGTCGCCCCGGCGCGGTCACCGGACTCGGCGGGCACGCGAGTTGCCCGGAGCGGGCCGGGGTGGATGAATCGGCACAGGAGAGCGTGTGGGCGGCGAGCACGGGAGGAGCCGTGAGGTGGTGGCGGCGCGGCCTGCACCGCGCTTGGGAGTGGCTCAGGGCCGCGGCCCTGTTCGAACACGGCCGCGAACTGGAGCTGATGCACCGCGCCATGGGGTTCGCGACCCTGGCCCTGGTGACGCTGGCGCCCATGCTCATCGTGGTCGCCGCCGCCGATCCCCTGGTGCGGGGCGGTTTCGCCTCCTGGCTCACCGACGGCATGGGCCTGTCCGGGCGGTCCGCCGACGTGGTCACCGGCGTCATCAGCCCGCCGCGCAAGGTCATCGGCACCACCAGCGTCTGGGGCGGTGTGCTGCTGGCCGTGTTCGGCGTGTCCTTCGGCGGCAGCGTGCAGAACGCCTACGAACGCATCTGGGGCCTGGCCTCCGGCCCCTGGCACCGGGTGTGGCGGCAGGCGACCTGGCTGATCGTGCTCACCGCCTACCTCTACCAGGAGGTCGCGAGCAAGAACACGCTGCGCGGCGGACAGCGGATCGCGGTGTCCGCGGTGACCGGCGTGCTGTTCTTCTGGTGGGGGCAGCGCTTCCTGCTGGGCGGCCAGATCCGCTGGCGCTCCCTGCTGCCGGGGGCGCTCGCCACCGTCATCGGGCTGGCTGGTCTGCGGGTCTTCTCCTACCTGGTGTTCACCCCGCTCATCGTCACCAACGCGCTCAGCTACGGCGCCGTCGGCACCGTCCTCGTCGTGGAGTCCTGGCTCATCGGCGTCGGGTTCGTCATCTACGGCGGCGCCCTGTTCGGCCGCTGGTTCTGCGAGCACCACTGGCGGCCGGCCCACCACGAGCACCCGCGGGGCGAGAAGGAGTGCGGCTAGGCCGACGCGGACGGCCGACGGCCCCTAGGCAATCTGGCGGCGCACCAGCTCGTGCAGCCGGCCCGTGGTGTCGGCGAGCAGCTCGGCCGGGGTGCCCTGCTGGACGACCTTGCCGTCCTCCATCACGATCACCCGGTCGGCGTCCAGGACCGTCGACAGGCGGTGCGCGATGACGACGCGGGTGGCGTTCAGCTTGCGGGTGCTGTCGATGACGATGCGCTGGGTGTCGTTGTCCAGGGCGCTGGTCGCCTCGTCGAAGAACAGGATCCGCGGGCGCCGGATCAGCGCCTGGGCGATCATCAGCCGCTGCCGCTGCCCGCCGGAGATCGCGCCGTTGCCGGCCACGATCGTGTGCAGCCCCATCGGCATCCGCTTGATGTCCTCCGCGAGCCCCGCCATCTCGGCCGCCGCCATCGCCTCCTCCGGCGTGTACGGCTCGGTGCCGCAGATGACATCGAGGATGGAGCCGGTGAAGGGCTGCGCGTGCTGCAGGACCACGCCGCACTGGCGGCGCACCGCCGACTGGTCCAGCGCCGCCAGGTCCTGGCCGTCGTACAGGACGCTGCCGGAGACCGGCTTGTCGAAGCCGATCAGCAGCCGCAGCAGGGTGGACTTGCCGCAGCCGCTCGGGCCGACGATCGCCACGAACTCGCCCGGCCGGACGGCGAAGGACACGTCGTCCAGGACGAGCGGGCCGTCGTCGGCGTACCGGAAGGACAGCCGGCGGGCCTCGATCGCGCCGGACAGCGGGCCCGGCCGGGTGCTGGACGTGCGCACCTCGGGCGTCGCCTCGAAGACCGGCTTGATCTCCTCGAACAGCGGCAGCGCGGCCACCGCCGACACGAAGGAGCCGGTCAGCTGGGTGACCGAGGTCAGCACCATCGTCACCGACGTGTTGAAGGTCAGGAAGTCGGACGCCGACATCGCGCCCTTCGCCGGACCCGCCAGCAGCATGAACATCAGCAGCGTGCACACCGGCAGATAGATCCCGCCGAGGACGGTGGTGAGGTTCTTGATCCGGCCGGCCTTCTGCTGCAGCTCCCGGTTGCGGGCGAACTGGCGCGCCCAGGCGGCGTAGGCGTAGTTCTCGGCCGCCGCGACCCGCAGCTTGGGCAGGCCCCGCAGCGTCTGGAAGGCCTGGTTGTTCAGCTTGTTGCCGAGCACCGTCAGCTTGCGCTGCCAGCGCACCTGCCACAGCCCGAGCCCCAGGAACACGGCCGCGATCACGACGAGCATGCCGAGCGCCGCGAGGGCCATCGACGGGCTGTACCAGAACAGCAGGCCCAGGTTCATCGCGCCGACCGTCACCGACTGCGCGACCACCGGGCCCACGCCCGCGAGCAGCCGGCGGATCGCGCTGATGCCCATCGCCGCGCTGGCCAGCTCGCCGGTGGAGCGCTGGGTGAAGAACCGGGTCGGCAGCCGCAGCAGCCTGTCCCACACGGCGGGCTGGAGCGCGGCCTCGATCCGGCCCTCCAGACGCAGGATGGACAGGTTCTCCAGCAGCGTGAACGCCGCCGCGACCACCCCGCTCACCATCACCGCCAGGCACACCTGCGCGATCGGGCCGGTCTGCGCCCTCGGCACGAACTCGCCGAGCACCTTGCCCGTCGCGACCGGCACCAGCGCGCCGATCGCCACCGTCACCAGGCCCGCCAGCAGCAGGGCGAGCAGATCGCCGCGGGTGCCGCGCAGGCTGAACCGCAGCAGGCCGAGCGGGGTGAGCGCCCGGTCGGGCAGGGGCCGGTAGAACATCACCGCGCGCGGCTCGAACTCCTCCGCGTTCGCCTTCTCGATCGGGGTCTCGCGGCCCGTGCCGGGATGCACGGCCACATAGCCGCCGCGCCGCCACAGCAGCGCGACCGGCGCCCCGGACAGCGCCCGGTGCCCGACCAGCGGGCCCACGTTCTCCCGCCACCAGCGCCCCTGGAGCCGTACCGCCCGGGTGCGCACCCGGGAGGCGAGCGCGACCCGTTCGATGGGGTCCAGGCGTTCGCTCTCGGTACCGCTCTGCGCGGGCTCGGCGAGCGTGATCCCGGCCGCCTCGGCGACCAGCTTGCAGGCGGCGTACCCGGCGTCGGCGTCGGCGGCCGTGGTCCGGCGGGCCGAGCGCTTGCCGATGGACGCCAGCAGGGTCTGGTCGGCCTGCGCCCGCACCGCCTCACCGGCCTTGATGCCGGCGGCCGTACGGGTCTCGTGGCTGCGCTCCAGCTGCTCGATCCACCGGTCCAGCGCGGTCAGCAGCCGGTACTGCTGGTCCACCATGGACTGCCACAGCGCCGGGTCCATCAGCAGGTCCGCGGCGGCCTCCGCGCCGTACAGCGAGCCGTACTGGACGCTGCCCGGCGGCACCTGCATCCAGAACACGTCGTCGTCGGTGGGCGCGGCGGCCCGTTCGTCCGCCATCGGCGCCTGGAACAGCACGGACAGGCCGCGGCCGACGCCGAGCGCCACCGCGTACTCCAGCGGGCTCGTCGCGGGCGGCACGTACTGCGGGTTGCCGTACTCGTCGTACGACCAGGTCTGGGTGTTGGCCGGCTGGTACAGCTCGCGCAGGTTGATCCGGTGCACCGCGCAGTCCCGGACCGGGCGTGCCACCAGGGTGTGCTGGGGTCCGGCGACCGGCCCGAGCAGCAGCGTGCCCGCCTCCAGCCGGCCCAGGTGGTGCCAGTGGCCCTGCTGGGCGGCGTCCACCGCGAACAGGTCCAGGGCGCCGGCCGCGACCAGCCACAGCACCTGGGGGCCTTCGAGGTCGAGGCGGTTGAAGCCGGCGCAGTCGATGCGCGTGCCCAGCGAGCCGAGCGCGCCCAGGACCAGATCGCCTTCCTGTACGGACGTCATCTCATCGCTCCCTGACCAGCGCGGCGTACGCGCCGCCGCGCGCCACCAGCTCCTCGTGCCGTCCGCGCTCCACGACCGTGCCGTGCTGCAGTACGACGATCTCGTCGCTGTCGCGGACCGTGCTCAGCCGGTGCGCGATCACCACGCAGGCGCAGCCGCGCCGGCGCAGGTTGTCCATCACGACCAGCTCGGTCTCCGCGTCCAGCGCGCTGGTCACCTCGTCCAGGACGAGGATGCTCGGCCGGCGCACCAGCGCCCGCGCGATCTCCAGGCGCTGGCGCTGTCCGCCGGAGAAGTTGTGGCCGTCCTGCTCGACCCTGCTGTGGATGCCGCCGGGCCGGCGCATCACCACGTCGTACAGGGCGGCGTCCTTCAGCGCCTCCACCACGGCCTCGTCGGGGATCGACGGGTCCCACAGGGCCACGTTGTCGCGGACCGAGCCCTCGAACAGGAACACGTCCTGGTCGACGAAGGAGACGGAGGCGGCGAGCGCGCCGCGCGGGATGTCCTCCAGCCGGCGGCCGTCGATGCGGATCACCCCGTCCCACGGCGTGTACAGGCCCGAGATCAGCCGGGACACCGTGGACTTGCCGCTGCCGGAGCCGCCGACCAGCGCCACCTGCTGACCCGGCCCCACGGTCAGGTCGAAGCCGCTCAGCAGCGGTTTGTCCAGCGGGCTGTAGCCGAAGGTGATGTTCTCCAGCTCGACGTGCCCGTGCAGCCGCCGGGTGGAGTCGGCGCCGCCGGGGCGGGCGTAGAGCGGGTCGGCCTGGAAGTTCTCCACGTCCTTCAGCCGGGCCACGTCGGCGGCGAAGTCCTGGATGCGGCCCGCGACGCCGTTGAGCCGGGTCAGCGGCGCGGTGAAACGGGTGACCAGCGCCTGGAAGGCGACCAGCAGGCCGACGGAGATGTGTCCCTCGACCGCCCGCATTCCGCCGATCCACAGGATCAGCGCGCTGTTGAACGTGGCGAGCGTCGGCGCGACCACCCCGAGCCAGGCGCTCGGCACCCCGAGCCGCTGCTGCTCCTCCAGCGTGGTGGCGTGCTGCCCGGCCCACTTGCGGAAGTAGCCGTCCTCGCCGCCGGTCGCCTTCATCGTCTCGATCAGCTGCAGACCGGTGTACGAGGTGTTCGTCAGCCGTGCCGTGTCCGCGCGCAGCTTCGCCGTGCGCGTCGCGCGCAGCCGGACCACCAGCCGCATGGCGACCACGTTGAGCAGGGCCACGCCGATGCCGACGAACGTCAGCTGCGGGTCGTAGGTGTAGAGCAGGACGGCGTACAGGACGACGACGATCGCGTCGACGCCGGCCGCGGCGAGGTCGCGGGCCAGGGTCTCGGCGACCTGGTCGTTGGACTGCAGCCGCTGCACCAGGTCGGCGGGGGAGCGCTGGGCGAAGAAGGTGACCGGCAGCCGCAGCAGATGGCGCAGGAAGCGGGCGCTGGAGAGGGTGGAGGAGATGATCCGGCCGTGCAGCAGGTTGGCCTGCTGCAGCCAGGTCAGCACCAGGGTGAGCAGGACGCAGGTGGCCATGGAGGCGAACAGCACGCCGAGCAGGGAGGTCTGTCCGCCGATGAGGAAGGTGTCGATGTAGGTGCGGCTGAGCGCGGGCACGGCGGCGCCGACCGCCACCAGCAGCAGGCTGGCCAGCACGGCGGCGGGCAGGGTGCCCGCGGTGCCGCGCAGCCGGGCCGGCATCGCCCCGAGCACGCCCGCCCTGCGGCCGCCCTTGGTGAAGCCGTCGCCGGGCTCCATCACCAGCACCACACCGGTGAAGCTGCCGTCGAACTCCTCCATGGGCACGAACCGGCGGCCCTTGGCGGGGTCGTTGATGTACACGCCGCGGCGGCCGAAGCGGCGGCCCATGCCGTCGAAGACGACGTAGTGGTTGAACTCCCAGAACAGGATGGCCGGCGCCGCCACCTCGGCCAGCGCGGCCAGGTCCATCTGCATGCCCTTGGCGGTCAGACCGTAACTGCGCGCCGCCTTCAGCAGGTTGGAGGCGCGCGAGCCGTCGCGGGAGACACCGCAGGCGATGCGCAGCTCCTCCAGCGGGACGTGCCGGCCGTAGTGCGCGAGGACCATCGCGAGGGAGGCGGCGCCGCACTCGACGGCCTCCATCTGGAGCACGGTGGGGGTGCGGACCGTTCCGCCGCGGGGTTTGGGCACCGGCCGCTTGGCGGGGGCGGCGCGTCTGCGGCCGCGTTCCTGGGTGGCGGTCACGGGAGCAGCCAATCGACGGGGTGCTGGTCGGCCAGCTTGATGGAACCGGAGGCGAGCGTCATCGAGTCGAGCCGGAACGGCGGCCCGTCCGTGGTGGACCAGCGGTAACCGCTCTTCGTGGCGGCCGACCTGTCGAGGGTGACCAGGACGGCCACCGGGCGGCCCTTGCGGGTGAACTGCTCGCCGAGCTGGCTGTCGCCGAGGAAGGCGGAGATCGACTGGGCGGACTGCGCGGTGCGGTCCACCGACTTCACCTCGCCGCGCAGCACGCCGTACGTCTGCGCCGGCACCGAGGACACGGTGAGGTCGACGGAGGCGTGCGCCGGGATGCCGGCGGCGCTCTCGGCGGGGACGTACACGGTCGCGTACAGCGGGTCGGAGGCGTGGGCGACCTTCTCCACGGCGGCCACGTTCGTGCCGGTCTGGATGATCTGCCCGATGGTGGCGGCGAGCGTGGTGACCCGGCCCGCGGCGACCGTGCGGACCACGGCCTCGCCCTGCTGGGTACGGACCTTGAGGACCGGGGCGTTCGCGGGCAGCCGCTCACCCTGCCGGGCCAGGACGGCCGTCACCTGCCCGGACACCGGGCTCTGCAGTACATAGCTGCCCTGCCCGTGGGTGAGGACGGCCGGGGCGCTCACCGTGGAGGCGACCGAGCCGGTCACCGCCCACACGGAGGCCGCCGCCATCACGACGACGGTGACACCGAGGGCCAGCCAGCCCTGGGGGCGGGCCAGCCGCACCGGGAGGTCCAGCTCTTCCGGTGACTGGAGCTTGGCGAGGGCCTGTTGGCGGAACTGCACGGAACTTCCCTCACCTGTGGGAGAGACGCGGGTGTTTCAGGGCATCCGAGAGCCCCGGAGCCGGCGAACGGCTCCGGGACTTCGGTGCGACGAGGTGCGATCAGAGACCGGCGACCAGGTCGGTGACCGGCTGCACGTTCAGACCGGTGACACCCTCGACGGTGCCGACGACCGTGTTCACGGCGCCGGAGACCGGGGCGATGCCGTTCACGGCGCCCGTGACGGTGTTCAGGGTGTTCAGGGACAGACCGCCGGAGACGTTGTCCAGCTCGGCGTCCGAGATCTCGACGGTCTCGACCTGGGGGGTGGAGTTCATGATGGAACTTCCCTTCCTGATGGATACTTCACAAGGGGGAGCGGCCCCCTCTGGGGACAGACGGACGGCCGCGACCGCGGGCGCCGGGCCCCCGTCTCCGGGAGCCCGCCGTGAACCCCCGCGGTGCGATGGATCAAAGCACGCACGCGGGGCGGGCTTCCAATCAACCAGGGCTCTCACCAGGGCACTTGACCAACGGCGGGGTTCATCCGTGCAGGTCTGCGCACGACATGTCGGCGACTCCTTCACATGCCGCACGGCATCGTCGCACCGGCGCCCTTGCCCGTCCGCCGGCGAATCCGGCACTCCGCGCCAAAGGCGTGTCCGGGGGCGCGCGGATGTGCAGATCCGCCGTCCACGGTGAGCCGCTTGGGTATTCGATGTGCAGATTCCCTGAAGGGAAGATTCCGCTCCGCGCTGGAAACGGACCGTTACTGATCGGTAGCGGAACGTGTCAGCCCAGGATCGCGTACACCGTGCTCGCCCGGGCGGCGAGCGCGCCCGAGCCGGCGTCGCTCAGGGCGATGTCCGCGAACGCCATCCGGCGGCCCAGTTTCGTCAGCACCGCTTCGATCCGGACATCCGCACCGGACACCGCCCGCTGGAACGACGTCGACTGCTGAACGGTCGTCATCGGCACGAATCCGCCCCGCGCGGCCGACACCGCGATCACCGTCGCCGTGTCCGCCGCCGCCATCAGCGCCTGCCCCGACAGACCGCCGCCCTCCCGGGCCAGCCGCTCGGACCAGGGCAGGCGCAGCACGGCCCGGTCCTCGCCCACCGCCTCGACCGTCAGCCCGAGATCGAGCACCCAGGGAGCGAAGTTCGCGGCGAGGATCTTGTCGGCTTCGGCCGGGGTCATCGTCATACGCGGGAGTGTTCCCGGCCGCCCGCCCCGCCACGCGGGGCATGGCCGATTCGCCCGCCCGGCGCGGCCGCCGGGAAACGGAATTGAACGCACCGCACGGCCGGTGCGTACGTACGGCCATCCAGGCGCCCCGAAGACGAACCGCCCGCGAGCGGCAGCCCCCGTACCCAGGAGGTCGAGAAGTTTGAGTCACAAGCGAATGCCCAAGCGCAAGGCCGCGATAGCGGTGGGCGGTGTCGCGGCGCTCGGAGCGGCGGCCCTCCTGCTCCCGCACGCCAACGCCTCGCAGGACGGGGGTCAGGCGGCGGGCGGCACCGCGAGGACCCTGAAGGCCGCTCAGGCCTCCGGGCTCGCCGCGCAGTTGCAGAAGGCACTCGGTGACGCCTTCGCCGGGTCGTACTACGACGGCGGCAGGCAGCAGCTCGTCGTCAACGTGGTCAGCGGCGACAACAACGTGATCCAGCAGGCGAAGAAGGCGGGCGCGGTGGTCCGCCAGGTGAAGAACAGCACCCGCGACCTCAAGGCCGCCGCCACGACGCTGAAGACCAAGGCGACCATCCCGGGCACCTCCTGGGCCGTGGACCCGCGCACCGACAAGATCCTCGTCACCGCCGACTCCACCGTCACCGGCGCCAAGTGGGACAGACTGCAGTCGACCGTGCAGGGCCTCGGCTCCGGCATGGCGACCCTGAAGAAGTCCGCCGGCACCTTCAAGACCTTCGTCTCGGGCGGCGACGCGATCTTCGCCCAGACCCAGCAGGGGGGCGTGCGCTGCTCCCTGGGCTTCAACGTCACCGCCTCCGACGGCAGTCCCGCCTTCCTGACGGCCGGTCACTGCGGGGTCGCCGCCAAGGACTGGTCCGACTCGCAGAACGGGCAGCCCGTCGCCACCGTCGACCAGGCCAAGTTCCCCGGCAACGACTTCTCGCTCGTCAAGTACGACGACCCGAGCACCCAGGCGCCCAGCGAGGTCAACGTCGGCAACGGCCAGACCGTGCAGATCAACCAGGCGGCCGACGCCACGGTCGGCGAGACCGTGTTCCGGATGGGCTCCACCACCGGGCTGCACGACGGCAAGGTCACCGGCCTCGACGCCACGGTCAACTTCCAGAGCGAGACGAACCCCGGCGGCGTCGACACCGTCAACGGCCTCATCCAGACCGACGTCTGCGCCGAGCCCGGCGACAGCGGCGGCTCGCTGTTCACCCAGGACGGCAGCGCGGTCGGCCTCACCTCCGGCGGCAGCGGCGACTGCACCAGCGGCGGCGAGACCTTCTTCCAGCCGGTCACCGCCGCCCTGCAGGCCACCGGCGCCACCCTCGGCAACGGAGCCGGCGACCAGTCCGGCTCCGCGGATCCGTCGGCCCCGGCGGGCGACCAGTCCGGTGCCGGCGACCAGTCGGGTGCGGGCGACCAGTCCGGCTCGGCCGATCCGTCGGCCTCGGCGGGCGACCCGTCGGGCAGCGGCGGCGACCAGTCCGGCGCAGGGTCCGGGGACGACGGGTCTTCGCTGACCAGTACGCGCTGAGCGCCCGGCACCGGGGGCGGCGGTACGGCCGCCTCCCGGCCGCGGCGCCGTCACGGCTGCTCGGGCCGTCCCCCGCGCCCCTTCCGCGCCCCGCCGGGCACCCCGTCTCCCCGCTGGCCTCACCCGCGGTTCCCGCCGGCGGGGAAGGTCCGGCCCTCCGGCGGGAGGGCCGGACCGCCCTGCCCACCGGTCGGCCGTACCCCGTGCCGACCGGTCGGACGCACCCTGTGCCCACCGGTCGGACGCACGCCGTGCCGACCGGTCGGCCGCACCCCGTGCCGACCGAGCGGCCGCACCCCGTGCCGACCGAGCGGCCGTACCCCGTGCCGACCGAGCGGCCGCACGCCGTGCCCCCTGTCGGCCGCACCCCGTCAGGCCTCCTGGCACGCCCGCAACAGCAGCAGCGCCACGTCGTCCACCCGCTCCCGGCCCGCCGCGCCGTACCGGCCCACCTCGTCCGCCAGCTGCTCCAGCGGCCGGTCGCCGACCTCCGACAGCAGCCCGCCGAGACCCACCAGCGCGTCCTCGATGTCGGTCCCGGGCGTCTCGACCAGGCCGTCGGTGTACAGGACGAGCACCGAGCCGGGAGCGAGCGACACCTCGGTCGTCGGGTACACCGCGGCCGGATCGATCCCCAGCAGCGGGCCGCCCGCCAGGTCCAGCACCCGCACCCGCCCGTCCGGCCGCCTGAGCAGCGGCGGCGGATGCCCCGCCCGCGCCATCACGGCCGTCCCGCGCGCCGGGTCCAGCCGCAGATACAGACAGCTGGCGAACAGCTCGGCGCCGAGGTCGAACACCAGCCGGTTCGTGCTGCGCATCACCTCGTGCGGCGCCTGCCCGACCGTGGTGTACGCCCGCACCCCGGTGCGGATCTGCCCCATCAGCGCCGCCGCGGTCACGTTGTGCCCCTGCACGTCCCCGATCACCGCCGCGGTCAGCGGCAGCGAGGGCACCAGGTCGTAGAAGTCGCCGCCGATGTCCATGCCGTGGGCGGCCGGCAGATAGCGGGCGGCCGCCTCGATGCCGGGCGGCGGCGCGAGCGAGCGCGGCAGCAGGGCCTGCTGCAGCCCCTGCGCGAGCCGGTGCTTGGCGTCGTACAGCCGGGCCCGTTCCAGCGCCTGCGCGATCAGCCCACCCAGCGACGTCAGCACGGCCCGCTCGTCCGCCGGGAAGACGTGCGGCTCGGCGTAGGCCAGCACACAGGTGCCCACCGGCCGCCCGGACGCGATCAGCGGCAGATACGCCCAGGCGGCGTAGCCGTCCGGGGTCTCGTGCCGGGCCGGATACAGCCGCTCCAGCTGGTCCCGGGACTCGAAGAACGCCGGCACCCCGCTGGTCAGCACATGGGTGCCCGGGGTCCGCCGGGCCAGCGGCAGCCCGTGGAAGCGCTCGACGGTGTGCGGGTCCCGGTACCCGCGGTGCCCCAGGACGTGCAGCCGCCCGCCCTGCGAGCCGAGGACCACCAGCGCCTGGCTGCCGACCGCGGGCGCCACCTCGTCCCAGACCAGCTGCACCACGTCCTGCACGCCGACCGCCTCGGTCAGCGCGCCCGCGAAACTCAGCACCTGGGAGATCGACACCAGCCGGGACGGCGCGCCGTCCGCCCGCGGCGGCTCGGGCGCCATGTCCGCCACCGCCCGGGCCCGGCCGATCCGCACGCTCAGACCCGTCGTGCTCGGATACATCCGGAACGACAGCCACTCGCCCGGTGGGCGCAGCGCCACGAACGACGTCGTCCGCTGGCTGAGCAGAGCCCCCCGGTAACGGTCCTCGTACATCGGATCGTTCAGCCACGGCACCGACACCCACGGCAGGGTGCCCAGCAGCTCGCCCGCCGGCCTGCCGAGCAGCTCGGCGGCGGCCGCGTTGACGAACCCGATCCGGCCGTCCAGATCCAGCGACACCAGCCCGTACGGCAGCCGGGACACCAACCGGGCCGCCTCCACCGCGCCCAGCGTCTCGGCCGCGGCCCATGCCGGCGCGGCCAGTACATCGCTCTCCCCGCCGAACGTCCGGCCCTCCCCGGCGGCGCGCTCCAGCCGCAGTGCCAGCCGCTCGCAGGCCGCCCACAGGTGGTCCCGCTCCGCGTCGGACAGCTCCGGCGGATGCGTGCCGGGCCAGGTCACGAACACCGCGCCGTACACCTGCCGCTCGGTCGCCACGGGCAGCGCGGCGAGCGCGAACGGGTACGGCAGCACCACCGCGACGCGCGGATAGCAGCGGGCCATCTCCTCCTCGCCGCCCACCCACACCAGCCGGCGCTCGCGCGCCGCGTCCGCGACCGGGATCGGCGCGGACAGCCCGACCCGCTCCCACGGCGCCGCGAACGCCCGCGGCATGCCCGCGTGCACCGCCATCCGCAGGACCTGCTCACCGGGGCCGAGCAGGTACACCGCGCCGGAGTGCGCGTGCACCTCGTGCATCATCGACACCAGCGCGAGCGACAGCACGGGATGGGCGCCCGGCGCCGTGCCGGCCGCCGGTGCCGGTTCCGGCCCGTCGGACACGCCGACCACCTCCTCGTACGGCCGCGTCGCGCGTCCTGGGGACAACGCTCCCCCGCGGGCGGGCCCGGCGCACGACGAGCCGCCCGGCCCCGGGCCGCCGACCCGCCCGGGGATGCCATCGCATACCCCGTTCGCGGGCACCCATGCCCGGCCGGCGGAAGCGCGGGCGGCGTACGGGCGCCTGGCATGCGCCCCCGCGCATCTTGATGGCCGGATCTCCGCGCCCGCGGACGGTACCGGCACCGAAGAATGGGCACGCGCTGTCCGTGCGGGAACACGGTGCGCAGCGTGACGGCCGCGACGGCGCGGACGGCGACGCGGAACGCAGGCGACGAGCGAGGACGACCGAACTAGGGGGCGGGCAGTGATCCGGGTGCTTCTGGTGCAGGACGCGTGTCTGGTGCGAGCGGTGCTGGCCGAATGGCTGCGGCGGGATCCCGGTCTCGACGTGCACGACACGCCGTGGCGGGAAGCCGTCGGGCGGGTGCGTTCCTTACGCCCCGACGTGTGCGCGGCGGACCTCGACCGGGCCGACGGCCCCGGCATGCCGCCGCTCGCCGACCTGTGCCCGCCCGGCCCCGGCGGCACGCCGCCGGCCCTGGTGGTGCTGGCCCAGGCGAACCGGCCCGGCCTGCTGAAACGGGCCGCCGAGGCGGGCGCGCTCGGCTATGTCGACAAGGCGGGCGCACCGGAGCGGCTGGTGCGCGCCATCCGGTCCGTCGCCGAGAGGGAACGTTTCGTCGATCCGTCGCTGGGCTTCGGCTTCCTCAAGGCGGCCCAGATGCCGCTGACCAGACGCGAACTGAGCGTGCTGTCCCTGGCCGCGGGAGGCGCGTCCGTCGCCGAGATCGCCGGGCGGCTCCACCTCTCGCACGGCACGGTCCGCAACTACATGGCGTCGATCACCCGCAAGACGGGGGCCCGGAACCGGATCGACGCCATTCGCATATCGCGCGGCGAGGGGTGGGTGTGACGGGCTGTCGCGCGGCGGGGGACGGGGTGGTCAGCGGGGCAGCGGGGCGGGGCTCGTCCAGCGGCCCGCGAGGTCCCGGTACAGGGCCGATGTGCGCAGCAGCTCCTCGTGGGTGCCGCAGGCGGTGCGCGCGCCGTCCATGACGAGGACGCGGTCGGCCCGGCGGGCGGAGCTGATCCGGTGCGCGACGACGATCAGCGTGCCGCCAGGGCGCGCCGCGAAGGCCCGCTCGGCCCGCGCCTCGGCCTCCGGGTCGAGATGGCAGGTCGCCTCGTCCAGCAGGGCCAGCGGGGCGGGGGAGAGGTAGGCGCGGGTCAGCGCGACGAGCTGGCGCTCGCCCGCGGACAGGTGCGCCGGGTCGAGGGGGGCTTCGGGCCCGCCGACGCGTCGCAGCAGGGGTGTCAGGCCGACCGCGTCGGCGGCGGCCAGGAGTTCCGGCTCGGGGACCGGGGCCGGGCGGTGCAGGGCGAGGTTCTCGGCCAGGGTGCCCGTGTGGACGTACGCCTCCTGCGGGATGAGGACGGCGGGGCACGCCCGGACGGTGCCGTGCTGGGGGACGAGCAGGCCGGAGATCAGCGCGGTGAGTGTCGACTTGCCGATTCCGCTGGGGCCCACGACGGCCAGGTGGGCGCCGCGGGGAAGCGTGAGGTCGAGGTCCTTCAGCACCGGCTCGCTCGCGGGGCCGTAGGCGAAGGTGACGGAGGTGAGGGAGAGGGCGGTGTCCGGCGTCGCCGGCGCGGCGACGCCGCCGGTGACCACGGCCCCGGGGCCCTCGGAGCGCGGGGCCAGCAGGCGGCGCAGCACCACCGTCAGGCGTGCGCCGCTGGTGCCCAGGCCGTGGACCAGGTTGGCGAGGGCGGGGAGCAGGGACTGGGTGACGTAGGTCAGCGCCCCCACCAGGGCGCCCGGGGTCACGCCGTGGCCGAGCAGCCACGGGGCCGTCACCAGCAGCAGCACCGCAGGGAGTTCGCCGCCCAGCGCCAGGGCGGCCACCCGGGTGACGCTCCACCGGGCCAGGGCGCGGGCGGAGCGCAGTTCCGCGTCGGTGCGCCGGGCGAGGGCGGCGGCGACGCGTTCCTCGGCGCCGGCCGCGGTGACGTCGCGCAGCGCCGGGACGACGGTGCCCAGTTCGTGGGCGAGGTCCTCGTCGGCGGTGAGGAAGGCCTCCTGACGGCGGGCCAGCGGGCGCAGTGTCGCGGCGAACAGGGCCGTCCCGGCGAGCAGCGGCGGCAGCACGACCGCCAGCAGCAGCGGGGCCAGCGAGAACAGGCCGATCAGGGCGCCGGCGGCGGTGAACAGGAACGACCGCGACACCAGCACCACACCGGCGAACGTGTCCCGGGCGATCTCCACCTGCTGGGTGAGCCCGGACAGCGCGCCGGGGTCCGCCTCCCGCACTCCGCGCTCCGCCACCGCCGTGACCAGGCGGTCCCGGGCCGGCTCCACCAGCGCGGCGACCACGCCGTACACCCGCCCCGTTCCGACCGCGCCGACGCCCACGGCGAGCCCCGCCGCACCCAGCCACAGCAGCCCGATGCGCGCGTCCCCGGCCAGGAACCCCGCGTCCAGCGCCCGCGCGAGGGCGTAGCCGAGCACGAACGTCTGCCCCGCCTCGAGAACCGACCACGCCCCCAGCCGGGCCAGCACCCGCCACCGCTCCCGCAGGAACCGGCGTCCGTGGCCGCGGACCGGCGCCGGGCGGCCGGTGGCCGGTCGCGCGGCCGTCCGTCCGGATGAGCGTCCGGCGTCGGCCATGTGCGTCAACTCCCCCTTCGGAGCGGGTCGGTGCGGGTCCTGCCGGGTACGTCCGGCGGTTCGCGAGGGTGTGCGTCAGCCGCCGCCCTCGTGGCCGAACACCGCTCGGTACCCCGGCTCCTGCCACAGCTCGCGGTGGGTGCCGAGCGCCCTGACGCGGCCCGCGTCCAGCCAGGCGACCCGGTCCGCGTGGGCGGCCGTCGAGGCGCGGTGGGCGATCAGGAGCCGGGTACGGCCGGGGTCCGGGGACAACAGGGTCCGGGTGATGTGGTGTTCGGTGACGGTGTCGAGGCTGGAGAGGGCGTCGTCGAGGACGAGCAGACGGCCGCCGTGGGCGAACGCGCGGGCCAGGCCGAGGCGTTGGCTCTCGCCGCCGGAGCGGGGCGCGTCGGCGACGCGGGTGCGGTAGCCGTCGGGGAGGCGCCGTACGAAGTCGTCGGCCCGGGCCCGCCGCGCGGCACGGCGGACGGCCGCCGGACCGGCGGGCGTGCGGCCGAAGGCGATCGTGTCCTCGACGGTGGCGCCCAGCAGGGCGGGCCGCTCGAAGGCGTAGGCGACGGCGTCGCGCAGCTCGGCGTGGCCCAGGTCGCGCAGCGGTACGCCGTCGAGGAGGACCTCGCCCGCGTCGGGGTCGGCGAGCCGCCCGGCGAGCGCGGCGAGCAGCGACTTCCCGGCACCGGAACGGCCGACCACGGCGAGGCTGGTGCCGCCCGGGACGACCAGGTCGACGCCGTCCAGGACGGTGTGCCCGCCCCGGCGTGCGGTCACCGCGCGCAGCTCCAGCCGCCCGTTGCCCGGCGGCAGGCGGCGGGTGCCGTGCGCGGGCGCGGGCACGGCGCGCACCTCGGCGAGCCGGCCGGTCGCCGCGCGGGCCCGTGCCAGCGCGGCCAGCTGCCCGACCAGCGTGCCGACGCCCGTGGCGAGCACCGCGTACCGGGAGGCGGCCAGCACCTCGCCCACCGACAGGCGGTGCCGGGCCAGCAGGAGCCCGGCCACCGCCAGCACGCCCAGGTTCAGCAGCGGGGCCACGACGACCGCCTGGGCGGCGGCCCGCCCCTGCACCCGCCACATGCGGTGCCCGGCGCGCGACAGTTCGGGCAGCGGTGCCAGCACGCGGGCGGTCTCGCGCCGCTCGGCGCCCGCGGCCCGGATCGTACGGAAGCCCTCGACCGCCTCCGCCAGCGCCCCGGCGATCCGGCCCTGCGCCCGCTGGTAGTCGGCCACGCACGCCGACGTGTCCCGGGCGAACGCGCGCAGCAGCAGGGCCAGGACCGGCGCCCCGGCGAGGAACACGGCCGCCAGCCACGGGTCGATGAGACCGAGCGCCACCACGCCCCCGACGGGCCCGGCGAGCGCGGCGAGCGACGCGGCCAGCGCACCCGGCGCCGTCCCGGCCTGCGCGGCGGTGCCGACCAGCCGTGCCACCAGGTCACCGGCCCCGAACCGGGTCAGGGCGCGCGGGCCCAGCGCCAGGACATGCCCGCCCAGATCGCGGCGCAGCCATGCGGTGGCGTGCGCGTCGGCGGTGCCGGTGAGCACCCCCGCGCAGCCGTCCAGCACGGCGAGCAGCAGGACGACGCCGGCGCAGCAGCCGACCCAGCGTGCGGCCGGTGCGTGCGCCAGCAGCAGGTCCAGGGTGTGCCCGAGCAGGGCGGGCAGCAGCAGACCGGCGGCGGTGGCCGCCGTGCTCACGGCGCCCAGCGCGGCACAGCGGACGCCGCTCTGCCGCAGCGCCGCCCGCGACAGTTCACGGCCGGCCGCGGAAGCGGCGCTGGGGGAGGAGGAGTTCATCGGCTGCGGCCTCGCTGGGGTCGGACGGAACCGGCACGGCGGTCGTGGGCGGCCCCAGCCGGACGGGCCCCGGACGGCGCCCTCCCACGCGGGGAGGGCGTCGCCCGGAGCCGTCGGTGCCGGCGCTGGGGTCAGAGGCAGAGCAGAACGCTCGCCGCGGACACACAGGAGAGCAGGCTCGCGGTGCTCGCGCCGTTGTGGTGCTGCTCCTCGGACTCGAGGGTCTGCAGGTCGAGCAGTGCCATGGTGTTGTCCTTTCCTCATGGGGACGGGAGTGGTGTCACGACTCCGTGAGTGCGGAGCCGCGTGTGTGGGCCGCCGGTGGCGGCGGCAGGAAGGGCAGGTGCGCGGTGCGGGCGTCGTCGCGGGCCGCGGCGAGCGCGAGCAGGCAGCCTGCCGTACCGGTGGCGAGGTCCATGGAGAGCCGCATCATCTGGTGCCCGGGGAACGCCAGTTGGCCCTGGTAGTCCATGGCGAACCAGCCGAGCCCCGCGATCTGCTGCTCAAGGCGTGCGGGTCCGGCGCCCGGAGCGGTGCTGCGGGCGAGGTGCAGGATCATCCCGGCGCGGCCCTGGAAGAGGCCCGGCTGGGCGTAGAAGCGGGAGGTGGCGGCGGTGAGGATGCCGGCCCGGGCGTGTGCGAACTCCCCGGTGCCGTCCGTCGCGTGCGCCAGGTAGTCGTCCAGGACCAGTCCGATGCCCGCGCTGCCGTCGCCGAGGTAGGGCAGCGTCCGCCAGCCCTCGTCCACCTCCAGGCCGCCGCCCGCCTCCTGGGTCACGCAGCGGTCCAGGTCGCGGCGGAGCGCCTCGCCCGCCGCGGTCAGCCAGCGTTCCTCGCCGGTCTGCTCGTACCACCGGATCAGGAACAGCGCGGGACCGCTCGCGCCGCGCAGCAGCCCGGCGCGCCGCCGAGGGCCGTCCTGCGCCGGTTCCGCCAGCCGCCGCAGCAGGATGCCCGCGGCCTCGGCGGCGTGTTCCCGCAGATCCTGCTCGCCGGTGGTCTCCGCGAGCCGGCCGAGGACCAGGCCGAGCCCGGCCAGGCCGCCGTGCAGGTCGGAGGCGAGGCTGCGCCAGTTCTCCCGCAGCACGCCGTCGATCAGGTCCAGCGCCCGCTGCCGGTGCCCGAGGCGGTCCAGCACCAGGGCGACGCCCGCGAGGCCGTCGTACAGGCCGAGCGGGGTGCCGGGCGGCGGCGGGGCGGTACGGTTCAGCAGCCAGCGCTCGCCCTCGTCGTACCGGCCGCACCCGGAGGCCTCGAGGGCGTAGAGGACTCCCGCCGCGCCATGGGCGAGGCCGAGGCCGCCGCCGTCGGCGAACTGGGCGATGTCCCCGGGGAAGAGGCGGTCGTCGCGTTCCGGGGTGGCGGAGGCGAGGATCGCCTTCGCCATCGAGTCCCGGCTGTACGGCCAGTCGCCGGGCAGCACCGGGGGCCGGGCCGCGGTGCGGGGCGTGTTCCGGGTGATCTCCGCGACGGCCTCGTCCAGGAAGGCCCGCGGCACGTCCGGGAACTGCTCGGCGATCACCTCCGCCAGATGCGCCGCCTTGCCCCGGTCCACCACGAACAGCGTGGTCACCGGCAGGAACAGGGCGAGCCGCAGACAGGCCAGCGCATAGCGGTCGACGTCCGTGCCGCGCCGGTCCGGCGGGGCGAAGAAGCCGGGGTGGGCGACGGTCTGCCGGGCGTTGTCGGCTGCCGGGGCGGCGGCCTCGAAGTCGATGAGGTACACGGACCGTTCGTCCTCGGCCACCATGATGTTGAAGACGTGCAGGTCGTTGAAGACCAGCCCGCGCGCGTGCACCGCCGCCACCGCCCGCTCCACCGCCTCGTGGATCCGCAGCGCCCACGCCGTGTACGCGGCGACCGCGCCCGGGTCCGGGTCGGGGGTGAGCAGCGGATGCCGCTCGGCGAAGAACGAGTTGAGCGGGCGGCCCGGCACGTGGTCCATGACCAGGAACCGGTGCTCGCCGAGCGTGAACCAGTCCCGCACCTCGGGCACCACACCGGTGCCGGCGACCCGCTCCAGCGCGGCCTTCTCCCGCTCCAGCCGGGTCACCGCGTCCGCGCCGTCGGCGGCGAGCCCCGCGTGCGGCCGGGCCTCCTTCAGCACCACCCGGCGCCCGTCCCGCGTGTCGGTCCCGGCGTACACCCCGCCGCCGTTGGAGAAGTGCAGCGCCTTCTCGATGCGGTACGGCAGGTCGCCCACCGTCGTGGTGTTGCGGGCCTCGAGATGCGGGCGCAGGAACTCCGGCAGCGTCACCCACTCGGGCACCTGGAACGACGGGTCCCGCCGGTCCGGCACCAGGCGGCCCTCGCCGTCGGCCACCGCCGGGACCAGCGAGCCGCGCTCGTCGACGACGTACCGGCGGGCGAAGGCGCCGTAGCGGACGTAGAGCGGGCCGTCGTACCAGCGCAGGTCGGTGAGGATGTACGGCCCCTCGAAGCCTTCCAGCAGCGCACCCAGCTCCCGCAGGGTCCGGTGCAGCTGCTCCTCGTCGGCGGGGTAGACGGTGACGAACTTGCCGCTGGTGTCGCGGCCCGCGTACTTGGCGTTGCGCAGGTGCAGCAGGTGCGGGCCCGGCACGAACTTGAACGGGATCCGGCGCGGCACGCAGTAGTCCCAGACGACGGCCGCGACCCGGTCGGCGTTCGAAGCCGTCGCCGAGGAGTGGATCTTCCAGCCCTGCGCCGGCGCCGGCAGCGGCGCGCCGTCCGCGCCCACCGGGGTCAGCGTCAGCCAGTCGCCCGAGCGCCCCGCGCGCCAGCCCTCCGGGACGGCGCGACACGCCGTCGCGAACTGCGGCGCCGGGGCGCCGTCCGCTCCCGGCAGCCGGTCGGGCGTGTCGTAGAAGTGTCCGTCGGCGAGCGCGTACACCTCGTACCGCTTGTCCATGCCCCTCCCGCCCCTTCGTGGTGTGGCCGCAGACGACACTCGCAGGAGCCGCCCGGTGGCGGAAAGTCACGTCTGTCACGAGGTCGGTGTGCGGAACTCACGCGTCAAGATGTGTTCGGCGGCTTTCGAGCGGAGGGCACGCCACACACCCGCACCCTTCACAGGGGCTGCGCAGGAGCCGCATACGCGCTGTAATGGCGAACGTGGTGAGGAGCGAGGGCGCTGCGATCAGCCGGACGACGACGGAGCGAGCCCGAGCCGCCCTGGAAGCGCTCACCGCGGCGCCCGACACGCCGGACCGGCTGCACCGCATCCTCGAACAGGCGCTGGTGTTCGCCAGAGCGGCCTTCGCCGGTGTCTACACACCCGGCGACGACCCGGCCCAGGTGTGTCTCATCGAGTCCGCGGGACTGCCCCGGACCCTGTACGGCCTGCGCGACTGCTATCCGGTCGCGGGCGGTTCCCCGGTCGCCGAGACCCACCGCACCGGGCGGCCGCGCTGGCTCGGCCCCGAGCAGGTCGCCGGATGCCCCGAGGCCCGGCGCACCCCGTCCCCGGACTTCTCCGTGGCCGCCCTGCCGCTCGGACCGGCGGGCGGCGGCTGTCTGCTGGCCGTCAGCGAGCACGGCGGCGGCTTCGGCGCCGAGGAGCGCGCCTGCCTGGAGCTGATCACCGGCGCGATCGCCGTCCCCCTGCCGGCGGCCCTCGTCGGCGAGGGCGGCGAACTGCCGCCGGAGGCGTTCAGCCTGGCCATGGACAGCGGCCGGATCGAGGTCGGCGACGGGATCCTCAGGCTGTGCGGGCTCACCCGCGACGACTTCGACGGCCGGGTGGAGACCCTGCTCTCGCTCACCGTCCCCGAAGACCTGCCCGCGCTGATGAGCGTGGTGGAGGCCGACCACATGTCGATCGGCGAGCGCGAGCTGGAGTTCCGCATCCTGCAGCCCTCCGGCGCGCCCCGCTGGCTGCGGCTGCGCGGCCGGCTGCTCCCCGGCGGCGAGGGCCGCCCCGCCCGGCTCGTCGGCACCGTCGCCGACGCCTCCACCCTGCGCTCCGACGTCACCGACGTGGCCCGGGTGCAGCGCCTGGCCGCCGCGCTCGCCACCGCCACCACCGTCAAGGACGTCGGCAAGGCCGTCGTCGCCGCCCTGCGCGGACCGCTGCAGGCCGACCGGCTCGCGCTCGCCGAACTGGAGAACGACCGGCTCGTCGTCACCGTCCTCGACCCGCCCGAGCCCGAACAGTGGCCCGAGGTGTGGCGCACCGAGTGGCGCACCGAATGGCCCGACGCGCCGGTGCGCGCCATGCCCACGCTGGCCGCCGCGCTGCGCGAGGGCCGCGCCCGGATCTGGCCGGCCGGCACCCCGCTGGAACCCGCCCTCGCCGACGTCGGCCCCGGCGGCCTCGCGGTGCTGCCGCTGCCCGCCGGCGGCCGCATGGCCGGCGCCTGCCTGATCGGCTGGGACCGCCCGCACCCCTTCAGCCCCGACGAACGCGCCCTGCTCACCGCCTGCGCCGGACTCGCCGGGCAGGCCCTGCTGCGCGCCCACGCCTTCGACGCCGAGCACGAACTCGTCGGCATGCTCCAGCGCACCCTGCTGCCGCGCCGCCTGCCCCGGCTGCCCGGCGCGGTCGCCGTCGCCCGCTATCTGCCCGCCACCGAGGGGCTGCAGGTCGGCGGCGACTGGTACGACGTCATCCCGCTCGCCGACCACCATGTCGCCCTCGTCATCGGCGACGTCCAGGGCCACAACGCGGGCGCCGCCACCCTGATGGGCCAGATGCGCACCGCGCTGCGCGCCTACGCCGCCGAGGGCCACGCGCCGGACGTGGTCGTCGCGCACGCCAACCGGCTGCTGCTGGACATGGAGACCGATCTTTTCGCCACCTGCGCCTACGTCGACGTCGACATGGAGCAGGGCACCGCCTGGTGCGTACGGGCCGGCCATCTGCAGCCCGTGCTGCGCCACCCGGACGGCACCACCGAGATCATGGCGGCCGAGGGCGGGCCCCCGCTCGGCGTGCTCGGCCAGGCCGACTTCCCGATGACCCCGCTGCGGCTGCTGCCCGGCACGGTGATCGCGCTCACCACCGACGGCCTGGTGGAGTCCCCGGACGCCGACATCGACGTCGGCATGGACCGGCTCGCGGGGGAACTGTCCGCCGCCGACCCGGCCCACCTCGGCCTGGTCGCCGACGCGCTGCTCACCGGCGCCCGCCGGGACGACGACGTGGCCCTGCTGCTGATGCGCTACGACGGCATGGCCGTACGGCCGCTGCGGGAGAGCTGGACGGTGTGGCGGGTGCCGGAGGCGGTCCGGCACGCCCGCCGCTTCACCCGGCGCACCCTGCGCGCCTGGGGCGTTTCGCAGGACACCATGGACGCGGCCCTGCTGGTCGTCTCCGAACTGGTCACCAACGCCCTCGTGCACACCGGCGGGCAGGTCCGCCTCGACCTCAGCCTGGTCAACCACCGTCTGCGCCTCGCCGTCGCCGACACCTCCCCGCGCAGCCCCGTCAAGCCCACCAGCATCGGCTGGGAGGCCACCGGCGGCCGCGGCATCCTCCTGGTCGAGGCGGTGTCGGCGGCCTGGGGCACGCTCCCGGTCAGCGGCGGCAAACAGGTCTGGGCGGACCTGGTGCCGGGCGGCTGACGGCCGCGGGCGCCTCCGCACCGGCCGGCGCACCGCACCTCGCCCGCACCGCGCCCTGACCGCCACACGGGTACCGTTTCGGCAGGTTGGCGCAGCCTCGGGAGGCGTGTCCGCAAAGGGATGCCTAGGGTCGATTGGTGTGGCACACACCTTCGAGGAACTCGTGCAGAAGCAGCGCGCGGCCGAGGCGGCCCACGCCACGGTCGAGGAGCTGCGGCACACCTACGGCCCGCCGGCCGAGCGGCGGATGACCGGCGCCCAGTCCGGCACGTACGAGACCGCGCTGCGCGCCTGGCGGGACCTGGCCCGGGACGTGCAGACCGCGGTGAGCGAGTACGCGAAGGAGTCGGGCCGGCCGCGCCCCGAGGTGGAGGCCGAGGTGGCCCGGGCGGCGGCGGAGCCCGAGGACGCATGAGCGGGGACGCCCGCCGCGGGGAGCGGCTCGTGCGCGCCGTGGACCGGAGGCTGCCCCTGTCGCAGGCGGGCTCGCTGCTGCGCAAGGCGTTCCCCGAGCACTGGTCCTTCCTGCTCGGCGAGATCGCCCTGTACAGCCTGCTGGTGCTCCTGCTGACCGGGGTGTGGCTGACGTTCTTCTTCCAGCCGGACATGCGCGAGGTCGTCTACGCGGGCTCGTACCCGCCGCTGCGCGGGGTGCGGATGTCCCAGGCCTACGACTCCACCCTGCGCATCAGCTTCGACGTGCGCGGCGGACTGCTGATGCGGCAGACCCACCACTGGGCCGCCCTGGTCTTCCTGGCCGCGATCGGCACGCACATGCTGCGGATCTTCTTCACCGGTGCCTTCCGCAGGCCGCGCGAGGCGAACTGGGTCATCGGCCTGACCCTGTTCGTCCTCTCGCTCGCCGAGGGCTTCGCCGGCTACTCCCTCCCCGACGACCTGCTCTCCGGGACCGGGCTGCGCATCGCCCAGGGAATCATGCAGTCGATCCCCGTGGTCGGCACCTATCTCGTGTTCTTCGTGTTCGGCGGCCAGTTCCCCGGCCACGAGATCATCACCCGGCTCTACCCGCTGCACATCCTGCTGATTCCGGGCCTCCTGCTCGCCCTGGTCGCGGTGCATCTGATCCTGGTCTTCCAGCTCAAGCACACCCAGTGGCGCGGCCCCGGCCACACCAACGCCAACTCCGTGGGCAAGCCCCTGGTCCCGCAGTTCACGGCCACCTCCACGGGCCTGTCCCTCACCGTCTTCGGTGTGCTGGTGCTGCTCGCGGGCGTCGCGCAGGTCAACCCGATCTGGAACTACGGCCCCTACCGCCCCGACCAGGTCTCCACCGCCTCCCAGCCCGACTGGTACGTCGGCTTCCTGGAGGGCTCGCTGCGGCTGATGCCGCCCTGGGAGACGAACGTCGCCGGCCACACCTTCATGTGGAACGTGCTGCTCCCGGCGGTCGTCCTGCCCGCTCTGCTCTTCGCCGTCCTGTACGTCTACCCGTTCGTGGAGCAGCGCCTGACGGGGGAGTGGTGGACCGAGCGGCACCTGTGCGACCGGCCCCGCGAGCGCCCGGTGCGCACCGGGCTCGGCGTGGCGGGCATCGTCTTCTACGGCGTGCTGCTGGTGGCCGGCGGCAACGACGTCATCGCCCAGACCTTCCGCGTCTCCGTCAACGCCATCACCTGGGTGTGCCGTGTCTCCCTGATCGTGGCGCCGGTCCTGGCCTTCCTGGCGACCCGGTGGCTGTGCCGGGCCCTGACGGCGGCCGAGAACGAGCGGCTGGCGGAGGGCGTGCCCACCGGCGAGATCCGGCAGAGCGTCACCGGCGGCTACGAGACCGACCACGAGCCCGTGGAGGAGTTCCGGCCCGGTGCCCCGCGCCGGCCGCTCACCGGTGCGCGTACTGGAACACCAGCCCGTACACCCCGCGCGCCAGAACGCCCAGGCCGATGAGGAACAGCCACAGCCCGAAGACGACGCCGGTCGCGGTGAGCGCGAAGCCGAGCGCGGTGACGATCGGGAACGGGCTCTCGTCGGGGAAGAACGCCACGGGCCCGGTCGCGTCCGCGACCTCCGCGTCCGTGCGGTCCTGAGCCCGCGTCCCGCGGCGCCGGTACTGGATCAGGCAGAAGAACGACACCAGCCCGGCCATGCCGCACGCGACGACCAGGGCGGCCGTGCCCGCCTCCTCGCCCGACCACAGCCCGTACAGCGCGGCGGAGCCGCCGAAGAACAGCGCGACCCCGCCGAACAGCAGCGCCTCGGCCTTCATCGCACCAGCTCCTCTCCGGGCGGACTCTCGATGTCCGGATGGTGCAGGTCGAACGCGGGGGACTCGGAGCGGATCCGGGGCAGCGCCGTGAAGTTGTGCCGGGGCGGCGGGCAGGAGGTGGCCCACTCCAGGCCGCGGCCCCAGCCCCAGGGGTCGTCCACGGTGACCTTCTCGCCCCGGACGGCGGTGCGCCAGACGTTGTACAGGAACGGCAGCGTGGAGACGCCCAGCAGGAACGCCCCGGCCGAGGACAGCGTGTTGAGCAGGGTGAAGCCGTCCGCGGTCAGATAGTCCGCGTACCGGCGGGGCATGCCCTCCTCGCCGAGCCAGTGCTGCACCAGGAACGTCAGCTGGAACGCCGGGAACAGCAGCCAGAAGTGGAGCTTGCCGAGCCGCTCGTCCAGCATCTTGCCGGTGAACTTCGGCCACCAGAAGTAGAACCCGGCGAACATCGCGAACACCACCGTGCCGAACAGCACGTAGTGCAGATGGGCCACGATGAAGTAGGTGTCGGTGAGATGGAAGTCCAGCGGCGGCGAGGCGATGAGCACGCCGCTCAGCCCGCCCAGCAGGAACGACACCAGGAAGCCCATCGCCCACAGCATCGGCGTCTCGAACGACACCGAGCCGTTGACCATCGTGCCGATCCACGCGAAGAACTTGATGCCCGTGGGCACCGCGATCAGGAACGACATGAGGGAGAAGAACGGCAGCAACACCGCGCCGGTGGCGAACATATGGTGCGCCCACACCACCGCCGACAGCATGGTGATGGCGATCGTCGCCCCGATCATCGGCACATAGCCGAACAGCGGCTTGCGGGAGAACACCGGGATGATCTCCGAGACGATCCCGAAGAACGGCAGCGCCACGATGTAGACCTCCGGATGCCCGAAGAACCAGAACAGGTGCTGCCACAGCAGCGCGCCGCCGTTCGCCGCGTCGAAGACGTGGGCCCCGAACTTCCGGCCCGCCTCCAGCGCCAGCAGCGCCGCCGTGAGCACCGGGAACGCGGGCAGGATCAGGATCGAGGTGAACAGCACGTTCCACGTGAAGATCGGCATCCGGAACATGGTCAGGCCCGGCGCGCGCAGGCACACGATCGTGGCGATGAAGTTCACCGCGGTCAGCGTGGTCGACACACCGGAGACCACCAGCCCCATCGCCCACAGATCACCTCCCGCACCGGGCGAGAAGTAGGCGCTGTTCAGCGGCGCGTAGGCGAACCAGCCGAACGCCGCGGCCCCACCGGGCACCAGGAACCCGGAGACCACCATCAGCCCGCCGAACAGGAACATCCAGTACGACAGCGCGTTCAGCCGGGGGAAGGCGAGGTCCGGCGCGCCGATCTGCAGCGGCATCACGGCATTGGCGAACCCGGCGAACATCGGGGTCGCGAACAGCAGCATCATGATCGTGCCGTGGATCGTGAAGAACTCGTCGTATCCGTGTTCGCTCAGGAACTGCAGACCCGGCCGGGCGAGTTCCGCGCGCATCCCGAGGGCGAGCAGCCCGGCGAACAGGAAGAAGCAGAACGCCGTGACCATGTACAGCCGGCCGATCACCTTGTGGTCGGCGGTCGAGACCCAGCGCAGCACGGCCCGGCCCGGACGCGGGGCGGGGGCCGTGTAGCGCGCGACGATCTCGTGCGTATCCGACATCTCCGGTAGTTCCGTCATCGCGGGTGACGCTACTCCCCGTGACCTGCGGCCCCGTGTGCGCCACGCCTCGCACCGGGAGTCGTATCCGCCGCTCGGCCGGGTACCCGACGCCCATGGACTTCGCGACGAACACAGCAGCATCCGGTGCCCAGGTCTTCGGGTACGTCCTCATCCTGCTCGCCGGGATCGCCTGCACCGTGGGACTGATCCTCGCCTTCCGGCTCGGCATCAAGGTGCGCCGGAACGAGTCCCCGCCACCGCGACCCGAGGAGCAGCCCACCGTGCCGCCGTCCGGACCGGTGGGCGAGACCCACGAGATGCGCGAGCCGGACGAGGTGCCCCGCGCCGTCGACGACGGCGAACGGCTCACCCCCTACCAGGTGGGCACCGTCCGCAGCCGGCGCGCCGACGACCAGCGCCGGCCCCGCTGGTCGCCCGGCTCCAGCGGGGCCTTCGGCGGCGGGGGCGGCGGCCGCACCTGAGCCGCCCCGTGTTTGCCGCCCCGGCCCCGCGGGGACCCGGTACGACACCTATCGCACCCGGGCCCCCGCGGGGCCGCTGACGCACATGCGCCCCGGGAGCCGGCGGACGACGCAGAAGGAAGATGGACGACGTGACCGCGCAGCCCACCGAGAAACCGTCCCTGCCCTACGCCGAGACCGGCTGGGCGAAGGCCCGCCGGCGGCGGAACCGGGGCGTGCGCACCTGCCTTGCGGCCGTCATGGACCGCGACTCCGCCCAGCAGCGGAGGACCGCCTCCGAGGACAACATCGTGCGCGGCGAGGACTGAACGGCACCTGCGGCCGAACGCCCTTCCGGTAAAGCCCCGTCGACACCAGAGCCATGCCGTCGTAACGAACAAGTCAGCGAAGCAAAGCTCCGATCCGGACGATCGCCGTTAAGGTGTGGCGAATGAAGGCTCTGGTGCTCTCCGGCGGCTCCGGCACCCGGCTGCGTCCGATCACGCACGCCCCGGCGAAACGGCTGGTGCCGGTGGCCGGCAAGCCCGTGCTGTGCTACGGCCTGGAATCCGTCCCCAGGGCCCACCGACCCGTCCTCGGAGACCACAGCAAGGTGCAGATCGGTTCATGAACCTCCTCGTCACCGGCGCCGCCGGATTCATCGGCTCCGCGTACGTCCGCATGCTCCTCGCCGACGACTCGCCCGGCGCCCCGGACGTCACCGTGCTGGACCGGCTCACCTACGCCGGCACGCTCACCAACCTGCCCCTCGGCCATCCCCGGCTGGACTTCGTGCAGGGCGACATCTGCGACGCCGCCCTGGTCGGCAAGCTGATGGCCGACGCCGACCAGGTGGTGCACTTCGCCGCCGAGTCGCACGTCGACCGTTCGATCGAGGGCGCCGCGGAGTTCGTGCGCACCAACGTCCTGGGCACCCAGACCCTGCTCGACGCGGCGCTGAGGCACGGCGTGGGCCCGTTCGTGCACATCTCCACCGACGAGGTGTACGGCTCCATCGACACCGGCTCCTGGCCGGAGGAGCACCCGCTGGCCCCCAACTCGCCGTACTCCGCATCCAAGGCCTCTTCCGACCTCATCGCCCTCGCCTACCACCGCACCCACGGCATGGACGTGCGGGTCACCCGCTGCTCCAACAACTACGGCCCGCACCAGTTCCCGGAGAAGGTGATCCCGCTCTTCGTCACCAACCTCCTCGACGGCCTGACGGTCCCGCTGTACGGGGACGGGCGCAACGTCCGCGACTGGCTGCACGTCGACGACCACTGCCACGGCATCGACCTGGTGCGCACCGAGGGCCGCCCCGGCGAGGTCTACAACATCGGCGGCGGCACCGAGTTGAGCAACAAGGAGCTGACCGGCCTGCTCCTCCAGGCGTGCGGCGCCGGCTGGGACCGGGTCGAGTACGTCGCCGACCGCAAGGGCCACGACCTGCGCTACTCGGTCGACTGGAGCAAGATCCGCGACGAACTCGGGTACCGCCCGCGCCGCGACTTCACCGCCGGGCTCGCCGAGACCGTCGCCTGGTACCGCGAGCACCGCGACTGGTGGGAGCCGCTGAAGCGGCGGAGCGCCCGATGAGGTGGCTGGTCACCGGCGCGTGCGGCATGCTCGGCCAGGACACCGTGCAGACACTGCGCGGACGCGGCGAGTTCGTCGCCGGACTCGGCCGCGCCGGGCTCGACATCACCGAACCGGCCGCCGTCGCGAGCGCGTTGGCCGAGCACCGGCCGGACATCGTCGTCAACTGCGCCGCCTACACCGCCGTGGACGCCGCCGAGACCGACGAGGAGCGCGCCCTGCTCGTCAACGGCGAGGGCCCCCGGCTGCTGGCCCGCGCCTGCGCCGCCGCCCACGCCCGCCTGATCCACGTCTCCACCGACTACGTCTTCTCCGGCGAGGACCGCGACGTCCCCTACGGCGAGGACGAGGAACCCGCACCGCGCACCGCCTACGGCCGCACCAAGCTCGCCGGGGAACGGGCCGTGCTCGCCGAACTCCCCGGCGCGTCGGCCGTGGTGCGCACCGCCTGGCTGTACGGCGCGCACGGATCCAACTTCGTGCGCACCATGCTGCGGCTGGAAGGCACCCGGGACACCGTCGCCGTCGTGGACGACCAGCACGGCCAGCCCACCTGGAGCGCGGACGTCGCCGCCCGGATCGCCGACCTGGGTGTCAGCGGCGCGTCCGGCGTCTTCCACGCCACCAACGCGGGCGAGGCCAGCTGGTACGAGCTGGCGCGCGAGGTGTTCCGGCTGGCCGGCGCCGACCCTGACCGGGTCCGCCGCACCGACAGCCGGGCCTTTGTCCGGCCCGCGCCCCGGCCCTCCTACAGCGTCCTCGGTCACGAACGGTGGCGGGCGGCCGGTCTGGCACCGCTCAGGGACTGGCGGACCGCCCTGCACGAAGCACTGCCCCACATCCGCAAGGAGACGACTTAAGTGAAACGGCACGAGTTCCTGCGGGAACTCCACAAGGTCAGCGCGAACCGCAACTACCTGGAGATCGGCGTCAACGACGGCCGCAGCCTGACGCTGTCCCGGGTGCCCAGCATCGCGGTCGACCCCGCCTTCAAGGTGGTCACGGAGATACGCTGCGACGTGCACCTGGTGAAGGCGACGAGCGACGACTTCTTCGCCCGCGACAACCCCCTCGCGCACCTGCGCGGCGGCCGGCATCCGCTGCGCAACCTGGCCCGCAACCGCAGCCCGTTCGGCTACTTCAGGCGCACCACGCTCGACCTGTCGTTCATCGACGGCATGCACCTGTTCGAGTACGCGCTGCGCGACTTCATCAACATCGAGAAGCACTCCGACTGGGCGAGCGTGATCGTCTTCGACGACATGCTCCCGCGCAACGTCGACGAGGCCGCCCGCGACCGGCACACCAACGCCTGGACCGGCGACGTCTACAAGCTGATCGAGATCCTCGGCCGGTACCGCCCCGACCTGGTGACGGTCCTGGTCGACACCGCGCCCACCGGCCAGCTGCTGGTCTTCGGCGCCGACCCGGACAGCACCGTCCTGAAGGACAGGTACGACGAGATCCTCGCGGAGTTCGAGGTGCCCGACCCGCAGAAGGTCCCGGAGTCCGTGCTGGAGCGCACCACCGCCGTCAAGCCGGAGGAGTTCCTCGCGGCCGGCTTCTGGAAGCCGCTGGTCACGGCCCGCAACCGGGGTACGAAGCGCTCCCGCGGCTGGGAGCCGCTGCGCCGCGCGCTGGCCCCGTACGCCGCCGACCGCTGAGCCGCCCGCACGGCTCCCCGGCCGCCTGGGCGGCCTAGCCGCTGAACTCCCCGGAGCGCAGCCGCTGGTAGTGGGCGGAGCAGTCCGCGTACGTGGGCAGCAGCCCGGACCGCTCCGCCTCGGCCAGCGTGGGCGCCTCGGCGTCCTTCGGCGACAGCAGCGGCTCGATGCCCTCCGGCCAGGCGATGTCCAGCGCCGGGTCGAGCGGGTGCAGCCCGTGCTCGCGCCCAGGCGCGTACCCGGTGGAGCACAGGTACACCACCGTGGCGTCGTCGGTGAGCGCCATGAAGGCGTGCCCGAGCCCCTCGGCGAGGAACACCGCGCGGCGGCTCTCGTCGTCCAGCCGCACGGCCTCCCACTGCGCGTAGGTGGGCGAGCCGACGCGGATGTCCACGGTCACGTCGAGGACGGCCCCGCGCACACAGGTGACGTACTTGGCCTGGCCGGGCGGCACGTCGGCGAAGTGGATGCCGCGCAGCACGCCCCGCCGGGACACCGAGCAGTTGGCCTGGGCGAGACCGAGGTCGTACCCGGTGGCCTCGCGGAACTCCGCGCCCCGGTACCACTCGTGGAAGCTGCCCCGGTCGTCCGGGAACACCTGGGGCTCCAGTACCCAGGCGCCGCCGATCCCCAGTTGCCGCACGCCGTCATGCCCTCCGTGTCGTCGCGGTCGTCCGCGCTCGCCGTACGCCGCCCAGCAGGCGCCGTGCCCTGCGCAGCAGTCGGCGCAGCATACCGGGCGGGGCCGCGCGGACCACCTCGACGGCGCCCGGTCCGCGTCCCACGCGCAGCAGCAGCGGCAGCTTCACGGCCCGGCCGCCGGACAGCAGCAGCTCCGTGCGCCACAGGGCGCCGCGCAGCTCGCCGAGCGGCAGGCCGGCCTCCAGCAGCGCGTGCACGCCGTCGGCGGGCGTCAGCGCGGCGGGCCGGTCGACCGCGCGGCCGGAGGCGCCGGCCAGGCGGACGCCGACCGTCGTGCTGTCGGGCACGTACAGGGGCAGCGCGACGGTCAGCGTGTCGGCGGAGACCGTCGCGTCCGCCGGGGTGAGCCGGTGCAGTCCGAGGGACTTCACCGCACGGTCCACGTCCAGCGACAGGTTGCGGTACTGCTGCGTCCAGTACGGCAGCACGACGCGGCCCTCGACGATGCCGGCCGGCGGCAGCGCGAGCCCCTGCGCCGGGGCGGGGCCCAGCCGGCACTCCTTGGTCCAGCCGCCCAGGCCGACCCGCACGTACAGGTCCCACAGGCCGGCGCCCAGCGGGTCGCCGCCGGCCGCCGTGGCGGGGTCGACGGCGGCCGTGGCGCGCAGCAGCAGCCGGGTGCCGCCGGCCTCGGCCGCGACGCGTTCGCGGGTGACCTCGACCGGCTGGAAGAAGGAGGCGCCGCTCTCCCGGTCGCGCACGATCACGTCGACGGCGGCCGTCTCGAAGCCGTCCTCGGCGGCCGCCGCCAGCCAGGACGCCGCCTCGGCGACATCGCGGGGCGCGCCGTCCGCCAGCGGCCGCGGGGCGCCCGCCGGGACCGTCAGCGGGCCGTCGGCGGTGGTGTACTCGACGCCGAGGCCGATGCGCAGGACGCCGTCCCGCCAGGCGGCCCCGGCCGGTACGGCCCGCGGACGGACCCCGGCCTCCCACTCGGCGTAGGCGACCAGGTCGTCGTAGCGGTCCTCGCGGATCAGCGCGGCGACGATCCGCTGCCCGGGGCGCAGGCCGGGGGCGACGCCGGGGCCGAAGCGCTCGACGACGACGGCGTGCATCTCCTTGAACAGCTCGCGCCGGTAGTCGTCCGGCATCGCCAGCAGACGGCGGCCGCTCATCCGCTCGACCATCTCCACCCGCAGCCAGCGGCGCAGCAGCCGGTCGCGCAGCGGGCCCGGCTCGGTGTACCGCTCCACCACGTCGAGGGCCTCGCGCAGGTTGCTGAAGTAGCCGACCGGGTCGAAGCGCTGGAAGCCGGCGTTGGAGGCGTCGTCGCGTTTGATGTGGTAGTAGCAGACGTAGTCGCTGAGCACCGAGACGTTGTCGGCGCGCAGATAGGCCTCGGCGAAGAAGACGTGGTCCTCCAGGCGCCGCCGGCCCTCGAGGAAGCGCAGCCCGGTGCGCTCCAGGAAGGAGCGCCGGACCATCTTGTGCGGGGTGAGGCTGTCGATCAGGGGGGCGTTGGCGACCGTGGCGTGCGGGTGGTTGCGGCGGAACAGCTCCACCGGGACCGGGCGGCCCTTTCCGGCCATCTTGCCGACGATCACGTCCGCCTTGTTGGCGACCCCGTAGTCGTACATCCGCTCCAGGGCCTCGTCGCCGAGCCGGTCGTCGTTGTCGACGAACATCACGAACTCGCCGCGGGAGGCCTCGATGCCGACGTTGCGGGGCTTGCCCGACCAGCCGGAGTTCTCCTGGTGGATGACGTGTATGTGCGGATGCTCGGCGGCGAGGGCGTCGAGCCGGGCCGGGGTGGCGTCGGTGGAGCCGTCGTCCACGAAGATCACTTCGTACTCGTCGGGAGGCAGCGACTGGTGCAGCAGCGAGGCGATGCAGTCCTCGATGTACGGCCCCGGGTTGTACACGGGGACGATGACGCTGACCTTGACCGGCATCCGGTTCCAAGCCCCCTTTGTTCGCTTCCCGTTGCCTGGGTGGCACGGGTGGGCGTGGCCGAATGCTAACCCGGGCCCGTGCGGCGGTGTGCGGGCACCCCCGCTCCGCCGCACGGGCCGGGGGCCGCACGGTCAGGCGTGGGTCTTGGCGAGCAGCTCAAGGATCTCGGCGGTGGTGCCGCTCTCGCCGAGCCGCGGGAAGATCCGCTCGACACTGTTGGCGTGCGCCTCGGCGTCGGCGTCGGCCATCGCGTCGGTGGCGAGGGTGACGTGGTAGCCGTGGGCGTAGGCGTCACGGGCGGTGGACTCCACGCCGATGCTGGTGGCGATGCCGGTGAGCACGATCTGGGTGACGCCGCGGCGGCGCAGCTGGACGTCGAGGTCGGTGCCGTGGAAGGCGCTCCAGTTGTGCTTGGTGACGCGGATGTCGCCGGGGTGGCCGTTCAGCTCGTCGGCGATGACGTCCCAGCCCTCGGGGAAGGCGAGGCCGCGCGCCTGGCGCTCGGTGCGGCCGGGGACGGCGTCGGCCCAGTCGGGCGCGAAGGAGACGCGGACCAGGACCACGGGCAGCCCCTTGGCGCGGAAGGCGTCGGCGAGTTCGGCGGTGCGGGAGACGACGTCGGAGGCCGCGTGCGGCTGCACGGGCATGCCGACGATGCCGTTCTGCAGGTCGATCGCGACGAGGGCGGTACGGGGGTCGAGCGTGGTGAGCGACATGAGTCGGTCAGGCCTTTCGAGGGGTCGGGAGTTTCCGGGGGTTCCGGAGCTTCAGGGGGTTCGGGGGTTTCCGGGGTGTGCCGGCCCGGGGAGCGGTCCGGCGGGTGCTCGCCGGCGGCGGTGCCGGGCCGGCGGGCAGGAAGGGGCCCGGCGGTCCCGGCGGGCGGGGACCCGGATCGGCGGGCGACGCCGGCCGGAGCCGGGGCCGAGGCGACCGCGGCGCAGTCAAGGGGGCGGGAGGCCGTCCCGGCGGCGCGTGCGGCCGGCCTCCGGGTCACGGCTGCGACAGGCGTTCCAGCAGCTCCAGCGCCGCGAGCACGGTCTGCCGCTCCTGCTCGGTGTAGCGGTCCTGGAAGGCGCGGGCCAGCCACTCCTCGCGCACCTGCCGGTTGCCCTCGATCCGGGCCCGCCCGGCGTCGGTCAGGGTGACCAGCTGGCGGCGGCCGTCGTCCGGGTCGGGGGCGCGCCGGATCAGCCCGTGCTGCTCCAGGGCGGCCAGCGTGGTCGCCATCGACTGCGGGCGCACACCCTCGGCGGCGGCCAGCGCGCTGGCCGTAGCGGCGCCGTGCTTGCCGACCAGGGTGAGCGCCGACTCCTGGGAGGGGCTGAGGTCGGTGTCCTGCGCGACCTCGCGGATGCGGCGCCGCAGCCGGCTGAACACCACGCGCAGCTCGCGCGCGGCCCGTGCGGCGGAGTCGGAGATGTCGGCCATGCCGCCACCCTAAGGCCGACAGCCGCAACTGTCCAGGTCAAACTGTTCAGTCTTGACTGTTCAATTGTCGGGTACTCGCCCGTCCTCGGACAGGCAGCACGTCGGTGACCCCGCACGGTCGGTGAGGACTGGGAGCGCAGATGACCCCTTCGGACATGTCCGGCCTCGAGGCGGCTCTCCGCGCCGAGGTGGACGGCGAGATCCGCTTCGACGCCGGCAGTCGCGGCGCCTACGCCACGGACGGTTCCAACTACCGGCAGGTCCCGCTCGGCGTCGTCGTCCCGCGCACGGTCGAGGACGGCGCCCGGGCCGTGTCGGTGTGCGCGCGGTTCGACGCCCCCGTCCTCTCCCGGGGCGGCGGCACCAGCCTCGCCGGACAGTCGACCAACACCGCCGTGGTGATCGACTGGACCAAGTACTGCGACCGGCTCATCTCCGTCGACCCCGAACGGCGCACCTGCGTGGTGGAGCCCGGGATCGTCCTCGACGAACTCAACCGCCAGCTCTCCCCGCACCGGCTCCAGTTCGGGCCGAAACCGTCGACCCACAGCCACTGCGCGCTCGGCGGCATGATCGGCAACAACTCCTGCGGGGCCTCCGCGCAGGCCTACGGCAAGACCGTCGACAACGTCCGGCAGCTGGAGATCCTCACCTACGACGGACAGCGCGCCTGGGTCGGCCCCACCCCGCCCGACGAGCGCGCCCGGCTCGCCGCCGGCGGCGGCCGGCTCGCCGAGCTCTACGCCGGCCTCGACCGCATCGCCACCGAGTACCTCGCCGACATCCGCCGCGGCTACCCCAAGATCCCGCGCCGCGTCTCCGGCTACAACCTCGACTCCCTGCTGCCCGAGAACGGCTTCGACGTCGCCAAGGCGCTCGTCGGCAGCGAGGGCACCCTGGTTACCGTCCTGCGCGCCGAACTCGACCTCGTCCCGGTGCCGCGGTACCAGTCGCTGTTGGTCCTCGGCTACGACGACATCTGCACGGCCGCCGACGACGTGCCGCTGCTGCTCGAACGCTGCTCACCCACACAGCTCGAGGCGCTGGACGGCCGGATGGCGCAGCTGATGCGCGAGGAGGGCGCCTACCTCGACTCCCTGAACGCCCTCCCGGAGGGCGACAGCTGGCTGATGCTGCAGTTCAGCGGCGACAGCCAGGAGGAGGTCGACGAGCAGGCGCACGCGCTGCTGCGCGCCGTCGGCCGCGACGAGAAGGACAGCAGGATCGCCTTCTCCGACGACCCCGAGCGCGAGCAGAAGATGCTCAAGGCCCGCGAGGCCGGACTCGGCGTCACCGCGCGTCCGCCGGACGACCGGGAGACCTGGGAGGGCTGGGAGGACTCCGCCGTGCCGCCCGAACGGCTCGGCGACTATCTGCGCGACCTCAAGGGCCTCTTCGACGAGTTCGACTACGACCACCCGTCCCTGTACGGCCACTTCGGGCAGGGCTGCGTCCACACCCGCATCCCCTTCGACCTGCGCACCGCCGACGGCGTGGCGCACTTCCGCCGCTTCGTGGAGCGCGCCGCCGACCTCGTCGCCGCCTACGGCGGCTCGCTGTCCGGCGAGCACGGCGACGGGCAGTCCCGGGGCGAACTGCTCACCCGCATGTTCGGCGAGCGGCTGGTGACCGCGTTCGGCGAGCTGAAGGCCCTCTTCGACCCCGGCAACCGGATGAACCCCGGCAAGGTCGTCCACCCCCACCCCGTGGACGGGCAGCTCCGGCTCGGCCCCGGCTGGCGGCCGGCCACCCCCTCCACCCACTTCGACTTCCCCGAGGACGAGCACTCCTTCAACCGCGCCGTGATGCGCTGCGTCGGCATCGGCAACTGCCGCAGCCACTCCGGCGGCGTCATGTGTCCCTCCTACCGGGCCACCAGGGAGGAGGAGCACTCCACCCGCGGCCGGGCCAGGCTGCTGTTCGAGATGCTGAACGGCCACGCCGACTCCGCCGTCGAGGACGGCTGGCGCTCCACCGCCGTACGCGACGCGCTCGACCTGTGCCTGGCCTGCAAGGGCTGCAAGTCCGACTGCCCGACCGGCGTCGACATGGCCACCCTCAAGGCCGAGTTCATGGCCCACCACTACGAGGGCCGGATCCGCCCGGCCGCCCACTACTCCATGGGCTACCTCCCGCTGTGGGCCCGGCTCTCCCGGATCGCCCCCTCGCTGGTCAACTCCGCGCTGCAAGCGCCCGGTCTGGCCCGGCTCGGCAAGCGGCTCGCGGGCATCGACGAGGCCCGCTCGGCGCCGGTGTTCGCCGAGGAGTCGTTCGTGCAGTGGTGGAAGGCACGCGACCAGGAGGAGCCGGACCCGGCCGACCCGCGCACCGTGGTGCTGTGGCCCGACACCTTCAGCACCTACTTCCACCCCGCGATCGCGAAGTCGGCCGTACGGGTGCTCGAGGACGCCGGATTCCGGGTGGCCGTACCCACCGAACCCGTCTGCTGCGGCCTGACCTGGATCTCCACCGGTCAGCTCGCCGTCGCCAAGAAGGTGCTGACCCGTACCCTCGCGGTGCTGCGCCCCTACCTGGAGGCGGGCACCCCCGTCATCGGTCTCGAACCCTCCTGTACGGCCGTCTTCCGCGCCGACGCCCCCGAGCTGATGCCCGCCGACCAGGACGTGCAGCGGCTCGCCGGGCAGGTCCGCACCTTCGCTGAACAGCTCGTCCACCACGCCCCCGACGGCTGGGAGCCACCCCGGCTCGCCCGGCAGGCCACCGTGCAGACCCACTGCCACCAGCACGCCATCATGAAGTCCGGCGCCGACGAGGAACTGATGCGCCGCGCCCACCTGGACGCCGAGGTCCTCGACGAGGGCTGCTGCGGACTCGCCGGCAACTTCGGCTTCGAACGCGGCCACCACGAGGTCTCCATGGCCGTCGCCGAACAGGGCGTGCTGCCCGCCGTCCGCGGCGCCGCACCCGACAGCCTGGTCCTCGCCGACGGCTTCAGCTGCCGCACCCAGATCGAGGAAGGCGGCACCGGCCGCCGCGCCCTGCACCTCGCCGAGGTGCTCGCGCTCGCCCTCGACGGCAACCTGCCCAGCGACCACCCCGAACGCCTGGCCGACCGCCCCGAGCCGCCCTCCCGCGCCGCCCGCTGGGCGACGGCCGCCGCCACGGCGGCCGTGCCCGCCGGCGCCGCGCTCGCCCTGCGGCTGCGGCGGCGCCCCGGATGAGGGACGGCAGCACCGAACGCAGTGAGCCCGCAGGAAAGGAGATGACCATGCCCGCGACCGTCGTCATCACCGGTGCCAGCGCCGGAATCGGACGTGCCACCGCCCGGCTGTACGGCTGGCGCGGCGCGAACGTCGTGCTGGTCGCACGCGGCGAGGGCGGCCTGCGGGCGGCGGCCGACGAGGTCGCGGCCCTCGGCGGACGCCCGCTCGTGCAGCCCGCCGACGTGGCGGACCAGACCCAGGTCGAGGCCGTCGCCGAGGCCGCGGAGAAGGAGTTCGGCCCCATCGACACATGGGTCAACTGCGCCTTCGCGAGCGTCTTCGCGCCGTTCGACGAGATCACCCCCGAGGAGTTCCGCCGGATCACCGAGGTCACCTACCTCGGATTCGTCAACGGCACCCGCTCCGCCCTCAAGCGCATGCTGCCCCGCGACCGGGGCACGATCGTGCAGGTCGGCTCGGCCCTGGGGGAGCGGTCGATCCCGCTGCAGTCGGCGTACTGCGGCGCCAAGCACGCCATCAACGGCTTCACCTCCTCCCTGCGCACCGAACTGCTGCACCGGGGCAGCCACGTCCACGTCACCGTCGTCCAGATGCCCGCCGTCAACACCCCCCAGTTCGAATGGGTCCGCTCCCGGCTGTCCCGGCACCCCATGCCGGTGCCGCCGATCTACCAGCCGGAGGTCGCCGCCCGCGGCGTGCTGTACGCGGCCGACCACCCGCGCCGCAAGCAGTACTACGTCGGCGCCAGCACCGTGGCCACCATCTGGGCCAACCGGCTCGTCCCGGCCCTGCTCGACCGCTATCTCGCCCGCACCGGCTTCGACTCCCAGCAGACCGACCGCATCCCGCCCGCCGGCGAGGACAACCTCTTCACCCCCGTCGACCGGGACCCCGCCGAGGACCACGGCGCGCACGGCTCCTTCGACGACAGCGCCCACCCGCGCTCCCTGCAGCAGACCGTGGCCCGGCACCCGGCCGTGACCGCCCTCGGCACGGGCGTCGCGCTGCTCGGCGCCGCACGCGGCCTGCGCCGCCTGACCTCCCGCGCCGCCTAGGCTTTCGCCGTGCGCCTGCTGCTCATGTCCGACACCCATCTGCCCAAGCGCGCCAAACGGCTCCCCGAGCCGCTGCTGGCCGAACTCCCGCACGCGGACGTCGTGTTCCACGCCGGGGACTGGGTCGACACCGCCACCCTGGACCTGCTGCGGAGCCGCAGCCGCCGGCTCGTCGCGGTGTACGGCAACAACGACGGGCCCGAGCTGCGGGCGCGACTCCCCGAGGTGGCGTACGCCGAACTGGACGGCCTGCGCTTCGGCGTCGTCCACGAGACCGGCCCCGCCCAGGGGCGTGAGGCCCGCTGCGCCGCCCGCTTCCCCGACCTCGACGTGCTGGTCTTCGGCCACAGCCACATCCCCTGGGACACCACCGCCCCGAACGGCCTGCGGCTGCTCAACCCCGGCTCTCCGACCGACCGCCGCCGCCAGCCCCACTGCACCTACCTCACCGCGGCCCTCACCGACGGCGCGCTCACCGATGTGGTCCTGCACCGGCTGCCCCCGCGGTAGGCGCGCGGTACACCGGCGTACGGCCGGCGCCACTCCGGCTGGACCACGTCCGAGCGGTCCGCGGCGGGACCACGTCTGAGCGGCACACCGGGTGGTACCCGTCCCTCATGCCCGAGGCAACCGTCACCCTGCTCAAGCGCGCGGTGCGGCCGGCGCGGCGCGCCGGATCCCCGCGCACCGTCCTCCTCGTCATGTGCGCCGGATACTTCCTGGTGCTCCTCGACGTCACGATCGTCAACGTCGCCCTGCCCCGGATCGGCTCGGGGCTCGGCGCGGACGTCGGCGGACTGCAGTGGGTGGTCGACGGCTACGCGCTGGCGCTGGCCTCCCTCATGCTCACCAGCGGCACCGCCGGCGACCTGTACGGCCACAAGCGGGTCGTGCTCACCGGCTTCGTCGTGTTCGGCGCCGGGTCCCTGGCCTGCGGGCTGGCCCCGGGCGTGCCCGTGCTCGTCGCCGCCCGGGTGGTGCAGGGCGTCGGCGCGGCGCTGCTGCTGCCCGGCACGCTCGCCCTCATCGGCCGGGCCTTTCCCGACGAGGCCGAACGGGCCCGCGCGATCGGGGTGTGGGCGGGCGTCGGCAGTCTCGCCCTGCCCGCCGGGCCCCTGCTCGGCGGGGTGCTCACCCAGGGGCTCGGCTGGCGCGCGGTCTTCCTGGTCAACGTGCCGATCGTGGTGCTCGCGCTGATCTGGACGGCGGCGGTCGTGCGGGAGAGCCGGGAGGAACAGGCCCGGCGCCTCGACCTGCCCGGGATGCTGCTCGGCGCCCTGGCGCTGCTCGCCGTCACCTTCGCCTTCATCGAGGGCGGCCGGCTGGGCGCCACCGCACCGCAGGTCCTCGCGGCCGCCGCGACGGCCGCGGCCGCCCTGGTCGCGCTGGGCGCGGTCGAACTGCGGCGCGGCGACGACGCGATGCTGCCGCTCACCCTGCTGCGCCGGGCGGCCTTCGGCGCCGCCAACACCGCCGCCGGGATCATGAACCTGTGCACCCTGGGCACGCTGTTCGTGCTGACCCTGTTCCTGCAGTCGGTGCAGCACCGTTCTGTGCTCCTGGCCGGGGTCATGCTGGTCCCGCTGTTCGCACCGCTCGCCGTGCTCGCGCCGTTCGGCGGCCGGATCACCGGCAGGATCGGCTCCCGGCTGCCGGCCGGCGCCGGGTTCCTGATTGCCGCGGCCGGACTCGCACTCTTGTTGCGGGCCACGCCGGGCGCGGGGTACGCGGTGCTGCTCGTGGCGTTCCTGCTGTGGAGCGTCGGGCTCGGGCTGGTCACGCCGGCCGTGGTGGCGGCGGCCATCGCGGCGGTGCCCGGCGAGCGGTCGGGGCTCGCCTCCGCGGTCAACAACACCGCCCGTCAGACGGGGGGTGCGATCGGCATCGCGGTGGCGGGGGCGGTCGCCGGGTCGCCCGCGGACCAGGGGCGGTTCGTCTCCGGCTTCCACGCGGTGGCGCTCGCGTCCGCCGGCCTCTACGGGCTCGCCGCGCTGATCGCCGTGGTGCTGCTGCCGGGGGCGCTGGTGCGGGTGCGGCGGTGAGGTCCGGCTGCCCGCCCCCTCCGGGCAGCGACCGGTGCCGGACGGGCGCCACCGTGCCGCGCCCCTTGCCACAGCCGCCCGCTCCGTCGCCTTCCGGGGCTCGTCAGGAGGCGGGCGGGTGGATCGCCCCGGCGGTGCCGGTCAGGGGCGCCCCGCTGCCGCCCCAGCGCAGGGCGACGATCTCGCCGGCGACGGACACCGCGACCTCCTCGGGCGTACGGGCCCCCAGGTCGAGGCCGAGCGGTGAGCGCAGCCGGGACAGCTCCGCCCGGCTGAGGCCGGCCTCCGTGAGCCGGGCGAGCCGCTCCTCGTGGGTCTTCCGGCTGCCCATGGCCCCGATGTAGGCGGCCGGGCGGCGCAGGGCCTCCTGGAGGAGCGGTACGTCGAACTTCGGGTCGTGGGTGAGGACGCAGACCACCGTGCGGTCGTCGGTCTGCGTGCCGGCGAGATAGCGGTGCGGCCAGTCGACCACGACCTCGACGGCCGCCGGGAAGCGCTTGGGCGTGGCGAAGACGGGACGGGCGTCGCACACGGTGACCCGGTAGCCGAGGAAGCCGCCGATCCGGGCCACCGCCGCCGCGTAGTCGATCGCCCCGAACACCAGCATCCGCGGCGGCGGCGCGAACGACTGGAGGAACACGGTGACGGCGTCCTCGCGGCGCTGGCCGTGCGGACCGTAGTGCCGTGACACCGACACGCCGAGCGCGAGTTCGCCGCGTGCGTCGGCGGTGACGGCGGCATCGAGGCCGTCCGTGCCGAGCGTGCCGGCCGCCCGGTCGGGCCAGACGGCGAGCACCGCGCCCCGCCGCGCCGGTCCGTCCACCACCGTGGCCACCGTCACCGGCTCGCCCGCGGCGACCGACGCGGCGACCGCGCCGAGCGCCGGGTCCGACCCGGCCGTCACCGGCCGCACCAGCAGGGTGATCTCGCCACCGCAGGTCAGCCCCACGGCGAAGGCGTCCTCGTCGCTGTAGCCGAACGTCTCCAGCCGCGGCACGCCACTCGCCACGACCTCCCGCGCCAGCTCGAACACCGCGCCCTCGACACAGCCACCGGACACGCTCCCCACGACCTCGTCGTCCGGGCCCACCGCCATCGCGGCCCCCGGTCCGCGCGGCGCGCTGCGGCTGACCGCGACGACCGTGGCCAGCCCGAACGTAACCCCGGCCGCGTGCCAGCGCGCCAGCGCCGGCAGGATCTCCCGCACCGTCCGCTCCTCTCACCCGGGCCACCGGGTCCCGCGCCCGGCGCATCCGATTGCCGGGCAACTGCGGATCGCCGAGTTCCCCGGCAGCGCGGGAGCAGTACGGCGCCCCGCCCCGGCCACCTGGGCCGGCCGACTGCGCGACGAGCGTTGGTTGAGCGTTAATCCATTGCCGCCGGGACCCGGTGTCTGCTGCACTGCGGGCTGTCCGTCGTCACACACAGAGTCACACACAGAGAGGTCCGCCGATGCGCGCTGCGTGCATGTCCGCCCAGGAAGGAATCCGCCCCGTGCCGAAGGACATCACGCTCAGTGCATCTGCTCAATCTCGGAATTCTCGCGCATGTCGACGCCGGTAAGACCAGCCTGACCGAACGGCTGCTGCACTCCGCCGGAGTGATCGACCAGATCGGCAGCGTCGACGCCGGCAGCACCACCACCGACACCCTCGCGCTGGAACGGCGGCGCGGCATCACCATCAAGTCCGCCGTCGTCTCGTTCCCGCTCGACGGCGTCACCGTCAACCTCATCGACACCCCCGGCCACCCGGACTTCATCGCCGAGGTCGAGCGGGTGCTCGGCGTCCTCGACGGCGCCGTCCTGGTCGTCTCGGCCGTCGAGGGCGTCCAGGCGCAGACCCGGGTGCTGATGCGCACCCTGCGCCGGCTGCGGATCCCCACGCTGATCTTCGTGAACAAGATCGACCGGCGTGGCGCGGACGGCGCCGCCGTGCTGGAGCAGATGGCCCGCAGGCTGTCCGTACCGCTCGTGCCGATGGGCGTGCCCGCCGCGGCCGGCACGCCCGCCGCCCGTTTCGTCCCCGGCCTCGGCCCCTTTGCGCCGGAGGTGCTCGCCGACCACGACGACGACCTGCTCGCCGCCTACCTCGACGGCCCGCCGGCCGACGCCCGGGTGCGCGCCGCCCTCTCCGCCCAGAGCCGCCGCGCGCTGGTCCATCCGGTGTACTTCGGCTCCGCCATCACGGGAGCGGGTGTGCCCGAGCTGATCACCGGCATCGAACACCTCCTGCCCGCCGCGGACGGCGACCCGGCCGGCCCGCTGTCGGCCACGGTCTTCAAGGTCGAACGCGGGCCGGCCGGCGAGAAGGCGGCCTACGCCCGCATCTTCTCCGGCTCCCTGCGCGTCCGTGACCGGGTGCCGTTCGGCAGCGGGGGAGCGGAGGACGTCCCGGCAGGCGGCGGACCACGGTACGGAGGCGGCCTCGCCGGGCCGCAGGACCACCCCGGTGGTGGTCGGGCCGTACGGCGCCGCCCCGAGGGCCGTGTCACCGGGCTCAGCGTGTTCGAGTCCGGCACCGACGTGCGGCGGGACCAGGCCGGCGCCGGACGGATCGTCAAGGTGTGGGGGCTCGACGGCATCCGGATCGGCGACGCCCTCGGTCGCCCCGGCCCGGCGTACCGGCACCAGTTCGCGCCGCCCACCCTGGAGACGGTCGTCGTGCCCGGCCCCGGCACCGGACGGCGCCCGCTGCACCTCGCGCTCACCCAGCTCGCCGAGCAGGACCCGCTCATCGGCGTCCGGCACGACGAGCAGCGCGGGGAGACGTCCGTCTCCCTCTACGGCGAGGTGCAGAAGGAGGTCGTCCAGGCGACCCTCGCCGAGGAGTACGGCCTGGACGTCACCTTCCGCGAGACCACGACCCTGTGCGTCGAACGGCTGGCCGGCACCGGGCACGCCGTGGAGTTCAACAAGAAGGACGGCAACCCGTTCCTCGCCACGGTCGGCCTGCGCGTCGAGCCCGCGCCGCCCGGCGCGGGCGTGGAGTTCAGGCTGGAGGTGGAGCTGGGCTCGATGCCGTACGCCTTCTTCAAGGCCGTCGAGGACACCGTCCGCGCCACGCTCGGCCAGGGCCTGTACGGCTGGCGGATCCCCGACTGCACGGTCACCATGACCCACTCCGGCTACTCGCCCCGGCAGAGCCACGCCCACCAGGGCTTCGACAAGAGCATGTCGAGCACCGGCTACGACTTCCGGGGCCTGACCCCGCTGGTCCTGACCGAGGCGCTGGGCCGCGCGGGCACCCTGGTCCACGAGCCCATGCACCGCTTCCGGCTCGAGGCACCGGTGGACACGCTGGGCGCGCTGCTTCCGGTGCTCGCGCGGCTCGGCGCCGTACCGGAGACCACCGACGCGGTCGGTGCGGCCGGCGTGCTGCAGGGAACGGTGCCGGCCGCCCGGGTGCACGAGCTGGAGCAGCGGCTGCCCGGCCTCACCCGGGGCGAGGGGGCGCTGGAGACGGCCTTCGACCACTACGCACCGGTCGTCCGCGGCACGGTCCCGCGGCGCCCGCGCACCGACCACAACCCGCTGAACAGGAAGGAGTACCTGCTCAACGTTACCCGCAGGGTGGGGGACTGAGCCTGCCGCCGATGGTTCCGGCGCCGGTGCTCAACTCCCCTCCGGGCCCGTCCAGTCGGCCTGGACGTGACCCAGCCGGACGCGCTGCGGATGGTCGCCGACCGGCACGGACAGCACCTTGCGGCCGGTGGCGAAGTCGATGGCCGTGACCTGGTCGGCGCCGGCCTCCGAGATGACGCAGTCCTTGCCGTCGCCGCTCACGGTCGCCCAGTACGGCGTCGAGGCGGTGACGAGGGGGCCGACGTCGAAGGAGGCCCGGTCGACCACGGTCGCGTAGTCGTCCATCGTCCCGGCCACGCACAGCTTGGTGCCCTCCGGGTTCATCGAGATGCCGTGGTGGCGCGAGTCCAGCAGCCAGGTGGTGCGGTCTGGGTTGGTCGCCGGGTTCTCCGGCAGCGTCTTGACGCGGGTGATCCTGTCGGAGGCCACGTCGTACTCCAGGAAGCCGTTGAAGAACGACACCTGGAAGTAGAGCTTGGACCAGTCGGGCGTGAACGCCGCCGGCCGCACGGCGTCGGAGAAGTCCCTCAGCCCGGCCGCGTCCAGCCGCTGCCGCATGTCGATGGTCCTGACCTGCTTGAACGTGCTCGCGTCGACGATCGTGATGTGCCGGTCGCCCTTGGTCCAGTCCCAGGCCGGGTCGTCCAGGGAGGTCGTCACCTCGCCGATGGACATGTTCCAGATGTACTTGCCGCCGTCGGTGAAGAAGTTCTCGTGCGGCTTGTCCCCGGTGCCGAACTCGCCCAGCTCCTTGCCGGTTCCGATGTCCAGCACCTGCACCTTGTCCGCGGTCGACGCGGAGACGGCGACCCGGGTGCCGTCCGGCGAGACGGCCATGTGGTCGGCGCGGTAACCGGCCACGGGGAAGCGCCAGTTGAGATGGCCGGTGGCCAGGTCGATGGAGACGACGTCGGCGAAGCTCGGCCGGGAGACCACCACGGACCGGCCGTCGGGCGTGGAGTACATGTCGTCCACGTACTGGTCGTGCCCCTCGCCGACCTCGTTGCGGATGGACGTGTAGTAGATCCATTTGATCGGGTCGGCGTTGATCTCCGCCAGCCGCTGGGCCTTGTCCGGCACGACGTCGATCCGGCCGATCTTCGCGAAGTCTCCGGAGGACCGGATGACATCGGCGGTGCCGTCCCAGTTGTTGCCGACGAACAGCACCTCGCGCAGGCCGTCGGAGGCGCCGCTCGCGGCGGAGGCGGCGGTCGCGGCGGTCGACGGGCCGGCGAGGGTCAGGGCGAGGGCCGCGGCCACGGAGCACAGGTGCCTGGTTCTGGAGGCAGGCATGACTGCTCTCCTTCCTCGAGGACGTGAGGGAATCTGAACACGGGCGCTTTCACAGTGACTTACTGAAAAGTAAGGAGCGAACCCCCTTCGCGACAAGATGTGTGCACGACAAGATTGGGGATCGGGCAGGGGCCGGACGGAGGGAACAAGGTGACGGGCAGGCTGAAGGCGCCGACGGGCCGCTACGGCGGCAGATCCGCCGAGGAACGGCAGGCCGAGCGGCGCCGCCGTTTCCTGGCCGCGGCCCTGGAGCTGTTCGGCGGCGCCCCCGGCTACCGGAACACGACCGTGGCCGCGCTGAGCCAGGCCGCCGGCCTGTCCACCCGCCAGTTCTACGAGGAGTTCCGCACCCTGGAGGACGTCCTCGCCGCCCTGCACCTGCAGGTCAACGGCTGGGCCGAACAGGCCGTCCTGGACGCCCTCGCCACGGCGGACGGGCTGCCGCTGGCCGAGCGCGCCGCGGTGCTCTTCCGGGCCTACGCCCGCAACGTCACCTCCGACCCGCGGCGCATCCGCATCAGCTTCATGGAGATCGTCGGCGTCAGCCCGCGCCTGGAGGAACAGCGCCTGGCCCGCCGGGCCCGCTGGATCGACCTCATCCGCGCCGAGGCCGACGCGGCCGTGGCGCGCGGGGAGGCGGCGCCCCGCGACTACCGGCTCGCCGCGACGGCCTTCATCGGCAGCGTCAACGGCCTGCTGCACGACTGGAGCGCCGGCTGGGTCGACGCCACGCTCGACGACGTGGTCGACGAACTGGTAGGCCTCCTGCTCGGCATGCTCCGCCCAGAACACTGGCGCCCCCCGACGGCCTGACACGACCCGCTCCCGCGTGACGCACCGGTTGTGCATGGCGGGCCTGCTTGTGCTTGACGCGGCCCGGTCCTGCACGACGCCGGTCCTGCTGGGCGGTCCTGCTTCCGCTTGACGCGGCCGGTCGTGCCTGACGCGCCGGTCTTGCTTGAGGCGGCTCGGTCGTGCCTGACGCGGCCCGCTTGCGTCTGACGGACCCGCCTCGGTTTGACGCGGCCTGTTCTTGTCTGGCGCGGGCGGTTCCGCGTGACGCGGCGTGCTCCTGTCTGGGGCGGCCCAGGCCTGCTTTGGGCGACCCGCTGCCGCGTGACGCGCCGGGTTCCGCCTGACGCGGCCCGCTTCCGTCTGCCGGGCCTGCTTCCGCCTGGCGGCCTGCTCCTGTCTGGGGCGGCTCGGTGCTGCTTGGCGCGCCCCGCTCCGGCGTGACGCGGCCCGCAGCCGACTGCGCGGGCTGTCCCGCGGCGCAGGCTCCGCTGTGCGGGCCTCACCCGGCCGCACGGGCCCCTCCTGATATCGCGGCCCCAGCCACGGGAGACGGGCTTAGGTGATGGACGGCAGGGGACTCGGCCCTGGACGTCACAAGACCCGGTGCGCCCCGGCGTCGGTAGGGGGCCACGCCGGCGTGGGTCGGCGCGGACGGGCTCGGTGCGCCCCGGCGCGGTCCGGTGGGGCTCGGCGCGCGGGATCGGGGCGGAGCTGGTCTGCTGGTGCGGGGGGCGTCCTGCCCGTGCCCCGAGCGGCGGACGACCACGCGAGACACAGGAGAGCGTGTGATGAGTACCTATCGCGTCGCGCAGGTGACGACGGCGGGCGGCCCGTTCGAACTGGTCGAGCGGGAGGTGCCGCAGCCCGGGCCCCGCCAGGTGCGGATCGCCGTCGAGGCCTGCGGAATCTGCCACAGCGACACCATGTTCGTGAACGCCGGTCTGCCGGGCGTGACCTTTCCCGTAGTGCCCGGGCACGAGATCGCGGGCCGCGTCGACGCGCTCGGCGAGGGGACCCAGGACTGGGGGTACCAGGTCGGTGACCGGGTCGCGGTCGGCTGGTTCGGCGGCAGCTGCGGCCACTGCACGTCCTGCCGCAAGGGCGACTTCATCACGTGCGCCAACCTGAAGGTCCCCGGCTGGGCCTACGACGGGGGCTTCGGGGAGAAGGTCATCGCCCCCGTCGACGCCCTCGCCCGGATCCCCGACGCGCTCTCGGCGGGCGACGCAGGGCCGATGGCCTGCGCCGGCGTGACCACGTACAACGGGCTGCGGCGAAGCTCCGCCCACCCCGGGGACCTGGTCGCGGTGCTCGGCATCGGCGGCCTCGGCCACCTCGGGGTGCAGTACGCGGCGGCGATGGGCTTCGAGACCGTGGCGATCGCCCGCGGCGCGGAGAAGGCCGACTTCGCCAAGCAGCTGGGCGCCCACCACTACGTCGACAGCACCTCCGGCACCCCGGTCGGCGAGGCCCTGCGGTCCCTGGGCGGCGCGAGCGTCGTGCTGGCCACCGCCGGGAACTCCCAGGCCATCGCGGCCACCGTGGACGGCCTGGCGCCGCGCGGCGAACTCGTGGCGATCGGCGCGGACCCCGAGCCGCTGGGCATCAGCCCGGTGCAGCTGCTGATGAGCGGCCGGGTCGTGCGCGGCCACCCGTCCGGCACCTCCCAGGACGTGCAGGACACCATGGAGTTCAGCGCCCTGCACAACATCCGCCCGATGACCGAGACCGTCCCGCTGGACGACGCGCAGGCGGCCTACCAGAAGATGCTCTCCGGCGCCGCCCGCTTCCGCATGGTGCTCACCCACGGCTGACACCGCCCGTCCGGCTCCCGACGGCACCTCACCCGCCGAGCGGGTCCAGCGCCGCCAGCACGGGTGCGGCGCCGTCCTCGCCGCGGATGCGCGCGCCCAGCGACCGCGCCCGCTCCCGGTACGCCGGCTCACGCGTGGCCCGCACCAGCGCCGAGGCCAGCGCGTCCACGGTGAGGCGGCGCAACGGCACCACGTCCGGGGCGACGCCCAGCGCCACCAGCCGGGCGGACCAGAACCCCGCGTCGAACTGCACCGGCACCGGCACGGCCGGCACCCCCGCGCGCAGCCCCGCCGCGGTCGTCCCCGCGCCCGCGTGATGGACCACCGCGGCCATCCGCGGGAACAGCAGCGCATGGGGTACGTCGTCGACGGTCAGCATGTCCTCCCCGCCGGCCGCGAGCCCGGCCCAGCCGCGCTGGATCACCCCGCGCAGCCCGGCCCGCCGCAGCGCCGCCACCACCTGCGCGCCGAGCCGGGCCGCATCCGGCACGGTGGCGCTGCCCAGCCCGACGAAGACCGGCGCCGGACCGGCGTCCAGGAACTCCTCCAGGCGGTCGGGGAGCCGGCTCCCGGTGTCGTACGGCCACCAGTAGCCGCCGACCGTCAGACCGGTCCGCCAGTCCGCGGGCCGGGGCACCACCAGCGGGCTGAACCCGTGGTGCACCGGCCAGCCCTGCCGCTCCCGGGCCCGCCGTGCGGCGCCGATGCCCGCCGGTGGCAGTCCCAGCCGGGCCCGCACATCGGGCACGGTGGCCGCGAAGACGTGCTCCACGGCGAGTCCGACACCGTGTCCGGCGAACCGGTTGGCCGCCGCGCCCCAGCTGCCGCCGCCGAGCACCGGCGGTGCGAACTCCCGCGTCGCCGCGAGCGGTTGCAGATAGACGCCCATGCTCGGCACCCGCAGTCCCTCGGCGATCGCGTGGCCGAGCGGGGCCAGCGAGGCGGACAGCAGCAGCACCTCGGCGTCCCGGGCCGCGGCGAGCAGGTCCTCGGTCATCCGCCCGACCAGCCGCCGCGCCAGGGCCACCACCCGCAGCAGCTTGCCGACGCCGCCGGAACTGCGGTGCAGACCCCGTCCGCGCGGTGACTCCAGCTCCGCCCGCGGATCCACCGGCAGCGCGTGGAACCGTATGCCGGAGCCCGCCGCCAGCGGCTCGAAACGGGCGTGGGTGACCAGCGTGACCTCGTGCCCGGCCTCGGCGAGCCGGTGTCCCAGTCCGGTGTAGGGGGCCGCGTCGCCCCGGGACCCTGCCGACATGATCGCAACGCGCACGACGGCCAGTATGGCCGCATCCGGCTTCGGCGCGGACTCCACGACGCGCGCCCGGCTCTTCCCGTTCCGTTATCACACGCTCAACTCGCGCCGGTCGAGCGGTGTTTCCGGGTGGTGCAGGTCGAACGCCGGGGACTCGCTGCGGATCCGCGGCAGGGTGACGAAGTTGTGCCGCGGCGGCGGGCAGGACGTCGCCCACTCCAGCGAACGGCCGTAGCCCCACGGGTCGTCCACGCCGACCGGCTTGCCGTACTTGGCCGTCTTCCACACGTTGTAGAGGAACGGCAGGATCGACAGGCCGAGCAGGAACGAGAAGATGGTCGAGACCGTGTTGAGCGTGGTGAGCCCCTCGGCCGCGAGATAGTCGGGAATCCGGCGCTGCATTCCGTTCGCGCCCAGCCAGTGCTGGACCAGGAAGGTGCCGTGGAAGCCGATGAACAGCGTCCAGAAGGTGATCTTGCCCAGGCGCTCGTCCAGCATCTTGCCGGTGAACTTCGGCCACCAGAAGTGGAATCCCGCGAACATCGCGAACACCACCGTGCCGAAGAGGACGTAGTGGAAGTGGGCCACCACGAAATACGAGTCGGAGGTGGCGAAATCGAGCGGCGGCGAGGCGAGCAGGACACCGGTCAGGCCGCCGAAGACGAACGTGACGAGGAATCCCAGCACCCAGAGCATCGGCGTCTCGAAGGACAGCGAGCCCTTCCACATGGTGCCGATCCAGTTGAAGAACTTCACACCGGTCGGGACGGCGATCAGGAAGGTCATGAAGGAGAAGAACGGCAGCAGCACACCGCCGGTGACGTACATGTGGTGCGCCCACACCGTGACCGACAGGCCGGCGATGGAGATGGTCGCGGCGATCAGGCCCATGTAGCCGAACATCGGCTTGCGCGAGAACACCGGGATCACTTCGGAGATGATCCCGAAGAACGGCAGCGCGATGATGTACACCTCCGGATGGCCGAAGAACCAGAAGAGGTGTTGCCACAGCAGGGCGCCGCCGTTGGTGGCGTCGAAGACGTGGGCGCCGAACTTGCGGTCCGCCTCCAGGGCGAACAGCGCGGCGGCCAGCACCGGGAAGGCCAGCAGGACCAGGACACCGGTCAGCAGCACGTTCCAGGTGAAGATCGGCATGCGGAACATCGTCATGCCCGGGGCGCGCATGCAGATGATCGTGGTGATGAAGTTGACCGAGCCGAGGATGGTGCCGAAACCGGACATGGCCAGACCCATGATCCACATGTCGGCGCCGACGCCCGGGCTGCGGACCGCGTCCGACAGCGGCGAGTAGGCGAACCAGCCGAAGTCGGCCGCGCCCTGCGGGGTGAGGAAGCCGCCGACCGCGATGGTCGAGCCGAACAGGTACAGCCAGTAGGCGAACATGTTCAGCCGCGGGAACGCCACGTCGGGCGCGCCGATCTGCAGCGGCATGATCCAGTTGGTGAAGCCGGCGAACAGCGGCGTCGCGAACATCAGCAGCATGATCGTGCCGTGCATCGTGAACGCCTGGTTGAACTGCTCGTTCGACATGATCTGCAGGCCCGGCCGGGCCAGCTCGGCGCGCATGAGCAGCGCCATCACGCCACCGATCAGGAAGAACGCGAACGCGGTGACCAAGTAGAGCGTTCCGATCGTCTTGTGATCGGTGGTCGTGAGCCACCGTACGGCCGTTAGGCCCCTGAAGTCTCTGATCCTCTTCACGCCCCGCCTGTGTCCGCGCCCGGCCCACCGGCCACACTCGGACGACGCGAGAAGCATCACGGAAGAAGGGTGTGACGATCCTGGCGGTGCCGGACACGAACGGAACATGAGCAACGACGAGGTCTTCGCCGCTGCCTATCGCGAGCACTACTGGGCGGTCAGCCGCTACGTCGCGCGACGGCTGCCCGGGCAGAGCGACGAGGTGGAGGAAGTGGTGGCGGAGGTGTTCACGACCGCCTGGCGGCGCCGGCGCGACCTGCCGGACGCGCCGCTGCCCTGGTTGTACGGGGTGGCTCGCAACTGCCTGGCGAACGCGGTGCGCGGCTACGGCCGCCGGCGCCGGCTGGTGGACCGGCTCGGCAACGACGACGCCGCGCACGGCCGGCACCTCGTGGACAGCCCGGACGCGGAGCCGCCCGGCGCCTGGGTGCACGAGGCCCTGGACCGGCTCTCCCCGGCCGACCGGGAGATCCTGCGCCTCGCGGCCTGGGAGGAACTCGACGCCGGGCAGATCGCCGTGGTCCTCGGGTGCGGCAGGCGCGCGGCGACGATGCGCCTGCACCGCGCCCGCCGCCGCCTCCGCACCGAGATAGCCCGCCTGCGCCCCACGGACCCCGCACCGGACTCGACGACCAGGCCGGGACCGGGCCGCGAAGCGCCGGAGGATGTACCGCCGCTCGAATCCGGGCCAGGCGCCGGGGCACCGGGGGAGGGTCCGCTTTCCGGGTTTCGTCCGGGCGTCGGGGTGCCGGAGGAGGGTCCGCTTTCAGGGTTTCGGCCGCGTGCCGGGGGAGTGGAGGAGGGCCCGCCTCCCGGGTTTCGGCGGGGTGCCGGGGTGCCGGAGGGGGGTCCGCTTTCCGGGTTTCGGCCGGGTGCCGGGGTGCCGGGGGAGCATCCGCCTCCCGGGTTTCGGCCGGGTACCGGGGCGCCGGAGGAGGATCCGCCTCCCGGGTTTCGGCGGGGTGCCGGGGTGCCGGAGGGGGGTCCGCTTTCCGGGTTTCGGCCGGGTGCCGGGGTGCCGGGGGAGCATCCGCCTCCCGGGTTTCGGCCGGGTACCGGGGTGCCGGCGGCCGTGCCTCGCGCCGGGCGCCCCGCGCACCCTGCGCACCCCGCCCCCGCCCCTGCCGACGTACCGCTGCGCAAGGACCCCCGCCATGCCTGACGAACTCGAACTGCTCCGCGACGCCAACCCGGTCCCGGCTCACGGCCCGTACTACGGCGACGGGCCGCTGGACCACCGCGCCGAGCGGCGGCTGGAGCTGCTGCTGCGAGACGAGCCCACTCCGCCCGTCCGGCGCCGGGTGCCGGGCGCCCGGCCGCTGTGGGGCCTCGCCGCCACCGCCGCCGTGCTGGCCACCGTGTTCACCGCACTTCTCGGCGGCCCGAGCGGCCAGCCCGCCGTCGCCGCGCCCCGCCCGCTGACCGTCCTGGCCCACTCCGCCGCCGTACCGCTGGACCGGATGTCCCGGCTGGCCGCCGCTGCCGCCGCCGACGGCTCGCCCGGCCTGCGCAGGGGCACCCATGTGCAGTCCTGGAGTCTCGGCATGAGCGACGACAAGCCGCCCGTGACCCTGCCGGAGGAGCGGGTGGTGCGCTGGCTGCCGGACGACAGCCACACGGAACTCGTCGTGGCGACCGACCCGCGTCACCCGGGCCGCCCGGTCCTCACCGACGAGGGCGACGCTCCGCGCCTGGTGGCGGACGGCCATGTGCTGAGCCGTACCACCTACCCGCCGAGCTGGAGCGACGCCCCGCCCGAGGCGAGCCCCCCACACGATCCGGCCGCCCTGCGGGCCTATCTCACCGAGACGGCCCGCACCGCCACCGGCTCCCTGACCACCCCGGAACTCCTGGACGCGGTCGGCGAGTTGCTGGACCACTGGACCCTGGGAGCCCGCGAGTCGGCCGCGCTGGTGCGGGTCCTCGCGGACGCCCGGGGACTGCGCCCCGCCGGCCAGGTGACGGACCGGCTGGGGCGTCCCGGACAGGCGTACACGTACGACGGCCGGGGCGAGCGGCGCCTGCTGATCCTCGATCCGCGCACCGGCGCCGTCCTCGGTCTGGAGACCACTGTCACCCGGGACGAGCCGCGGTACGGCGTGAAGGCCGGGGACGTGATGTCGTACAGCGCCTGGATGCGCTGACCGTGCGGACCGTTCCGGTGCGCCTCAGCGCCTCGTGCCGCCGGCGGTCGTGCCGGGCGCGCCTACTCGTCCCAGACCTGGATGATCAACTGGTTGGCTATCCTGCCGTCGCGCAACGTGACCATCGACTCGGCCAGCACACGGGTGCCGTCCCCGTACTGGCAGGACTCGCTGAACGCGGCGTGGTCGCCCTGCACGACGCACTGGTCGAGCCGGTGCGTCATGTCGCGGCTGTAGACGTCGTGCAGCAACTGGGCGATCTCCCGCCGGCCGTGCAGCACGGTGGGATGGCTGGGCTGGTGCTCGTGGTCGACGATGCGGATCTCCGCGTCGTCGGCGTACAGCGCCAGAAGGGTGTTGCCGGTGGTCCCTTCTATGCCGCGGCGCAGTGTCTCGATGTCGAAGGCGGAACCTGTCGTGGTGCCCATGGGTGACCTCCTTCGGGCGCCGGCGGCCCGGCGGGCGCAGGCCGCGCGGATCCCCACCCTTAGAGACTCCTCCGGCCCGACGACCCCGGCAAGCGCAGCCCCGACGCCCCGCCAGGCCCACCCCGGCGGCCAGGACGAGCACAGTCCCGCGCCCCCGGCAAGCGCGGACCGCGGCCTCCGCCTCACGGGTGAGCGCGGGCCGCCGGCCGTGTCCGGACCCGGGGTGCCGCCGTTGCTGAGGGCATGACCTCAACACGACGTATCGTCGCAGCCCTCGGTCTCGCCGCCGGTGTCACGGGCCTTGCCGCGCCGCTGGCGCACGCGGCCGACGCCAGTGCGCGGCACACCGGGATGATCCCGCCGCCCATGGCCACGCTCGACTCGCTCACCGTCAGCGACATCCCGGCCCAACACAGGGCGGAGGTCCCCCGGGTCTCCGAGCAGATGCGCGCCATGAACCAGGTCGGCGAGCTGAACCGGCTCAACGAGCTGCACCAGGTCACCGACCTCGCGGCGCCCGCGACGGGCCTGGTGCCGGACGTCGAGTAGGCGGTCCGGCGCGAACCCGATGCGCCGGTGCGGGAGTTCGTGACACGGATCGGACACTCCCCGCGGACGCCGTCCGGTCGAGCGTAGGGTCGGCGGGAAGGCAATCGAGGAAGGGGCCAGACCATGGCGCAGGAAGTCCGCGGCGTGATCGCACCGGGGAAGGACCAGCCCGTACGGGTCGAGACGGTCGTCGTGCCGGATCCCGGCCCCGGCGAGGCCGTCGTACGCGTCCAGGCCTGCGGTGTCTGTCATACCGATCTGCACTACAAGCAGGGCGGCATCTCGGACGACTTCCCCTTCCTCCTCGGCCATGAGGCCGCCGGTGTGGTGGAAGCGGTCGGCGACGGGGTCACCGACGTGGCGCCCGGTGACTTCGTGATCCTCAACTGGCGTGCGGTGTGCGGGAATTGCCGGGCCTGTCTGCGTGGCCGGCCCTGGTACTGCTTCAACACGCACAACGCGAAGCAGAAGATGACCCTGGCGGACGGCACCGAGCTGTCACCCGCCCTGGGCATCGGCGCCTTCGCCGAGAAGACCCTCGTGGCGGCGGGCCAGTGCACCAAGGTCGACCCGGCGGTCTCCCCGGCGGTCGCCGGGCTGCTGGGCTGCGGGGTGATGGCCGGCATCGGCGCGGCCATCAACACCGGGAACGTCGGCCGGGGCGACTCCGTCGCCGTGATCGGCTGCGGCGGCGTCGGCTGCGCGGCCGTGGCCGGGTCCCGCCTCGCCGGCGCGGCGGAGATCATCGCGGTGGACATCGACGACCGCAAGCTGGAGACCGCCAGGAAGCTGGGCGCCACCCACACCGTCAACTCGAGGAACACCGACCCTGTCGAGGCGATCCGCGAACTGACCGGCGGCTTCGGCGCCGACGTCGTCGTCGAGGCCGTCGGCCGCCCCGAGACCTACAAGCAGGCCTTCTACGCCCGCGACCTCGCCGGCACCGTCGTCCTGGTCGGCGTCCCCACGCCCGAGATGCGGCTCGAACTGCCCCTGCTGGACGTCTTCGGCCGCGGCGGCGCCCTGAAGTCCTCCTGGTACGGCGACTGCCTGCCCTCCCGTGACTTCCCCATGCTGATCGACCTGCATCTCCAAGGCCGGCTGCCGCTCGACGCGTTCGTCACCGAGACCGTCCGACTGGACGAGGTGGAGAAGGCGTTCGAGCGGATGCACCACGGTGACGTGCTCCGCTCGGTGGTGGTGTTCTGATGACCGTGCGCATCGAGCGCCTCGTCACCAGCGGGCAGTTCACCCTCGACGGCGGCACCTGGGACGTCGAGAACAACGTGTGGCTCGTCGGCGACGAACGGGAGGTGATCGTCATCGACGCCGCCCACGACGCCGAGGCCATCGCCCGCGCCGTCGACGACCGCCGGCTGACCGCCATCGTGTGCACCCACGCCCACAACGACCACGTCAACGCCGCACCCGAACTCGCCGAGCGCACCGGCGCCACCATCTGGCTGCACCCGGACGACCTGCCGCTGTGGAAGATGACCCACCCGCACCGCGACCCCGACCGGCACCTGCTGGACGGCCAGGTCATCGAGGCGGCCGGCGCCGACCTGACCGTGATCCACACCCCGGGACACGCCCCCGGCGCGGTCTGCCTGTACGACCCGGCGCTGGGCACCGTCTTCACCGGGGACACCCTCTTCCAGGGCGGGCCGGGCGCCACCGGACGCACCTACTCCCACTTCCCGACGATCATCGAGTCCATCCGCGACAGGCTCCTCACCCTGCCGCCGGAGACGAAGGTCCTCACCGGCCACGGCGACCCCACCACCATCGGCGCCGAGGCGCCGCACCTTCAGGAGTGGATCAGGCGCGGTCACTGAGACCGGCGTCGGCCGTGCGGACAGCCGGCGGCACCAGTGAAAGAACGCCCGCCGGGCCGTACGGTCGGCGCATGACCGATCACACCCGCTTCGCGGAACACGGAGTTCTCGTCACCGGCGCGGCCCGCGGCATCGGCGCCGCCGTCGCACGCAGGATCGCCGAGGAGGGCGGGCGGGTCCTGGTCACCGACCGGGACCTGCCCGAGGCCGAGCGCACCGCAGCGGACCTGCGCCGGCAGGGACTCGCCGCCGAGGCGTCGGCGTGCGAGGTCACCGACCGCGCCTCGGTGGAGGCGGCCGTCGCCCGCGCCGTCGCCGCGTTCGGCTCGCTCGACGTCCTGGTCAACTGCGCCGCCCACTGCACCCCGGACGCGCCGCTCTTCGAGGACGGCCCCGACGAGGCCTGGGCGCTCGACCTCGACGTGACCCTCACCGGCGCCTACCGCTGCTTCCGCGCCGCCCTGCCCCACCTCGCCGCCTCCGGACGCGGCGCGATCGTCGGCATCGGTTCCGTCAACGGGCTGCAGGACTTCGGCAACCACGCCTACAGCGCCGCCAAGGCCGGCCTCGGCTCGCTCACCCGCACCCTCGCCGGGCACGCCGCGGCGCGGGGCGTGCGGGTGAACCTCGTCGTGCCGGGCACCGTCCGCACCTCGGCGTGGGAGGGCCGCGAGGCCGATCTCGAAGCCCTCCGCGACCTCTATCCGCTCGGCCGGGTCGGCGAACCGGAGGACATCGCCGCAGCGGTCGCCTTCCTCGCCTCCCGCGACGCCGCCTGGATCACCGGCACCACGCTGGTCGTCGACGGCGGGCTCACCGCGGTCAACACCGGCTTCCACACGGCCCTGCGACGCCCCTGAGCCGTCAGCCCGAGGCCGCCGCCAGCGCACGGAGCACCCGCTCGGTGTCGGCCTCGGTGGTGCGCCAGTTGCTGAACGCGGCCCGCAGCCCGGGCACCCCGCCGTACACGGTCGGCGTCAGATAGGCCTCGCCGGACGCGGCCACCGCACGGGCCAGTGCGTCGACCCGCTCCTGGGTGGGCTGCTCGGCGAGGGTGAAGCAGACGACGTTCAGCCGCACCGGCGCCAGCAGGCGCAGGCCCGGCAGCGCCTCCACGCCCGCGCCGAGCCGGCGGGCCAGGGCCACGTTCCGCTCGACGATCTCCCGGTGCCCGGCGCGTCCGTACGCGACCAGCGAGAACCACGCGGGCAGGGCGCGCAGCCGCCGGGAGTTCTCCGGGGTCAGATGCAGGAAGTCGGGCTCGCCGGCCGGCCCGCCCAGATAGGGGGAGGCGTTGTGGAAGACCTTCACCTGCAGGTCACGGCGCCGGGTGAACTGCACGGCCGCGTCATAGGGGACGTTGAGCCACTTGTGCAGGTCCACGCAGACCGAGTCGGCCGCGTCGAGACCGTCGACCAGCGCGGCGTACTCGGGAGAGAGCGCGGCGAAACCGCCGAACGCGGCGTCGACGTGCAGCCAGAAGCCGTAGGAGTCCTTCAGCGCGGCGATCGCCCGCAGATCGTCGAAGTCGACGGTGTTCACGGTGCCGGCGTTGGCCACGACGATCGCCGGCCGGCCGCGCAGCCGCGCGAGGGCCGACTCCAGCGCGGCCACGTCCACGGCCTCCCGTCCGCCGGGCAGCAGCGGCACCTTCCGCAGCCGGTCCCGGCCGATGCCCAGGACCGACATCGCCTTCTCCACGCTGGAGTGCGGGCTGCCGGAGAGCACGTCGACCGCCCCCAGCGCGGCCGCGCCCGCCCGGGAGACGTCCACCCCCAGCCGCTCGCCCAGCCACTCCCGGCCGATCGCCAGCCCGACCGTGTTGGACACGGTCGCCCCCGTCACGAACGCCCCGCTGTGCGCCTCGCCCAGCCCGAACAGCTCGCGCAGCCAGCCGAGCGTCTCCCGCTCCAGCTCCTGCGCCCACGAACCACCCGCCCCGGACAGGTTCTGGTCGAACACCGACGTCAGCCAGTCCCCGGCGACCGACGCCGGCGTGGCGCCCCCGGTGACGAAGCCCAGATAGCGCGGCCCGGCGGAACCGGAGAACCCCGGCGCCCACCGCTCACCGAACCACCCGAGCGCCGCCGCCGCGCCCACGCCCTCCTCGGGCAGCGCCGCCCGCTTGGGCGCCGCCCCGCCGACGGCGACCGGCCGCTCGGCCAGGCCCACCGCCTCCCGGGCGGCGAAGTCGCGGGCAGACTGGAGGAGTTCGGGGAGCCGGGAGAGGTCGCCGGCGAGGGTGGGGTGCATGTACGGCAGCGTAGAGCGGGCAGGAAGCGGTGGGCCCGGTCCAATACGGGAGAACTGGACTGGACGGCGCGGGCCACCCTCGCCGGGCGACGGTACGGACGGGGCCGTCGGACCGCACTCCCCGGTTCACCGTTTCGTCACAGTCTGACCGGAAGCACAACCCCTGTGTGTCCGAGCAGGTCTAGTAGGGCGAGAACGCGGGAATCGCGCAGGGGAGCGCCTGGGGCAAACCCCGGGCGGATTGGGGAGAAGGGGATCACGTGGGGGACATACGCAGACGGGGTGTCGTCGTGCTGGGGGTCACGGGGCTGGTGGCGCCGCTCACACTCGCCCTCACCGCCGCGCCGGCCCAGGCCGCGAGCTGCACCACGCAGACCGGGCCGTACCAGAAGCAGGTGGAGAAGTTCCTCGGCCGGCCGGTCGACGGCAAGCAGTCCGCGGCCGACTGCAAGGCCATCAAGGCCTTCCAGGACAAACATGGCATCACGCCCGACATCGGCTACGCCGGCCCCGTCACCTGGGGCGTGATGGATCTCATGAACAAGCAGAAGGCCGTGGGGAGCAACCCCAACAAGGACGGCGCGTGCCCGGTGAACAAGGGCCGGATCGCCTGTGTGAACCTCACGCTCCAGCTGAGCTGGGTCCAGGACGGCAAGAAGCTCGTCTACGGACCGGTGCCCGTGCGCACCGGCCGCAAGGGGTATGCCACCCGCACCGGCCTGAAGAAGATCTACTGGCGGGACATCGATCACGTCTCCAGCGTCTACAACGTGCCGATGCCCTACAGTCAGTTCTTCGACGGCGGCCAGGCCTTCCACTCGGTCAACCTGAGCATGTGGAACCCACCGGGCTCGCACGGCTGCGTGAACATGACGACCAAGGACGCCAAGGCTTACTGGTCCCTGTTGAGGACCGGCGACGACGTCTTCGTCTACGGCCGCAAGCCGGGCACCTGAGCCGCCGCCGTCCCAGCGGTCCCGGCACCCGTGCCGGGTTATGGGTCGGTGTGAACTCGCGCACGGTGCTTGACAGATCGACGTGATGAGGACCACGTCCGTAATGTCCGTATGGAGTGCAGTTACTCACAGCGCCTTCACCTCGATCGGCATATGCTTCACAGCATGTCCACCACTGTTGAAGCCGCTCCCGAGCGTTCGGCCGCGGAGGTCAACGAGGAGATCAGGGCCCTGTGGCGCCGGTCGGGCGGGACACTGACCACCGAGCAGCGCGCCGAGTACCAGCGCCTCGTGATGGAGTGGGCCGCCGCGACACCGCGCTCGCAGCGGGCCGCCTGACCCGCCTCACGCGGATCGCGCCGAACCCTCGAGGGCACCCGCTAGCACGGGTGCCCTTCGTATGTCCCCGTCTTGTCCTGTCCCCGTACCTCAGCCCCAGGTCGCCGAGTAGTGCCGCTGATAGGCCTTGCGGTCCTGCTCGGCCCGTATGTAGCGGGTCGCGGCGAGCGCGATCAGACTGCCCGCGATGACCAGCAGCCCGGGACCGACGTTCCGGGTGTCCGTCAGCCGTGCCAGCAGCGTCCGTCCCGCGGCGCCGGTCACCGGCGCCGCGGTCCCCGGCGACGCCGCGTTCGGCGCCATCGCGCCCCGGGCGGCCGGGGCGGACGGCGCGGGGGAGGCGCTCGGGGCGCCGGCGCCCGAGCTCTGCGCCGACACGATGAGCTTGACGTTCAGCACCGACAGTGCCCGCGTCACCGGCTGGAAGAACGTCGTACCACCCGTGGTGCAGTCGCCGTTGCCGCCCGAGGTCACACCGAGCGCGATCCCGTCGGAGAACAGCGGCCCGCCGCTGTCGCCGGGCTCCGCGCACACCGTGGTCTGGATGAGCCCGGTGACCGTGCCCTCCGGGTAGTTGACGGTCGCGTTCAGCGCGGTGACCGTTCCGTCGTGCAGTCCGCTGGTGCTGCCGCTGCGGAACACCCGCTGCCCCACCGCCGCGTCCGCGACGCCCGTGATCCGCACTCCGTTGCCGCCGCCGATCGCGACGACGTCGGCGCCGTCACCGGCCCGGCCGGAGGCGTACTGCACGAGCGAGAAGTCGTTGCCGGGGAAGGTGCTGCTCACCGTCCGGCCGAGCTGCCGGCCGCCCTGGGCGTCCGCGAACCAGATCGATCCTGCGGGACCGCAGTGACCGGCCGTGAGAATGAAGTCACTGCGCCCGTCGGTCACATTGAACCCGGCCGAACAGCGGCCCCCGGTCGACAGGATCGGCTGGGCGCCGTTCAGCCGCGTGGTGAACGTGCCCTTCGTCCGCTCCATCCGCACGAAGCTCCCGATCCGCGCCGCCACCCGGCTCATCCTGGACCAGTCGCCCGCGGACACCGTGCTGTCCGCGCTGACCACGACCCGGTTGGTGCGGTAGTCCACCGCCCAGGCGGTCCCCGCCACGCGCGGCGCCGAACGCAGCGCGGCCGTCGCCGACTTGAGCTCGTCCATGCTGTGCCGCACGACCTTCGCCTCGGCGCCCGCGCGCCGTACCTCACGGGCCGCCGCCCCGTCGGTGACGGCGACGACCGGTCGGCCGTCCGCGCCGATCCAGTCGCCCGCCGTGCGCGCCGTGCCGAGCCGCGCCACCAGCGCGGCCCCCGTGCCCCCGGCGCCGGATCCGGACGCGGCGGCGAGCGGTCTGGCGGCGGCCGGCGGTGACTCGCTCGCCATGGCCGCCTGGGTGACCATCGCGCCGCCCAGGAGGAGTCCGGCGACCGCCGTCAGGCGGGTCACCCGCCGGACGATCCGTCGTCGTGCGTGCCGCATGCGGGGCTCCCGAAACCGAAACCGAACCGAACGCACGCCGGCCCGTCCCGGCGGCGCGAGGCCCCGCCTCGTCCAGGGCCCGCACCTCCATACGCGCCCGACGGGCGCGGCGTTCAGCACCCGGCGGCGGGGCGCGGCCGGCGTACCGGGTCGTGGGCCCGCCCGAGGGAGGATCCGAGCGAGAGGCGGCCGGTCGTCCGGGCCGGTCTTCGGCGCGGTACCCGGTGGCACGGCCGTTCCACCGGCTCCGCCGCGCTCCTATCGTGATCCTCATGACCGACATCCCGCACGTCATGCCCGGTGGATCCGGCCCGCTGCAGGCGCTCGGCCTGGAGCAGCTGCGCCGCCGTACGAGCATGAAATGGCGCACCTACCCCGAGGACGTACTGCCGCTGTGGGTGGCCGAGATGGACGTCCCGCTCGCCGAACCCGTCGTCCGCGCCGTGACCGACGCGCTCGCCCTCGGCGACACCGGATACCCGGCCGGCACCGCCTACGCCGAGGCCCTGGCCGCCTTCGCCGCCGAACGCTGGGACTGGGACGGGATCGCCGTCGAGCGCACCGCTATCGTTCCGGACGTGATGCTCGGCGTGGTCGAGATGATCAAGCTGGTCACCGGGCCCGGCGATCCGGTGGTCGTCAACCCGCCGGTGTATCCGCCGTTCTTCCAGTTCGTCGCCCACATGGACCGGCGGGTGCTCGAAGCCCCGCTCGGCGCCGGTCAGCGTCTCGACCTCGCCGCCCTGGAGCGGGCGTTCCGCGCGGCGGGCGCGGGGTCCGGGCGCGCCGCCTTCCTGCTGTGCAGCCCGCACAACCCCACCGGCACCGTGCACACAGCCGAGGAGCTGGCCGCCGTCGCCGCCCTCGCCGAACGGTACGGCGTCCGCGTCGTCGCCGACGAGATCCACGCCCCGCTCGTCGCCCCGGGCGTCGACTTCGTGCCGTATCTGAGCGTGCCCGGCGCCGAGCGCGGCCTGTCGCTGATGTCGGCCTCCAAGGGCTGGAACCTGGCCGGACTCAAGGCCGCCCTCGCCGTCGCCGGCCCCGCGGCGGCCACCGACCTCGGCCGGCTCCCCGAGGAGGTGGGCCACGGCCCCAGCCACGTCGGCGTCATCGCCCACACCGCCGCCCTGCGCGAGGCCACCGACTGGCTGGACGCCCTGCTCGCCGGGGTGCAGGCCAACCGGCGCCTGCTCACCGCCCTGCTCGCCGAGCACCTGCCCGCGGTCCGCGCCTGCCCCGCCGAGGCCACCTATCTGGCCTGGCTCGACTGCCGCGCCCTCGGTCTCGGCGACGACCCCGCGCAGGTCTTCCTCGACCGCGGCCGGGTCGCGCTCAGCTCGGGCCTGCCCTTCGGCACCGGCGGCGCCGGGCACGTACGGCTGAACCTGGCGACGTCGCCCCAGATCCTCACCGAAGGCGTACGGCGTATGGCGGCGGCCCTGAAGTGACCGGGCGGATCCGGTGAACACCGCGACCGGGCCGGTCCGCCGAGCGCCGCGGCCTCCTACACTGCCCGGCATGGACGACACGCGGCTGGACCGGCTCGGCTCCGGCAAGTACCTGCTGGTGACCAGCTACCGCAAGGACGGCACCCCGGTCGCCACCCCCGTGTGGGCGGTCCGCGACGGGGACGGCCTCGGCGTCTGGACGGCCGCCGACAGCTTCAAGGTCAAGCGGATCCGCCGCCGCGCGGACGTCCTGGTCGGCCCCTGCGACCTGCGCGGCAACCCCACCGGCGACCAGGTCCCGGCCACCGCGGAGATCGCCGACGCCGCCACCACCGCCCGCTACCGGGACCTCATCGCCCGCAAGTACGGCATCCTCGGCCGCCTCACCCTGCTGGGCAGCCGGCTGCGCCGCGGACTGGAGGGCACGGTGGGAATCCGCGTGACCCTCGCGGACTGACCGGCGACCGGAACCGGCCGGGCCACCGGGGAGACGGCCGGACGGCCGGCCGCCCGGCGTTCCGTCAGGTCCAGGCGCCCCGGTAGGGCTCGTCCAGCAGCTGGAAGACGGGCTCGCCGCGCACCGGATCCTGGGCGGTGGACAGCCGGACGCGGTCGCCGCTGTGGATGCCGATCGGCGGGCCCATGACCCGGCCCCGTACGACGAACCCCTCGGCCATCTCGATCAGCGACACGTTGCGTGCCGCGGGCGTGTTGCGGTGCACCACGGTGGAGTGCCGGACCGTGCCGACGCCCTCGCTGCGCTCCGTGCGCAGCTCGCTGCCCTGGCACACCGGACACAGCAGCCGGTGGTACATCGCGGTGCCGCACCAGGTGCAGCGCTGGAAGACGAGGGCGTCCCTGGTGTCCGCGGAGACGGGGTCGAGGACACCCGCCGCGGAGCCGGCCGCCGGATGCGATGCGTTTGCTGAGTACTGGTACACGCTGGTCAACTCCCTGCGCTCGGCCGGAATCCCGCGTGTCCGGCGCGCACCGGGCACACGCGTGCGCGGCGGCCGTGCCACCGTGCACGGCGACAGAGTATGGCACTGAGTGTCACACGTAAAGGCACTGCGTACCCCCAATCTGCGGCGGCGGGGGCGCCGGCGGCGGGTCAGGCCCGTCCGAGGGCCGCTTCCAGTTCCTGCACCACACGCCACAGCGGAGCGTCCCGGCGGGAGACGAGCACCACCACGTCGTCGGGACGGCCGCCCTCCCCGCCCGGCAGCGGATGCACGCGGACGGGCGGCTCCGCGGGCTCGGCGGCGTGCCCGAACTCCCGCTGCACATACCCGAGAGCGCGGTCCACTGCGGCGCCCGCGTCCCCCACGCCGTCCGAACGCAGCCAGGAGCGCAGGGCGTTGTTGTGCGCGGCGACGACCGCCGCCGCGATGACGTCCGCCTGCAGCGTCCCCTCGGGCCGGCCCGCGAACCGGCCGCGCAGATACTCGGCGAGCGCGCGCTCGTAGCGCCACACCACCGACAGTTCGTAGGCCCGCAGGCCCGGCACCTTCCTGGTCAGGCGGTAGCGCTGCACGGAGAACGTCGGGTTCTCCGCGTACATCCGCAGCACCAGCCGGGCCGCGTCGCACACCCGCCGCACCGGCTCGTGCTCCTCGTCGCCCGCGGCGAGGAAGGCGGTCATGTCGGCCAGGCAGCGCTCGTGGTCCGGGAAGACCACGTCCTCCTTGGAGGGGAAGTAGCGGAAGAACGAACGCCGGCCGACCCCGGCCAGGGCCACGATGTCGTCCACGGTGGTCTGCTCGTATCCGCGTTCCAGGAAGAGCCGGAAGGCCGCCGAGACGAGGGCCTCCCGCATCGAAGGCCTCTCGGCCGGCGCCGCGCTGCTGGAGCTCATGAAGGGGAACGTAGCACCCGGAGCGGGGGCGGGTGACACTCAGTGCAGCGGATGTGGCGCTCAGGGGGAACTGAGTGCTGGCGCATCGGCTCCTCAGGGTGCGACCGGGCGGTGCTCCGGGGTGAGGACGGCACGGTCCGGACCTCGGCGTAACCTTTCCGCACCCCCGCCGGCGCGCCGCGCCGCCGGCCCGGCCACACCACCCCTCGAGGAGACCCTGTATGCCCGCCGCCCGCCCCCGCCTGCTCTACGTCACCGACCTGGCGTACGAGGCCCGCGGGCGCCGCTACTGCGACGAGGACGTCTTCCTCACCTCCCGGCTCCGCGCCCGCTTCGACCTCGCGCTGTGCCACCCGCTGGACGCCGAGGCGCTGATGGACGGCTTCGACGCCGTCGTCGTCCGCAACAGCGGGCCTGTCCTCGGCTACCAGCGCGCCTACGAAACCTTCCGCGCGCGGGCGCTCGCCACCGGGGCCCGCGTCTACAACCCGCTCACCGGCAAGGCGGACATGGCGGGCAAGCAGTACCTGCTCGACCTGAGCGCCGCCGGCTTCCCCGTCATACCGACCGTCGGCCGCGCCGAGGACCTGCGTCTGCTGCCCGCCGCCGAACGCTACGTCGTCAAGCCCCTGCTCGGCGCCGACTCCCTCGGCCTGCGGATCGTCCCCGCCGGCCAGGTCGCCGCGCACGCCACCGGCGACGTCCTGATACAGCCCCGCGTCGACTTCGCCCACGAGGTGTCCTTCTACTTCGTCGACGACGACTTCCAGTACGCCCTGTACGCCCCCGATCCGCAGCGCCGCTGGGAGCTGAGACCGTACGCGGCCACCGCCGCCGACCTGGAGTTCGCCCGGCGCTTCGTCGACTGGAACGACCTCGGCCACGGCATCCAGCGCGTCGACGCCTGCCGCACCCGCGACGGCGGCCTGCTGCTGGTCGAACTGGAGGACCTCAACCCCTATCTGTCCCTGCACGCCCTGCCGGAGGATGCCAGGGACGCGTTCGTGAGCGCGTTCACGGCGTCCCTGGGCCGGTTCGTGCAGCAGGCGCTCAGCCCAGCCTGACGGTGACGGTCTGGGTGGCCCCCGCCGTGCCGGTGAGGTCGCCGAAGGCCAGCGTCAGCGCGGAGCCGGTGGCCGACGAGGTGAGCGTGGCCGGCGCGGAGGTGACCGCGGCGACCGCCCGCCGCCAGGTCAGGGTGAGACGCGTGCGCGTGCGCAGCGGATCGCTCACGGCGATCACGGCGGTGCCGTCCCCCTTCTCGCTGATCATCACGCTGCACGGATCGCTCGCCGTGAGCGCCCCGACCGTTCCGCCGGACCAGAAGTTCACCCCGGTGAACCCGAGCGACCTGACGGTCACGCCCTGCCGGTCGTTCGTGTTGGCGCGCACGGTCAGCCAGTTCACGTCGGCGGCCCGGACCCGCGTACGGGCCGCCGAGGCACCCGGCAGCAGCAGGTAGGCGTACGACGCGTTCACCGGGTCGGTGCCGTGGTCGACGTAGAGCGTCAGGTACGTGCGGTTCAGGACGGTGGTCGAGCCGCCCTTGTTGATCGTGCTCCAGCTGCCGTCGCGGGCCTCGCGCAGCGCCCGCACCGTCGCCCCGCCCGGGAAGACACAGCCGCCGTGCCCGCCGATGTGCGCCCACCTCGCCCCGGTGAGCGTCGCCGACCAGGGGTGCGTGGCGGGCTGGACCGTGCCGTCGACGGTGAGGGGGGCGCCTCCGGTGGCGCCGAGGTTGCGGTTCTCGACGGTCGTCTCCACCGCCGTACCGTCGCCGCAGGTGATGCCCGCGCCGAGACAGACCACGGCGTCGTCCAGGAAGAACCACGACTTCCTCGCCACGAGCGTCGACTGCAGGCCCTTGAGGTACTGGCCGACGGCGGCCCGCCGCCCGTCCGTCGCCCCGCCCACCCAGTCCGCGTCCGGCTTCGGGGCGCCCCAGTCGCCGCCGGCCCCGTCCGCCAGCGGCTTGCGCGAGACGGTCGTACCGGGCAGCCGGTAGGGGTCGACGGTGGGCCAGAAGGCGTCGCTGTACTGGCCGCCCGCGAAGGTGTCGCCCCACCAGTAGAGCATCCCGGCCCCGGTGTGCCAGCCGCGGAGGTTCTCGCCGTTGCCCGTCTCGTAGTACGTGATCCGCTTGTCCGCCATGCTCAGCGCCGCCGCCCAGCCGCGTCCGCGATGGACGGCCCGCGCCATGGAGGGGAACAGCCGGTGCCCGGCCGGCTCGGGGACCGGCGTCACCGACGCGTCGTCGGCGACCTGCTGCAGCCGGGCAAGATGCGGCAGGCTGAGCACCGGATCGGCGAGCGGCGGGCTGTAGGAGTCGCGCCGCATCCAGCCCTTCACCAGAGCACGCCAGCGGGCGTTCTCGGCCGGGCTCGCCCCCTGTCCGAGCAGCACGATCGAGCCGAGGACCGCATGGCCGCGCAGGTGATCGTCCTGCTGGATCCGCTGCGGGTCCGCCGCCGCGACCCCGCGGCTGATCGCCCGGCCCGCGACGCAGTCCATCACCAGGCCGTCGTGGAGGAACGGCGCCCAGGCGTGCTCCACCGCGTCGAACACGGTCTGCCGGCCCGGGTCCGTCACCTCCCAGCCGGACCCCGCCAGCAGCGCGAACAGCAGACCCAGCCCGCCGAGCAGCACCGAGCCGTACGAGCCGGTGTACGGCACCGCGGTGTGCTGGATGAACGAACCGTCGGCGTACAGGCCGTCGCCGGAAGTGACGTACGGGAACACGGGGGAGAGGGCGTCGCGGGCCAGCGCCACCTTGGCCGCGTCCGCCCCGACGATCCCGCGCAGTGCCAGCACCCGGCACAGGTCGACCCGGTTGGCGCCCGTGCTGGTCCCGCTGTAACTCGCCACCACCGAGTCGGGCACGAAGTGGTCCACGGCGGCGAGGTGGTCGGCGATCTGCCGGGACGAGAGGGCGTCGTACATCAGCACGCACGTGTCCAGCAGCGCCTGCGGTGCGCCGATCTGCCAGCTGTACCAGTTGCCGTAGCGGACCTGGCCCGCGTGGTAGACGTCGTCGTGCAGATGGTCAAGGCCCGTGACGATCGCGTCCCGCAGATCCGGGTCGCCGCTCAGGCCGGTGCCGGGCCGGCAGTACGCCTGCGCCATCGTGCTCAGCCGGGTGTAACTGGTGTTCATGTTGCCCGAGTAGCCGTAGGACTCCTGGTCGGTGTCCGGGTCCGGGTCGGCGTAGACGAGGTCGGGCCACAGGGAGCCGGCGGCGGGGGCCATCGTCGTCCGGTACCGGTTCGCCGTCGCGCCCAGTTCGGCCAGCCTGCTTCTGAAGGGCTCGGCGGCGGGGTCGAATCCCTCGCCGAGGATCAGGGTCCGCCACCTTGCCCGGAGCGTCGCGAACTCGTCCGGCGCCGCGAACGCCCGGGCGCCGAGACCGAGGGCCACAGCGGATCCCGAACAGGCGGTCAGAAAGCCACGGCGTGACCAAGGAGTCGTCATGAAGGCGCTTTCTAGCATCCGCTTTCCCAAAACCCTCAACGGTTTGCGCGGAGTTGAGCGTTTCGGTCGTTCGAAGGGAGGGCGGCTGCGCTGAACGGCGGCACGTCCGCCGCCGTATCCGACGACGGGGAGGGCGGGGACGACGGAAGGAGAACCCGGTGCCGACAGCGCCCGATCCCGAACGGCCGCACAGTGGCCCGGTCCTGGAACCCGTCCGGGTGCTGCGGCCCCGCCGTCTCGACGGGCTCGCGGAACTGATGCGCGAGATGGAGAGCGTCCCGGCGCGGCCGGCGCCCGCCGAAGAGGCGGAGACCCGGGAACTGCCGCCCGTACGGCCGCCCCGCACCGCCCCCGGCCTACGCCGCGCGGCCGTCGCCGTGGCCCTGGCCGCCGCCGCGCTCCTCGGCTTCGGCTCCGCCCTGCTGCTGCCCGGCCGCCAGGACTCCGCCGCGACCTCACCCCCGCCGGGCGCGGCGCCGACCGCACCGCCCGCCACCACATCGGCGCCCGCACCCACCGCCGCCGACCCCGACGGCCCCGGCACCCTCCGCCAGGGCGACACCGGCCCCGAGGTCACCGAACTCCAGGAACGCCTGCTGCGCGTCCCGGACGTCTACCGCGACGGCTCCACCGGCGGCGCCTACGACGCCGCCCTCACCGCGGCCGTGGCCAGATTCCAGCTCTGGTACGGCATCACGGGCGACGAGACCGGCGTCTACGGCGACGACACGCGCCGGGCGCTGGAGTCCCGGACCGTCCTGCCCGACGATTCATGACAGGGCCGCGGGGAACCCCGGGAGGGCGGCGCGGGCCCCACCGCGGGCTCGGGCCCGACCGGAGACCCGGCCGACGGAGGACGGGAGCACGGTGCCATGACGGGCGTGGACGGCAGGACAGGGATGAGGGACCCGAGCGGTACGGCGGGACCGGCGGGCGAGGCGGGACCGGTGGAAGCGGGCCGTCCGGCGGACGCGGGCGGTTCGGCGGACTCCGAGGGCGGGGCAGACGCGGTGGGTTCCGAGGACCGGGAGGACGGGGTGAGCGGGGCGGAGCGCGGTATGGAGCGGTTCTTCCAGCGGCTCGACCCCGACATGTGCGTGGTCACGGCCGTCGCCGGCGATGAGCGGGGCGGGTGCCTGGTGGGGTTCGCCTCGCAGTGCTCCATCCGGCCGCCCCGGTTCGCCGTCTGGCTGTCCAAGGCCAACCACACCTACCGCGTCGCCCGGGCCGCCCACCATCTCGCCGTCCACCTGATCACCCGCGACCAGCGGGACCTCGCGGAGCTCTTCGGCGGCCGGACCGGCGACGAGGTCGACAAGTTCGCCGGCCTGGACTGCGCGGAGGGCCACGGCGGCGCGCTGATCGTGCGCGACGCGGCGGCCTGGTTCGTCGGCGCCGTCCTCCACCGCACCGACGGCGGCGACCACGTCGGCTTCGTCCTGGACCCCGTGCAGTGGGGCGAGGGTCCCGCCGCCGGGCCCCTGCTGCGGCTGTCCGACGCGATCGGCATCGAGGCCGGCCACCCCGTCGACTGAGCGGATTCGAACAGTCCGCGACACCCGCGAAAGCCCTTGCCGGGGCACTGCCCAGGCCTCATGATGGGCAGCCCGCGCCCCGCACCGGCACCCCCCGGACCCCGCGCCGCGCGGCTTCGCACCGCCGCCGTACGACGACCGAAAGCCAGCCCCGATGAACGGCTCCCGCATCCCGGGCCTGATCCTGCCCGCCGTCTTCCTGCTGGCCCTCGTCGCCGGCCTGTTCTGGTACTGGCAGCACCGCGACGACGACTGACCCCGGCGCTGCCCTCCGCGGCGAGGGCTCTCACGCGTGCGCGTCCGCCACGTCGTCCACCGGCATCCGGATGTCCAGCACGCACACGTCGTCGCGCCGCTCGTCCGCGATCATCGCGGTGAGCAGCGCGTCCAGGGAGCCGGACTCGCCCGGGCCCTGGGCGCGCACCGCCTCGGCCAGCCGGTCCAGGCCAGCCTGCAGGCTCTCGCCGGGGCGTTCGACGAGTCCGTCCGTGTACAGCAGCAGCCGGTCGCCGGGCTCCAGGCGGAGTTCCGCCGACTCGTAGACGGGGGCCGCGCTCGCGCCGAGCAGGATGCCGCCGGGCCGGTCGAGGTAGCGCGCCTCGCCGTCGCGTACGAGCAGCGGCGGCAGATGCCCGGCCTGCGCCCAGGCGAAGAGGCGCCGGTCCGGGTTGTAGCGGGCGAGCACCATGGTCGCGGTGATCTGGCCGTCGCGGGAGTGCAGCAGCAGATAGTTGAGCCGGTCCAGCGCTCCCGTCAGCGAGGAGCCCGTGGTGACCATGCCCTTCGCGGTGAACCGCAGCTGGGCCATCGTGGCCACGGCGTCGACGCCGTGGCCTGCCACGTCACCGACCACGAACAGCGCGTCGTCGTCGGGCAGTTCGATGGCGCTGAACCAGTCGCCGCCCACGTGGATGCCCGACTGCGAGGGCAGATACGCGACCTCGACCCGCAGCCCCGCCCGCCGCACCGGCTTGCTCGGCAGCGGCAGCAGCGCATGCTGCAGCCGGGCGGCGAGGGCCCGCTCGGCCTGGAGGATGCCGCGTTGCAGCAGCATCGCGCGCTCGCTCTCCACCAGCGCCAGCTCCGCGCTGCGCTGCCGGGTGAGGTCCTGGACGAAGCCGTGCACCTCGAAGGGGCTGCCGTCGGGCGCCGTCGACGCCTCCGCCACCAGCCGCAGGTGCCGTACGCCCTCGGCCGTCTCGATGCGGAACGGGACGTCGCACGGCCGGGCGCGGCGGACCAGTTCGGCGATGGCGTGGGCGAGCGGGCCGGTGTCCTCCGGCAGCGCCAGGTCGGGCAGCCGCAGCAGACCGAGCGGCGGCTGCGCGGGCGTCCGGCCGAGCACGGCGTACGTCTCGTCGGACCAGGAGATCTCGTCGGTGACCAGGTTCCAGTTGGCCCAGCCGAGCTTGCCGAGCCGCTGCACGTCGGCCAGGCGCTGCTCCTGCCGCTCCACGCGGTCGTGCCGCACCCACGTCACCAGCAACCCGTCGCCCAGCGGGGCGGCCCGCACCGCGTAGGTGCCGGTCAGGAGCGTCTCGCCGACCTGGTCCTGGTGGACGAACGGCGCGCTCTCGAACGGCTCCCCCGTCTCCAGGGCCTCCAGACAGCCGTGCCACAGCGGCTCCCCGGCGATGAACGGATAGCTCTCCAGGAGCCGCTTGCCGACCAGCTCACGGCCCTTGCGGCCGAAGCCGTCGACCGCCTCCGGTGTGACGGCGTCGATGCGGTAGTCCTCCACCTCGCCGGAGGCGGTGCGCAGGGGAGTCAGCAGGAGCGCGGCGCCGGGCAGCGCGTCGAGCACCGCCTGCGCGGCCCGGGCGACGCCGTCACCTGCGGGTTCCCGGTCGGTGTCGAAGGCGCGCAGCCGGCCCGCGGCCAGCCGTGCCACGGCCATCAGGAATTCCCGCTCGCGCGGTGCGAACGCCCCGCCGCCCCGGCGCAGCACGCCGAGGGCCGCACCCGCGCCGCCGCCGTCCGGCAGGGGCAGCCAGACCCTGCTGGTCCAGCGCCCCGGCGCCTCCCCCAGCAGCAGGAACCGGTCGCCGCGCACGGGGATGTCCTCGAGCCACTGCGGCCGGCCGGACCGCAGGGCGTCGAGCGCGGCCACCCCGGCCACCGGGGGCACGTACCGCCACTGTGCGGCGAGGGTCCGGTCGATGCCGGCGTGCCCGGTCAGTTCGAGTCCGCCCTCGGGCAACCGCTCGTACAGCAGTACGGCGTCCGCCTCGGTCTCGGGCGCGAGGTGGTCCAGCAGGCACCGGGCCAGTTCCTGCGGGCTGCCGATCCGGACCAGGTCGCGGCCTATGCGCCCGAGTGTCTGCGCGAGGTCGGCGGTGCCGGTGGGCGCGGCCCGGCGCAGGCCGGTGGCCGGTGCTTCGGCGGGGGGCGGTGCGGCGGACGGCCGCTCCTTGGGCGGCAGCAGGGCGCCGAGGGTGAGCCAGCACTGTTCGAGGAGGGTGCGGTTGCCGTCGCGGGCGCAGTTGGCCAGCTCCTCGTGGGCTGCCTCCGGGGTGCAGCCGGTGACGGCCATGAGCACGCCCTTGGCCCGCTCCACGACCGCCGAGGTCGCGGACAGGTCCCGCAGCCGCTCCAGCTCGGCGCGCTGCCGGGCGACGACTCTCGCCAGAGCCGCCAGATCGGCGCCGGTGGGATCCACCGGGTGCAGGGGCTCGCTCGTCACGCGACGAGCATGGCACATCAGGGGCCGTTTGATCACCTGTCCGCCGGATGCGGATTCATATGAGCTGCACACGGACTTCGTACCTCCGCCCGCAGACCTCCGTGAGTCGTCCGCAAGAAACCCGCGAGCACGGGGTGCGTGCGGATCGGGCGCGCCAGGGGCGCGGCGCCGGCTGAGGAGCCGGGGCCGGCCGGGTCAGCGGCCCGTGCCGCGGGCGGCCAGGGCCTCGCTGACCGCGCGGACGCTGCGGGCGATGTGCTGCAGCTGCATGACCTCGGCGGCGTACAGCTTGATCGTGTGCTCGATGACCGACTCGGGCAGACCGAGCATCGGCAGCTCGGCCCGGGCGGTCTGCAGCGCGGTGCGCGCCACCCGGATCTCCTGCTGGACCTGCAGCTGGGCGTGCCGGGCGAGCAGCACGGGGTGCCGGATGAGGGCCGGGTAGCTGGCGTAGCGCGCGGGGATCAGGTCGCGCAGCCACTTGGCGGCCGAGCGCTCCCAGTCGTACGAGCCCGGCTCCTTGACCTGGCAGGGCCAGTCGGGGCTGATACGGGTGCTGGTCAGGGGCATGGTCATCGCTTCCGGTGTGCGGCGTCGTGAGGGTGGTCGACGGGTGCGGGGCGGCTCCGGCCTAGGGGATGGCCGGAGCCGCCACGGGCGCGTCGCGCAGACGGCGCGCCCCGGTACACCCCGGGCGCCGACGTGGGTAGGGGACGGCGGCTGGGGGTGTCCGTGCGGGGCCCCGGGCGCCTGGGGCCTGCGCTGCGCGGGAGGTGCTGACGCATCGGCGGTCCGTCGGCTTTCTCGGGGCGGTGTGCGAGCGGTGAGTCCGCAGGTGCGGAACGTGCCCGAGTGGTGATCCGGGCGCGGTCCGTGAGCAGTATTTATATATGCCGTCCGGTTTGCAAGACGTATGAAAACATTCATGCGTCATTTGTCGTGGATGATCCCCGTCCGTGGCAGAGGTGACCGCAGGATCTTCACCGCGCCCGGCGCACGGCGCACGAAACCGCGCGATTCGGCCCTTTCAGTCCTTCATGAAGAACTGGTGCTGGTCGGAGAGCTGCTCGTACTTCTCCAGGCGGGCCTGGGTGCGCTCCGGGTCGGCGTCCGTCATCGCCTGCAGCAGCGCGGCCGCCAGCACGCCCGGCGCGGCGTAGGAGTCGAACACCAGCCGGGAGCCGGTGCCGGTGGCGAAGGTGACATCGGCCTCGTCGGCCACCGGGCCGAGCGCCAGGTCGGTCACCAGGGCGACCTTCAGGCCGGCGCCGCGCGCGACCCGGACGGCCTGCAGCGTCTCCTGGGAGTGCCGCGGCATGGCGAAGGCCAGCACCCAGGTGCCGCCCGCCTCCCGGCACTGCAGCAGCGCGTCGTAGGCCACGCTGCCGCCCCGCGTGACCAGCCGTACGTCGGGGTGGATCCGGCGGGCTGCGTAGCCGAAGTACTCGGCCAGCGACTCCGAGATCCGCAGCCCCAGCACCGTCAGCGGCGTGGACCGGGACAGCTCGCGGCCGACCTGGATGATCCGCTCCGGGTCGGCGAAGTCGCGCCGCAGGTTCTCCAGGTTCTCGATCTCGGCGTCGACGGCCGCCTGGAGCTCGTTGGCCCGGTTCTCCTCGCCCGGCCCGCCGGCCAGGCTGCTCAGCGCGATCGACTGGAGCTTCTCGCGCAGCGCCGGATAGCCGCTGAAGCCGACGGCGCCGGCGAAACGGGTGACGGACGGCTGGCTCACCCCGACCCGGTCGGCGAGCTCGGTGATGGACAGGAACGCGGCCTCGGTGATGTGCTCGATCAGATACTGGGCGATGCGCCGCTGCCCCGGCGACAGATGCGGGCCGTCGAAGAGTTCCCTCAGCCGCGAGGTCGGCGACGCCTCGGCCTCGGGTGCGGTCTTGCCGGACGTGATCGCTGATGCCTGTGCGCGAGCCTGCTGCGGCGAGGGCACCGGTCCGCCTCCTTTGTCTGCCACAAGCACTCAACATAGCTCACCCACCGTCAGGAACCGGGGTGTGAGCAGGCGGGATCAGCGGCGGAACAGGCTGATCGAATGCCCCACGTCACCGGCCGGACGGCTGTCGGCGACCAGCTCCGCGAGCCGCCCGCGCGCCTTGGCGAGCGCGGAGTCGGACACCACCAGCAGCCCGTGCACCCGCTCCGGCGGCACCCCGCGCGGATCGGCCGCACGGATGCCGTAGTACGACGGAACGCCGCTGCCCTTGTACACCAGCCACACCCGTTCGCCCGGATACCGCTGCCGGAGCCGGTCGGCGAGGCGGCCCAGGTCCTGTCCCCAGTCCACGTTGGAGTCGTGCAGCAGCCGGTGGGTGCGGGCGGGACCGCCGAAGGCCTCGTTGGAGTACGGCAGGTAGTACGGGAACGTCCGCAGCGAACTCACGGCCGCGAACAGCACCAGCGCCGCCGTCGCCCCGGCAGTCCACCGCCGGCCGGGCCGCGGCGCACAGGCGGCCGCCACCGCCAGGAACATCGGCACGAACAGCGCGTACCTCGTCCCGAAGTCCCGCGACCCCGTCATCGCCGCCGCCAGCAGCACCCCGGGCGGCAGCAGCAGATACGGCGCCGCGGGCCGCAGCCGGCGGGCCACCACGACCGCCGCGGCACCGGCCGCGCCCGCCACCAGCAGCCCGAGCGGCGTCTTCACCAGCAGCGCGGCCGGCAGGTAGTACCAGAGCGAGCCGGTGTACAGACGCCCGAACAGATACCCCTGCCAGGGGTACGCCTCCAGCGCGAACTGCACCCGCATCCCCGCCCGGTACGCCCCCGGCAGCGGCAGCAGGTCCACCAGCCGCCCGCGCAGCCCGTGCAGCGCCGGCACCGGCTCGGCGGGGGAGAACCGCAGGCGGGGGTCGACGGCGAGGTACGCGGCCCAGACGACGGCGACGGCCACCACCGCCACCACGACCGCGCCGGCGAGTGCCCGCAGCACCGCCCGGCGGCGGCCCTCCGCAGGACCCGCGAGGGCGGACAGGGCGGCGCGCAGCGCGTCGTACGCGGACAGGGGCGGGGCGAGGCGCGGGGACGGGGTTCCGGCGCCCGCCTCCGGCCGGTGCGCCGAGGACGCCAGGACGGAAACCGCTGCCAGCGCCATCAGCACCGGAACCGCCGGCAGGGCGCTCATCTTGGTCGCCAGGGCCGCGCCCAGGGCCGCGCCGGCGAGCGGCAGGTACGGGACGGGCCGGCGACGGGCGCGCCACACCAGCCAGACCGACGTCAGCACGAACCCGGCCGTCGGCACGTCCAGCGTGGCCAGCGAGCCGTGGGCGATCAGGTCGGGGCAGAAGGCGTACAGCGCGAGGGCCGCCAGACCGCCCGCCGTGCCGGTCAGTTCCCTCGCGAACGCGAACGCGACCAGCCCGAACAGCAGGGTCAGCACGATCACCGGCAGCCGCGCCCACAGCATCACCCGCCACGGATCGTTGCCCGACTCGTACAGCAGATGCCGGCCCACGTCCCCCTGGGTGCCGGTGTACGACGGGTCGTAGTGCGGGCCGGCCACCGCCACACCGGCCGCGATCAGGAGCTTGCCGAGCGGCGGGTGCTCGGGGTTGTAGCGGATCCGGTGCTCGTGCAGATAGTCGGTGGCCGTCGCCACGTACACCGGTTCGTCGATGGTCGGGGTCTGCTGCACGGCCGTCGTCACCATCGCCGCGGCCATCTGGGCGAGCAGCAGCGCCGCCAGCAGCGGCACCAGCCACCGACGCCGGCGGCGCAGCCAGGCGTACACGCGGCGGCCGGGCGCCGGCCGCGGCCCCGCGGCGGAGAGCTCACGGGTGAGGACCAGGTGCTGTTCGCGCGCCATCATCCGCCCCGCGGTGGCACCGGCCGGGGGGCGGCGGGAACGGTGGTGGGCCCGGACATGGCCCTACTGTCGCACCGCACCCGCCGCCGCGGGCGTCACCGCTGCACGAGTCGTACCGGCAGACCTTCTGCCGTACCCACGGATACGGCCCGGGCCGGGCCGGAGTTCACTGCGGCCCGGGTAAACCGGCCGGCCGGCTCTCCGCCGCACGGGGCGGCGGCCGCAGGGCGGTGGCCGGCACCACCAGGTCCGCCCGCCCGCGGGTCGCCGCCACCAGGTCGGCGTTGCGCTGGTCGGTGCCGAGGACCCAGGCCACGGCCGTCTCGTGGTCCTTGCCGAACTCCTCGTGCCGGGCGATCAGCCGGCGGATCCGCTCGGGCTCGTCCGCCTCGCAGTACCACACCTCGTCCAGGCACGGCCGTACCCGCGCCCAGGAACCCTCCGCCAGCAGCAGGTAGTTGCCCTCGGTCACCACCAGCCGGGCGGCCGGCGGCACCGGGATCGCGCCCGCCAGCGGCTGCTCCAGCGCCCGCTCGAAGCCGGGCGCGTACACCACCTCGTCGGCGTCCTCGCGCAGCCGCCGCAGCAGCGCCGCGTACCCGGCCGCGTCGAAGGTGTCCGGGGCGCCCTTGCGGTCCCGGCGGCCGAGCCGGTCCAGCTCGGCGTCGGCCAGGTGGAAGCCGTCCATGGGGACGTGCGCCGCCCAGGGCGGGCCGTCGGCGTTCAGGGCGCGCACCAGATGCCCGGCGAGCGTCGTCTTGCCCGCACCCGGGCCGCCCGCGATGCCCAGCAGGGCACGCCGGCCGCCCCGGACCAGGCCACGGGCGCGGTCGAGGAGGTCGTCGAAGGTCAGCGGCACACAGCAGAGTGTGTCACCAGGAGTTTGCGGAAACCTGTGGCGTGTACCACTCACTGGAAGGCGGCTCATGGGGAACAGTGCCGGTATGACTCAGCTCGGTCTGCCCGACGAAATCCAGGCCTGTCTGTTCGACCTCGACGGGGTCGTCACCAAGACGGCCGTCGTGCACGCGGCGGCCTGGAAGGAGACGTTCGACGCGTTCCTGCGGGACTACGCGGGGGAGCAGGGCCGGCCGTTCGACGCGGTCGCCGACTACGACGAGTACGTCGACGGCCGCCCCCGCGCCGACGGCGTCCGCGCCTTCCTCGACTCGCGCGGCATCCACCTGCCCGAAGGCACCCCCGACGACCCGCCGGACGCCCCTACCGTGCACGGCCTCGGCAACCGCAAGAACGTCCTGCTGCTGGAGAAGATCCGCACCGGCGGGGTGGAGGCCTACGAGGGCACCCTGCGGTATCTGGAGGCGGTCCGCGCCGCGGGCCTGCGCACGGCGATCGTCTCCTCCAGCGCCAACTGCCGGGACGTGCTGCGCGCCGTGGACGCCGAGCACCTCTTCGACGTGCGCGTCGACGGCGTGGTCGCGGCGGAGCGGCACCTGCCGGGCAAGCCGCACCCCGACACCTTCCTCGCCGCCGCCCACGACCTGGGCGTCGAGCCGTCCCGGGCGGCCGTCTTCGAGGACGCGCTGGCCGGCATGGACGCGGGCCGCTCGGGCGGCTTCGGCTACGTCGTCGGCGTGGACCGCGTGGGCCAGACCGACGCGCTGTACGCGCACGGCGCGAGCATCGTCGTGAAGGACCTCGCCGAGCTGGGAGGCAAGCAGTGATCACCGACCGGTCGTACACCGTCGAGCCGTGGGTCGTGCGGGAGACCGCCCTCGACCTCGGCGTGCTCGCCCAGAGCGAGTCGGTGTTCGCGCTGTCCAACGGGCACGTCGGCTGGCGCGGCAACCTCGACGAGGGCGAACCGCACGGCCTGCCCGGCAGCTACCTCAACGGCGTGCACGAGGTGCACCCGCTGCCGTACGCCGAAGCCGGCTACGGCTACCCCGAGTCCGGCCAGACGGTCATCAACGTCACCAACGGCAAGATCATCAGGCTGCTCGTCGACGACGAGCCCTTCGACCTGCGCTACGGCCGGCTCGTCAGCCACGAACGGGTCCTCGACCTGCGCCGCGGGGTGCTGGAGCGGACCTGCGAGTGGACCTCGCCGGCCGGGTCCACGGTCCGGGTGCGCTCGACCCGGCTGGTGTCGCTGACCCAGCGCGCGGTCGCCGCCGTCGCCTATGAGGTCGAGGCCGTCGGCGACCGCAGCCGGGTGGTCATCCAGTCCGAGCTGGTCGCCAACGAGACCCTGCCCGACTCCGACGGCGACCCGCGCGCGGCCATGGCGCTGCAGTCGCCGCTGGAGCAGGAGGACCACTTCGCCTCCGGCAGCCGGCTGCGGCTGGTGCACCGCACCCGGCGCAGCGGCCTGCGGGTGGCCGTGGCCGCCGATCACGTCGTCACCGGCCCGGAGCGCACCACCACCCGCAGCGAGAGCGGCACCGACGTGGCCCGCCTGACGGTCACCTCCGTGCTCGAGCCCGGCCAGACGCTGCGGGTGGAGAAGCTGGTCGCCCACGGCTGGTCCGGCGCCCGCTCGCTGCCCGCGATGGCCGACCAGGTCGACGCCGCGCTCGCCGCCGCCGCGCACGACGGCTGGCAGGGCCTGCTCGCCGGCCAGCGGGCCTGCCTGGACGACTTCTGGGCCCGCGCCGACGTCGAGGTGGAGGGCGACGAGCAGATCCAGCAGGCGGTCCGCTTCGCCCTGTTCCACGTCCTGCAGGCCGGCGCCCGCGCCGAGCAGCGCGCCATCCCGGCCAAGGGCCTGACCGGCTCCGGCTACGACGGGCACGCCTTCTGGGACACCGAGATGTTCGTGCTGCCCGTGCTCGCCCACACCGCCCCAGCCGCCGTCGCCGAGGCCCTGCGCTGGCGGCACAACACCCTGGACGAGGCCCGGGAACGCGCGGCGCAGCTCGGGCTCGCCGGCGCCGCGTTCCCGTGGCGGACCATCGCCGGCCCCGAGGGCTCGGCGTACTGGCCGGCCGGCACCGCCGCCTTCCATGTGAACGCCGGCATAGCCGACGCGGTCGTCCGGTACGTCGAGGCCACCGGCGACACCGTGTTCGAGCGCGAGACCGGCGTGGAACTGCTGGTGGAGACCGCGCGGCTGTGGCGCTCCCTGGGCCACCACGACGGCCACGGCGTCTTCCACATCGACGGCGTCACCGGCCCCGACGAGTACAGCGCGATCGCCGACGACAACACGTACACCAACCTCATGGCCCGGCAGAACCTGCTCGCCGCCGCCGACGCCGCCGAACGCCACCCGCGCGAGGCGGCCCGGCTGGACGTGGACGAGGAGGAGACCGCCTCCTGGCGGGACGCCGCCGAGGCCATGCACGTCCCGTACAACCACGAACTGCGCGTGCACGAGCAGCACGCCGGGTTCACCCGCTACCAGCGCTGGGACTTCGCCGGCACCCGCCCCGACCAGTACCCGCTGCTGCTGCACTTCCCCTACTTCGACCTCTACCGCAAGCAGGTCGTCAAGCAGGCCGACCTCGTGCTGGCCATGTACACCTGCGGCGACTTCTTCGCCGACCGGTACGACGACGAGCAGGTCGCCCGGAACTTCGCCTACTACGAGCCGCTGACCGTACGGGACTCCTCCCTGTCGGCGTGCTGCCAGGCCGTCATCGCCGCCGAGACGGGCCATCTCGACCTGGCCTGGGACTACACCACCGAGGCCGCCCTGATGGACCTGCGGGACCTGGAGCACAACACCCGCGACGGGCTGCACATCGCCTCGCTGGCCGGCAGCTGGATGGCGCTGGTGGCGGGCTTCGGCGGGATGCGCCGCGACGGAGAGCGCCTGCGGTTCGCGCCGCGCCTGCCCGAGCGCCTGAGCCGGCTCGCCTTCAACGTCGAGTTCCGGGGCCGGCGGCTGCGCGTGGAGATCGGCGCCGACAAGGCGACGTACGCGCTGCTGGACGGGCCGCCGCTGACCCTGCGGCACCACGGCGAGCCGCTCACCGTGAGCACCGACGGACCCGCCGTACGGGCGATGCCGCCGGTGGTTCGCCGCCCGGCACCGGACCAGCCCCCGCACCGCGCGCCGAACGGCGGCTGACGCCGGGGGCGTCAGCTCAGTGCGCCGGACAGCTGCCGCAGCAGGTCGCCCGTCGCGTCGGCGGCGAGGAGGGTGGACAGGGCGCCCAGGAGGAGGACGGCCCCCGCTGCCGGCCACAGCCGCGGCGGCGGGCTCGTCTGCAGGGCCGCGATCCGGCGGGTGACCGAGCGGTCGGCGAAGCCGAGGGCGCACGCCCGGGCCCGGCCTGCGGTGAGGGCGGCCCGGGCCAGTGCCCGGGCGGCCGTACGCCGGTCCTCGACCGCCGACGCCGCCTGCTCGTCCGCCCACCGCTCCACCAGGAACGCGATGGCGGACCGCACCGGACGCAGCAGCGGGTCGGCGGCGACGGCGAGCGTCGCCGCCGTGACCAGCGACCCGTGCCGGTGGTGGAGATGGGCGCGCTCGTGGGCGAGCAGCACCCGGCGCTCGGCGGGCGCGAGGGCGCCCAGCATCGCCGAGGTGACCAGGATGCGCCCCGGCCTGCCCGGGATCGCGAAGGCCCGCGGCACCTCGGAGGCGGCGACGATCAGCTCGGTGTCCGCCGGATGCCCCGCGCACAGCCGGCGCAGAACCCGGCGGGTGCGCCGCTCGGCGCGCACCGCCCGGTACACCCGCACGCCGATCGCCAGCAGAGCCAGACAGGCGGCCACACCGATCACTTCGGGCACCGGATCCGTCACCGGGCGCCCGTCCTCACGGGCCTCGCGGATCACCGGCGGCGCCGCGCCGAGCAGCGTCGTGGCCAGCAGCACCAGCGACCAGGTGGTGGCGGCCGCGGTCAGCACCGCCGCCGAGGTGAGCACGCGCGCGGCGAGGGCCGGGGCGACCCGCCGGGCGATCAGCGGCCCCGCGGCGGACAGCAGCAGCGACAGCGCCAGCGGGGTGTAGACGTCGTACTTCATGCGCCGTCTCCCGCGAGCAGGTCGCGCAGCGCCCGCTCCTCCTCCGGGCTCAGCCCGGTCACGAACTGCTGGAGCGCGGCGATCGGGTCGGGGCCGCGGTCCAGGGCCTCGTGCATCGCCTCGGCCGTCAGCTCGGCCGCGTTCTTCGCCGGCCGGTACGCGCCGCGCCGGCCGTCGGCGTCCCGCAGCACCAGCCCCTTGTCGTACAGGCGTTTGAGGATGGTGTGCACCGTGTTGTAGGCGAGCGCGCCGTCGACCTCGGCCTGGATCTCGGCCGGGGTCAGCGGCCGGTCCGTGGCCCACAGCGTGGCCAGCACCTCGCTCTCCAGCGCGCCGGCGCTGCGCCGCTCCGCCCTGCCGCGGGCCCCTGTGCCAGCCATGCCCCAACCTTACAGCGCGTAGTGCCGTCGGCCGGATGGCCCTGTCGGCCCGGTGGAAGGCTGGATTTCGGGGTAGTTTGGCGGTGTTTCCGCCCGGATCGACGATGTTTTTCTCTTACTTTGCGGTGTTCTCACCTTGCTTGGCGTGTTTTCCCGACTCCCGTCCTCGACCCTACAGACTGTAGGGTGACAGTCGTCCCGCATCGTGGGGCATGAGGGGTGATGATGGCCGGCAGCGCGCACGCCACACTCGCCGGGCTGCGGCGCGAGCGGGCCCGGCGCGCCCTCGCCGGCGGCTCACGGCCGCGGCCCACCGCCCCGCTCGCCGCCGTCGCGGCCGCCTTCACCCTGGCCCAACTGCTCCTCGTCCGGCCCGGCATGGGCCTCGGCTGGGACGAGACGGTGTACGTCAGCCAGGTCAGCCCGCAGGCGCCCGCCGCCTTCTTCAGCGCCCCGCGCGCCCGGGGCGTCTCCCTGCTCGTCGCGCCCGTCGCCTCCTGGTCCACCTCCACCGCGCTGCTGCGGGTCTACCTCGCGCTCCTGTCCGGACTCGCGCTGTACCTGGCCCTGCGCGCCTGGCGCGGCCTGTTCCCGGTGCGCGTCCTCACCCTCGCCGGCGCCCTCTTCGCCTCCCTGTGGGTCACCCTGTTCTACGGCCCGCAGGCCATGCCCAACTACTGGGTCGCCGTCGGCGCCCTCGCCGCGGCCGGCTGCTTCCTGCGCGCCGGCGCTCAGGGCGGCGGCCGGGGAGCGCTGTGGGGCCTGGCGGCCGGCGCCGCGCTCATGGCGTGGATGCGGCCCATGGACGCGGTCTGGGCGGTGCTGCCGCTGCTCGTCCTCGGCGCCGCCCGCCGCCCCCGCCGGCGGCTGTGGGTGCTGCTCGCCGGGCTCGCGGCCGGGGGCGCCGAGTGGGTGATCGAGGCGTACGTGCGCTACGGCGGCCCGGTGCACCGGCTGTCCGAGGGCTCGGCGATCCAGGGCGGCCTCGGCTGGCACCCCGCGGTCGTCGACCAGCTGCGCAGCCTCGGCGGCCGGGCGCTGTGCCGGCCCTGCGCCGGCGGCCTGCCCGACCCGGTGGTCACGGTGTGGTGGTTCGTCCTGCCCCTGCTCGCGGTGCTCGGGCTGGTCGTCGCCGTCCGCGCCGGGCGTACGGCGGCCACGCTGCTGCCGCTCGCCTGCGCGGTGACCGCCGCCTTCCCGTACCTGTTCATGATCGACTACGCCGCCCCGCGCTTTCTGCTGCCGGCCTACGCCCTGCTCGCGCTCCCGGTCGCGGACGCGCTGGTGCACCTGGTCACCGCCCCGCGCCGGCCCTGGCGCCCGGTCGTCGTGACCCTGCTCTGCCTCGGCCTCGCCGCCCATCTCGCGGTGCAGCTCGCCGTGCTGGAGAACACGGTCGACAACACCACCCGGGACCACCGCGGCTGGTCCCGCACCGCCGCCGCCCTGCACCGCCTCGGCGTCCGCCCGCCCTGCCTGCTCACCGGCGACGGCGCCATCCCCGTCGCCTTCTACACCGGCTGCTCCTCGGCGGCGACCTCCGGGCACAACGCGAACAGCACGGAGGCCGCCATCACCGCCACCGCCCGCCGGATCCCGGTCGCGTCCCTGGTCCCCGGCGCCGCCCGCCCACCCGGCTACGCCCGCACCTGGCCGTCCGCCCCCATCGACGGCGGTCGGCTGTACTACTCCGTACCCGGGAGCGGCCGGTGACACGGCGGGCCGGAGCAGCGGCCGACATGCGGGGCCGGGTCCGAGAAGCCGACATGCCAGGTCCGGCCCGAGAAGCGGCCGGGGCCGCGGAGTACGGAGCCGGGCCGTTTCCGACCACCCCGACACGCCGGGCCGCGCCGCGGACGGTCCTACGGAGAGGTCCGACTCCAGCCCCTGGCGTCCCGGCGGCTCCCGGCCTGGCTGGTCATGTTCCAGTGGGTCCGTCCTCGGCCGTCCGCACCCTGGCGGTTCCGGGTCTGGCCGGTGACGTTTCGGCGGGTTCTTCGCCTGCCCCTGGCGTCCGGGCGGCTTCGGGTCTGGCTGGTCGTGTTGCGGTGGGTCCGTTGCCGGCGGTCCGCGTCGCGGCGGTCCCGGGTCTGGCCGGTGATGTTTCGGTGGGTTCGTCGCCGGCCCCTGGCGTGCCGGTGGGTCCGTCGCTGGCCGTGGGCGCCCCGGCGGTTCCGGGTCTGGCCGGTGACGTGGGCCCGGCCCTGGCCCCTGACGTCCCGACGGCTCTGGGCCTGGCCGGTGACGTTCTGGCGCCTCTGTCCTCGGCCGCTCGCGTCCCGGCGGCTCTGGACTTGGCCGGTGACGTTCCGGCGCCTCTGTCCTCGGCCGCTCGCGTCCCCGTGGCTCCGTCCCCGGCCGCTCGCGTCCCGGCGGCTCTGTCCTCGGCCGCTCGCGTCCCCGCGGCTCTGGACTTGGCCGGTGACGTTCCGGCGCCTCTGTCCTCGGCCGCTCGCGTCCCCGTGGCTCCGTCCCCGGCCGCTCGCGTCCCGGCGGCT
>NZ_JBIDAL010000001.1:349024-646790 GCF_043202415.1 Streptomyces sp. NPDC048192
GCTCCGGGTCTGGCCGGTGGCGTTCCGGTGGGTCCGTTCCCGGTCGCCCGCATCCCCGCGCGTCCCCGACCGGCGCAGGGATTCTTCGTGCACGCAGGACCGGCCGAGCACGTCCCCGTACCCAGGAGAGGCCGATGACGTCCCCGATCGTCACTCAGGAACGGCCGGTCGCGTCCGTGCCGGAAGCCGGCACGGGGCTCGGGCGGCGGCGTGTGTGCTGGCATGCGGGTGTGCTGCTCGCCGTGCTGGTCGGCGGGCTGTACCTCGCCCACCGGCACTGGGCCGCCCTCGAGAGCGGGGCCGGGCGGCTGGCCGGGGCCGACCAGGGCTGGCTGCTGGTCGGTGCGACGGCGGCCCTCGGCACCTGGGCGGCCTCCGCGCTCGCCCAGCAGGGCGCGGTGGTGCGGCGGCTCCCCGGTTCCCTGCTCGTCGCCGCCCAGTTCGCCGCCTCCGCCGCCAACCATCTGCTGCCCGCCGGGCTCGGCGCGGGCGCGGTGAACGTCAGGTTCCTGATGCGCTGCGGACTGCCCGCCGGCCGCTCGGCCAGTGCCCTCGCCGTCAAGGCCGGCGCGGGCGGCGCGGTCCGGCTGGCGCTGATCGCGGTGCTCGCCCCGGCCTGCCCGGGGCTGCTCCGCCTGCCGGACCTCACCCCGACGGCCCTCGCCGTCGCCCTGGGCTGCCTGGTGCTGCTCGCCGTCCTGCCCGCGACGCCCTGGTGGGCGCGCTGCCGCCGGGCCCTGTCTGTGGTCCTAGCCGACCTCCGCGGCCTGCACACCCGCCCGGCCCGGGCCGCGGCCCTGTGGGGCGGTTCCCTGGCATTCGCCGCGCTGCACTCGCTGGTGCTGATCTCCGTCACGCGGGCGGTGGGACTGCCGCTGCCCCCGCTCCAGGTGGCCCTGCTGTACCTCGCCGCGAGCAGCGCCGCGGCCCTGCTGCCCACCCCGGGCGGCCTCGGTTCCCTGGACGCGGCGCTCGTGTTCGCCCTCACCCTCTCCGGCGCCCCCGGCGCGGCCGCGGCCTCCGCCGTGCTCGGCTACCGGCTGCTGACCGTGTGGCTGCCCCTGCTGCCGGGCCTGCTGGTGCTGGCGGTGCTGGTGCGGCGCAAGGCCCTGTGAGGGCGGGGAGTTTCCCGCACGCCCGCCGCAGGTAGGACTCGGGTGTCGGGTGCCGTACAGGAGGGTGCCGTACAGGAGGGGGAGAGCCATGCCGGGGAACGACGCAGCGGGGCTGCCGAGCGAGGCGTTCTTCACGCCGGGGACGTCGTCCTTCACCGAGTTCCTGGCCGCGCACCGGCCCGGCCTGCTGCCCACCACGCCCGTGCTTCCCGGCGGGACACGGATGGCGCCCGGCGCCTTCCCGCACGGCACCACGGTGCTCGCCCTGACCTACCGCGACGGCGTGCTGATCGCCGGTGACCGGCGGGCCACCATGGGGAATCTCATCGCCCAGCGCGACCTGGAGAAGGTGCACCCCGCCGACGACCACACGGCCGTCGCCTTCGCCGGGACCGTCGGCCTCGCCCTGGACATGGTGCGGCTCTACCAGGTGGAGCTCACGCACTTCGAGAAGATCGAGGGCACGCCCATGACCCTGGCCGGCAAGGCGGCCCGGCTCGCGGCCATGATCCGGCAGAACCTCGCCCAGGCCATGCAGGGCCTCGCCGTCGTCCCGCTGCTCGCCGGGTACGACGTCACCGCGCCCGACGGCGGCCGCGGCCGGATCTTCGGCTTCGACGCCGCGGGCGGCCTGTACGAGAAACGGGACTTCTACGCCGAGGGCTCCGGCTCCCCGTACGCACGGGGCGCCCTGAAGAAGCTCTACCGGCCGGGCCTCACCCGGCGCGAGGCGGCCCTCGCCGCGCTCCAGGCGCTGTACGACGCGGCGGACGACGACTCGGCCACGGGCGGCCCCGACCTGACCCGCCGTATCTTCCCCGTCGTGTGCGTCATCACCGAGGACGGTTTCGAGCGGCTGCCGGAGGCGGAGACCGGGGATCTGAGCCGGGAGATGGTCGAACGGCGCACCGCCCGCCCGGACGGCCCCCACGCCGCGCCCTGACCCGCCCGCACTCACGCGGGGGGTGACCACCCTCGGCGACGAGGATCCCGGGGCGCGTCCGTCGCCGCCGGTCCGCCGGACGCGTCGTCCGGGTGGGTCGCGGGCAGCCACCGGGCCGCCGCGAGGACGAGGACACCGAGCCAGCCGGCGGCGAAGAGCCAGCCGCCGAGCACATCGGTGAACCAGTGCACGCCCAGGAAGACCCGGGTCAGCCCGACCCCCGCCCCCCAGCAGGCGACCAGCGGGCACAGCACCGCCCGGCCGCGTGGCGCGCGCACGCACAGGGCGGTGATCAGCAGGCCGGCGGCCAGCGCGGACGTGGTGGTGTGACCGGAGGGGAACGACCAGCCGGAAGCCTCGGTCTGCCAGTCGTACTGCGGCGGCCGGGCCCTGGCGATCAGCTCCATCACGCCGTACCGCAGCACCTGCCCCGCGGCCAGGCAGAGCACGCCGACCAGCACGGCCACCAGCCGCTGCCGCACGGTGCGTCCGGCGACCAGCCCGGCCAGGACCACCAGGAGGTACGGCACCACGCCCGTGCCCGTGTCGGTCAGCCCGCGGGCCACCGCCACCGCCACCGGCGGGCGGTGCGCCACGGACCAGGACAGCAGACCCCGGTCCGGGGGCAGCGGGCCGTGGGCGTGCGCCACCACCGCGGCCAGCACCCCGAACGCCGCCCAGGCGCACAGGGCCGCCGCGCCGGCCGGCCGGGCGGGGCTCCTGGACCTCACGGGGCTCCCGAGACCAGCAGCGGGCGCAGCCGGGTCGCGGCCAGCCGTCCCGCCAGGGTGGCCGGCCACCGCCGCAGCGCGATCATGGCCAGGCAGCCGACCAGCGCGCCGAGGACGGCCCCCGCGAGGACGTCGTGCGGATAGTGCACCCCGACCCACACGCGGGAGGCGGCCATCGCCACAGCGCACACCGAGGCGACGGCGCCCAGCCGCCACGAGACGAAGAACAGGGCGGCCGCGGCGGCGCAGGCGACCGCCGTGTGATTGCTGGGGAACGCCCAGTCGCCGCGCGGCGGACACGCCTCCAGCGTGCGGAAGGCCAGCCGGCGGCACGGCCGGTCCTCGGCCACCAGCGGCTTGACGAGGCTGTTCACGCCGAACGCCACCACCACCGCCACCGGCACGGCCAGCGCCGTCATGGCCGCGCCGGCCCCCTCGTGGCGGGCCCGCCACCAGCCCACGAGCATGAGCAGCGCGAACACCGCCAGACCGTACGCCGACCACACCGCGATCGTGTCGTCCAGCCAGCCGGGGGAGCGGTGGGCGAGGTCCACCACGTCGAGGTAGAGAGGCCCGTCGACCGACGAGCCGGACAGAGCGAGCGGTGTCATCGGGTCTCCCGGGCCGACCGGCGGGAACGCAGTACCTCGGCGGCGAGCGGCAGCAGCGACACGACGACGATCAGCGCGACCATCGGCAGCAGGTACTTGTCGACGTTCGGGATCGAGGAGCCCAGCGCGTACCCCGCGAGGGTGAGGCCGAGGCTCCACACCAGGCCGCTCGTCACCTGCCAGAAGGTGAAGGTGCGGGCCGGCACCTCGAGTGCCCCCGCCAGCGGGTTCAGCACCGTGCGCACCACCGGGATGAAGCGGGCCAGCACGATCGCCTTCGCGTAGCCGTACCGCTCCAGCAGTTCCTCGGCGCGCTGCGCGCCCTCGCGCAGCCTGGCCGACCGGGTGCGGGCGAGCAGCGCGCCGCCCGCCTTCCGGCCGATCAGGAACCCGCACTGCGAGCCGGCCAGCGCGCCGACGGCCGCGGCCACCAGCAGCGGCCCGAGCGAGAGGTGCACCCCGCTCGTGGACGTGCCCGTGCACAGCAGCCCCGCGGTGAACAGCAGGGAGTCACCGGGCAGGAAGAATCCGATCAGCAGCCCGGTCTCCGCGAAGAGCACGACGCCGACGCCCAGCACGCCGAAGGCGGCGAGCAGCGAATGGGCGTCGAGCACGTTGACCGCGAGCTGCGACGCCAGATGTGGGGGAGCGGTCATCGCCGTACGCCCTTTCCTTCGACTTGCCTCGACAAGATCCGACTACACATTTGTAGACGGTCTACCGACCTGTAGACGAACGCGCGAGGGCGAACGGTCCCGGACTTTGCTTTCCCATTGCCCCTTTATGACCGGCCGACTACATGGCCCTGGTCATGATGGTCCGCGAAGGTAAGGCATGCCTTCACTAACCAACAGGGAGGGCAGCAGGGCATGTGGGACGACGCGTTTCCGAGTTTCCTGATCGGACTCAGGGAGGGACTGGAAGCCGGACTCATCGTCTCCATCCTCGTCGCCACCCTGGTGCGGGCCGAGGCGCGCTCCCGGTTGCCCCAGGTGTGGACCGGTGTCCTCGCCGCCGTCGCCGTGGCGATGAGCTTCGGCGCGGTGCTCACCTTCACCGCCGCCTCCATGCCGCAGACCGCCCAGGAGGCCTTCGGCGGCACCCTCAGCGTGATCGCCGTCGCGTTCGTCACCGCCATGGTGTTCTGGATGCGCCGCTCGGCCCGCAGCCTCTCCGGCGAGCTGAAGGAGAAGGTGACCGGCGCCCTCGCCATGGGCTCCGGTGTGCTGATCCTCACCTCCTTCCTCGCGGTCGGCCGTGAGGGCCTGGAGACCGCCCTGTTCCTGTGGACCACCGCCCAGGCGGCCGGCGAGTCCGCCGGGCCGCTGACCGGCGCCGGCATCGGACTCGTCCTGGCCGCGGGCCTGTGCTGGGGCCTGTACCGGCGCGTGCTGAAGATCAACCTGACCAAGTTCTTCACCGCCACCGGCGCCGTCCTGATCGTCATCGCCGCCGGCGTGCTCGGCTACGGCCTGCGCGACCTGCAGGAGGGCGGCGTGCTGCCCGGCAAGACCGCCTACGCGGTCGACCTCGCGAGCAGCGTCGACGCCGGCTCCTGGTACAGCACCCTGGTCCAGGGCGTCTTCAACCTCACCCCGACCATGACCTGGCTGCAGGTGGTGGCCTACGCCGGCTACCTGGCCATAGTGATGACCCTGTTCGTGCGCGGCGTGCGGGCCACCGCACCGAAGCAGGCGAAGGAACGCCCCGCCCCGGAGCCGAAGGCCGCCCGGCCCGAGCGGCGCCGCCCCGTCTGGGTGGTGCCCACCGCCGTCGTCGCCGTACCCGCCGTGGTCGCCGGACTCGTCGTCGCCCTCTCCCGGCCCAAGCCCGCCGGCGACCAGACCGTCGCCGTCTCCGAGACCGAGTGCGGCAAGGGCTTCACCGCGCCCAAGCCCGGCCGGCAGACGTTCCAGATGCACAACACCGGCGACAAGACCTCCGAGGTCTACCTCATAGACCCGGCGACCAGCGCGGTCTACGGCGAGATCGAGGGCCTGGCCCCCGGCACCACCCGCGACCTGGTCGCCACCGTCGCCGGCGGCAGCTACGCCTGGCGCTGCGTCCCCACCGGCGGCAAGGCCGTCACCTCCAAGGCGGTCACCGTCGCCGGCGGCGGCGCGGCCGCACCGGTCGTCCCCGTCTCCGAACAGGACCTCGCCGCACCCCTGAAGGCGTACAAGGCGTACGTCGGGCAGGGCCTGGACACCCTGGTCGCCCAGACCCGCACCCTCGCCGGCGACATCGAGCACGACCACCTCGGCAAGGCCCGCACCGACTGGCTCACCGCCCACCGCACCTACGCCTCCCTCGGCGCCGCCTACGGCACCTTCGAGGACTACGACAAGAAGATCGACGGCCGCGCCGACGGACTGCCGGACGGCGAGCGGGACAAGGACTTCACCGGCTTCCTCCGCCTCGAGTACGGCCTGTGGCACGGCCAGTCCGCCAAGGAGCTGACCGGCCCCGCCCGGCAGCTCGCCGCCGACGCCGACGGGCTGCGCAAGGCCTTCCCGGCCCAGGACTTCGACCCCGGCGACCTGCCGCTGCGCGCGCACGAGATCCTGGAGAACACCCTCCAGTTCGAGCTGACCGGCGACACCGACGAGGGCAGCGGAACCAACCTCGCCACCGCCGACGCCAACCTCAGCGGCACCCGTGAGCTGCTCACCGTCCTCAAGCCGCTGCTCACCCGGCGCGCGCCCAAGCTGCTGCCGACGGTGGACGCGGACATCGCCCGGGTGCAAAGGCTCCTGGACGCCGCCCACCACGGCACCGGCTGGACGCCCGTCGACAAGCTCGCCGCCGCCGACAAACAGCGGCTGGACGGCGCCACCGGCCAGCTGCTGGAAGACCTCGCCCCCGTCCCGGACCTGCTCGAGATCCGGAAGTCCGCCTGATGGCCCACCCGCACCCGACCTGCGAACACCCCGAAGGGAATCCCGCCATGTCCCCTGCCGAACCGTCGGCCTGCCCCGTCGGCCCCGCCCGCCGTTCCTTCGTGCGGACCGCGCTGGGCGCCGGCGCCGCCGGAGCGGTCCTGGCCGGCGGCGGCTTCGCCCTCGGCGAGGCCGGCGGCACGGCCCAGGCCCAGAGCAGCGGCCCGGACGGCTCGGCAAAGGTCCCCTTCCACGGCGCCCACCAGGCCGGCATCATCACCCCGGCTCCGGCCGCCGCCACCTTCGTCTCGCTGAACGTCATCGCCGATGACCGCAAGGGCCTGACCGACCTGCTGAAGACCATCACCGAGCGGGCCCGCTTCCTCACCTCCGGCGGCGCCCCCACCGACCTGGGCGTCGGCGCGCCGCCCTCCGACAACGGCATCCTCGGCCCCGAGGTCCCCTCGGACGGCCTGACCGTCACCGTCGGCGTCGGCGCCTCCCTGTTCGACGACCGCTACGGCCTCGCCAAGGCCAGGCCCGCCCGGCTCACCCCGATGCGGACCTTCCCCAACGACAACCTCAATCCCGCCGAGTGCCACGGCGACCTGTCGCTGCAGATCTGCGCGCAGAGCCAGGACACCGTGCTGCACGCGCTGCGCGACATCGCCCGGCACACCCGTGGCGGCATGCAGATCAAGTGGCGCATCGACGGCTTCCAGAACGCCCCGCGCCCCACCGGCGCCCAGCGCAACCTGCTCGGCTTCAAGGACGGCATCGCCAACCCCGACGTCACCTCCGCGCGCGAGACCGGCAAGCTGATCTGGGTCGGCGACGGCCAGGGCGAGCCCGCCTGGACCAGGGGCGGCAGCTACCAGGTCATCCGGATCATCCGGATGCTGGTCGAGTTCTGGGACCGGGTCTCGCTCACCGAGCAGGAGAAGATGTTCGGCCGCCGCAAGGACACCGGCGCCCCGCTCGACGGCGCCAAGGAGACCGACGTCCCCAACTACGCCAAGGACCCGCACGGCACCGCGATCCCGCTGGACGCCCACATCCGCCTCGCCAACCCGCGCAAGCCCGAGACCGACAGCTCCCGCATCCTGCGCCGCGGCTACAACTACGACCGCGGCGTGGACAACGTCGGCAACCTCGACATGGGCCTGGTCTTCTGCTGCTACCAGCAGGACGTCAAGCGCCAGTTCGAGGCGGTGCAGACCCGGCTGATCGACGAGCCCCTGGTGGACTACATCTCCCCGACGGGCGGCGGCTACTTCTTCGCCCTGCCCGGCGTGCGGGACCGCGAGGACTGGCTGGGCCGGGGCATGTTCACCGCCTGACCCCCCCGGCGCGTTATTGCGCATGGGTTGCAAGTACGGTTGGATGGCACAAGGCTGTGCTGTGCAGCCGTACCCGCACCCGCGAAGGAAGACCCACCCCGATGACGGCCGCCCCCGGTTCCGCTCCGTCCCTGCCCGTCCAGGCCGACGCCCCGCGCTCGGCCTGGCACCGCGTCCGCGCCTCCATGACGCGGCAGGAGTGGACCAGGGTCGGCGGGATGGCGGCGTTCGTGCTCGCCCTGCACATCATCGGCTGGGGCACCCTGGTCGGCATCATCGCGCCCCAGCACTTCAGCGTCGGCACCCAGACCTTCGGCATCGGCATCGGCGTCACCGCCTACACCCTCGGCATGCGGCACGCCTTCGACGCCGACCACATCGCGGCGATCGACAACACCACCCGCAAGCTGATGGGCGAGGGGCAGCGGCCGCTGTCGGTCGGCTTCTGGTTCTCCCTCGGCCACTCCAGCATCGTCTTCGGCCTGTCCCTGCTGCTCTCGCTCGGCCTGAAGACCCTCGCCGGACCGGTCCGGGACGACAACTCGCATCTGCACGAGGTCACCGGACTGATCGGCACCACCGTCTCCGGCACCTTCCTCTACCTCATCGCCGGGATCAACCTGGTCATCCTGGCCGGTATCTGGAAGGTCTTCCGGCAGATGCGCTCCGGCGCCTACGACGAGGCCGCCCTGGAGCAGCAGCTCAACAACCGCGGCTTCATGAACCGCCTGCTCGGCCGGGTCACCGGCTCGATCCGCAAGCCGTGGCAGATGTACCCGCTGGGCCTGCTGTTCGGCCTGGGCTTCGACACCGCCACCGAGATCGCCCTGCTGGTCCTCGCCGGCTCCGGCGCCGCCTCCGGCCTGCCCTGGTACGCCATCCTGTGCCTGCCGGTGCTCTTCGCCGCGGGCATGTCCCTGCTGGACACCATCGACGGTTCGTTCATGAACTTCGCCTACGAGTGGGCGTTCTCCAAGCCGGTCCGCAAGGTCTACTACAACCTCACCATCACCGGCCTGTCCATCGCCGTCGCCCTGATCATCGGCACCGTCGAACTCCTCGGCCTGCTCGCCGACAAGCTCGGTCTGCACGGCGCCTTCTGGGACTGGATCTCCGGCCTCGACCTCAACGTCGTCGGCTTCGTGATCGTCGGCCTGTTCTTCGCCACCTGGGCGATCGCCCTGCTGGTGTGGAAGGCCGGCCGCATCGAGGAGAAGTGGTCGGCGGGCCTGGCCGAACAGTCCGCCGACTGAGCCGATCGCCGCCCGGCGGGGTTAGCCGCCCGGCTGCGGGAAACCCCGGACGGGGAACAGGCCCGCGAGCCACGAGGGAGGCGACCATGAGCGACCAGCAGCCGGAGCAGACCCCGATGGCGGACGACGCCTACCAGCCGACCGGCACCAACGAGGAACAGGAGGACGCCGGTCCCCTGGACCTGCAGGACGCGCTGGACGAGCGCACCTACGACGACGTCCTCGACGAGGGCTACTCCCCGCCGGAACGCCCCCTGGGCGTCACCAAGCAGGGCACCACCGCCGCCGAGCAGCACGCGGGGGAGACCCTGGACGAACGCCTCGCCCAGGAAGTCCCCGACGCGCAGCCGCCGGCCGGCGACGACATCGGCGACCTGCCCGGCGGCGAGGGCGAGCCGGTCGACCCCGAGGCGGGCGGGGCACGGGCGGGCCGCCTGGTCGCTCCCGACGAGGGCGCGCACACCGACACCACCAAGGAAGAGGTCGCCCGGGACGTCGGCATCGACGGCGGAGCGGCGGGCGCCGAGGAGGCCGCGATGCACGTGGTGGAGGAGGAGACCTGATCCGGCCGGCGGGCGGGCGGCCGCGCCGCCGGGCGTGACGCGGCCAGGGGGTTTTATTTGGATCAGGTCGGACCCGGGCTGCTCCAAACGAAACCCCCTAGTCCAGGCGGTCGATCTGCCGGAGGCGGTTCGTCGCGTCGAGCGCCGCGACCTTGTACGACTCGGCCAGCGTCGGATAGTTGAACACCGCGTTGACCAGATAATCCACGGTGCCCCCGCACCCCATCACGGACTGCCCGATGTGGATCAGCTCCGTCGCCCCGGAACCGAAGCAGTGCACCCCCAGCAGCGTGCGGTCCGCGGGGGAGACCAGCAGTTTCAGCATGCCGTGCGAGTCGCCGATGATCTGCCCCCGGGCCAGCTCCCGGTACCGGGCCACGCCCACCTCGAACGGCACCCGGTCCTCGGTCAGCTGGTCCTCGGTCCGCCCGACGAAGCTGATCTCCGGGATGGTGTAGATCCCGATCGGCTGCAGGTGGTGCATCCGCCCCGCCGGCTCCCCGCACGCGTGGTAGGCGGCGGCCCGCCCCTGCTCCATCGAGGTCGCCGCGAGCGCCGGGAAGCCGATGACGTCACCGACGGCGTAGATGTGCGGCACCTCGGTGCGGTAGTGCTCGTCCACAGTGATCCGGCCCCGCGCATCGGCCGCCAACCCGGCCCGGGGCAGGTCGAGTTCGTCGGTGAGGCCCTGCCGGCCCGCCGAGTACATCACGGTGTCCGCGGGAATCTTCTTGCCGCTCTCCAGCACGGTCAGCGTGCCCCGCGGATGGCGCTCGACGCCGGCCACGGTCTCGCCGAACCGGAAGGTGACTGCGAGATCGCGCAGGTGGTACTTGAGCGACTCCACGATCTCCACGTCGCACAGGTCAAGCATGCCGGGACGCTTCTCCACCACGGTCACCTTGCTGCCCAGCGCGGCGAACATGGAGGCGTACTCCATGCCGATCACACCGGCTCCGACGATCACCATCGACCGCGGCACCCGCTCCAGCGTGAGCACGTTGTCGGAGTCCATGATGGTGCGGCCGTCGAACTCGACGGTGTCCGGCCGGGCCGGCCGGGTGCCGGTGGCGATGACGATGTGCTCCGCGCTCACCAGCCGTTCGCGGCCGGAGAGTTCGGACAGCGCGACGGTGTGCGGGTCGGCGAAGCGGGCCGTGCCGGAGTAGACGGTCACCTCGTTGCGGGCCAGCTGGCTGCGCACCACGTCGACCTCGCGGCCGACCACGTGCCGGGTGCGCGCGGTCAGGTCGGCGACGGTGATGTCGTCCTTCAGCCGGTAGCTCTGCCCGTACAGATCGCGCTGGGTGAGGCCGGTCAGATACAGCACCGCCTCGCGCAGGGTCTTGGAGGGGATCGTCCCGGTGTGCAGGGAGACCCCGCCGAGCATGTCGGGGCGGTCGACGACGGCGACCCGGCGGCCCAGCTTGGCCGCGGCGATGGCGGCCTTCTGGCCACCGGGTCCGGATCCGATGACGAGCATGTCGAAGTCGAAGTCGGGCACCCTCGGGAGTCTGACAGCCCTCCGGCCCGCTCCGGAAGGGATCGCGGCCGCCCGAATCGCCGGGACGGTACGGAAGTTGCTGCGCGGGACGGGTGAAGCGGCCGTTCCCGGTCACCGTGGGTGCCGTCGCGTGCACAGCCTGCCGCGGCCGTCGGCGTGCCGGTCCGGGCGGGCGCCCCGCGGACCGCCCGCCCGGACCCGGGCATGAGCCCCCCGTTCGTTCCTGTCCCCGGACCGCCCTACGGCATCAGCCTCTCGATGGCTGTCGGGCCCTCCTTCTCCATCTTGCGGCGGGCCCACTCGAGGTTCTTCGGGGTGACGTCCCTGCCCGCCGCCATCACCAGGTCCTCCGGGGTGACGTCCCTGGAGGGAGCGGAGTGGAGCAGGGCGTCCGGGGTGCAGTGGTCGTCGGACGACCGGGATTCCTCGGGCTTGATGGTCGACATGATGCCTCCTCCTCGGTCCGGATGACCGCATCCGCGCCGGTGCCGCCGAATGGGGCACACTCTCACCATTCCCCGCAGCGCCTTCCCACGCCACCGGAGACCACTCGCTCCTAAGCTGGAAAACATCTCGCACCGCTCACCGGGAGGCCGCACATGGCCGAGACCCCGTTTCCCGCGGAGGACCGCCTCCGGTCCCGCTATCTGCCGATCGCCGAGCACGGACTCATCGGCGACCTGCGCAGTGTGGCCCTGGTCGGCTCGAACGGCACGATCGACTGGTACTGCTGCCCGGCCTTCGACGAGCCCAGCGTCTTCGCGGCCATCCTCGACGCCGACCGCGGCGGCCGCTTCGAACTGTCCGCCACCGTGCCGGCGCGGACCAAGCAGTTCTACTTCCCCGACACCAACGTGCTGATCACCCGCTTCTTCACCGAGGACGGCGTGGGCGAGGTGCAGGACTTCATGCCCGTGACCTCCGACGGCACGGGCGAGGCGGGCCGGCACCGGCTGATCCGGCGCGTGGTCTGCGTGCGCGGCACCGTCCCGTTCCGGGTGCTGGTCGCCCCGCGGTTCGGCTACGGCGCCGATCCCCACACCCTGCGCACCCTCGCCGGCACCACCGTCTTCGAGTCCGCCCACGAGGCGCTCGCGCTCACCTCCACCGTCGACGTGGAGTGCGAGGGCCCCGACGTGCGCGCCGACTTCAAACTCGGCGAGGGCGAGACGGCCGTGTTCGCCCTCGACCGGGTCGGCGGCGAGGTGGCTCCCCGCGGCTGCGCCCTGATCGAGGCCGAGCACGCGTTCAACGCCACGGTCGCCTACTGGCGGCGCTGGCTGCACCAGTCCCGCTACCGGGGCCGCTGGCGCGAGATGGTGCACCGCTCCGCCCTGACCCTGAAACTGCTCACCTACGCGCCGACCGGCGCCATCGTCGCCGCGCCCACCACCAGCCTGCCCGAGCAGCTCGGCGGGGAACGCAACTGGGACTACCGCTACGTGTGGGTGCGGGACGCCGCCTTCGCCGTGTACGCGCTGCTCCGGCTCGGCTTCACCGGCGAGGCCGAGGCCTTCATGCGCTTCCTGACCACGCACGTCAGCCCCTGCGACACCACGGACGACTGCCCTCCGCTGCAGATCATGTACGGCATCGACGGCCGCGCCGACCTGCCCGAGCGGGAGCTGCCGCACCTGGAGGGCCATCTCGGCTCCGCTCCCGTCCGCGTCGGAAACGCCGCCGCCGGCCAGCTCCAGCTGGACATCTACGGCGCCCTCATCGACTCGATCTACCTGTACGACAAGTGGGCCGAGCCCATCTCCAGCGGCCAGTGGGACGACGTGTGCCGCCTGGTGGACTGGGTGTGCGGGCACTGGGACCAGCCCGACGAGGGTGTGTGGGAGACCCGCGGCGGCCGCAGGAACTTCACGTACTCGCGGCTGATGTGCTGGGTCGCGATCGAGCGGGCCATGCGCCTCGCCCGCCGCCGCGGACTGCCCGCCGACCTGCTTCGCTGGGGACAGGTCCGCGACACGATCTACCGGCGGATCATGGACCGCGGCTGGTCCGCACGGCGGGGCGCCTTCGTGCAGTACGAGGGCGGCGACGTGCTGGACGCCTCCCTGCTGATGATGCCGCTCGCCAAGTTCATCGCGCCCACCGACCCCAAGTGGCTGTCCACCCTGGACGCCCTCACCGAGGACCTGGTCTCCGACTCCCTCGTCTACCGCTACGACCCGCAGACCAGCCCCGACGGGCTGCGCGGCGACGAGGGCACCTTCTCCATCTGCTCCTTCTGGTACGTCGAGGCCCTGGTCCGGGCCGGCCGGCTCGACGAGGCCCGGCTGGCCTTCGAGAAGATGCTCACCTACGCCAACCACCTCGGTCTGTACGCCGAGGAGATCGGCCGTACCGGCGAGCAACAGGGCAACTTCCCGCAGGCGTTCACGCATCTGTCCCTGATCAGCGCCGCCTTCAACCTCGACCGCGCGCTCGGCTGAGCCGCAAGGCGGTGTGCCCGCATGCGGCACGGGTACCCGGGAGTCTCCGCAAGGAGAACGACGCAGGGCCGACAGAAGGAGGAGACCCCGGATGACCAGCACCAGCGAGACCGGCGGGGTCACGGGTACCCGCGACAAGAACTACGACCTGATCTGGTACGTCGAGTCGTGCCTGGACAACGCCCTTCGCCTGGAGACGTACATCCAGGACGCCGAGCGCGAACACGACGACGAGGTCATGGAGCTGTTCCGCAAGGCCCAGGCCGACAGCCGCAAGGGTGCCGAAATGGGCAAGGAGCTGCTGCGCTCGCGGCTGAGCTGACCGCCGTACGCCGCCTGGGCGAAGCGGCGATCCGGGACGGGGCCCGGCGGAGCGCACGCTCCGCCGGGCCCTCGTCGTGCCCGCCTACGGCAACGGCTGCTCCGCCCAGATGACCTTGCCTTCGGGGGTGTAGCGGGTACCCCAGCGCTCGGCGAGCTGCGCCACCAGGAACAGGCCCCGGCCGCCCTCGTCGGTGGTCGCCGCGTAGCGCAGATGCGGTGAGGTGGTGCTGCGGTCGGAGACCTCGCAGATCAGCGTGCGGTCGCGCAGCAGCCGTACCCCGATCGGGCCGCGCCCGTGGCGGATGGCGTTGGTGACCAGCTCGCTCAGGACCAGCTCGGTCGTGAAGACGAGATCCTCCAGCTCCCAGTCGGCGAGCTGCCGGGTCACCGCGGACCTGATCCGGGAGACCGCCGCCGGATCCGACGGCACCTGCCACTCGGCGACCCGGTCGTCGCCCAGCCCCCGGGTCCGGGCGACGATCAGTGCGACGTCGTCGCTCGGCCGGGCCGGCAGCCGGTCCAGCACCGCGCGGCAGGTGTCCTCCGGCGAGGCCCCCGCGGTGCCGCGCAGCGCGTCGCTCAGCATCTCCAGCCCCACGTCGATGTCCCGTTCGCGGTCCTCCACCAGCCCGTCGGTGTACAGCACCAGCCGGCTGCCCTCCGCCAGCTCCAGTTCGGCCGTCTCGAAGGGCAGCCCGCCCAGACCCAGCGGCGGCCCCGCCGGGACGTCCGGGAACTCCACCCGGCCGTCGGGATGCACCAGCACCGGCGGCGGATGGCCGGCCCGGGCGAGACTGCAGCACCGGGAGACCGGGTCGTACACCGCGTACAGGCAGGTCGCTCCGGTGATCGCCGCCGAGCCGTCGGCGGCGGTCTCGTCCTGGTCGATCCGGCCCACCAACTCGTCCAGCAGACCGAGGAGTTCGTCGGGCGGCAGGTCCAGCGCGGAGAAGTTGTGCACCGCCGTGCGCAGCCGGCCCATGGTGGCCGCCGCGTGCAGCCCGTGCCCCACCACGTCCCCCACCACCAGGGCCACCCGGGCGCCGGACAGCGGCAGGACGTCGAACCAGTCGCCGCCCACCCCGGCCTGCGCCGGCAGATAGCGGTAGGCGATGTCCAGCGCCCGCTGCTCGGGCAGGGAGCGCGGCAGCAGGCTGCGCTGCAACGTGACCGCCATGCTGTGCTCGCGCGTGTACCGGCGGGCGTTGTCGATGGACACCGCCGCCCGCGCGACCAGCTCCTCGGCGAGCGCCAGGTCCTCGGCGTCGAACGGCTCCGGCTTCTGCGCCCGCCAGAAGTTCGCCAGGCCCAGCACGAGGTTGCCCGCCCGCAGCGGCACCGTGATCAGCGAGTGGATGCCGTACTCGATGATCTGGGCGGTGCGCTCCGGGTGCTGTGAGCGCCAGCCGGGCGCGTCGCGCAGCACCGGCTCGAGGACCGACTGACCGGTGGTCAGGCCGCGGGCCTGCGGCGAGGCGGGCACGAACCGGATCCGCTCGCCGACCGGGTACAGCGGGGAGTCCTTGCGGATGCCGGCGCAGGCGGTGCGGCGCAGCGCGGTGCCGGGCTTGGGCTCCTCGCCCTGCAGGACCGCGTCGAACAGGTCCACGGTCACAAAGTCGGCGAACCGCGGCACGGCCAGCTCGGCCAGCTCCTCGGCGGTGCGGGCCACGTCCAGGCTGGTGCCGATGCCCACCCCGGCGTCGTACAGCATGTTCAGCCGCTCGCGGGCCACCTCCGCGCGGCCGGACAGGGCCCGCAGCTCGGTGGAGTCGCGCAGGGTGGTGACACTGCCCGCCGGGCCGCCGCGCAGATCGGTGGGCCGCTGGTTGATCGCCAGCAGCCGGTCCTTGACCAGGTGCACCTCGTCGGTGGCCATCCGGCCCGAGGCCAGCAGCGTCGCCGTCTCGTCGTCGAGACCCAGCTCCAGCACGCTGCGCCGCTCGGCGTCCTCCGGCAGGTCCAGCAGGCGGTGCGCCTCGTCGTTGGCCAGCAGCAGCCGGCCGTCGGCGCCGACGATCAGCACGCCCTCGCGGACCGCGTGCAGCACCGCGTCGTGATGCTCGTACATCCGCGTCATCTCGTACGGTCCGAGGCCGTGCGTCTGCCGCAGCAGCCGCCTGCTGACCAGGGCCGTGCCCGCGGTGGCCAGCGCCAGCGCCACCGCCGCCGCCGTGAGCATCAGGGGCAGCGTCTGCTCGGCGGCCCCGCCCACGTGCTCCGTGGTGATCCCGGCCGACACCAGGCCCACCACCGTGCCCGAGGCGTCCTTCACCGGCACCACGACCTGCACCAGCGGGCCGATCGTGCCGGTGACGTGCTCCACGACCGTGCCCCCGGCCACCGCGGGGCCGATGGTGCCGACGAACTTCTTGCCGATCCGGTCCGGTTTGGGGTGCGTGTAGCGGATCCCCTTGGTGTTCATCACGACGATGAAGTCCACGCCGGTCGCCTTGCGGGCCGCCTCCGCGCGCGGCTGCAGCACGGCGGTGGGATCCGGGGAGCGCAGCGCGGCCACCGTGCCGGGCGCGTTGGCGAACGTCCGAGCGACCGCGAGGGAACGGTTCTGTGCCTCCACGTCGCTGTCGTGCCGTACCTGGAGCACCTGGGACACCACCGCCGCGACGATCAGCAGCAGCACGATGACCACTTGGAGGAGGAACACCTGTCCGGCGACGCTGCGCCCGGACAGCACCGACCGCAGCACACCGTGCCTGCCGCCGCTGCCGTCCGGGTCCCGCGGCGGCCGGCTCTGCGATGCGCGCGGGGGCCCGACGGAACGGGGCGTCCGTGTCTCATTCCGGCCGGGCAGTCGCACCATGTGCCCATGTCTACACTGCCCGGCGCGCTCGGGCGAGACCGTCGTCCGAGGTGACTGCGCCGATCGGAGCGGCGCGCCGCGGCGCGGTCAGCGGCGGGGCACCGGGGCCGGGCGCCGGGCGGCGAGCAGCAGCGCCACGTCGTCGGGGCGGTCTGTGGCGCGCCGTGCCTCGGCCGTGAGCCGGTCGGCGACCCCGCCCAGCGACCGCCCGCCCCGCCGCCCGCGCGCGGCGCCGGCCGTGGCGAGCGCCTGCCGCAGCGCGGTGATGCCCTCGTCGATGTCCGTGCCCGGCCGCTCCACCAGTCCGTCCGTGTAGAGGGCGAGGATCTCGTCGGGCTCCAGCAGCAGCTCGGCCACCGGGTACCGGGCGTGCGGGTCCACGCCGAGAACGACACCGCCGGGGACGTCCAGCAACCGGGTCCGCCCGTCGCGGCACCGCAGCAGCGGCGGCGGATGCCCGGCGCGGGCGATGCGGGCACGGCCGGTCGCCGGGTCGAGGCGCAGATAGCAGCAGCTGGCGAACTGACCGGGATCGAGGTCGGTCAGCAGCCGGTTGGTGCCCGCCATCACCTCGTCCGGCGGCCGGTCGCCCAGCGCGAACGCCCGCACCGCGCTGCGCAGTTGCCCCATGGTCGCCGCCGCCTGCACCCCGTGCCCCTGGACGTCGCCGATGACCAGCGCGAGCCCGTCGCCCGCCTCCACGACGTCGTACCAGTCACCGCCCACGTCCATGCCCTGGGTGCCGGGCAGGTACCGGCCCGCGGTCTCCACCAGCGGATGCGTGGACAGCCGGTGCGGCAGCAGCGCCTGCTGCAGGCCGCGGGCGACGGCCGCCTCGCTGTCGTAGCGCTGCGCCCGCTCCATGGCGTGCGCGATCAGCCCGGCGAGCGCGGTGAGCACCGTGCGCTCCTCGGCGCCGAAGCGGCGCGAGCGGTCGAAGCCGAGGATGCACGAGCCGACCGGCCGTCCGGAGGCGATCAGCGGCAGGAAGGCGCGGGCGCCCTCCTCGGCGTCCAGCGGAATGCCCGGATAGGCGGCCGCGATCTGCTGCATCGACTCGAAGAACAGCGGCCGGCCCGTGGTCAGGCACTCCACCCCGGGTACGTGCGCGTCGAGGCCGACCCCTTCGAACTGGGTGAGGAACCCCTGCGGGAAGCCGCTCTCCCAGGCGAGATGGAAATGCCGCTCCTGCAGCAGGTAGATGGCGAGGCGCCGGCCGCCGAACGCGGGCAGCAGTTCCTGCACCACCACCGCCGACACCTGCTGGGCGGTCACCGCGTCCGTGAGCGCGACGGCCAGGGAGATCGGCCGGTACAGCGGCGTCAGCGCGTGCCCGGCCGCCACCGGGGGGACGTGCTCCTCCAGGGCCGGCTCCAGCGGCCCGTCCATCCGGCCGGCCGGGACGAGCGTGCAGGTCAGCAGGTCCTCGCCGGGATGCAGTGACACGGCGAGCCAGTCACCCCTGCCGCTCTCGCCGTCCTCACCGGCCGGCCGGTGCACACGGAAGTGCACCGGCTCCGGGGACAGCAGGGCCCCGCGCAGATGGTCGTCGCACGGCGGACCGGCCAGCCACGGCAGCGCCTCCCACAGCGGGCACCCGAGCAGCGACTCGCGGTCCCGGCCGGCGAGCCGGGCGGCGGCCTCGTTGGCGTACACGACCAGCCCCAGCCGGTCCAGGCACAGCACGCCCTGCGGCAGCGGATCGGCCGCGCCGTCCGCGAAGACGCCGGATCCCGGGGCGACCACCACTCCGCCGACCGGAGCCGCCGCCCCGCCCTCGTCGGCCGGCCACAGATCCAGCAGCCGCGGTGTCCCGTCCGGTGCCCGCAGGCTCAGCGGCGCGACGGGCGGCTTGCCGGCCGCGGTGTCCAGCAGGGCCTTCAGGACCACATGGGCCTCGTCCGGGGCCAGCGCCTCCGCGAACGCCGTGTCCGTCCCGTCGAAGCCGCCGGGGCGCACGCCCAGCAGGGTGTGCAGCCGCTCGTCCGCGCGCACCGCGCGGGTCCCGGGATCCCAGCCGAAGCGCGCGACGACGGCCTGCGCGGGCCGGGTCGCGCGCGGCCGCACACACAGCGGCTCGCCGTCCCAGACCACCGCGCCCGGATCGCCGTCGGCGAGTCCGAGCAACTCGGCGCCCAGCCCCTCGGCCAGCCGGGCCGGCAGCTCCCGGTCCAGCGGCTCGTCCGCGGTCTCGGCCACCGCCGGACGCAGCACGGTCAGCACTCCGAGCGGTTCGCTGTCGCCCGGCACCGGCATGTGCACCGACCCGAAGGGGAAGGGCAGCACCGCCGCGAACTGCGGATACCGGCGCACCGTCTCGGTGGCGTCCGCCAGCACCACCGGCACGCCGAGGCGGTAGGCGTCGGCGACGGGGAAGGGGCGGTCGACGTGCAATCGCCACCAGGGCCGGAACAACGGCCCCGGCAGTCCGGAGAGCACCGCCAGGCGCAGCAGCCCCGGGGAGCGCGACCGCAGATACACGCCCGCCACCCGGCCGCCGGCCACGTCGATCGCCCCGGTCGCGGTGCCGGCCAGCAGCTTGGCCAGCCGGGCCCGCGTACGGCCCGTCTGCTCGCCACCGCTGCCGGTCATCGTCCCTGCCTCGTCCCGTGCGCCTCTCGGGTGGGATGACACAGCAAGAATGCGCCAGGGAGCCGCGCGACGCACCCGCGGGGACGGGGGAAACCGGGATGCGCGTCGCTTCTGGCGAGGCCCGCGCCGGGGCGGTCAGGGCTCGGTGGGGCCCGGCGGCAGCGGGCGGGCGGCGCGCAGACTGCGCAGCGCGAGCAGCAGGACCGCGATGTCGTCCAGGTATATGGGATCGGGCAGCAGGTCGGTGGGAAGCAGCAGATAGGCGACCGCGCCCCAGAACACCCAGCGCGGACCCGTCGGCAGCCCGGCGCGCCGCAGCGTACGCCGGGTGCGCACCAGCCGTACCAGCAGGGCCAGGGCGACGGCGAGCAGGGCCGCCGCCACGACGGCGCCGGCCACCAGCAGGGCGGTCGTGGTGTCCATGGCGGCTACGACGCCCGGTCCATGCCGTCGCCGTCCGCGGCCCGCGTCGCGCCGCTCGCTGCCACTGACCGGTCCGGTTCCGGTTCCGGCGCACCGGGCGGGCCGTACGCCTCCGCCTCCGCCGGGTCCTGCGGGGTGGGCGCCTGCTGCCGCCGGCCCTTGGCCGTGAACTTCAGCCGCTCGAAGGTCCGGGTCAGCTGCTGCAGCGCACCCCCCGGGGTCCGGGCCTCGGGCCGCTGCTGCGGAAGGGCCGACGGGGGGACGTCGCGGTAGGCGGCGAGAGCCTCCAGCGCCTGCTCGGCGGCCTCCTTGTACAGGTCACGGGATTTCGTCATGGCCTCCAGCGCCTCGGCGTACCGGGCGACCAGCTGCCGTTCCCGCTCCAGCTCCTCCTGGAGGGTCATCAGGGTCCAGTTCTCCCGGAGGTCGGTCAGCGCCTCGCCGACCTCACGCGGCAGCGGCCGGGGCAGCGCGACGTAGTGCCGCAGGGCCGCGAGCAGCTCGGCGGGCTCGGAGCCGTCCAGGAAGACGTTGCGGACGGTGTGCTCGCGGGTGTCGTAGCCCTCCGGGGCCGGGTCCGGGGGCAGCAGCACCGCGCCGCCGCGCGGCACCTCGACGCCGAGGTCCTTCAGCGCCCAGTTGACGGCGCGGAACTGGTGCGGCGCCGCCCGGTGCTCCACCACGCGGTGCCTCAGCCCGGGCGGCAGCAGCCGGGCCAGCGGCAGCTTGCCCCGCTCGTCCGGGGTCATCGCCTCGTGCACGACGACGTTGACGCACCACGCCTCGCGGGCCGCGTCCCGCAGCCTGCGCCGCATCTCCTTGTCGTCCGCGGGGAGCGCGTTGACCTGCCGGAACCGCAGCCCGGCGGTCGTGGCGTGGTGGTCCCAGGAGCCGTCATCGCCCACCGCGCCCTCCGGCCAGAACAGCGTCGCCGGCGAGGGCCAGGCCTCGTCCCACGGGCGCTCCGCCTCTGCGACGAGCCGCCATTCGTGCCCCTGCGGCCGGGCCTCGCGGGCCACGAGGGTGAGCCGCGCCCGCACGGTGACCGTGCCGGCGACCCGCCAGCGGGCCTCGAAGATCCGCCGCTGCCCCTCCTCGGGCACGGGGGGTTCGGCGAAGTCGTCGATGTCGCCGCTGTCCCTGTGCCGGCGCAGGGTGCGGCGGACGACTTCCTCGGGTGCGGGACCGGTGTGACGGCCGCGGGCCGCCCAGAGGGTCTGCGGGACGGTGGCGGGGTCGGTGGCGGAGTTCGACATGGGCCAATCTGCTGATGGGGGCGGGTGCGCCTTCCAGTATCACCGCTCGGCGGACGGCCGGTCGCCCGGCCCCGACGGCGGCGCGTCGCCCTGGTCGCCTGCCCGGACCCAGCCGGCTTACTCCGCCCCCACGGCGCCTCCTGGCGCACACGCGGCGCGACACCTCCGCCGCGCACCCCGGAGCACAGGCCGCGTACCGCCCCTTCCCGGCCTTGTGCGCCGGTGGCACTCTGCCCGGCGCCGCACGCCTCGCGCGCCGGTGGGACGCCGTTCCGCCGCGTGCCTCGCGCACCAGCACCGTGCCGCCTCCGCCGAACGTCTCGTAGACCGGTGGCACGCTGTCCCGCCGCCCGCCCGCGAACAGTTGGCCTGCCGCCTCCGCCGCCACACCTCCCGCGCAGCCGGCCTGCCTCCCCACTGCACGCCTCGCGCATCGGTGGGACGCCGCCCCGCCGCATGCCTCGTGCACAGCGGGCTGCCGCCCCTACCGAACGCCTCGTGCACAGCCGGCCTGCCGCCTCCGCCATGTGCCTCGCGGATCGGTGGCCTGCCGCCCCCACCACACGCCCTCGCGCACAGCCGCCTGCAGCCTCCGCCGAACGCTCGCGCACAGCCCACTGCCGCCCCGGCCGCGTGCCCTCGCGCACAGGGCGCGCGCCGTGCACCCGGGGTGTGCGTGGTGTGCGTCGGGCGGGCGTGGTCCACACGTGGTCGCGTCGCCGGGCGGCCCGCAGAATGGTCCGGCGAACGGGGCCCGCCCGTCCATCCGCTTAGGGGCGGACCCCGTTCACCTGCCGGCGTGACTCGGCCTGGGCGGCGGCGGAGGCCGGGGCCGTCATACTCCGACGGCGCCGTCGATGCGTTCGCGGAGCAGGTCCGCGTGCCCGTTGTGGCGGGCGTATTCCTCGATCATGTGGACGAGCACCCAGCGCAGGGAGACCGTGCCGCGCCAGGCGTCGTGGCCCTCGATGCCGAGATCAGCGGCCTGGGCGACGAACGCCTCCGCGAAGGCGACTTCGGCGTGCCAGGCCTCCCAGGACGCCGCGACGACCTCCGGATCGGGGGCCGCGCCCTCGAAGTCGCCCTCCGGGTCCTGCGGGGAGGAGAAGCGCAACTCCACGTCCTGCCCGGCGAGCACCGCCCGGAACCAGCGGCGTTCCACGTCGGCCAGGTGCCGGACGAGGCCGAGCAGGGACAGCGAGGACGGGGACACGGACCGCCGGGCCAACTCCGGCCCCAGACCCGAGCACTTCAGCTTCAGGGTGGCGCGCTGCGCGTCCAGCATCGCCACCAGCATGCTCCGCTCGTCACCGGTCGCGGGGCCGCTGAACCGGTGCTCGCTGCCGGCGCCGGTGAACAGTTCGATCCGTCGGTCGGGAATCTTCATGCCCACATCATGCTCCGAGGGCCTCTGCCCGGTCGCCCGTGCCGGACCTAGTGCGGGAACACCCGGGGCGGGCGCTGGCGGGGCAGCTCCTCGCGGAAGTCGGCGATCACCGAGCTGATCTGGCGCATCAGGACAGTGCCCGCCAGCCGGTCCACATAGAGGTTGGCGTCGGCCAGAGCGGGCAGGTCCACGCAGAAGTACAGGCTCATCAACGGGTTGACGAACAGCTCGCTGCCCCGGGTGCGTTCGGTGAACCGCACATCGCCGAAGTCACCGCGCACCGCGGCGGCGACGGATCCGTGCACGATGCTGGGATGCCCGGCGTGGCAGCGCTGCGCGTGGGCCACCGCGTCGAGATAGGCGGCGCCCTCCGCGCTGTCCCGGGGAAGCGAGAACGCGCCCAGATAGCCACCCGCGCGGTCCAGAGCGGCCAGGTTCTCCAGCACCAGCGAGTGGTTGACGCCGTGATAGGCGTCCACCCCGAAACCCAGGCAGGCCACCAGCCGGTGCGGGACCTCCTCGAGACCCGCTACGGCGGCCAGGCTCGCCATGTCCTCCTCGGGCGTGCCGAGCCCGTGCTCGTCGCCTCGCATTAAAATGTCGGTCCCGCCGTCGACCAGCACCACCGCGTCCAGGCCGCCCAACTGTCCGGCCAGCTTCCGGTAGGCGGCGCGCAGCGGCTCGACGCCGGTGAGGGGGAAGGCGTACACGGTGTCCGGCAGGCCTTGCTCCCGGAGCCACCGGGCGAGCGAGTGTTCGGGGAAGTAGTCGCCGCGCAGCGGGGTGTCCGGGCGGACGGCGGCGACGTCCGGCGCCACCCAGTGGTCGGTGCCCAGGCCGTACAGGTCGGAGAAGGACAGGTTGGCCAGGTGGACCTCGCTTCCGGCGGACCGCAGGGCGAGCGCCAGGGGCAGCCCGGCGTAGACGTCGAAGCCGCCGCCCGCCCCGGCGACGAGGACGCGCCGGGCGCCGCGCAGACGCGTGAAGAACAGGGGTTCACGGAGGGAGAACACCGCTGGACCCTAACAGGGCCGTTTCCAGGGGCGATCAGGGTTTTCCTCGGCACTGCGCCGCCGTGTCCGCGGGGGCCGGCGCGCCGGCGTCGGCCCCCTCATCGCCTCCGGCGTACGGGACTCACGCCCCGCTCTCGCGCAGCATGTCCTCACGCTCGACGATCTTCACGCGCTCGCGGCCCTGCGGCTCGCCGAGGGCGCGTTCGGCGGCGTCCAGCCTGTACCAGCCGTCCCAGGTGGTGAAGCGGACCTCGCGCTCGGCGAGGAAGGCGTCCACGGCCTCCGGCTCGGGCGCGGCCGGGGTGTGCAGCCGGCCGTTCGCGTAGTCGTCCAGCAGGTTGGCGACGGTCTCGTTGGCGTCGCCCTTGGTGTGGCCGATCAGGCCGACGGGACCGCGCCGGATCCAGCCGGTGACGTAGGTGGACTGCAGATGGGCGCCGCCCTCCTCGACGACCCGGCCGCCCTCGTCCGGGACGGTGCCCGAGTCGATGTCCCAGGGCAGCTTGGGCAGCTTCTCGGAGAGGTAGCCGACCGCGCGGTAGACCGCCGTGACGTCCCAGTCCTTGAACTCGCCGGTGCCCTTGACGTTGCCGGTGCCGTCCAGGGCGGTGCGCTCGGTGCGCAGCCCGACGACCTTTCCGTCCTCGCCGAGGATCTCCACGGGGGACTCGAAGAAGTGCAGGAACAGCTTGTGCGGCCGCTCGCCGACATCGCGGATCGCCCAGTTCTCCAGCGTCTTGGCGACCATGTCGGCCTGCTTGTTGCCACGCCGGGTCTCGATCGAGCCCTCGTCGTAGTCGATGTCCTCGGGGTCGACGATGACCTCGATGTTCGGCGAGTGGTCCAGCTCGCGCAGCTCCATCGGGCTGAACTTCGCCTGGGCGGGCCCGCGCCGGCCGAAGACGTGGATCTCCACCGCCTTGTTGGCCTTCAGGCCGTCGTAGACGTTCGGCGGGATCTCGGTCGGCAGCAGCTCGTCCGCGGTCTTGGCGAGGATCCGGGCCACGTCGAGCGCGACGTTGCCGACGCCGAGCACCGCGACCTTCTCGGCCTGGAGCGGCCAGGTGCGGGGCACGTCCGGGTGGCCGTCGTACCAGGAGACGAAGTCGGCGGCGCCGTACGAGCCGTTCAGGTCGATGCCGGGGATCGGCAGTTCGCGGTCGGCCATCGCGCCGGTGGAGAAGATCACCGCGTCGTAGAAGGCGCGCAGGTCGTCCAGGCTGATGTCGGTCGGGTAGTCGACGTTGCCGAACAGCCGGATCTGCGGCTTGTCGAGCACCTGGTGCAGGGCGGTGACGATGCCCTTGATGCGCGGGTGGTCCGGGGCGACGCCGTACCGGATCAGGCCGAACGGGGCGGGCATCCGCTCGAAGAGGTCGATGGAGACGCCGGGGTCGGCGGCCACCTCGGACTTGAGCAGGGCGTCGGCGGCGTAGATCCCGGCGGGGCCGGCTCCGACGATGGCTACCCGCAGGGGGCGCGGCATGATCAGGTTCCCTTCGCGTCTGATGGGCGGCTCTGATCGGGAAGCCTAAACTAAGGCTGACCTAACTCGGTATGCGGGTCGGGTCTATGACCTCATAAGTGGATCTTATGGCTGGCCCAGGCCTGCCTTATCGCCCACCCCGGGTGTTCCGCCGCAGCCGTGCGATGCGCGACCCTGTCCTCTCCTGGCGTGAGAGGGGGCGGGCGTGGGCGCGGACGCGGGAACGGCTGTGGCGGTGACCGGCGGCAGCGGATTCGTCGGCAGCCATCTGGTACGACGCCTGCTGGAGCGGGGTTATTGCGTCCACGCCACCGTGCGCGACAGGGCCGACGCGCCGAAGGTCCGGCCGCTGTGGGAGCTGCAGGAGGCGTTCCCCGGCCGACTGGAGCTGTTCGAGGCGGACCTGTTGGAGGCCGGCGCCTTCGACGCCGCCTTCCGCGGCTGCTCGGTCGTCTTCCACGTGGCCTCGCCGTTCCTGATGCCGGAGCAGATCAGGGACGGCCGGCGGGACGTAGTGGACCCGGCGCTGCTGGGCACCCGCAACGTCCTGGCGACGATCGAGCGGACCCCCGAGGTGCGGACGCTCGTCTTCACCTCCACCGTGGGCGCCGTCTTCGGCACCTACGCCGACGTGCTCGCGATGGACGGCCGGGTTCTCTCCGAGCGGTACTTCAACACCGCCAGCACCGTCGAGGACAACCCCTACCACTACGCCAAGACCATGGCCGAACGCGCCGCCTGGCAGGCCGAGGCGGCGCAGGACCGCTGGCGCATGGTGCCGGTCAACCCCGGCCTGATCCTGGGGCCTTCCTTCACGCCGGCCTCCGGATCCGGCAGCCTGTTCCTGCTGGACGAACTGTTCCAGGGGTACTTCTTCTACGGCGCCCCGGACTTCAGCTTCACCACGGCGGACGTCCGGGACGTCGCCGACGCGCACATCGCCGCCGCCGAGAACCCGGAGGCGCACGGGCGGTACATCGTGGCCGCCGAGACCATGACGTCGTTCCACGAGATGGCGCGCGTCATCCTCGCCCGCCACCCCTGCGATCCACGTCTGCCGCGCACCAGGCTGCCGCACTGGCCGGTCCGCGTCCTGGGCCCCGCCTTCGGCCTCACCCAGGACTACATCCGCAAGCACCTGGGCATCCGCTTCCGCGTCGACAACAGCCGCAGCGTCCGCGAACTCGGCCTGACCTACCGGCCGTTGGAGGAGACCCTGCTCGACCACTACGAGAGCCGGCGCGCCCGCCGCCGCGGCTGACCCGTACCGGCCCTCACGCGGGCCGCACGATCCGGTGGATCGCCGACTCACCGGCGCCGTAGATCGACTCCTCGCGGATCCACGCCCCCGGGCCCGGCGCGTGCACCATCATCCCGCCGCCGGTGTAAAGGCCCACGTGCCGGTCGTCGTCGAAGAAGAGCACCAGGTCACCCGGCTCGATCCCGGCGAGGGCGACAGGGGCGCCGGCGAGCGCCTGCTGGTACGCGGCCCGTGGCAACTCGACCCCGGCGGCCCTCCAGGCGGCCTGGGTGAGGCTGGAGCAGTCGTACGAGTCCGGCCCGGTGGCACCCCACACACACGGCTTGCCGATCTGCGCCCGGGCGAACGCGATGGCCTTGGCGGCCCGCCCGGCCCGGGGCGACCCGGCGACAGGGCCCAGCGAGCCGGTGCCGGTCACGGAAGCCATGGCGCCCGGCGCGGCAGACGCCCCCCATTGCGACTCGGGCCACTGCCCGGCCGCGGGGGCGACGGGCGTGGGTGTGGCGGGTACGACCGCTGGGGGCGCGGCCCCGGTCGCGGGGGCCGGCGGTACCGCCGTGAACGGAGGGGGCGGTGGGGCCATGGCGGGGGACGCGGCCGTCACCTGCGCCGGTGGTGCGGTCGCGGCGGTGACCGGCGTGGCGGTTTCCGCCGTGAAGCTCGGCGAGGACGCAACCGACTCGGGCGGTACGTCCGTCACCGGCACCGGTGACGCGGCCATGGGCTGGGGCGGCGCGGCGGCCGTGACCGACGCGGCGTGGGCGGCCGCCGTGGACGTGGCCAGGCGGGCGGTGTACCGGGAGAGCACGTCGCTCGCGGCGGCGAGCTTGCGCTGGTTGGCCGCCTTCGAAGGACCGGGGGAAGTGCGGCCCCGCCGGGCGGCGCCGGGGAACGGACTCGGCTCCTGGGCCGGGGCTCCCTGGGCGTCGGGGAGGGCGGTCACCGGGAGGACGGCGGTCTCGGCAGGCCCCAGACCGGCCGCTCGCGCCGCACCCGGCCAACCGGACTCCGCCGCACCCGGGTCGGTCGTCCACCCTGCTTCCCTGCCTACCGGTGCCGTACCGAGGCCGGTCGGCAGCCCTGCATCCAGGCTCGCTGGGTCGGTCATACCGAGGCCGACCGGCAGTCCTGCATCCAGGCGCGCCGGTTCCGCGGTGCCGAGGGGGGTCGGCAGTCCGGTCTCCAGGCCCCCGGGACCCGACTGGCCCAGGCGGGCCGGGAGTTCCGCATCGAGGCTCGCCGGGTCCGTCGCGCCGAGGCCGGCCGGCAGTCCCGTACCCAGGTCGGCACCATTCGCCGCTCCCGGACCCCACGGCTGCACCGGCCCGAGCCCCGTCGGCTCCACCGGCCCGAGTCCCGCCGGCACGCCCCCGATGGCCGGAGCCGCCAGGGCTCCCGAACCGGCCGGAGCCACCAAGGCTCCCGAACCGACCGGGGCCGTCAGGGCTCCTTGGCCGGCCGGGGCCGGCTGGATGGCCTGACCGACCGGAGCCGTCACGGTCCCCCAGCCTGGCGGCTGAATGCCCCCGGCGTCCCAGTTGCCCCCGGCGCCCCCGCCACCACTGCCCCCGCCCATCGGTCCCGGCAACTCACCCACCGGAACTGGGAGTTCGGGGCGCCGTGGGCCGGGAAGTGCCGCTCGGGCGCTTTCGCGGGCGGCGAGGGCCAGGCTCTCCGGGTCCGTGGGCCGGCCGGCCGTCAGCTCGGCCACCGTGCGGTCCGCGGCCCGCTCCAGGGCCTCGGTGCGGCGCGCGGCCGGCTCCAGGGCGTCCGGGGCGCCGCCCCACCGGCCACGGCCGCGCCGCTCGGCCGACGGGGCGTCGGGGAGCCGGTCCGCGGGGAGCACGGCGGGGACGGTCGGGCCGAGCTTGGCGCGGGCCGCCTCGAACCACTGCCGGGCGACCTCGTCGAGCGCGGGGTCCGGCCGCCGCCGCTTGGCGAGCGGAACACCCCGCGAGCGTTTCACCGAGGCCATGGCCCGGGTCGCGTTGTAGTTCCCGGTGGCGTTCTCGGCCCGGTCGTAGAGGGAGTCGATCCGCTGCCGTACCTCGTCCCGTCCCGGTACCCCGTCGCGGCTCTCCGGCGCCATGGAAGACACGCTCCTTCCTTGCCCCGCAGGGCAGTTGGGCCGTGCGTCCGGTCCCTGACCTGCCGGGCGGCCTCGCGTCAACCTAGCCAACGTGTGTGGCTCATGTGAAGGTTGAGGAGCGAAATGTCCGATACCTTTTTGTGATGTTCGCGACGGCGTTCGAAGGGGAAGAGGCGAGGCTCGCGTTTTCCTGTGAGGTCCCGGTGAATTCGCGAAGGCGTTGAACAGATCGGTCGGGCCGTCCGTATGAGCCCGGGGAGTTCCATGCCCGACCGGCGCACCGGCGCACACACCACACAGGGGACGACCTTGGCACGCAACAAGCGCAGACGCCCGACCCGCGCACGACGCGCGACCTTCGCAGCGGTCGCCCTGATGCTGGGCGGAGGCGGGCTCGTCGCGGCGAACGTCTACGCCTCCGCGACCGAGGGCTGGGGCGGCGGATCCGGCACGAACGGAACCGGCCGCATCCTGTCCGCCGGCATGCCCACGATCGACTGCCCGGACGTCGGCAGCCGGCTGACCGCCGTACCCGAGGCGGCCCGCTCCGACGTGGACCGTGAACTCGCCCTGCTGGACCGGCAGACGGCCGACGCCTACCGGCAGCTCCAGCAGTCGGGCTGGACGGCCGGCCAGGACTCCGGCCCGGTCGACGACACCATCATGAAGCCGCTCAAGGACGAGCGGGCCGGGTCGATCGCGCGGATCGAGGACGCCGTCGACCGGGTGGGGGAGCGCCCGCAGGGCCTGGACGCCCTCGCCGGCTGCACCCTGCGCCCCGGAGACGACACTGGCGCCCAGGCGACGGCCGCCCCGTCCGGCGGCTCCCCGGCCAGCGCCAGCGCCACCGCGTCCGGGTCCGCCGCGCCGAACGGCGCCGGGCAGGGCGGCAACGGGCCCGTCGCCTCCGACTACGCGGACATCACCTCGGTGCAGCCCGATGTGCCGAACCCGCCGCAGCAGGCCGACGCCTCGCGCGGCAGCTTCACCTCCGAGTGCGGTGTCAACGCGAACGGACTGCGCAACTCCGACAACGTCATCGTCGCTCCCGGCGTCTCCAACGGCGCCCACCACTTCCACGACTACGTCGGCAACCAGGGCAACAACGCCTTCGCGAGCGACGACGACCTGGCGAAGGCCGGCACGAGCTGCGTCGACCAGGGCGACAGGTCCACCTACTACTGGCCGGTGCTGCGCCTCCAGGACGGCACGCAGGAACGGGACGCCGGATCCCCCGGCGGCGGCACGGAGGGCAACGCGGGCCGGATCGTCACCCCCAAGCAGGTCACCCTGACCTTCGTCGGCAACCCGCGCGGCAAGGTCACCGCCATGCCGCGCTTCCTGCGCATCATCACCGGCGACGCCAAGGCCTTCGTCAACGGGCCCGGCAACGCCAACGCCTCCTGGAGCTGCACCGGTTACGAGGACCGGCAGCTGAAGGACAAGTACCCGCTGTGCCCGCAGGACAGCGACGTGGTGCGCACCTTCCGCTTCCAGAGCTGCTGGGACGGCCGCAACACCGACAGTGCCAACCACCGCACGCATGTGGCCTTCACCGCCCCCGACGGCTCCTGCCCGGCCGGTTTCCAGCCGATTCCGCAGCTGGTGCAACGCCTCGTCTACGACGTCCGGGCGCCCAGCCTGCAGGACGGAGGCCGGACGGTGCCGCTGTTCGCCGTCGACTCCTTCCCCGAGCAGCTGCACAAGCCCGTCACCGACCACGGCGACTTCATCAACGTCTTCGACGAGGACCTGATGCGCCAGATGGTCGACTGCATCAACTCCGGCCGCACCTGCGGCCCCGACGGCGACGGCTCGGGTGCCACCGCCTCGCCCACGCCGGGCTCCGGCTCCGGTACGACGGCGACCCCGGGCGGCGGTACGACCGGCCAGCCCACCTCCACCGCCACCTCCGGCCCGGCGCCGTCGGCCTCCCAGCTCCCGAGGACCGACGCGACCACCACCCCCGACCGCACGGCCGCACCGACCCGCACCACCGCGCCGACCCGCACGGCCGGGCAGCACCAGCGCACCACCCAGCCGGACCAGGGCCACGAACAGGACCACGGCACTGAGCAGGCCCACGGCACCCAGCACGACCGCACCACCCGGCCCGACCGGTCCACCGAGCCCGCGCGCCCGGCGTCCTCGACCTCGCCCGCTCCGGCCGGGCAGTCGCCGCAGGCCGAGCCCAGCGGGTCCGCGTCCGGTCAGGCCGGTGCCGCCGGCAACGCCCCACCCGCACAGCCCCAGGTGCAGGGGACGCAGGGCGCGCTCGCGGAGACCGGGTCGCATCTGTGGCCCGCGGCGCTCGGCACCCTGCTCGCGCTGTCCGGCGTGGTCATGCTGCTCCGGGCCAGGCGCCTGCGGTACTGACCGTTCTCGCCGCGGCGGCCCGCTCCGGCAGTGGGCCGCCGCTCGCCCGGCATGGAAGGAGCCGGGGCCGAACGGCTTGTGGGAGCGCTCCCAAGAGAGTCAGGATGAGCCCATGGCTTCTCCGTCTCCCGCCCCGGCCGTCCGCCCGTACCGTCCCGCCGACCGCGACGCGGTGGCCGACGTCTGCGTCCGCACCGCGCACAACGGCGGCGACTCCCGGGCCCTGTACCCCGACCAGCGCCTCATGCCCGCGCTCTTCGCCGAGCCGTACTGCCGCTTCGACCCGGACCTCGCCTTCGTGCTCGACGACGGCAGGGGACGGGCCGTGGGCTACATCGTCGGCACCGCGGACACCGAGCGCTTCGTCGAGGACTTCCGGCACGGCTGGATCCCGCTGCTCGCCGACCGCTATCCGGAGCCCGTGGCACCGCCCCGCACGCCCACCGAGGAGATGGTCCGCCTGCTGCACCACCCGGAGCGCATGCTCGTGCCCGAACTCGCCGGCCACCCCGCCCATCTGCACATCGACCTGCTGCCGCCCTGGCAGGGGCAGGGCCATGGCCGCCGGCTGATGCACACCTTCCTGAACGCCCTGCGCGGGCAGGGAGTTGAGGCCGTCCACCTCGGCATGGTCACCGTCAACACCGCCGCCCGTGCCTTCTACGACCGGCTCGGCTTCGAGGAGATACCGGTCGCGGACGCCGGTCCGCTCACCTATCTGGGCCGGTCCACGACCGTGGACTGACGTGCCGCGGGCGGCCGTTCGCGGCGCTCAGCTCAACCGGAGGGTCTGCTTGGCCAGTTCGTACGCCGGCCGCATCGCCTCGTGTTCCTCGGTGTCCATGCCGCCGAGGTGCAGGACGACCGGGCCGTCGGGCGTGCCGACGGCCAGCGCCGTCTCCTTCTTGGTCTCGCCCAGGAGCTTGCTGGTGTAGAGGTACCCCACCTCCACCGCCTTCAGGCCGCCGCCCGTCCTGACGGAGCGGTACGTCGCCTTTCCGGCGCCGTCCTCGGCGGCGACGAACTGCCGCAGCACCGTGCCCGGAGCGGCGGCGCCCGCCTTGCCGGTCCACACGCGCAGGAACCCGATGTGCCCCGCCGGCTTGGCGTCGATCTCGCAGGCCGCGGTGACCGGGCCCTGGTGCAGCAGGGCGTCGGCGACGGCTGCGCTCAGGTCGTCGCCGGACCCCGTCGACGCCTTCGACTGCTCCGCGTCGATCGCCTTGGCCTTCCAGTCCTCCGCCACGTCGAAACGGACGGGCAGCGCGCAGTCCGAGCCGGCCGCGCCGACCGAACCGCCCTTCGCCGCCGCCGCGTCGGCCTCGCTCCGGCCGGACGGGGAAGCGCCGGCCGCGCTTTTCCCGTCGCCGTCCGCCGACCCCGCGCATCCCCCGAGCAGCGTGGCGAGCGCCACCGCCACGGCCGCTCCCCGGCCCACGAACCCCACCCTGACCCGCACGTCCCGCCCCCTCCTGTTCAGGGGCGCAACTGTAACCGAGGGCACGGACACCGCCGCGCGGACCTCCGCCCGGCCGGTCAACCGGTGCCGAGGGCCTTGCCGTAGACCGTGGAACTGCGCCGGACCGTCATGCCCAGGCGCTCGTACAGCGGGAGGGCGCCGGTGCCGGAGTGGGTCCACAGGGTGCACACCGGCCTGCCGAGGCGGTGGAAGGTGCGGAACGCCTCGCGCAGCAGCAATCGGGCGATGCCCCGGTCGCGCTGGTCGCGCCGTACCGCGACCCGTTCGACGTAGCCCTCGTCATGGCCGGGGACGTCCAGCGACAGCACCGCTCCCACCAGTTGATCACCGGCGAAGGCCAGCGGTGACGCCGCCGGCAGGAACACGGTGCGCTCGACGGTGTGCCGCGCCCATTCCGGGTAGCTCTTGCGCCGCGGCTGCCACTCGTCGAACGCGTCCTCGGTGAGCCGGTACGCGGCCTGCTCGTCGCCGGGCCGGAACGGCCGTACGACGATGCCCTCCGGCGCGTCGGGCACCTCGGGTTCGCCGGTCAGCGCGATCTCCAGCAGCCACTCGGTGACCATCCGGGCGTATCCGCCGGCCCGCAGCAGCGCGATCGCGGCGTGATCGGCGTCGGCGACGGTCTGCGCGAGCCGGTCGCCGCCCGCCTGCCGGGCCCGCGCCTCGGTCCAGGCGAGCAGGGCGCCGCCGAGGCCGCGGCCCCGGTGTCCGGGGTGCACGTGGACCCGGGCGCGCCGCCCCTTCACCCAGCCGTAGCCGGCCACCGCCCCGTCGCCGGCGTGCACGAGCAGCGTGTCGTGTTCCGGCCGTACGCCGGGCAGGGTCAGCTCGGCGGCGATGCGGTCCGCGCCGGTCGTGACGCGGCCGTGCAGCGCGCGCTCGTACGCGGCGACCAGGCCGTGGACGGCGTCCACGTCGGCACCGGTCGCGGGCCGGCACCGGTAGCCGGCCGGCGGCCACGGAGGGCGGGGACCGGACTCGCGCGCAGCCGCTCTCGTCACGGCATCCCCTCCTGCTCTCGGGTGCACACTCCCTACCCAGGGGCACCACCGGCCACGCCCGCCGTTTGCGGGGTACGGCGCCGGCACGGCAGGGTGCCGGGTGTGGCTACCTTGCTGATCGTCCATCACACCCCGTCGCCCAACTGCCAGGCGCTGTTCGAGGCCGCCGTCGCCGGCGCCACCGCGCCGGAGATCGAAGGCGTCGCCGTCGTGCGCCGGGCGGCCCTGTCCGCGACCGCCTCCGACGTCCTGGAGGCCGACGGCTATCTGCTCGGCACGCCGGCGAACCTGGGGTACATGTCCGGCGCGCTGAAGCACTTCTTCGACCAGGTCTACTACCCCTGCCTGGACGAGACCCGGGGCCGCCCGTTCGGCTACTACGTGCACGGCGGCAACGACGTCACCGGCGCCGTCCGCGCCATCGAGGCCGTCACCACCGGCCTCGGCTGGCGCCGCGCGGCGAACCCGGTCACCGTCACCGGCCAGCCCGGCAAGGCCGACACGGAGGCCTGCTGGGAACTCGGAGCCACCATCGCGGCCGGGCTGATGCCCGGCGCGTGAGCCCGAGCCGGGGCAAGGCGGCGGCCGGTTCCAGGAATCGCCGGCGAGGAGGACCCCCGGACCGGTGGGGTCAGCGGCAGCGGGAGGCGGCCGGGCTGTCGTGCCGGTGCCAGACGGTCTCGACCACGCGGCCGTCGGGCAGGGTGTGCCGGGGCGGCCCCTCGGCCCGCACGAAACCGGCCCGGGCCAGGGCCCGCCGGCTCGCGGTGTTCCCGGGCTCGGCGCCGGCCCGTACCGTGGCCAGCCCGGCATGGGCGTGCGCGAGGACCGCGCCCGCGCGGAACAACTCCGCGCCCAGGCCCTGCCCGCGGCAGGCCGGTGCCAGCCAGCCGCCCATCTCGCCGGTGCGAGGCTCGAGTTCGAGGGCGCCCGCATAGCCGAGGTCCGACCTGCGGACACACACGAGCAGCAGCGGGTCGTCAGGGCCCGGCACATACGGCCGGGCCAGCTTCCGGGGCACCCGGCGCCCGTCCTCACCGGCGGGCCGCCAGGCGAGCAGGGCCCTGCGCAGGCCGGGATCGGGCAGGACCTCGTCCGCCTGGGTGCCGAGCCAGCGCTGCGCCTCGGCGTCCGCACAGGCGGCGAGCGCCGCCGCCACGTCCAGCCGGGTGCGGGGCGTGAACAGCAGCAGCCGCTCGGTGGCCAGGACATGCCGCCCGGCCTCGGGCCCGCACCGCCCGGGCACGGGCAGCACGGCCGGCGCGGCCCGCCTCCGGCGGATCAGCGACCAGCCCATGCACACCCCCGACGCAGCCGACGCCCGGCGGCCACGGACCCCGTGCCCCGGCCGGATGCGGACCACCCGCACCGCCGGCGAATCTACCCGGGTCCGGGAGCCGGCCGGGGTGTGGTGAGGGGTGTTTTCGGCCCGCAGACCCGGAGACGGGTGGGAGCGGTGTGGGTGGGGGCCGGGTGTCGGGTCCCGGATACCGGTCGGCCGTGGGGGAGGGGAGTCCGGTCCGGTGCCGGGGCGCGGCGTGCACGGGGCTCGGCCGGTGCGAGGGAGCGCCCCTGTCAGCCGTCCTGATCCTCGGAGCCGGGCTTGGGGTGGGTGCGGGTCCAGGAGGGATCGGCGGCCGGGACGGGGGTGGGGGTGATGTGGTGCATGGGGGATCCTTCGGACTAGTGCGGACTGGTGGGGACCGTCCGTGACCAGTAGGGGGCCGTGTCAGCCGGGGCCGGCGGGGAGTTCCGCCCAGACGATCCCGCCGGGCCGGCCGCCGACCGGGGTCACGCCCCAGTCGTGGCTGAGCGTGTCGACCAGGAACAGCCCGCGCCCGTGCTGGTCCTCCGGGCCCGGGCAGCGCGCCGCCGGCAGCACCGGGCCGCCTGCCTGGTCCTCGACCTCGATGCGCAACCGGTCCCCGGTACAGCGCAGTCGGCAGGCGATCCGTGTACCGGCGGTGTGCACCAGGGCGTTCGTGACCAGCTCGGAGGTCACCAGGACCGCGTCGTCCCGGGCGCCTTCCGGCACGCCCCAGGCGGTCAGCAGGTCCCGGACGACCCGGCGGGCGGTGCCTACGGCGGCCGGGCGGGCCGGCAGGTCGAACACGGCACCGGAGCGGCGCGGCGGAGGCCCGGAGGCGGGCCGGCCGGCGCCGACGGGCCCAGCGAGCCGGCCGAGGTGCTCGCCTCCGGGCGGTATCAGGACACCGGCCGGGACCGACGGCCCGCACGGCTGCCGCAGGGCGTCCGCACCGAAGCGCGGCATGTCCTGGGAACCGGCCTCGGTCCGGTCCGGCGCGTCCGCCGTTCCGGCGCACCGGTGCAGTGCTTGAGGGGGGCCCGCGGACCGGTCCGGCGTGTCCGCCGTATCCGTGCACCGGTGTGGCCGGTCCTGCGTGCCCGCCGACCGTACTCCTTGGTCCGCCTCGTCCGCGGCCTCGTGTCCAAGGCTGCCCGTACTGCCCCTGCCGGGGTCAGGCCGGGCTGCGGGGTCCACGGTGTCCGCTCCGCGGCCGGGACGGGCCACGGGCCGGCGCGGTGCGGAGTCCGGGGGCGGAAGCGGGCCGTCCGCGGGGGCCGGTGGCCGGTGCGGGCGCGGGACCGGCGGCAGGGGTAACGGGGCTGGGGGCGGTTCGGCGGAGCCGGGGCTCTCGGCCGGGTGGGGCAGGGGTCGGGGGAGGGAGGGCGGAGCCATCGCCGTGCGCCTTTCGCCCGGCCTCGTGTGGGGGGTGTCCGGTGTCGGGCCGGCCGCTCGCGCAGCAGACGACGCACCGCCTCCCGACGAGGCCGTGGTGCGGCCGAGGTCTCCCCCAACCCGGCCGGGCCGCCTGCTCCTTGGGCCGACCGGAACAGTTCGTCCACTGTGGCACCCGCCAAGAACGCTCCGCAACCTGCAAGTTGAAATTTGCAGACAGCGAAGTGCATGCTGCTCCGGGCCGGAACGTGATCGAAGGGGCCGCGGACAACGACCGTGTGCGACCGTGTCCTGTGACCTGTCGAGGGGGTGGGGGCGTGACCGCGGAGACCGACTGGGGCGGAGCCCCCTCCGTGCTGCGCATGATCCTCGGCCGGCAGCTGGAGGACCTGCGCACCCGGGCCGGTCTCAGCTACGCCGAGGCGGGCGCGGCCATCGGGGTCAGCCACTCCACGATCCGCCGCATGGAGGCCGCCAAGGTGGCCCGGCTCAGGCTCGCGGACGCCGAGAAGCTGCTCCAGGTGTACGGCGTCACCGACCAGGACGAGATCGACACCTTCCTGAAGTCCGTGCGCGAGGCCAACAAGCGCGGCTGGTGGCACACCTACCGCGATGTGATGCCCGACTGGTTCGCCGCCTATCTCAGCCTGGAGCAGGCCGCGCTGCAGATCCGCGCGTACGAGAACCAGTTCGTGCACGGCCTGCTGCAGACCGAGGACTACGCCCGCGCCCTGCTCGGCGCGGACAGCCCGCACGCCTGTGCCGAGGCCACCGAACGCCGGGTGGCGCTGCGCATGCGCCGCCAGGAACTGCTGACCCGCCCGGCACCGCCGCGGGTGTGGGTGGTGATGGACGAGACGGTGCTGCGCTGGCCGGTCGGCGGCGCCGCGGTGATGCGGGCGCAGATCGACCATCTGATCGAGGTCAACCGGCTGGCCCATGTGACCGTGCAGATCATGCCGTTCGCCAACGGCCCGCACCCGGCGCTGCGGGCGGGCGCCTGCCATCTGTTCCGGTTCCGGGCCCGCGAACTGCCCGACATCGTGTACCTCAGCGGTCTGGTCGGGGCCGTCTACCTCGACAAGGCCGACGACGTCGTGGTCTACCGGGAGGCGCTGGACCGGCTCGGCGCCCAGGCCGCGCCCGCCCGGAAGACCGAGTCCCTGCTCGGCGCGATCCGCAAGGAGCTGTGACCCACCAGTTCGTACGCAAGCCCCCGCCCCCGACCCGAATGGGAGACACGGCGTTGCCCGACAACGGATGGCCGGCCGACCGCATCGACACCGAGAACGCCCACTCCGCGCGCATCTACGACTACATCCTCGGCGGCAAGGACTACTACCCCGCCGACAAGGAGGCCGGCGACGCCATGGCCCGTGAGTGGCCCGCGCTGCCGGTCCACATGCGCGCCAACCGCGACTGGATGAACCGCGCCGTGCGCTGGCTCGCCGAGGAGGCGGGCATGCGCCAGTTCCTGGACATCGGCACGGGCATCCCGACCTCCCCCAACCTGCACGAGATCGCGCAGGCCGTGGCCCCCGAGTCGCGGGTCGTCTACGTCGACAACGACCCGATCGTGCTCACCCTCTCCCAGGGCCTGCTGGCCAGCGCGCCCGAGGGCCGCACGGCGTACCTGGAGGCCGACTTCCGCGACCCGGCGGCCATCCTCGGCGCCCCCGAGCTGCGCGAGACCCTGGACCTGAGCCGGCCCGTCGCCCTCACCGTCATCGCGATCGTCCACTTCATGCTGGACGAGGACGACGCGGTCGGCGTCGTACGGCGGCTGTTGGAGCCGCTGCCCTCGGGCAGCCATCTCGCGATGTCCATCGGCACCGCCGAGTTCGCGCCCGAGGAGGTGGGCCGGGTGGCCCGCGAGTACGCGGCCCGCAACATGCCGATGCGGCTGCGCACCCTTCAGGAGGCCCACGAGTTCTTCGAGGGGCTGGAACTGGTCGAGCCGGGCATCGTCCAGGTGCACAAGTGGCGCCCCGACGGCACCGGCGAGGCCGGCATCCGGGACGAGGACATCGCGATGTACGGCGCGGTCGCCCGCAAACCCTGACGGGCCGGCCCCCCTGCGCGGCCGCCGGACGGCCCCGCCGGACCCGGGGCCGGGGTCCGACCCACCTCCCGGACCCCGGCCCCGACCCCTTCGCACGGCGGGCCGCCCGCCGGACATCAGGCGTCGAATGACCGAAAGAGGGCGCACACCCGACCGGAATCCGGCGCAACCATCCGGCCGGCTCATGTTCGGCGGACGGAAGGGGAAAAAGGCACAGGGAAAGCGGAACCACGGCGATGGAATTGAGGTCTTAAGGTCCGCCGACGGCCGGGATCAGCCCGGTCGTACAGAAAACGGGGGAATGAGACGTATGTCCGTCCGCAACCGCACCACCCTGATCACCGCCGTGGCCCTCACCGGCGGCCTCACCCTGGCCGCCGTGACCCCCGCTCTCGCGGGCGCCGGAGCGGACCGCACCACCCGCGCCGCCGCCGTGTCCTCCGCCCAGGGCGACCCGCGCAACGTCACCCAGCACGTGGCCGACTTCTACGGCGCCTACATCGACGCCGTCTGGTCCACCGACGACAAGTCCGCCGGCGACGCCGCCAAGGCGTTGCGCGCCTTCTACCTCTCCGCCGCCGCGCGGAAGAAGGTCGCCGCCTTCGAGAAGAAGGAGCACGCCGACGGCATCCTGTTCGCGCAGAACGTGCCCGTGAAGTGGAAGGTCGCCTACACCGGCTCCGGCGCCGGGCACGCCACCAGCCGGGTCACCCTGACCTGGAGCGACGGCCCGCACGCCGAGGTCAGCCGGATCGACGTGCAGTCCGACCTGAAGACCCTGAAGATCACCGACCTCAAGCAGGTCCGCTGACCGGGGGCGTGCGGTCCCGCCCCGCCCCACTCGGGGCGGGGCTCACGCCCGCCGTGCCGGTCAGGAGCGCCCGTGCGGAGCGTAGGACCGGGGCAGCGGCATCCCGCGGTCGGCCATGATCTGCCGTACGCGGTCCGGGTAGTCGGTGATGACGCCGTCGACGCCCATGTCCATCAGCGCCTCCACGGTCGCCGGGTCGTCACAGGTCCACGGGACCACCTTCAGCCCGCGGGCGTGCGCCTCGGCGACCATCGCCGCGTCCGAGTAGAAGCGGAAGCCCGGGTCGCCGACCTTGCCGGTCTGCGGAAAGCCGTAGTTGGGGGAGAGGGTCGTCACGCCCGGGACAGTGGCGGCCGCCTTCACGAAGTCCCCGCCGTAGTCGTCGGCGTCGATCCCGCCGAGCCACGGGGAGGCGCCGGGCCGGCCGACCTCGAGGAAGTCGTAGTTGGTCAGCGCGACCAGCGGCCACCTCGGCGCGAGACGGTGCATCACCTTCAGCGCGCCCCAGTCGAACGACTCGATGGTGACCTGCCGTTCGATGCCCGAGCGGTGGATCTCCTCGTACACCCGCCGCACGAACACCTCACGCGGCGCGGTCTGCTCCGGCGCCCCCGCCTCGACCTTGGTCTCGATGTTCAGCTTCACGCCCCAGGCGTGGTAGCGCCTGACCAGGTTCAGGACGTCCTTCAGCTCCGCCATCCGGAAGCCCTTGACGACCTCCTGCTCGGGAAATCCGGGGAGCTGCTGGTAGCCGCAGTCCAGCGTCTTGATCTGGGCCAGGGTCAGGTCCTTGATGTACTTGCCGACGTACGGATACATCGGGTCGCCGGGCGTCACCGGACCGGTGTCCTCGCACTTGACGCCGCTGATCTGCCGGTCGTGGTTGACGACGACCTTCAGGTCCTTGGTGATCTGGGTGTCCAGCTCCAGCGTGGACACCCCGAGCCGCATCGCCTTGCCGAAGCCCTCCAGCGACTCCTCGGTCGTCAGGCCGAGACCGCCGCGGTGCGCCTGGAGGTCGAAGGGGGCCGGGTGCCCGCCGCCGGGCGCGGCCTGGGCGGCGGCCGGGAAGACCAGCGCCGGCACCAGGGCCAGGCCGGCGAGCAGATGTCGTACGGACATGGGAACCTCCCTGTCGGGGCCCGGAGATTCTCACAACGGCCGTGCCCGGAGGCCACCCGGCCAACTGAACATTGGCGCAAAGGCAGTTGAACACGGCGGCCGTGACCGCACCGTGCGCGGCGCCGGCCCGTACTCCGCGGCCCCGCCGATGGATCCGCACCGCGGGGGTGGGCACCGCTGGTGTCCGCATGTCCACGATCGTGATCGGCGCGGTGGGCACGGCCGGAAACAACGCTGGGCACGGCCGGAAGCAGCAGGTGCGCGTGGGTGCCGGCTGTCACCGGCCCGGCCGCGGGGGCGCACCCCTGCATGCGAGTGACGCCCCCGGTGCGCGGTGTCGGTGCGGTCGCGCCGGGTACCCGTACGACTCCCCGGATCAGAACGGGCCGATCCGGGCACCCGGGCCGCGAAACGGAGACACCATGACGCACAACGGGGAGGGTGCCGCCCCTGCCGGGCGGCCGGAGGTCACCGAACTCCGCCTCGCCGCGGAGCCGGACCGCCCTGCCGTGTCCGGGGGCCAGCCGGAGCTGCCGCAGGACCGCAGCCAGGCGATCCTGGAAGCCGCCAAGGAGATCGGCGCCCTGCTCAAACGCGCAGGCCATCGCTTCGCGCTCGCCGGCAGCGTGGCCGTGTACGCCCACGGCGGCAGCCGTTACCTCCAGCACGACGCCGACTTCTGCGTGCTGCCCGAGGACGCCGAGGCGGTCGCCGCCACCCTGCGCGAGGCCGGCCTGCCCATCCGGACCCCGCCGGAGGACTGGCTGCTGAAGACGACCTGCCGCGGGCAGAACGTCGACATCATCTTCGCCCTCGCGCACCAGCCCGTCACCCAGGACATGCTCGAACGCGCGCATGTGCTGCCGGTCGACTCGGTGCTGATGCCCGTGCTCGCCCCGACCGATCTGATCCACAGCCTGATCAGCGCCTTTTCCGAGCACTACTGCGACTTCGGGGCCGTCCTGCCCGTCGCCCGGGCCGTCCGCGAGAAGGTCGACTGGGACGCGGTGCGCGCCGCCTGCGGCGACCAGCCCATGCCGGCGGCCTTCCTCTTCCTGCTCGAACGGCTGAACGTGATCGACCCCCAGGAGGGGCAGCCATGACCGACACGAGCCCGCCGCCTCCGTCGGCGGGCGGCACCCTCGACTACCGCGTCGCCCACCTCGCCGAGCACCTGGCCGCCGGGGACCTCGGCGAACTCGGCATACGAGTGGAGCTGCGCGGCGAGGCCGTCCTGCTGACCGGCACCGTGCCCTCCGGCCAGTGCCGGGACGAGATCTGCCACCTGGCCCGCGAGGAACTGGCGGGGCACCCCGTCCACTGCGACATCCTCGTCGCCGGCACCTCCTCGCCCGACCACGGAGAGGACCTGACATGATCCGCGTCGCGGCCGTCGGGGACATCCACATGAGCCCCGCGAGCCAGGGCACCCTGCGCCCCTCGTTCGAGACGCTGCCCGGCTGCGCCGACGTCCTGCTCCTGGCCGGGGACCTCACCCGGCACGGCACACCGGAGGAGACCGCGGTCGTCGCACGGGAGATCAAGGACCTCGGGGTGCCCGTCGTCGCCGTACTCGGCAACCACGACCACCACGACGAGCGCCCGGAGGAGGTCGCCGCGATCCTGCGGGAGGCCGGGGCGCACGTCCTGGAGGGCGAGGCCGCCGTCGTCACCGCCGACGGGGCACGGATCGGGGTGGCCGGCACCAAGGGCTTCGGCGGCGGATTCGTCGGACGCTGCGCCGGGGAGTTCGGCGAACCCCTCATGAAGGAGTTCGTCCGCTACACCCGCCGGTGCGCCGACTCCCTGCACACCGCGCTGAAGGAGCTGGCCGACCAGGACTGCGACGTGCGCATCGCCCTGACCCACTTCTCGCCCGTGCCGGACACCCTGGCGGGTGAGCCGCCGGAGATCTACCCGTTCCTCGGCAGCTATCTGCTCGCCGAGGCCATCGACACCGCCGGCGCGGACCTCGCCGTGCACGGGCATGCCCACGCCGGCAGCGAGCACGGCATGACCAGCGGCGGAATCCGGGTCCGCAACGTCGCCCAGCCGGTCATCGGACAGGCCTTCCACGTCTACCACCTGCCGGGACGCGGCGAGCACACGGAGACGTGACCCCACGGCCCCACCGGCCGACCGAGCCGAGGACCCGCCTGCCCGGCGCGGCTGGCGCGGGGCACTTCGCCACCGGCCGGGGCCTGTCGGTCAAGGTGGCGGCACCGGGTGGCCCTGCTCCGGCCGGGTACCCGTGCTGGGGCGTGCGGTCGGGCGTGGGCGCTGCGGCGCTGCACCGGCTTGGCCGGCCGTCCTGGGAAGGCCGGTCGGGCGTGGGCGCTGCGGCTCGGCCCCTGCCGGGCATCCGTGCTGAGGCTTGCGGTCGGGCGTCGGCGTCTCGGCTCTGCACCGGCTGGGCGAGCCGTCCTGCGAAGGCCGGTCGGTCAGGCGTCGGTGCCTGCGGCTCGGCCCCGGGCGGGCATCCGTGCCGGGTGCCTGGGTTCGGGCGTCGGCGCCTCGGCTCTGCACCGGCTGGGCAGGCCGTCTCGGGAAGGCCGGTCGGTCATGCGGTGGTACCTGCGGCTCGGCCCCGGGCGGGCATCCGTGCCGGGTGCCTGGGTTCGGGCGTCGGCGTCTCGGCTCTGCACCGGCTGGGCAGGCCGCCCCGAGAAGGCCGGTCGGTCAGGCGGCGGTGCCTGCGGCTCGGCCCCGGGCGGGCATCCGTGCCGGGTGCCTGGGTTCGGGCGTCGGCGCCTCGGCTCTGCACCGGCTGGGCAGGCCGTCCGGGAAGGCCGGTCGGTCAGGCGGCGGTGCCTGCGGCTCGGCCCCGGCCAGGCATCCGTGCTGGGGCTTGCGGTCGGGCATCGGCGCCTCGGCTCTGCACCGGCTGGGCAGGCCGTCCGGGAAGGCCTGTCGGTCACGCGGCGGCACCGGGGGGCCTGCCCCGGCCGGGCATCCGTGCCGGGGCCTGCGATCGGGTCTGGACGCCTCGGCGCCGCACCGGCCGGGCGGCCGTGGTGGAGGCTCGGGAAGGCGTCGGCCGGGCGGTGGCCCGCCGGGCCCGCAGCGGTCGGGTGGTGGTCTACCGGGTCCGCAGTGGTCGGGCGGTGGCCCATCAGGCTCGCAGCGGTCGGGCAGCCGTGTTCGGGGCCAGGGAGGCCCCGTCGGCTCAGGCTGCCGTGCTCAGGGCCTCTCGGCCGGTGACGTCGCCGTCGCGGGTGGCCACGACCGGCGGCAGGATGGTGCCGCGGCGGCGCAGGAGCAGGCCCGCGCCGATCGATCCGGCGATGAGCAGCCCGCCGGTGACCAGCGCGCCGCGGGCGCCGGCCCACTCCATCAGCAGGCCCAGCAGGGGCGGCCCGCCCAGGCCCCACACCGTGCCGATGGTGCTCCACACGCCGAGCACCCGGCCGCGCAGGTGGGCCGGCGGATCGGTCTGCAGGACGGCCGTGCCGGCGGTGTCGGAGACGGACTCCACCACGGCCATGGGCAGCACCAGCACCATCAGGACGGCCAGCGAGGGCGACAGGCCCGCGACGACCTGGAGGAGCGCGCCGCCCGCCGCGAGCAGCCCCACGGTCCGCACCGAGGGACTGCGCAGCCGGGCGCCGAGGACCGCCCCGATGATGCCGCCGACCGCCAGCACCGTGGAGACGGTGCCGAACGACCCGGCGCCGCCCGCGAGCGGCCCGGTGACGAGGACCGCGAGGGTGAGGCCGTAGTTCCGGCCGAAGACGGAGCTGATCCCGGTGATCCCGGCGAGGGCCACCAGCCGGGGCCGGCCCACGAAGAACCGCAGTCCCTCCCGGATGCTCATCTCCGCGGCCGCCGGTACCGCGCGCATCCTGGCGGCCGGCTCGGCCCCGGCGCCGTGCACGGGCCGCAGGAACGGCACGACCGACGCCACGAACAGGAACGACAGCCCGTTGGCGGCGTACGCGGCGGCCGTGCCGAGAAGGGCCACGGCCACACCGGCGAGCGCGGTGCCGGCGAGCCGCCCCGCGCTGTGCACGAGGGCGCCCACACCGATCGCCGACGGCACGTCCTCCCGGGGCACGAGGTCGTTGCCGAGCAGCGCACACGCCGGGCCGTCGACGGTGGCGATGATGCCGGTGACGGCGGCCAGCGCCAGCAGCGACGTCATGTCGATCCGGTCGAACGCCACCAGCAGCGCCGTGGTGAAGGCGACCGCGCCGAGCAGCGACTGGCTCACCGCGACCGTCAGCTTCCGCGGCCAGCGGTCCACGGCCGTGCCGCCCAGGAGACTCACGAACAGCGCGGGCGCCGCCTGAACGGAGATCGACAGGCCGGTCGCCGCGGCGGAGTGGGTGATGTGCAGCACGAGCAGGTTCTGCACGGTGAGCTGCATCCAGGTGCCGGCGTTCGAGACGAGGTTCGCCAGCGACCACCAGCGCATGCCGCGGTGGCGCAGGGACCGCCACGGTGAGCGCGAGGCGGACGCGGGGGCGGGCACGGGCACGGGTGTGGGCAGGGCGGGGGGAGCAGACACAGGGGGGTACTCGGCAACCAGGGGTGGTGAGAGTGACCGGCGGAACCCGTCGGCCGGCTTCGCTGCGCGGCCGGGCCGCCCGGTCAGGGCGCCGACCATGGTGGCAGACGGGAGGGCACAGTCGTCGCCCGGGCACTCGACGGCCGGCTGCCGGAAAGGCCAACGCCCCGTCCCCGTACGTCGTTTGGGCCGCGGGTGTGGTTCCTCACAGACCCCGGTTCGCCGCACACCAGACTGACGGAAGGAGGCCTTCCATGCGTGACGAACGCCACGCACGCACGGCGGTGCGCACCGGCACAGAACCGGCCACCGCGCGCAGCGCGCTGCGGCTGCGCCGGTTGCTGTCCGCCGTGTTCCTGCCGCTGTTCGCCGCGGCGGCCGCCGGCTTCGCCCTCTGGGCTTCCCGCTCCGGCCCCGGCGACAGCCCCGGCAGCGGCCCGCTCACCGTCCTCGCGGCGGTCTGCGGCGCCCTCGCGCTGGGCGCGGCGCTGGACCTCGTGGTCGTGGGCAGGCGCGGAAGGGCGGAGCGGCAGGAACGAGGGTGACCGGCCACGCGGCGGGTCCGGCGCGGCACCCGCACCGGGGCAGGTGCCGCCCGCCCGACCCTCAGTACACGCGCATCAGCAGCTCGAGCACCTCGGCCTGCTCCGGCAGCCGCGGCGCGTTCTTCGTCACCGCGTCCGCGACCGCGCCCGCCGCGATGTCCGGGAGCAGGGCGCGGTCGGCGCCCAGCTCGCGCAGCGGCCGCTTGACGTCCAGCGCCCCGGACAGCTCTCGTACGGCGGTCGCGGCCGCGCGCGCCCAGTCGCCGTCCGCGGGCGGCGGCACCCGCATCGCGCGCGCCGCCTGCTCGTAGGCGTCCGCCGCCGCCGGCGCGCTGAACTCCATGACCTCCTCCAGGACGGCGGCGAGGGCGACGCCGTGCGGGGTGCCGGTGTGGGCGGTGAGGGCGTGGCCGATGCCGTGGACCAGGCCGAGCCCGGACAGGGTCAGGGCCTGGCCGGCCAGATGGGCGCCCATCATCAGCTCGGCGCGCGCGTCGAGGTCGGATCCGTCCCGGTGCGCGGCCGGCAGCGCGCGGGCGATCATGCCCACGGCCTGGGTGGCGTAGGCCACGGAGAAGGCGTTCGCGCCGCGCGAGGCCAGGGACTCGATGCCGTGCACGAGGGCGTCGATGCCGGTCGCGGCCGTCGCAGCGGGCGGCAGGCCGAGCGTCAGCTCCGGGTCCAGCAGGGCGACCCGCGGCTTGACGGAGGGATGGCCGATATACACCTTCCGGCACGCCGTCGTGTCCTCGATCACCCCGAAGCCGTTCGTCTCGGCGCCGGTGCCGGAGGTCGTCGGCACGGCGATCAGCGGCAGCCCGTCGGCCGCCTCCCAGAGGTCGTCGGCGTCGGCGGCGACCGCGTCGGGATTGCCCACCAGCAGGGACACGCCCTTCGCGGCGTCCAGCACCGAGCCGCCGCCCAGCGCGACGACCGCGGCCGGACCGAAGGCGCGGGCCCGGGCGGCGCCCGCGTCGACGTTCCCGGTGGACGGGTTGGGCGCCACCTCGTCGTACACGGTGTACTCCACGCCCGCCGCGTCCAGGATCTTCAGGGCGCGTCCGGCGACGCCGGCCGCGCGCAGCCCCCGGTCGGTGACGACGAAGGCGCGGCGGTGACCGGTGTCCGCGATCAGGTCGGGGAGCAGGTCGATCCGGCCGGGCCCGAACTCGACACGGCAGACGGTGTCCAGGCTCAGCGCTGCGAGGGCGGCGGGGGCGGGGTTGTCGGTCATGGGGTGCGGCTCCCTCGAAGAGTTCGATGCGTCAGACCGTGACGGTGGTGGCGTCGAGCGTGGCGGCCGGGGACGGCAGCCGGAACTCCCGTCCGGCCAGCGCCTCGTACAGGCGCACCGGGCTCATCTCGCCCGCCTGTTCGCCGTGCTGCGCCTTGGCGCGGCGGTAGACCTGCTCGACCAGGGCCGACAGCTCCGTGGAGACGCCCAGGTCGCGGCCGAGGTCGACGGCGAGCCCGAGGTCCTTGCAGGCCAGCGCCATCGCGAAGGAGTCGTCGTAGTCGCCGTCGGCGAGCACGCACATGATGTCGTTCTCCAGGAAGTGCGACGCCGCGGGCGAGGCGAGCAGGGAGTTGCGCAGCACGCCCAGGTCGACGCCCGCCTTGACGCCCATCGCCAGCACCTCGCTGGTGGCGACGAGATGGCTGAACCACAGCAGGTTGATCATGAGTTTGACGGTGTAGCCGGCGCCGAGCGGGCCGACGTGCAGGACGCGGTCGGGGTCGCCGAGCGTCTCGAAGACCGGCAGGGCGATCCGGAAGTCGTCGTCGGCGCCGCCCGCGAAGATCTGCAGTGTGCCCGCCTCGGCGCCGCGTGCCATCCCGCTGACCGGTGCGTCCAGCCGTCGTACGCCCCGGGCGTCCAGGACCTCGGCCGCGACCCGCTCGGCGGCGGCCGGAGTGGATGTCGACATGTCGATCCACAATGTGCCTGCGGGCAGCGCCTCGGCGGCCCCGCCGCGCAGCAGCACGTCCTCCACGATGCGCGGGGTGGGCAGCATCGTGATCAGGAACTCGGCGTCGCGCGCACAGTCGGCGGGGGTGTCCGCCCAGCGGGCGCCGAGCGCGAGATGCTCGGCGGCGGCCGCGGGCCGGGTGTCGTGCACGGTGAGCAGGTGCCCGGCGTGGATCAGGTGCCGCGCCATGTGCCGCCCCATGTTGCCCAGGCCGATGAAACCGATCCTCATCAGTCGTCCTCGTCGATCGGAAGTCCGGAAGTAAGGGGGAAGGAAGGGGGAAGGAAGGTCTCGCCGGTCAGGCGAGGCTGACCCAGGTGGTCTTCAGCGCCGTGTACGCGTCCAGGGCGTGCAGGGACTTGTCGCGGCCCGCGCCGGTCGCCTTGAAGCCGCCGAACGGAGTGATGACGTCGCTGGCGTCGAAGGTGTTGATCCACACGGTGCCGGCCCGCAGCCGCCGCGCGGTGCGGTGGGCCACGGTCACGTCCCGGGTCCACACGGAGGCGACGAGCCCGAAGTCGCTGTGGTTCGCGAGCCGTACGCCCTCGTCCACGTCGCCGTCGTAGGCCACCACGGCGAGCACCGGGCCGAAGATCTCCTCCTGCGCCACGACGGAGGTGTTGGCCACCCCGTCGAGCACGGTCGGCTCCATGTAGCTCCCGCCGGTCCCGGTCAGCACGCGCCGGCCGCCGAGGAGGACGGTCGCGCCGTCCCGCGTGCCGCGCTCGACGTAGCCGAGGACCTTGGCGAGCTGGGCCTCGTCCACCAGCGGGCCCATGACGGTGGCCGGGTCGAGCGGGTCGCCCACCCGGAAGGTCCCGGTGGTGATGCGCCGTACGGCGTCCAGGAGCCGGTCCTTGACGGAGGCGTGCACGACGACCCGTGAGCCGGCGTTGCAGGTCTGTCCCGCGTTGTAGAAGATGCCCCAGGCCACGGCGGAGGCGGCGGCCTCGATGTCGGCGTCGGCCAGGACGAGCTGCGGCGACTTGCCGCCCGCCTCGACGGCGACCTGCTTGCCGTTGGACTCGCCCGCGTAGACCTGGAAGAGCCGGGCGACCTCCGCCGACCCGGTGAAGGCGATCTTGTCGACGTCCGGGTGGCGGCCGAGCGCCTGCCCGGCGACCTCTCCCCGCCCCGGGACCACGTTGAGCACGCCGTCCGGCAGCCCGGCCTCGGTGGCGAGCGCCGCCAGCCGCAGCGCCGCGAGCGAGGTCTGCTCGGCGGGCTTCAGCACCACGCTGTTGCCGGTGGCGAGCGCGGGGCCGAGCTTCCAACTGGCGATGAGCAGCGCGTAGTTCCACGGGACGACGGCCCCGATGACGCCGAGCGGCTCCCGGGTGATCAGCGCGAGCGCGTCACCGGGCGTGGGCGCGATCTCGTCGTAGGTCTTGTCGATCGTCTCCGCGTACCAGGCGATCGTCTCCGCCGCCTTGGCCACGTCCACGCGCAGCGACTCGGTGATGGGCTTGCCCATCTCCAGGGTGTCGAGCAGCGCCAGTTCCCCGGCGTTCGCCCGGATCAGCTCCGCCCAGCGCAGCAGGATCCGCTTGCGCTCCTTGGGCGCGAGGCCGCGCCAGCGGCCGTCCTCGAAGGCGGCCCGCGCCGAGCGCACGGCCCGGTCGACGTCCTCGGCGGACGCGGCCTGCACCTCGGCCAGCACCGTGCCGTCGCGCGGCGAGACGCTCGGGAGGACGTCGCCGGACGTGGCGTCCGTGAAGGCACCGTCGATGAACAGCCGGGTCTCGGGGACCGTCTTGTCGGCCGCGGCCCGCCACTCGTCGTACGAGCGGGACAGCAACTCCTCGATGCCGTAAGTCACTTCAGCCTCCAGCGGTCGATCGCGTCCTCGTCCAGCTCGACCCCGAGTCCGGGCGCGTCCGGCACTTCCACACAGCCGTCGGCGTCCACCCGTACCGGCTCCGCGAGCATGAAGTCCCTGCGTTCCGGGGTCCAGCCGGGCGGGTCGTAGGGGAACTCGAAGTAGGGGCCGCCGCCGACGCCCGCCGCCACGTGCAGGTTGGCGAGCACTCCGATGCCGTTGGTCCAGCTGTGCGGGGTGAACTGACGGTGCTTCAGGTGGGCCAGTTCGGCGAGGGTGCGGGCGCGGTGCATGCCGATCGCGAGGACCACGTCCATCTGGTAGACGTCCAGCGCGTCCTGCTCCAGCCAGCGCAGCAGTTCGGGGACCGAGTGCTGCATCTCGCCGGCCGCGATGCGCACGCCCGGGTTCTCCGCCCGCAGCCGCTTGAAACCGTCCAGGTCGGCGTACGGCAGCGGCTCCTCGACCCAGAACACGTCCAGTTCGGCGAGCCGGGCGACGATCCTGCGGGTCCTGGCGAGGTCGGAGGCGTTCGCGGTGTCTCCCGCCATCCGCCACGACTGGTTGAGGTCGACCATGATCTCGAAGCCGTCGCCCAGCTCCTGGCGCACGGCGCGGACCGCCGCGATGCCGTCCTCGACCCGGTTGCGGTCGATGCGGATCTTCATCGCCCGGAAGCCGGCCTCGCGCACCTTCAGCGCGGTCTCGACCCGCTCCTCGGGGGACTTCAGCTCCCCGGAGGAGGCGTACGCGGGCAGCCTGCGTGCCGCGTTGCCGAACAGCTCGGACACCGGGCGGCCGTGCACCTTGCCGATGACGTCCCACAGCGCGGCCTCGAGCGGCCAGTAGGGGGCGCCGTGGAAGCTCGCCGTCTCCAGGGCCTTCACATGCCGGGTGATGTCGAGCGGGTCCTCGCCGACGAACAGGTGCTTGTAGGTGGCGAAGCCGTCCATGAGGTCGCCGGAGCCGATGCCGGTGATCCCCTCGTCGGTGTGCACCCGCACGATCGTGGCGTCGAAGCGGGTGCGCGGCACCGGGTCCCAGGCGGCACGGAACGGCGGGTCGAGCACCAGGCGCAGCCGGTCCAGCGTGATGTCGGTGATCTTCACCGGGCGAGCACCTCCGGGGACGGCGTGTAGAACGGGTTCGCCGGGCCCTCCTCGGCGGCCCCCAGGACGTCGGCCACCGAGGGCGCGCCGGTGACCGCGGCCCGGACGGCGCCGTACGCCGCCGCGCGCTGGTTGCGGAAGGAGGCGTCGAGGTCGTCGATGCCGGGGTCGACCCACACCGCCGCGATGATCAGCAGCTCGTCGGCCTCCCCGGCCGGGACCAGGCCCTCGGCCACCGCGTCCAGCACACCCTGCGCGAGACCCGCCTGCGCGCTGCCCCAGGTGGCCCGCCGGTGCAGCTCGCCCTCGGCGGGGGCCTTGGTGACGAACAGGGTCGCGGGCTTCACGGGCACGGACGGCCGTACGACCGTCAGGAACGGCACATGGCCGGCGCTCGGCGTGGCCAGCGCGGTCGCCCACGCCGTCTCGACGGGGCCGCCCCTGCGGCCGATCACGACGTTGGTGTGCGCGGCGTTCACGCCGGCGCCGGTGAACGACTCGCCGATCAGCGCGGTCGCGGCGAAACAATCCGGGGAAGGCATCAGAACTCCAGGACCTTCGGTGGCAGGGCTCGACGGGCGAACCAGGCGGGGGCCGCCGGCGAACCGGACGGGGTTCGGCGGGCGAACCGGGACGCGTGCGGAGCCGGAGACGGACGAACCTCGCATCCGGGGCGAGTTCCTCCGGCTCGATGCGGCGAATCTAGGGTCGGGCGCGGGCGCGCGGCAAGGCGCTCCCGGGAATCGAAATGCCGGTTGCTCTGCGGACAACTCCACCCCTGACCTGGTGGTTCTCTGCCGCCACCGGATGCCTAGGATGGCGCCGTGACACATGCCCCCTCCGCGCGCGGGCACGGTCTGCGCCGGGACATCGATCTGCTGGAAGCCCTCGCCTCCGACGAGGCGCAGCGCGCCGGAGGCCTCGGTGTGGTCCGTCTGGCCCAGCTCGTCGGCCGCGAGAAGACCCAGATCTCCCGCGCCCTGAAGGCGCTGGCCGCCGAGGGGATCGTCGAGCGCGACCCGGACACCTTGGAGTACCGCCTCGGCTGGCGGCTGTTCTCGCTGGTCGCCCGCACCTCCGAGAGCCGCCTGGTGCGCGTCGCCGAACCGGTCATGCACGCCCTGTCCGCCGACCTGGAGGAGACCAGCCACCTGTGCGTGCTGCACGACCGCGAGGTGCTCACCCTGCTGTCGGTCTCCGGGCACTCCTTCCGCGTCCACGGCTGGGAGGGCCGCGGCGTGCCCGCCTGGCAGCTGTCCGCCGGCCGGGTCCTGCTCGCCGACGCCACCCCGGACGAGCTGTACGTCCGCTTCGGCACGGCGAGCGAGATGCCGGTGCCCGAACTGTGGTCGCTGATCCAGGAGGCCAGACGGCGCGGGTACGCCCGGGTCAGCGAGGAGTTCGAGGCGGACCTGGTCGGGGTGTCCGCCCCGGTGCGGGACTTCCGCGGCCGGGTCGTCGCCGCGCTGAACATCTCCGCGCCCAAGGCCCGCCTCGGCGACCGGCTCGACGAGGCCGGACGCATCACCTCCAGGGCCGCGGCACGGGTGTCCGCACTGCTCGGCTGGGAGCCGCGCCCGGCGCCCCCGCCGCGGACGACGCCCCCGTGATCGGTGAGTTGCCCTGACAGCAACCACCGTTGCGATCCGGCTGAGTGGCCTTGTCGGCCGTATGACGCGCTCGTAAATTCACCGCGCATCGGACGGGCCCCCGTCCGGGACGGAGGAAAAGAGCAGCTCATGAACCTCGCCGGCATCGACGCCCTCGCCAAGGCCCCGCTCGCCGACGGTGACGTGTTCCTCGGCGGCCGCTGGCTCCCCGCCGCGGACGGCCGGACGTACCCGGTCTACGACCCGGCCACCGGGGAACCGCTGCGCTGGGTGTCCGACGGCGGCGCCGAGGACGCCCGCGCGGCTCTCGCCGCGGCCGGGGAGGCGGCGGCCGGCTGGCGGGCCACGCCGCCCCGGCGCCGCTCGGAGATCCTCCACGACACCTTCCGGCTGATGCACGAGCACCGCGACACGCTCGCCGACCTGATCGTGCGGGAGAACGGCAAGGCCCGCCGGGACGCGCTCGCCGAGGTCGGCTACGCGGCGGAGTTCTTCCGCTGGTTCGCCGAGGAGGCCGTCCGCATCGGCTCCGGTTTCGGCGACGCGCCCGGCGGCGGCTTCCGGCACGTCGTGCGCCGCCACCCGGTCGGGATCACCGCCTTCGTCACCCCGTGGAACTTCCCCGCCGCCATGGCCACCCGCAAGATCGCCCCCGCCCTCGCGGCCGGCTGTGCCGTGCTGCTCAAGCCCGCCCCCGAGACCCCGCTCACCGCGCTCGCCGTCGCCGCCCTGCTCGACGCGGCCGGCCTGCCCGGCGGCGTGGTGAACGTGGTGCCCACCGACCGGGCCCCGCAGGTCGTCTCCGCCTGGCTCGGCGACGAACGGGTCCGCAAGTTCTCCTTCACCGGCTCCACCGCCACCGGCAAGCTGCTGCTGGAGCAGGCCGCCGCGAACGTCGTCAACGTGACCATGGAACTCGGCGGCAACGCCCCGTTCGTGGTGTGTGCGGACGCCGACGTCGACGCCGCCGTGCGCGGCGCGATGGACGCCAAGATGCGCGGCGGCGGCGAGGTCTGCATCGCCGCCAACCGCTTCTACGTCCACGAAACCGTCGCCGCCGAGTTCACCCGGAAGTTCGGCGCCGCCATGGCCGCCGTCCAGGCCGGGCCCGGCGGCGAGGAGGGCGTCACTCTCGGCCCGCTCATCAACCGCGCCGCCGTCACCCGGATCCGCTCCCTCGTCGACGACGCGCTCGACCGCGGCGCCCGGATCGCGGCCCAGGGCACCGCCCCGGCCGGGCCCGGCTTCTACCACCCCGCGACGGTCCTCGTCGACGTGCCCGACGACGCCCGCCTCTTCCACGAGGAGGTCTTCGGGCCCGTCGCCCCGCTCACCACCTTCGCCGACGAGGACGAGGTGGTGGCCCGCGCCAACGCCACCGTCCACGGCCTCGCCGCCTACGTCTACTCCCGCGACGTCGGCCGCGCCCTGCGCCTGTCCGAGCGCCTCGAAGCCGGCATGGTCGGCCTCAACCGGGGCCTGCTGTCCGACCCGGCCGCGCCGTTCGGCGGCGTCAAGCAGTCCGGTCTCGGCCGGGAGGGCGGACGCGAGGGCATCGAGGCGTTCCTGGAGACGCAGTACATCGCGCTGGACTGGCCCACCGCCGACTGACCCCTTCCCTCCCCCCTCGCTGCTCTCTCTGCCCTCTTCTCTCTCCCCGCCGTTCCCTCCCAGCACAAGGACCGCTCATGGCAACGACGCCTGCGACAGAACGCCCGTCCGGCACACCCGGCGTTCCCCCGTCCCCCGGCCTCCTGCGCGAACGCCGCCGCCTGCACACCAAGCTCAAGCTCGCCACCCAGATCGGCGAGGGCATCGACGGCTACATCATCGGCGGCATCGGCATGGCGATGGGTGCCCTCACCACCGACCTGCATCTGTCCACCGTCATGGAGGGCCTGGTCGGCGCCTCCCCGCTGATCGGCATCTTCGTCGGCGGTCCGGTCTTCGGCCGGCTCGCCGACCGCTACGGCCGGCGCCCCGTGTTCCTCGCGGACATGCTGATCTTCCTGGTCGGCTCGGTCCTGCAGTTCTTCGTCGCCGACGGACTGCAGCTCTTCCTCATCCGCCTGGTGATGGGCATCGCCATCGGCGGCGAGTACGCCATCGGCGCCCCGCTGCTGTCCGAGTACGCCCCCAGCAAGGGACGCGGCCGGCTGCTGGCCAGCCTGGAGATCAGCTGGTACGTCGGCTACGCCCTCGCCACCGTCGTCGGCGCCGTCTTCGCCGACGTGCACGGCGGCTGGCGCTGGACCCTCGCCAGCAGCGCGGTCATCGCCCTGGTGTGCGTGGCGCTGCGCGGCGGCGTCCCCGAGTCGGCGCGCTGGCTGCTCAGCAAGGGCCGCCGCGAGGAGGCGGACGCCCTCATCCAGAGGTACGGCATCGAGATCGACGTCACCGCCGAGCTGGCCGACACCGCCCGCACCGAACAGGGCGGACTGCGCGCCCTGTTCACCCGCCGGCACCTGAAGAGCACCGTCTTCGCGAGCGTGTTCTGGGCGGCGCTGGTCCTGCCGTACTTCTCCATCGGCACCTTCTGGACCCAGGTCTTCGACGCCCTGAACATGGGCGACAACGCGGTCGCCGCCCTGCTCGTCTACTCCTTCACCGCCGTCGCCGGGGTCACCGCCGGCTGCCTGGTCGTCGACCGCATCGGCCGGCGCAAGCTGCTCATCCCGCCGTTCTGGATCACCGCCGCCGCGCTCGCGCTGGTCGCGGTGTGGCCGACGTCCACGCCGGTCATCGTCGGCGGCTTCCTCTTCTTCATCTTCCTCAACGCCGCCTCCAGCGCGCTGACCGCCGTCTACCCGCTGGAGGTGTTCCCGACCTCGCTGCGCGCCACCGGCGTCGGCTTCGCCACCGCCATGAGCCGCGTCGGCGCCGCCATCGGCACCTTCCTGCTGCCGATGGGCCTCGACCGCTTCGGCGCCCGATTCGTGCTCCTGGTGGGCGCCGCAGTCCTCGCGGTGGGCGGCCTGGTCTCCCACTTCCTGGCGCCGGAGACGACCGACCTCGACCTGGCGGACGCGGCCCGCACACCGGCGCCGTGACGTCCGCCGGACGTTCCGGCGCCCCCTGTGCGCTCAGCGGTTGACGGCCCGCATCCCGGCCTCGTCGTACCGCTCACCCGCCGCCGCGGGCAGCTCGGCGTCGATGCGGGCCAGGTCCTCCTTGGTCAGCTCGATGCCGACCGCGGCGGCGTTCTGCTCCAGGTAGGTCCGCCGCTTGGTGCCCGGAATCGGCACCAGGTCCTCGCCCTGGGCCAGCACCCAGGCGATGGCCAGCTGAGCCGGCGTGACGTCCTTCTCCGCCGCGATCTCCTTCACCTTGGCGGCGAGACGCAGGTTCGCCTCCAGGTTGGCGTCCGTGAAGCGCGGGTTGTTGCGCCGGAAGTCGTTCTCGTCCAGCTCGTCCGGCGAGGTGAAGCGGCCCGCGAGGAAGCCGCGGCCGAGCGGGGAGTACGGCACGAAACCGATGCCCAGTTCCCGGCACGCGGGCAGCACCTCGGCCTCCACGTCCCGCGTCCACAGCGAGTACTCGCTCTGCACGGCGGTGACCGGGTGCACGGCGTGCGCCCGCCGGATGGTCTCCGCGCTCGCCTCGCTCAGCCCGATGTGCCGCACCTTGCCCTCGGCGACCAGCTCGCCCAGCGCGCCGACCGTCTCCTCGATCGGCACGTTCGGGTCGACCCGGTGCTGGTAGTACAGGTCGATGTGGTCGGTGCCGAGCCGCTGCAGCGAGCCGTGGACGGACTGGCGGACGTGCTCGGCCGAGCCGTCCTGCCGGCCGATCGTGCTCATGTCGCCCGGTACGGCGTCGTCCATCCGGTAGTTGAACTTGGTGGCGATCACGTACTCGTCGCGGTGCCCCCGGATCGCCTCGCCGACCAGCGACTCGTTGGTCAGCGGGCCGTACACCTGCGCGGTGTCCAGGAAGTTCACGCCCAGTTCCAGGGCCCGCCGGATGGTCGCGATGCCCTCGTCCCGGTCGGCGGAGCCGTAGAAGGCGGACATGCCCATGCATCCGAGGCCGATGGCCGATACCTCAAGGTCCCGCAGACTGCGCTTGTGCATGTGGTGTCCCAGCCTTTCCGCGTACACGAACATCGTCCGTACGGCGCGGATCCGCACCCGTCGCCGTACGTCTGCGACGCTACGAGTTGGAGCGCTCTCCAAGTCAAGCAACGCTCCGCACCCGGCCGGGAAACCAGCCGCACCGGCCCTCGGGACAGGGCGTTGTGGGTGACGGCCGTCGCCTCCGGGGAACCCGGCGGCTGCGCGAGGGGCTTGTACGGGAGGACGGAACCGAGGGGTCGGAGGTTGCCTCTCGGAGCCGGATTCCAACCGCTGTGGACCTGTGGGTCTTCCCACACCCGCGCGCCACCGCAACGGATCTTGACGCCCGCCGTCCGGCTCGCTGAACTGTCACCGATCGGGCCTCACCGACACAGAGGCGCACAGCGGGGGAGAGACCGGGCACATCCCGGCCGGGGACGGTGGAACGGCGCCCCGGCGGCCGGGATGCCGGGACGTGAAGGGGGCGAGGGACATGACGGGGGAGCCGGAGGCGATGGGCTGCCGTGTCTCATGACGACTGAAGGGCGCATCGACTGGTGCCGCGCCCTGCTCGCACGGCTGACCCGGCTCGCCGGGCGGACCCTGCGGGGCGAGTGGCACGCGATCGTCGTCGAACCGGTGCGCCGGCTCACCCGGCGCGGGCTGTCCGCACTGCTGCTGGCGTTCGTCGCCGCGTTCGGTGTCGTCTTCTTCCACGCCGTCGCCCAGCATCCGCTCGGCGCGGTGTGGGTGACCCGGCTCGGCGGCGTCAGGGCCGAGCTGCCGCTGTGGCTGTCACTGCTGCGCACACCCGTGTCGCTGTACGTCCCGGCGCTCGATCTGCCCGTCTGGGCGGGCATCACCCAGCTGTTCCTCGCCTTCGCCTGGGCCGAGCTGGCCCTCGGCCGGGCCCGCACCCTGGCGATCTCCTACGCCGCCACCGTGGCCGGCACGCTCACCGCCCGCGTGATGATCGCGCTGGGCCCCGGCTGGTGGGGGTTAGGACTGCCGCACGCGGACGCGCAGGTGCTCGACACCGGACCGTCCGCGGCCGTCGTCGGCCTGTTCACGTATCTCTCGGTCGTGAAACGCGCGCCGGTGGTGTTCACCCTGACCGGCGGCTCGATGGTGTGGGAGTCCGTCGCCGTACCCAACCTGGCCGGGCGCGAGCACCTGATCGCCGTGGCCGCGGCCATCGTCCTCGGCCTGCTGCACGGCCGCCGCCCGCGCCTGCGGGCGTGCCTGCGCGCCCTCCTGGCCGTCCAGGACGGCGGCGCCGCGCCCGACGCGCCGCCCGCGATCCCCGTGCCGCCTCCGTCCGTGCCCGCCCGGACGAGCGCCGAACGGCCGAAGGACACGGCGATGACATCCCTGGAACGCTGACCCCGCCGCGCGCAACTGTGGCGCCGCACACCCCGGCGATGTGATGGTTTTCGCACAGGACCCCGCGCGGCCAGCCCCTAAGGTGGCCCGCGAGGTACGGCAGGGCGTGGCGGACACCGTGGTGTTCCTCGCCGGCAGGGCAGCTGAAGGGAATCCAGGATGTTCCGCAAGGTGCTGGTCGCCAACCGTGGCGAGATCGCGATCCGGGCGTTCCGGGCGGGCTACGAGCTGGGCGCGCGCACCGTCGCCGTGTTCCCGCACGAGGACCGCAACTCGCTGCACCGGCTGAAGGCCGACGAGGCGTACGAGATCGGCGAGCCGGGGCACCCCGTGCGGGCCTACCTCTCCGTCGAGGAGATCGTGGGCGCCGCCCGCCGGGCCGGTGCCGACGCCGTCTACCCGGGCTACGGCTTCCTGTCCGAGAACCCCGAACTCGCCCGCGCCTGCGAGGAAGCGGGCATCACCTTCGTCGGCCCGAGCACGGCCACCCTGGAGCTCACCGGCAACAAGGCCCGCGCGGTCGCCGCCGCCCGCGCGGCCGGCGTGCCCGTGCTCGGCTCCTCCCAGCCCTCCACCGACGTGGACGAACTGGTGCGCGCCGCCGAGGAGATCGGCTTCCCGGTGTTCGTCAAGGCCGTCGCGGGCGGCGGTGGGCGCGGCATGCGCCGGGTGGAGGACCCCGCCCTGCTGCGCGAGTCCATCGAGGCCGCCTCCCGCGAGGCCGACGCCGCGTTCGGCGACCCGACCGTGTTCCTGGAGAAGGCCGTCGTCGACCCGCGCCACATCGAGGTGCAGATCCTCGCCGACGGCGAGGGCAACGTGATCCACCTCTACGAGCGCGACTGCTCCCTCCAGCGCCGCCACCAGAAGGTCATCGAGCTGGCCCCGGCTCCCAACCTCGACCCCGAGGTGCGGCAGCGGATCTGCGACGACGCCGTGCGCTTCGCCCGCGAGATCGGCTACCGCAACGCCGGCACCGTCGAGTTCCTCCTCGACCCGGCCGGCAACCACGTCTTCATCGAGATGAACCCGCGTATCCAGGTCGAGCACACCGTGACCGAGGAGGTCACCGACGTCGACCTGGTGCAGGCGCAGCTCAGGATCGCCTCCGGTGAGACCCTCGCCGACCTCGGCCTCGCCCAGGACACCATCACCCTGCGCGGCGCCGCCCTGCAGTGCCGCATCACCACCGAGGACCCGGCCAACGGCTTCCGCCCGGACACCGGCCGGATCAGCGCCTACCGCTCCCCGGGCGGCTCCGGCATCCGGCTGGACGGCGGCACCACCCACGCCGGCACGGAGATCAGCGCGCACTTCGACTCGATGCTGGTCAAACTCACCTGCCGCGGACGGGACTTCAAGGCGGCCGTCGGCCGCGCCCGGCGTGCCGTGGCCGAGTTCCGCATCCGCGGCGTGGCCACCAACATCCCGTTCCTCCAGGCCGTGCTGGACGACCCGGACTTCCAGGCGGGCCGGGTCACGACCTCGTTCATCGAGCAGCGCCCGCACCTGCTCACCGCCCGCTCCTCCGCCGACCGCGGCACCAAGCTGCTCACCTACCTCGCCGACGTCACCGTCAACAAGCCGCACGGCGAACGCCCCGAGCTGCTCGACCCCGTCACCAAGCTGCCGCCGCTGCCGGCCGGTGAGCCCCCGGCCGGCACCCGCCAGCGGCTGGTCGAACTCGGCCCCGAGGGCTTCGCCCGGCACCTGCGCGAGTCGCCGACCATCGGCGTCACCGACACCACCTTCCGCGACGCCCACCAGTCCCTGCTGGCCACCCGGGTGCGCACCAAGGACCTCCTCGCCGTCGCCCCGGTCGTCGCCCGCACCCTGCCGCAGCTGCTGTCCCTGGAGTGCTGGGGCGGCGCCACCTACGACGTGGCGCTGCGCTTCCTCGCCGAGGACCCCTGGGAGCGGCTGGCCGCCCTGCGCGAGGCGGTGCCCAACATCTGCCTGCAGATGCTGCTGCGCGGCCGTAACACCGTCGGCTACACGCCGTACCCGACCGAGGTCACCGACGCCTTCGTGCAGGAGGCCGCCGCGACCGGCATCGACATCTTCCGCATCTTCGACGCCCTCAACGACGTCGGCCAGATGCGCCCCGCCATCGACGCCGTACGCGAGACGGGCACCGCGATCGCCGAGGTCGCCCTCTGCTACACCGCCGACCTGAACGACCCCGCCGAGCGGCTCTACACCCTCGACTACTACCTGCGCCTGGCCGAGCAGATCGTCGAGGCCGGTGCCCATGTCCTCGCGATCAAGGACATGGCGGGCCTGCTGCGCGCCCCGGCCGCCGCCAAGCTGGTCTCCGCGCTGCGCCGCGAGTTCGACCTGCCCGTGCATCTGCACACGCACGACACCGCGGGCGGCCAGCTCGCCACCTACCTCGCCGCCATCCAGGCCGGCGCCGACGCGGTGGACGGCGCGGTCGCCTCCATGGCCGGTACGACCTCCCAGCCGTCCCTGTCGGCGCTGGTCGCCGCCACCGACCACTCCGACCGCCCCACGGGCCTGGACCTGGGGGCCGTCGGCGACCTGGAGCCGTACTGGGAGGGCGTGCGGAAGATCTACGCCCCGTTCGAGGCGGGCCTCGCCTCCCCGACCGGCCGGGTGTACCACCACGAGATCCCCGGCGGCCAGCTGTCCAACCTGCGCACCCAGGCCGTCGCCCTCGGCCTCGGCGACCGCTTCGAGGACATCGAGGCCATGTACGCCGCCGCCGACCGGATCCTCGGCCGCCTGGTCAAGGTCACGCCGTCCTCCAAGGTGGTCGGCGACCTCGCCCTTCACCTTGTCGGCGCCGGGGTCTCCCCGAAGGACTTCGAGGAGACCCCCGACAGGTTCGACATCCCGGACTCGGTGATCGGCTTCCTGCGCGGCGAGCTGGGCACCCCGCCCGGCGGCTGGCCCGAGCCGTTCCGCACCAAGGCGCTGCAGGGCCGGGGTGCGCCCAAGCCCGCGCCCGAGCTGTCCGCCGAGGACCGCGAGGGGCTCGCCAAGGACCGCCGCGCGACCCTCAACCGGCTGCTGTTCCCCGGCCCGACGCGGGAGTTCGAGACGCACCGGCAGGGCTTCGGCGACACCAGCATCCTGGACAGCAAGGCGTTCTTCTACGGTCTGCGGCCCGCCAAGGAGTACGCCGTCGACCTGGAGCCGGGCGTCCGGCTGCTGATCGAGCTGCAGGCGATCGGCGAGGCCGACGAGCGCGGCATGCGCACGGTGATGGCCACGCTCAACGGCCAGCTGCGGCCCATCCAGGTCCGCGACCGCAACGCGGCCACGGACGTGCCGGTGACGGAGAAGGCCGACCGGTCCAACCCCGGGCATGTGGCGGCGCCGTTCGCCGGTGTGGTGACGCTCGCGGTGGCCGAGGGCGACGAGGTCGCCGCCGGCGCCACCGTGGCCACCATCGAGGCCATGAAGATGGAGGCCACCATCACCGCCCCGAAGGCGGGCCGGATCTCCCGGCTGGCCATCAACCGCATCCAGCAGGTGGAGGGCGGCGACCTCCTCGCCGAACTCGCCTGACGAAGGCCCTGCCGCCTGCCCGCTTCACCGCCTGCCCGCTTTGGGGCGCTCAGTCCCAGAGCGGGTAGGTCATGACCTGCTTGAAGCCGTCGGGCCGGGCGCCGGTGTAGGTCAGGCTGATCTGGGTGTAGCGCCGGAAGGACGGATGCTTCTTCCACTGCTGCTCACCGGTCAGCCGGATGACGACCGGATACCGGTGGAAGGTGCCGGCGGCGCAGTACGGGTTGCAGTCGTTGACCCAGTTCACGCCCACGGCCTTGGCTGCGCCCGGACCCCACTGGGTCCAGTGGAGTCCGGTGAGCCGGCTGTTGCCGTCGCCGCAGGCCAGGATGAAGTCGGTCGGGCGGACGTTGCGGTGGAAGAAGCAGTCGACCAGCACGGGCCGGGCCGTACTGGCACGCGCGCCCGTCCCGGGAGGGGTCGGGGGACTGGCCGAGGCCGTTGTCATCGCCGTGGTCAGCAGGGCGCCTGCCGCCAGGGTGACCGCCGTTCCCACCAGTGCTCCGCGCATGGCCGCTCCCACCGTCGTGCTGTGTCCGACCGTCCACTCGACGCTACGACGGTGCGGCAGGATGCACCAATCGCGCAGGTCGGGCGGCGGGTCAGCCGTGCTTGACGGTCAGGCCGTAGAACGCGACGCGGGCGCCGTTCGTCGTACTGTCCGACGAGGACTGGTTGTAGGAGCCGGCCTTGAAGTACTGCTTGTACGGCTGGAACGACGACGGGATGCCGTAGTGGGTGGTGGTGCCGTTGACGGTCAGGTCGATGGTGTTCCCGCCGGAGACGGCGATGGTGTAGCTCCAGGTCTTGCCGATCGACACGTGCCCGACGGTGTACGAGGTCTGTCCGCCGGACGGGGAGTTCTCGGTGCCGAGGACGATGTCGCCGTTCGCGTGGTAGTACAGCTCCAGCAGCGGTTTGGTGGAGGAGCCGCCGCTGCCGAGGTGGATCTGCCCGACGCACACGTTCTTGGTCACGGACACCACGCGCAGGGTCGCGCTCATCCGGTGCGAGCCGGACAGCGCCCAGTCGGCGGGGCTGCCGTCGCGGTTCATCTCGCGCAGCTCGGAGCGGGCGTAGTTGGAGTTCGGGGTCGTCACGCCCTTCTCGGGCGCCCAGAAGGTCATGGCGCCGTCACGGGTGTCGGTGTAGAAGTACGCGTCCTGGTAGCCGTTCGCGCCCTGGAGCCGGGACGAGGGGATGGTGGTCGGGCTGCCGGGGGAGCCGACGGGCTCCTGGAGCTCCCAGACCGACAGGTCGAAGTTGCCGCCGGGCGCGACGTGCGGGTCGGCGGCGATCGCGCTGGGGCCGCCGAACAGCGCGAGGGCGAGGGCGAGGCCCGCGGCGGCCGGCACCGCGAGCAGTCGTGATCGGGTCATGTGGGGGGTCCCTTCTCCGGACCGATGCCGAACCGGTCGTCGGACCGAAGGATGCGTTCAACATGGTGAACACTGAACGCATCCTTGGTCGCCGATGACCCGAGAAGCTAGAGGTCTGAACCAGACACGTCAAGACGTCCGGCAGGCGTTCAGCAGGAGCCCTCGTCCTGCCACGGGCCCCATTCCGAGGCGCCGGGCACTTCGTTCTGGGTCCACCACTTCGCCTTCCAGTTGTGCTTGTTGTACGAGACCTCGTTCCCCTGCGTGTACACCGCCGTGGAGCTCCACGCGGGCTTGCAGGAGGTCGGCGTCGGCGTGGGGGTCGGCGTCGGCGTGGTGGTGGGCGGGGTGGCGCCGGCGAACTTCACCGAGTACTTGGCGAAGTCCCAGTCGCTCTGCGCCACGCTGGAGCAGGTGCCGGAGGTGCGGCCCCCGTTGTCGGGCGGGCTGCACTGCCGGTCGCGGTTCAGGGACCAGAACGTGAAGCGGTCCATGTTGTGGCTCGTCGCGTAGTCCAGCACCGTCTGGAAGTCGGACTGGGTGAAGATCTCGCCCGTGTCGCTCCGGCCGTTCATGCCGGAGAAGCCCTCGTGGGCGTACGCGGTCGCCTGGTCCCAGCCGAAGGTCGACTGCAGGATCGAGTTGAAGTTGGTCAGCGCGCTGGTCTGGCTCGCCGCGCCGTTGAAGCCGCCGTCGAACGGCATGATGGAGAAGTTGTTCGGCGTGAAGCCCTGGGACTTGGCCTCCAACAGCATCTGCTTGCCGAACCAGCCGGTGCCGTCCGCCGTGCCGGCCGTCGTGACCGAGACGTACAGGCCCGGGTTGTTCTGCTGCAGGATCTTGGCCGCGCCGATCTCGTTCTTGATGGCCGCGGTGTTCTCGTACTCCGGCTCCTCCAGGTCGAAGTCGATGGCGTGCAGCCCGTACTTGGTGATGACCTGCTGGTACGCCGCCGCGGTGGACGCCGCGTCCGCGCAGGCCTGGCCGAGCTTCGTGCCGCCGTAGCCGCCGATGGAGACCGACACGTCGCCGCCCTTGGCGCGGATGGTGTTGATCATCGACTGCACGGCGCTGTCCGAGGAGACGGACGCGGTGCCGCCCCAGGTGGGCGAGCAGCCGCCGCCGTTCGGGGCCAGGATGAAGGCCAGCTGGAAGGCCTTCAGGCCGGTGGCGTCCATGATGGCGGCCGGGTCCGGCGGGTCGTTGTCCAGCGGCATCAGGTAGGGGGCGGCGGCGTACCAGCGACTGCTCAGCGCCGTAGTCGCCCCCGAGGCGTTGCTCGCGACGAGCGCCGTCGTGCCCGCGGCGGCGAGCGTGACGGCCGCCGCCGCGCCCAGACATGCCCGAAGAGGTCTCACTGCGTGCCTCCGGAGGGTGGGGGTGGGGAGGTCCCCCTGGTGGGGGAGCCCCACCCTCCGGGAGCTGTTGGGGGCACGTCAATAACTTGGACTAGACCAACATGGACCTTGGACTAGACCATACAATTGCTTTACCTCTCCTCGACCAGTTGGAGGGTGAAGCCCCGGTCCAGCGGAAGGCTGGGCGTGGTGACGGTCGCGACCCGGGCGCCGGCGTCGTACGACCAGGCGGAGGCGGGCAGTTGGCGGCCGTCCAGGAGGACCCGTGCGGGCGCCGTGCCACCGTGCACCGTGAACCGGTACGTACGGGCGGCCACCTTCCCGGCGTAGTCGCCCCTGCTCGCTCCCACCGAGACGGTCGTCCCGCCGCCGTCGGCGCGCAGGGACACCCGCTGGCCCGCTGAGGCGCTCTCGGCGAAGCCGCGCGTCACGCCGTCGTCCTCGTACAGCGTGTAGTGACTGGTGCCGTGCGCCGCCGGGTACAGGTCCCAGTCCAGCTCGTGCCGGTCCCGGGTCTGCCAACTCCTCGTGCCCTTGGGCCACATCGGCACGATCGCGCCCTCGCGCACGAACAGCGGGAGCGTGTCGAGCGGCGCGTGATAGCCGTCGACCGTGGTCGGGCCCTGGTAGGTGCGGCCCGTCCAGTAGTCGGTCCAGGTGCCCTTGGGCAGATAGATGCCTTCGCGGGTGTCGGAGTCCTGGTAGACCGGGGCGACGAGGAAGTCGGGGCCGGACAGGAACTCGTACTTTGCCTGGTCGGACAGGGTGTCCGGGTCGCCCGGGAACTCCAGCCACAGCGGGCGGACCGCGCCCACACCCGTCTTCGCCGCCTCGGCGGACAGCGTGTACATGTACGGCAGCAGCCGCTCCTTCAGCTGCAGGTACTTCCTGTTGACCGAGGTGTACGGCTCGCCGTCGCGCCAGGGCTGCTGGTCGGCGGGCTTGCCGGTGGTCAGGTCGCTCGCCCAGCCGTCCATGGTCATGATGGCCGGCAGGAACGCCTTCCACTGCAGGTCGCGGGCGTACATCTTGGCGTCGTGACGGTAGATGCTGCCCACGTCACCGGTGTCGTAGGCGATACCCGACATGGTCGCCCCGGCGTACGTCGGGATCTGCCAGCGGATGTAGTCCCAGGACAGCTTCTGGTCGCCGCTCCACAGCACCCCGCAGCGCTGGGCGCCCGCCCAGGACACCGGCAGCCACACGAAGCCGCGGGCGTCGCTGTTGTCCTCGATGCCCTTCTTCGCCGCGTCGCAGGCGTCGAGGGCGAACTTGTAGCCGTTGCCGACCCAGGCCACGTCCAGCTTCGCCACCCGCTGGCCCGCCTTCACCTGCTCGGCGAGTTCGTCGATGCCGTCCTGGGTCCACAGGCCGAGCTGGGCGTGACGGTCCCGCAGGCCCTCGGCCGTCTGCCGGAGGTCCTCGTACCCGCAGCCGTAGCCGTCGTTGACCAGCATCCAGCCGAGCGGCATGTCGTTCTGCGCGTAGCCGTCGGCGATCTTCAGCGCGTCCATGGTGTGCCGCTCGCCCCGGTTGGCGTTGTGCAGATAGCAGTCGGAGTCGCCCGGTTCCAGGCCGTACACCGGCGGCATGAAGGGCCTGCCCACCAACCCCGTGTACTTGCCGATCACTTGCTTGGCGTCACCGAGGAAGTAGTAGGCGTCCAGCCGCCGTTCCTGCTGGCCCGTGGTGACCGGGTCGCCGAAGGTGTAGACGCCCGGTGCGAAGGTGTTGCGGAAGACGCCGTAGCCCGCGCTGGAGAGGTAGAACGGCTGGGAGTTGTTGTAGCCGCCCTCGTTCCAGTCGAAGCTGTTGGCCACGTACATCGTCCGCCCGCGGTGCGAGAAGCCGCCGTTCTGTTCGCCGCCGCCGAAGAACTGCTCGTCGGCGCCGCGCACCAGGCTCTGCCGCATTCCGCCGGTCGACCAGCGCAGCGGCTTGTCCTCCTGCCAGATCCGGGTGCGGTTGTCGGGCTGGTACAGCCCGAAGCGCAGCGGCTTCTTGTACACGCGCAGGACCGCCTGCGGCGAGCGGACGCCGTAGTAGTCGCCCGCGTCGAAGGACGAGGTGCGCCGCTCCGGCGCGGGCTCCCTGCGAACGATCGCGGTGCCCGCGGGATCGCTGAGTGAGCCGGACGGATCGGCCTGCAGGCGGAGCTGACCTCCCGTCAGGAAGTCGGCCCGCGCGGTGAGCTGCCCCGCCCTGATGGTGTAGGAGCCGTCGCCGCCCGAGAAGGACGTGAGATCGCCGGCGTCCGTGGTGGCGGGCAGATAGGCGGTGCCGGTGAAGGAGCCGTCGTGCACGTCGTACGGCACGACCAGCACGTGGTACGTCCCCGACGCCCGCGGGATCACCGTGGCCTCGGGGTCGGCGGTGCCCGCGCTGGACGCCACCTGCGTGCCGTGGTCGTCGAAGACGTACAGGTCGAAGTCGTCGGAGGGCTTGTCCCACCGGACGGACAGCGGGACACCGCCCTCGGGGTTGTCGTCCCAGTAGCCGTCCGGCACCGAGACGGTCAGGTCGAAGCGGTCGCAGACCGTGTCGCCGGGGTCGGCGGCCGGGTCGGGACAGCTCTCGGCGCCTTTGCCTGTGCCCTTGGAGTAGACCGGGCTCTGCCAGCCGACGCTGCTGTGGGCGGGATCAAGTACGGCGCCGGTGGCGGTGGCGGCGGCCTGGGCGGGTGCCGGGGCGGCGAGCAGGCATCCCGCCAGGGCGGTCGCCAGCCCCAGCGGCAGCCAGGCCGGCCACGGCACACGGCGGCGCGGTCTTCGCGGACTGTGCACGGCTGAACAGCTCCCCTCGCAGTACTGCGGACCGACTGTTCTTGCTCCGATGCTGCTCGTAAGCGCTCGAAACGCGCTTCAATCGCGCAACTTCACGCAGGAAGCGTCCGGGTGACGCAGCCTCATGTCAAGAGCGCGAGCACCGAGCCCGGTCCGCGGCACGACGAAGGCCGGCCCTCGCAGTGCGGGGGCCGGCCTTCGTCCGCGGGCGGTTCAGCCGGCGGTCTTGCGCAGCACCATCTGGGTCTGCGTGGTCTGGCCGACCAGCCGGTCCCGGTCGTCGCGCAGGTCCGTCTGCACCACGATGAGCGTGCCCCCGAGATGCAGCGGGCGGGCGGTGGCGACGACGTGCCCGGCGGTGACCGCCCGCAGGAAGTTCGTCTTGGACTCCACCGTCGACGTGCCGGCCGCGCCCTCGGGCAGGTTCAGATACGCGCACACCGCGCCGACGCTGTCCGCGAGGGCCATCAGCGCCCCGCCGTGCAGGACGCCGCCCGCGGTGCACGCCCCGGGCGACCAGGGCAGCGTTCCGACGACCCGCTCTGCCGTGGCCTCGCGCAGTTCGACGCCCAGCCCGGCCGCGAACGGCATCGCGGCCAGCAGCTCGGCGGGCTCGGGGACGGCGCGCGGGGAGGTGGTCGACATGGGGTACCGCCTTTCGTGAGGGCCGCGATCACCGGGCAGTGTGCCAGTCAGTCCCCGGCCGGCTCCCGCAGCATGGCGAGTTTCAGGACACCGCCGCCGATGCCCCAGCCGCCGTCCGGCACCTCCTCCACCAGGACCATGGTGCCGGCGCGGGCCCGCTCGCCGTAGATCTCGACGTACAACTCGGTGGTGCGGGTGACGAGCAGCTCCTTCTGCTCCTCGGTCAGGCTTCCGGCGGGCACCTTGAAATTCGCGAACGGCATGGGGTTCTCCCTGGTCGAGTGGGTGTGAGGGGTGACGGGGCGGGGAGGATCGGGTGTTCCCCCTCAGCCTGGGCCCGCGTGCGGCGGCCGGCCACGGCTGCGCTCACCCTGGGGTCGGCAACCCCTGGCTGCGCCCGCGCGAAGGCGCGACCATGGAGGGCGTGAACCATGCCGAACTGGCCGCCTTCCTCAAATCCCGGCGCGACCGGGTCCGCCCCGCCGACGTCGGCCTGCCCGCGGGCCCCCGCCGCCGGGTGCCGGGCCTGCGCCGCGAGGAGGTGGCCCAGCTGGCCGGTCTGTCGGCCGACTACTACACCGAGCTGGAGCGGGGCCGCGGCGCCCAGCCCTCCGCGCAGGTGCTGGCCGCCGTCGCCCGCGCCCTGCGGCTCGGCGGCGACGAACGCGATCACCTGTTCCATCTCGCCGACCGCCCTCTGCCCTCCGTCGCGTCCGCGCCCACCGCGCTGGTCCAGCCCGCCCTGCTCGGCCTGCTGGACCGGCTCACCACGACCCCGGCCCAGGTCATCACCGACCTGCACGAGACGCTGGTGCAGAACCACCTCGCCGTGGCACTCCTCGGCGAGATGCCGAGCGGACGCGGGCCCCACCGGAGCCTCGTGTACCGCTGGTTCACGAATCCCGCCGTCCGCGGCATCTACCCGCCCGAGGACCATCCGCACCACTCCCGGGTGTTCACCGCCGACCTCCGGGCGGTCGCCGCCCGGCGCGCCAAGGACTCCGACGTCACCCGGCTCGTGGCCACGCTGCGCCGGCGCAGCACCGAGTTCGCCGAACTGTGGGAGCAGCGGGAGGTGGCGCTGCGCCGCACCGACCACAAACGCATCGTGCACCCCTTGCTCGGGGTCGTCGAACTGGACTGCCACAGCCTCTTCAGCGAGGACGGCCGCCAGCGGCTGCTGTGGTTCAGCGCCCCGCCCGGCACCGAGGGCGCCGCCCAGCTGGAACTGCTGTCGGTGATCGGCACCCAGGACCTGGGCACCGCACCGGAGCAGCGGGGACGGCGCGCCCACTGAGCCCCGCCGGCCCGGGACGGAACCGGAGTTGTCACGATGTCGGCAGACCCGTGGCGGATCATCCGGCGCCTGAGGCACCCTTGACAGTGTGCGTACTGTTTCGCGACGTTTGAGCGGTCGCGCGCGGAGGGGAACTTTTGCGCACATCGGAACCAGTGGCAGGACGCGCCCGGCGCGTCATGGGGGGAGCGGTCGCCCATGCGATCCATGAGCCATGATCCACACGCCTCACCGGCCTGTGCCGCCGTCGGCACGCCACCCGCGGAGCCCGGGGAAGGGCGGTCGAACTGAGGTGGAGATCACCATCCACAGACCCGGTGAGCTGACGCCCGAACTGCGCGCCGCCTGGCATCGCGCGATGGACGCGTCACCCGAGTACTCCAACCCCTTCCTCGCGCCGGAGTTCGCGGCGGGCGTCGGCCGCTACCGGCGCGGCGCCCGGGTGGCGGTGCTGCGCGAGGGCGCAGAGCCCGCCGGTTTCTTCCCGTACGAGCGGGGGCCGTTCGGCACCGGACGGGCCATCGGGCTCGGACTGTCCGACTGCCAGGCGCTCGTGCACCGGCCCGGCTTCACCTGGGACGCCGGCGAACTGCTGCGCGCCTGCGGGCTCAGCATCTTCGAGTTCGACCACCTCGTACAGGAGCAGCGGCCGTTCGCCCCGCACGTCACCGGTACCTTCGCCTCACCGGTGATCGATGTGAAGCCCGGCGACGGCGGCTACCCGGAGTGGCTGCGCAGCACCTACCCGGGGCTGGCCAAGACCACCCTGAAGAAGGAGCGGCGGCTCGGCCGGGACGTCGGCGAGGTGCGCTTCGAGTTCGACGAGCGGGACCCGGAGATGCTGCGCACCTTGATGCGGTGGAAGTCCGCACAGTACCGAAGGACCGGCCGCATGGACCGGTTCTCCCGGCCGTGGATCGTCGGCCTGGTCGACCATCTCTTCCGCGTCCGCGAGGAGCACTTCACCGGGGTGCTGTCCGTGCTGTACGCGGGCGACCGGCCGGTCGCGGCCCACTTCGGCCCCCGCTCCGGCACGGTGCTCGCGGCCTGGTTCACCGCCTACGACCCCGAACTGCACTACTACTCACCGGGGTTGATGATGCATCTGCGGACCGCCGAGGCGGCGGCCCGGCACGGGGTGACCCTCGTCGACCTCGGGCGCGGCGACAAGGAGTACAAGGACTGGCTGAAGACCCGCGAACTGCGGGTCGCGGAGGGCTTCGTGGCACGCCCGCACCCGGTGGCGCTGGCCCACCGGCTGTGGCGCAGACCGGTCCGCGGGCTGCGCAACACGGTCAACGCCCATCCCAGACTGCGCGATCCGGCCGACCAGCTGCTGAAGACGGTGGGCCGGTGGCGCACCCAGGCCGTCGCCGCCGCCTCGCCCAGCCGGAGGAATCGCCTTCCGGATTCGTAGTCACTGGCAGGTTCTCGTCAAAAAGTTCGCCAAGCGGCGGACGTATCCGCGCCCGCATGATCGGGTCTCCCGTGTCAGCAGTGTCGCTGCACCTCGGGAGGCCCCTGGTGTCCGTACCAACCCGCAGAAGACGGTGGTTCACCGTCTGCGCGCTCGCCGCGTCCGCCGCACTCGTCGCGATACCCCCGTCCGCCGCCGCCGGGCGCTCGCCGAGCCCCTTCGGCGTCCGTGTCCTCGGCCAGCTCGCCAAGGAGCGCGCGCAGTCGGCCGGTGCCATGACGCCGCACGTCGCGGCGGACGACGACGACGGCAACGAGGCGGACGAGATCGCGGAGGGCGCCGACCAGTACGCCGAGGCCCGCACCTCGCCGGGCGTCGTGGCACCGGGCGCGTACGGCGCCGCCTGGCGCGACCTGACCAGCCTGAGGTCCACGGGCGGGCACTGGCGCAACATCACGGACCTGCCGTACGACTCCGACGACCCGCGCTACCGCGACATCGACTCCAACTCCAGCGGCGGCAGCGGCGACGTCACCGGCCGCATGGCGGCGCTGGCCGCCGACGACGACGGCTATGTCTACGCGGGCAGCGCCGGCGGCGGCGTGTGGCGCTCGCGCACCGGAGGCGGCCACTGGCAGCCCATCAGCGACCGGCTGCCCAGCCAGTCCACCGGCGCCCTCGCCCTCGACGGCAAGGGCCGGCTGTGGCTCGGCACCGGCGAGGCCACCACCAACGCCGACGCCTACCTCGGCAGCGGCGTCTACGTCCTCACCCACCCGCACCACGGCGCCTTCACCACCCGCAGCCGCGTCGGCGGCGACGAGCTGGAGAGCACCACCATCCACGAGCTGCGCTTCGGCGGCGACACGGTGTGGGCGGCCACCAGCGAGGGCGTGTGGAGCCACTCCACGAAGAAGCTGAGCGGCCCCTGGAAACTGGAGTACGCGCCCAACCCCGACTATCTGCCGGGCGGTTCGAAGGCCGACGACCCGTCCGCGCCGTACAAGAACATCGCCAACGACATCGCGATCGACCCCAAGGACCCCTCCAAGGTGGTCCTCGCCGTCGGCTGGCGCAGCGGCGACGACTACAACGGCTTCTTCACCAAGGTCAACGGCGCCTGGACCCGCATCACCAGCGGCCTCGGTGACCTCCCGGCCGACCCGGACAACGTCGGCAACGTCACCTTCGCCCGCTCCGCCGACGGCTCGCGCTACTACGCCATCGACCAGTCCCCGGAGCAGCTCAACACCAACCCGGACAGCGGCCTGGAGGGCATCTACGTCTCCAAGTCCGGCTCCCCGGCCGGCCCCTGGACGAAGATCGCCGACTACAAGGGCCTGGCCGCCGACAACTCGGCGCTGACCACGGCCGGTTACATGCCCGGCGTGCAGGCCTGGTACAACCAGTTCCTCGCCGTCGACCCGAGCGACCCGCAGCACGTGTACGCCGGCCTGGAGGAGGTCTACGAGACCAAGGACGGCGGCGCCGACTGGTCGACGGTCGGCCCGTACTGGAACTTCACCTTCTCCTGCTGGAGCATCGACCCTTCCAAGCAGACCGGTGACTGCAACCCCACCACCCACTCCGACCAGCACGGCGTCGCCATCGGCCGCTACCACGGCAAGAGCTTCGTGTACGTCGGCAACGACGGCGGCGTCTACAAGCGCCCGGTGAACGGCTCCCAGGACGCCTCCGGCCACGCCACCGACTGGACGTCCCTCAACGACGGCACCATCGACACCCTGCAGTACTACTCCGTCGGCATCGGCAGAGACCTCGACCACGGCGGTCTGTCCGTCACCGGCGGCCTGCAGGACAACGGCCAGTCCATCCTGCGCAGCAACGACACGGTGATGGGCTCCAACTTCGGCGGTGACGGCGGCGACACCCTCACCGACCCCGCCAACGGCTGCAACATCGCCCAGGAGTACGTCTACCTGGCCGTCCAGGTCACCCAGAACTGCGCCGTGAACGACGGCAGCTGGACCACCGACCCGAGCAAGGCCACCTCGTACTCCGTCGCCCCGCCCGACAACGCCACCAGCGAGGCCCGCTTCATCGCCCCGCTCGCGGCCGACGCGAAGGACGGCAACACCTGGGTGGCCGGCGGCCGGCACATCTGGGTGCAGACCCACGGCTACGCCATCCGCAGCGGCAAGGAGTGGACCAGCGTCCACGACCTCGGCGCCGGCCGCACCGCGACCGCCGTCGCCGCCTCCGGCGGGAAGATCTACGCCGCCTGGTGCGGCCCCTGCAACAACCAGGGCTTCGCCCGGGGCATCGCCGTCGGCAACGCGGACGGCACCGGATGGCACGACGTCAGCCTGCCGGTCGACGGCACCGTGCCGAACCGCTACCTGAGCGGCTTCGCGATCGACCCGAAGAACGCCGACCACGTCTTCCTCGCCGTCAACGGCTTCTCCCGGCACTGGACCGAGGGCCCCGGCGCGGGCGTCGGCCACGTCTTCGAGTCCACCGACGGCGGCACCACCTGGAAGGACATCTCGGCGAACCTGCCCGACGTGCCCGCCGACTCGGCGCTGGTGACGGCGGACGGCGGCCTCGCCGTCGCCACCGACCTCGGTGTCGTCTACCGCGCGCCGGGCCGCACCACCTGGCAGCGGGTCGGCAGCCTGCCGGCCGTCGCCGTCCTCCAGCTCAAGACCAGCCCGGACGGCGGCACGCTGTACGCCGCCACGCACGGCCGCGGCATCTACACCGTCAAGGTGTGCGACCTGCGCTGACCGGCCCGCCGGATCAGGAGGGGTGGCTCCCGGCCTTCGGGGTCACCCCTCCCGCGCGTACGGCACCACGTCCACGTCCAGCGTGAGGACCGGGCGCGCGGCTCCCGCCAGGTCCGGGGCCTTGGCCGCCGCCGTGACCTGTGCCGTGCCGCCCCGGGTGCCCGCGCAGCGCAGGGTGGCGTGCGCGGTGCCGTCCGCGTCCACCCGCCAGCCGGACGCCACCACGAGCGCGGGCGCCGAACTGAGCACGCCGGTCCACCGCTTGTCGTCCAGACGCGGCCGCAGGGTGAGCGTCACCTCCGTGCCCGGACGCACACACAGCCGGCGCCGGACCGGGTCACCCGGGGCCACGGCCACCGCCACGTGTCCGGCCGCACAGGACCCGGCCGGCCCGGGGGAGGGCGTCACGGCCTGGCTGGCGGACGCGGAACCGCTCGGCGAGGGCGGGGGCGAGGCACTCGGCGAGGGGGAGCCGCTCGGCGAGGTGGAGCCGCCCGGCTCCACCGATGTGCGGGCCGAGGGCGCCGGCCGCGCCGACCGGCCCCCGGACCCTCCGGCACCGGTCCCCGCACCCCGGCCCGCCGAAGCCCCGCAGCCCGCGAGCACGACGACCGCGGCGATCGCACAACCACCGGCCCACCACCGCATCCCGGCCACCTCCCGGCCCCTCGTCACGCCTTCCAGCATGCCTCAGCCACGGCCGCGGACCGCCCGCCCCACCTCCGTGCGCAGCTTCACGAACCCGGGCAGGCTCCGGGTGGTCAGCTGGTCCCGTTCGGCGGGCAGGCCGACCGGCAGGTCGAGGACGACGCGGGAGCCGGGCCCGGGGGAGAGGACGACGACGCGGTCCCCGACGTACACGCTCTCGTCGATGTCATGGGTGACGAACACGATGGTCGTGCCCTCGGCCCGGTGCACCTGGAGGAGCAGGTCCTCCAGGTCCTCGCGGGTGCCGGCGTCCAGGGAGCCGAACGGCTCGTCCATGAGCATCAGGGAGGGCCGGCACACCAGCGCGCGGGCGATCGCCACCCGCTGCTGCATGCCGCCCGACAGCTCGCGGGGACGGCGCCGGGCCACGTCGCGCAGGCCGACCCGGTCGAGGATCGTCTCGGCCTCCGCCCGGCGGGCGGCGCGTGACAGGCCCCGGCGGCGCAGCGGCAGGGCCACGTTGTCGCGCACGGTGAGCCAGGGCAGCAGCGAGCGGCCGTACTCCTGGAAGACGACCGCGAGCCGCTCCGGGACACCGGTCACCGGCGTCCCGTCGACCGTCACCGTGCCCTCCTGCGCGGGCAGCAGCCCGGCGATGGTGCGCAACAGCGTGGACTTGCCGCATCCGGAGGGCCCGACCACGCTGAGCAGCTGCCCGTCGGGCACGGTCAGGCTGATGCCGTCCAGGACGCGGGTGTCGCCGAAGTGCCGGCTGACGGACTCGAGGCGCAGCATCCCTCACCCGGCCCAGGGTTCGTACAGCGTGCCCGCGCTCCCGGCGACCCGGACGTGCAGCAGGAAGGGGCCCGTGCCGTCGCCACCGCCCAGGGCGTGGTCCAGGGCGGCCGGCAGCTCCTCGGGGTGCTCGGCGCGCGCCGCCGGGCAGCCGAAGGACCGGGCCAGCGCGGCGAAGTCGATGCCGGTGATGTCGGTGCCCGGGACCGGCGTGATGCCGATCCGCCGGCCCAGCGCGCGGACGGCCGCGTATCCGCCGTTGTCCAGCAGGACGCAGGTGACCGGGGCCGCGTGCCGGGCCGCGCTCCACAGGGCCTGCACCGAGTACAGCGCCGAGCCGTCGCCGGCCACGCACACCACCCGGCGCCGGCCGGCCAGCGCCCGGCCCACCGCCAGGGGCAGGCCCCAGCCGAGGGCCCCGCTGCCCGTGGTCAGGAAGCCGCCGCCCGCCTCGACGGGCACGCGCGCGTGGAGCGTGTCGCGGTGGCTGGGCGCCTCCTCGACCAGCACCCGGTCGCGCGGCAGCCGGGCGCCGAGCAGGTCGAAGAACAGCTCCGGCGTGATGTGCCCCTCGGTCCGGGCCGGGGCGGGGGCCGGCCGGGGCGGCGGCGGGTCGCGGTCGGGCTCCTTCAGCAGGCCGGTGAGCCGCTCCAGCGCGGGCCGCAGGGTGGTGACGATGCTGGTGCCGGTCGGCAGCCAGGCGGCCTGGCCGGGATCGCAGTCCAGGTGGAAGAGTTCGGTGCCGGGCGCGAGCGGCGGCCCGTCGTCCTCGACGTGGTAGGTGAACACCGGCGTGCCGAGGGCCACCACCACGTCGTACGGCGCCAGCCGCGCGGCCAGCGGGCGGGCGATCGGCGGCAGGAACCCCTGGAACAGCGGGTGCGACTCCGGGAACCCGGAGCGGCCGGAGAGCGGGCTGATCCACACCCCGGCCCGGATCCGCTCGGCCAGCGCCCGCACGGGCTCCAGCGCGTCCTCGTCGTCCACGCCGGGGCCCACCACGAGCGCCGGGCGTGCGCAGGCGTCCAGCCGGGCGGCGAGCGCGTCGAGGGCGCCGGGGCCGGCCGTGAAACCCGAGTGCACCGTGCGGGGCGTGACGGGCTCGGCGGGCCGGTCCCAGTCGTCCTCGGGCACGGAGACGAACACCGGGCCGCGCGGATGCGTCATGGCGATCCGGTACGCCTCCGCGAGCACGGCCGGCACGTCCTCGGCCCGCTCCGGCTGATGGGCGTACTTCACGTACGGGCGCGGGAACAGGGCCGGTTCGTCGGCGCCGAGGAACGGCCGCAGCCGGATCAGCGAGCGTGCCTGCTGTCCGGCCACGACCACCAGCGGCACCCGGTCGCGGAAGGCGTTGAACACCGCGCCGAGCGCGTGTCCGACCCCGCCGGCCGAGTGCAGGCTGACGAGGGCGGCCCGCCGGGTGCCGAGGGCGTGCCCGGCCGCCATGCCGACGGCGACGGACTCCTGCAGGCCGAGCACATAGGTGAAGTCGTCGGGCCAGTCGCGGAACATCCGCAGCTCCGTGGAGCCGGGATTGCCGAACACCGTGGTCATGCCGGTGTCCCGCAGAAACCGTACGACCGCCTCGCGGACCGTGGCCGTCGTCATGCCGTCCTCCCCGCGGACGTCCGGGTGCCGACGAGCCGCTTCTCGACCGCCAGCAGCGTGGTGTTGAGCAGATACCCGAGCGCGCCGAGCAGCAGCAGCGCCGCCCACACGGTGAGCAGGTCGGAGCGCGTCTGGGCGTCGGTGAGCGTGAAACCGATGCCGTTGTCGCTGCCCGGCAGCAGCTCGGAGAAGACCATCAGGATGAGGCACAGCGACAGGCTGAGCCGGAGCCCCGCGAAGATCCGGGGCAGCGCGGAGGGCAGGATCAGGAACCACAGCCGCTCGGGCGCCGTCAGCCGCAGCACCGCCGCCACCTCGAGTCGCAGCGGGTCGGTGGCCCGGGCGCCCTCGGCCGAGTTGATCAGGACCGGCCATACGGCGCTGAACACGATCGACGCCACCTGCATGGGGGTGCCGAAGTCGAAGACGACCACGAACACCGGCACCAGCGCGGGCGGCGGCACGGCGCGCGCGAACTGGAACACCGGGTTGCACAGCGCGTACGCCCGCCGTGAGCGGCCCACCGCGGTCCCGAGGGCGGTCCCGGCGACGGCGGCGAGCGCGAACCCCGCCGTCATCCGGCCCAGGCTCGGCAGGATGGTGTCGACGGCGGCCGGGGTGAGGAACAGATGACCGACGGGCCCGGAGAACCACAGGGCGCGGGCGTGCCGGGCGATCCTGAGCGGCGGCGGGAAGTAGACGCTGCTCTGCGCCCGGGCGGCCAGCTCCCAGCAGGTCACGGCGACGAGCAGCACCGTCCAGCGCAGGAGGAAGGGCACGGCGGTGGCGCGGGACGGCGCGGACGCGTCGCCCTGTGTCCGTGTCATGCCCGGCTCCGCTGCGGCCGGGGCTCCTGCGCCCAGGCGAACAACCGCCGTTCGGCGCCGACCAGGACGCCGTTGATCACAAGCCCGAGGGCGCCCGCCCACACCACTCCGGCCAGCACGTCCCGGGTGCCGTCGGGCTCCGTCTGGGCCTGGGCGATGAAGATGCCGAGGCCCTGGCCGAAGCCGGAGAGGATCTCCGTCGCCACGGCCAGGATCAGGGCCACCGCGGCCGAGATCCGCACGCCGGCGGCGATGAACGGGGCGGTGGCCGGCAACTCCACCCGCAGCAGCACCGCGAGCCGCCCGAACCCGAAGGCCCGCAGCGTGTCCTTGGCCAGCGGATCCGTCTCGGCCAGGCCGTAGACGGTGTTGAACAGCACCGGCCACAGCGAGGCGTACGCGATGAGCGTCACCTCGGTCCGGGTGCCGGAGCCGAGCAGCAGCGACACCAGCGGGATCAGCGCGACGGACGGCAGCGGCCGCAGGAACTCGATCACCGCGCGTACGGCGGCCTCCACGACCGGTACCGAGCCCAGCAACAGCCCCAGCGGCACGGCGATCGCACAGGCGAGCCCGAGGCCGAGCGCCCACGCCCGCAGGGTGACCCCCACGCCGTCGAGAAAGTCGGCGTCACCGGCCAACCGGGCGGCGCGGGCGACGACTTGGGAGGCGGGAGGCAGATAACCGCGCCGTACGATCCCGGCCCGGGCGACCGTCTCGCAGAGCCCGAACGCGGCCGCCGCGCCGAGCAGGCCGAGGAGCGCTTCCTGACGTCGTGTCATTTCACCAGAAGCGGAGCCGGATCGATGTCCTTCTTCAGCATGCCCTGAGCGCGCATCAGCCGGATGAGCCGGTGCAGTGCGGACGCGTCGGCGGTCGCCGGGTAGTCCGGCAAGTTGAGCGACCCGGCCTGGTCCGCCGTCACCTTGGCGTACTTGGGCAGCTCGGCGCGGACCGCCGCCGGATCGCCGGCGGCGAGCCTGGAGGCCGCCTCGACGGCGCGCCGGAAGCCCGCGGCGGCCTTCGGGTTCTTCTTCACGAAGCCGGCCGTGGTGACGTACCCGCTGGCGGGCAGGCCGCGCGCGGGCCCCGACCCGCCGTCCAGCAGCACCCGGGCACCGAGTTCGCCCTGGACGGCGGTGTCGAAGGGCTCGACCACGTGGGCCGCGTCCACCTGGCCCTTCTGCAGAGCGGGTCCCATCTGCGGGAAGAGGATCTGCCGGTAGACGGGCCGTCCGGCGTGCCGGGCGTCGAGGATCGCGTTCAGGGTCAGCGACTGGATGTTGTTGAGGACGGCGACGGCGACCTTCTTGCCCGCCAGGTCCGCAGGCGACTTCAGCGCGGAGTCCCTGGGCACGAGGACGTCCATCATGTGCGGGGCGATCCGGACGCCCTCGGCGAGGATGCGCAGGTCCAGGGTGCCCTTCTCGTACGCCTGGAAGTAGGTGACGTAGTTGGCGCTCGCGATCACGTTCACCTGGCCCCTGAGCAGCGCGGGCAGCGCCTGGATGCTCTGCTGCACGGGCTGGATGCGCACGTCCAGACCCTCCTTGGCGAACAGCCCGCGGTCCCGGGCCAGATACAGGGCGGCGGAGTCGGCGAGCGGCAGCGCCGCGACGGTCAGCCGCGTCCGTCCGTCATCGGAGTGCGCGGTGCCGCCGCTGTCGCAGCCCGCGAGGAGCAGCGCCGCGGCGGCGACGAGCGCGGCGAGCCGTGTGGTTCCCGAGCGTGGTCGACGTAAAGGCATAGGGGCATGCCTACCCCGCATTTGTCATGATCGCTACAGATTGAGGGCGTGTCGTTCCGGGGGCTGTTGTTCCGGGAGCCTTCCCGGCAGTTCGCGCAGGTGCGGACCGGGCCGGCGGGGAACCGTGCGCACCGGGTGCCTCGGCGAACTGCGCGACCTCGCCGCCGAGGCGCTGCCCGGCACCCCTCCGCCGATCCACGGCGGCCGGCCGGTGCCGGGCCGCATGCCTGGCGCTGGGAGCCGGAGATGAGAGAGATCGCCGACACCTGCGAAGCGGCCGGAATCCCCGGCGACTTCGCGCGCACGGCGGCACGGACGTCCGCCCGCTGGGACCACCACAAGGACGACCACACGGTGACCGGCGCCCGGCTCCTCGCCGACCTCCGGCAGCCCCCGGGACGGGAGTGAGGGCGGCCGCGCCACGCGGTCCGGCACGCCCGGGAGCCCTGCGCGCCGCGGGCCGTTACGCAGATCGGCCGGCGCCTCGATGGCGGCCGTGACCCCTCGGGCGACCGACCCCGCCGTACGGCCGCTGCCCAGTTCACCCCCGCCCAGCTCAGTCCGGCCGGCTCACCCCTGGCCCGCTTCACTTCGGATCACTTCGGAGCGCACGGAGACCGGCCGACGGGGGCTCCGGCTGCTGCCGATGGGCCGTCAGGCCGGCGGGCTCGCGATGCGCAGGGGCGCCGGTGAGGGGGGTACCGCCGGGTCGGTGGCCCCGGTGATGTCCGTCCACCAGTCCGCGCCGTCCTCGATGTACCGCAGCAGCACGCCTTCGCGGATCGCCCAGGGGCAGACCACGGCCCCGCGCAGCCCCATGAGCTTCAGCGCCGTGTGCCCCACGACCGCTCCGGCCAGGCTCTGCTCGGCGCGCGGCGCGGAGATCCCCGGCAGCTGGGCACGCTCGGCGGCGGGCAGCGCGGCCAGGGTGCGGACCGCTTCGCGCAGGTCCCCGCAGCGCATCTCCCGCCGCACGAACGGGCCGTACCGCCCCGGCGCCGCCCCGCACAGCCGGCCCAGCTGCTGGAACGTGCGGGAGGTGACCGCGGCGGTGCGCGGCCGCTCCCAGCGGATCCGCGAGGCCACGTCCCGCAGCTCATGGCGGATGCGGCGGCGCAGCTCCTTCAACTCCTCGCGGCCCGGCGGGTCCTGGGCGCCGAAGTACTCCTGGGTGAGCCGCCGCGCGCCCAGCGGCAGCGACGCGGCGAAGTCGGGCAGCCGGCCCCGGCCGAAGGCCACCTCCAGCGAGCCGCCGCCGATGTCGAGCACCGCGAGCGGGCCGGCGTGCCAGCCGAGCCAGCGCCGGGCGGCCAGGAACGTCAGCTCCGCCTCCGTCTCACCCGGAAGGGTGCACATGCGGATCCCGGTTCCGGCCGCCACCCGGCGCAGCAGCTCCTGCCGGTTCGGGGCCGCGCGCACCACGGCGGTGGCGAAGGCCATGGGGCCCGAGGCGTGCCAGCGCCGCGCGGTGGCCCCCGCCGCGGCCACCGCCTTCACCAGCGCCTCGACCGCCTCGTCGGCGATCGTGCCGTCCGGACCGACGTGTTCGGACAGGCGCAGCTTCCACTTGACGGTGTGCACCGGCAGCGGAACGCCCCCCTCCACATCCGCGATCACCAGTCTCACCGTGTTCGATCCGGCATCCAGCACACTCACCCGCATGGCCGGGAAGTACCCAATCCACCGGCGATCACCCGTCACACAGGGGGCGCGCCTGCGCACAGCAGCCGTGTGCCATGCCCCCACGGGGCGCAAGACGGTGCACCGGTGCCGAGCCGGGGAGGGCACGGGGACCGCTTTCCGGCCCGCCGGATTCCACCGCGAACTGCGGTTCCCCCCACCCTGCGCCCCTCGATGCCGGCCCGCACCCTGTCCGGATCCCGGCCCCCGGCCCGCCGCCGAGCCCGCCGCTGCCCTTAGATGGGCACGACCGGACGAACAGGGCCGGATGGACAGGGCCGGACGGGGACGGCCGTGGTCGGCGCGAGGAGCGGCAGTTGAGCGGGACGGACGCGACGAGGGTACTGGTGATCGGCGGCGGCATCGCGGGGACCGCGGCCGCGCTCGGGCTGCACAAGGCCGGATTCGGCGTCACGGTGTACGAGGCGCACCCCGACTCCGCCGAGGACATCGGGGCGTTCCTGACCCTGGCGAGCAACGGCATGCGCGCGCTCGCCCAGCTCGACGCCACGGACGCCGTCACCTCCGTCGGTTTTCCGCTGACTTCGCTGCGGTTGCTCGACGGCGACGGCACCGAGCTGACGCACGCACCGCTCGGCGAGGTCGCCGACCCCGCACTGCGTTACCGCTGTCTGCGCCGCGGCGAGCTGAACGCGGCTCTGCAGGGCGAGGCGGCCCGGCGCGGCATCCGGGTGCGCCACGGCGCCCGGCTGACCGGCGTCACGGACGGCCCGCACGGCGTCACCGCCCGGTTCGCCGACGGCGGCACCGCCCATGCCGACCTGCTGCTCGGCGCCGACGGCCTGAACTCCACGGTGCGGCGCATCCTCGCGCCCGGCGCGCGGCCCGGGTACGCGGGCCAGCGCATCTTCTACGGCTACTCGCGCGGCACCGCCGCCGAGGGCACCGGCGTGATCACCTTCGTCCGGGGGTCCGGGACCACCTTCGGGTACGCGGCGTCGCCCGCCGGGCAGACGTACTGGTTCGCCCGCGTGAGCACCGAGCCGCTGCCCGTCGGCGGCTCCCCGCACCACGCCGCCTGGCGCGAGGAACTGCTGCCGCTGCTGCGCAAGGACTGCGCGCCCGCCGCCGACGTCGTCGCCGCCTCCGAGGGCGCCGTCATGGTCACCAACGCCACCGAGATGCCGCTCGGCGCACTGTGGCACAGGGGGCGCACCCTGCTCATCGGCGATGCCGCCCACGCGGCCTCCCCGGCGACCGGCCAGGGCGCCTCGATGGCCCTGGAGGACGCCGTCGTCCTCGCCAAGGCGCTGCGTGACCTGCCCGACGCCGGGTCCGCGTTCGCCGCGTACGAACGGCACCGCCGCCCCCGCGTGGAAAACAACATCACCGTCAGCGGCGGCCTGTCCCGCGGCACGGGCAGCCCGTCCCGCCCGGCCGCCGCCGTCGCCCGCCCCGTCGAGCCCGACGAGGCGCTGATCCGCCGACTGGACTGGGACAGCCCGCTGCCCGCGGACCCGCCCGAGCGGTCCTGACACCGGGCACCGGGGCGGCCGTGCGCGCGAAAGTGCAAGAGGCGGGGCACGGGAGTCCATTGCCGGGGCGGCCGCCGGGGCCGGATCGTTCCGTGCGACCGGCCCTTCGCACACCCCGGACCAAGGAGCACAGTTGCGACTCTCCAGCAGAGCGGGCGGCGCCCTGGCCGCGGCCGCCGCGCTGATCCTGGGCTGCGGCGCCGCGTCCCCCGCGACCGCCGCCGCACCCACCGACGCCGGCTACACCGTGACCGTGGGGACGCCGGTGCCCTTCACCCACCCCACGGACACCCCCGCCTCCGTCTTCGTCGACCGGGACGGCACCTTCCACTACCAGCAGTCCGCCGCGCTGTACGGCGCCGCGGACCCGCGCACCTGGGACTTCTACACCGGCAAGGACTTCGACACCGCCGCCTTCGACAAGGCCCTCAGCACGTCGGTGAACCCGGCCGACCCCGCCGACCGCAACGACGACACCACCCGGCGCTGCAACAACAGCCCCACCGGCCGCGAGGCCACCTACGCGCCCAGCGGATCCGGCTACGCCCAGAAGAACTACTGCGACCTGTCCGGCGTGTGGATCGACCCCGACACCGGCGACTGGTACGGCCTGGTGCACAACGAGTTCACGCCGCAGCCCTTCGGCGACGGCCTGCACTACGACGCCGTCGACTACGCCGTCTCCACCGACCGGGGCCGCACCTGGACCATCAAGGACCATGTGATCACGTCGCCGTACAGCACCAGGCGCGGGGACACCACGGCCTTCCCGCAGCAGACGTACTCCTACGGCGACGGCGACCAGCGCCTCTTCGCCGACGCCGCCTCGGGTTACTTCTACGTGTTCTACGGCTCCCGCATCGTCGACAAGAGCGGCGGCTGGAAGGCGTTCTACGAGCACGTGGCCCGCGCGCCGATGTCCGCCAAGATGGCCCCCGGCTCCTGGCGCAAGTGGTACGACGGCGCCTGGTCCCAGCCGGGCACCGGCGGCAAGGAGAGCGACATCGTGCCCGTGGACGCGGGCCACCCCACCGGCTACGTCCCCGTCTCCGCCGAGTACGACCCCGCCAACCCCGGCACCGCCGCCCAGCAGATCGCGGCCGGCACGATGCCCCCGACCTCGCCGCTGTTCGTCATGAACATCGCCTACGACGCCCATCTCGGCCTCTACATCGGCGAACCCCAGGCCGTCGACCAGAGCGGCGGCTCACCGCAGTACCTCTACGCCACCGACGACCTCGCCACCCAGAAGTGGCATCTCATCGGCGACACCGGCGGCTACACCACCGCCTCCTGGTACCGCTGGTTCCTCGACAGCGCCAACCGGACCAGCTCCACGATCGTGGGCAGGTCCTTCCGCTCCTACTGCGCCTTCGGCTGCTCGCACGACGCCTCCGGCGAGTACGTCGACATCACCGTCGACAGCGGGAGACCCGCTGCCCCTCCCGTGGACACCGGCCGCGGCTACCGCATCGCCTCCGGCGCGGGCCGCGTCCTCGCCCGGGCGGCCGCCGGCTCCGCCACCACCTCGCTGGCCCGGCCCACCTCCTCCGGTCGCGACACCTGGTTCTTCACCCCGACCGGTGACGGCGCCTTCACCGTCACCGACGCCGCCGGCGGCCGGCTGCTCGGCGTCGACTCCTCCTCGGCCACCGGCCGCGCCTGGGGCGTCGTACCCACCGTCACGGCGGCGCGCCCCGGCGGGCCGTCGGCCGGACAGCAGTGGTTCGTCATCCGGAACGCCTCCGGCGGCACCTATCGGCTGGTCAACCGCTACAGCGGGCTCGCGCTCGGCCTCTCCGGGGCCACCGGCCGGCTCGCCGAGACCACACCGGTGCGCTCCTGGACGGACACCAGCGGAAGTCCGGTGGGCGCCGGACGCACCGCCGCCGAACAGACCCTGTCCCTCGTCTCGGCCGGCCCCGCGCACCAGCGGAAGGGATAGACCGGCCGGCCCGGCCCACGCGGGCCGCCGTGGACGGACAGCGGCCGGCGTGCGTAGCGATACCCTGCGCCCATGTCGATCACGAACTGGGAATCCGACGCCCGCCTGGCCGTCACCGCGGCCCGGGCGGGCGCGGCCGTGGTCCGCGCCCTCTACGGCGGCCGGCTCGCACGCTACGACAAGTCCGCCGGCGACTTCGCGACCGAGGCCGACCACGCCGCCGAGCGGGCCATCCTCGAGATCCTGCGCGCCGCCCGCCCGGACGACGCCGTGACGGGCGAGGAGAGCGGACGCTCCGGCGCCGCCGACGCCCACCGCCGCTGGCTCGTCGACCCGTTGTGCGGCACCCTCAACTACGCGGTGCGGACCATGCTCGTCGGCGTCAACGTCGCCCTGCGCGAGGGGGACCGGGTGACGGCAGCAGCCACCGCCGACCCGTTCGGCGGGGAGGTGTTCTGGACCGACGGCGAGGCCGCCTGGGTGCACGAGGACGGCGCCGACGAACGGCTCACGCCCTCGGCCGAGTCCGCGCTGGTGGACGTCAACCTCGACCCGCCGTTCCCCGGCGCCCCCGGATTCCAGGCCGCCCGGCTCCTCGCCGACCCGGGCTTCGCCGCGCGGTTCCGGCCCCGGGTGATCTCCAGCACCCTCGCCGTCGCCTGGGTGGCCGCCGGGCGCCGGGCCGCCTATGTCACCGACGGCGACCTGCGCGACAGCGTGCACTTCGCGGCCGGGATCGCCCTGTGCCGGGCGGCCGGCTGCACGGTGACCGGCCTGCACGGCGAGCCCGTGCTCAGCGGCGCCAACGGCCTCGTCGCGGCGGCCGACGCCGCGACCCACGCGGCGCTGCTGGAGCTGGTCAAGCACCAGGAGGACCAGGCGGGTTGACGGCGTTCCCAACACCCGCCAAGCCGTCCGGTGTGCTGCCCGCATGACCCGGCACGGGCTGCGGTTCTGAGGCCCCTGGGCCGGCGGTTCTTGAGGTTTTGACTTCCGAAGGCTTGCCGCCGGCTTGCCTCATCACTTAAATCAAAACATGAACTAAGCCTCGAGACCTGGTCGTTGGTCTCGTCCTTCCCCGGGAGCCGCCAGATGAGAAGCCGCACACGACCAAGACACCTGGGTGTCGCGCTGGCCGCCATGGCCGCGCTGATCACCCTGCCCCTCGCCCACACCCCGGCCGCCGCGGACGCGGCCCAGACCTGCGACACGGCCAACGCCGCCCAGGGCAGGCCTGCCACCGCGTCGTCCACCGAGAACGCCGGCACCCCGGCCTCCGCCGCCTTCGACGGCAACGCCACCACCCGCTGGTCCAGCCAGTTCTCCGACCCCCAGTGGCTCCAGGTCGACCTCGGCGCGGTGAAGGACCTGTGCTCCATCGACCTGAACTGGGAGACCGCCTACGGCAAGGACTTCCAGCTGCAGTCCTCCACCGACGGGCAGAACTGGACCACCCTGAAGTCCGTCACCGGCGCCACCGGCGGCACGGCGTCGTACGGCGTCAGCGGCTCCGGCCGGTACGTCCGGATCTACGGCACCGCACGCGGCACCGGATACGGGTACTCCCTGTGGGAGGCAGCCGTCCACACCACGGCCACCGGCAGCACCGGACCCATCCAGGGCGGCGGCGACCTCGGCCCGAACGTCATCGTCGTCGACCCCTCCACCCCGAACCTCCAGCAGAAGTTCGACGACGTCTTCAAACAGCAGGAGTCGGCCCAGTTCGGCACCGGCCGCTACCAGTTCCTGCTCAAGCCGGGCACCTACAACGGCATCAACGCCCAGATCGGCTTCTACACCTCCATCTCCGGGCTCGGTCTGAACCCCGACGACACGCAGATCAACGGGGACGTCACCGTCGACGCCGGCTGGTTCAACGGCAACGCCACGCAGAACTTCTGGCGCTCGGCGGAGAACCTCGCCATCAAGCCCTCCAACGGCACCGACCGCTGGGCCGTGGCGCAGGCCGCGCCCTTCCGCCGCATCCACGTCGAGGGCGGCCTCAACCTTGCCCCGAACGGCTACGGCTGGGCCTCCGGCGGCTACATCGCGGACTCGAAGATCGACGGCACGGTCGGCCCCTACTCCCAGCAGCAGTGGTACACCCGCGACAGCTCGGTCGGCGGCTGGACCAACGGCGTGTGGAACATGACGTTCTCCGGCGTCCAGGGCGCACCCGCGACCAACTTCGACAGCGGCCCGTACACCACCCTGGACACCACGCCGGTCTCCCGCGAGAAGCCGTTCCTGTACCTGGACGGCAGCGACTACAAGGTGTTCGTCCCCGGCAAGCGCACCAACGCCCGGGGCGTGTCCTGGCCGAACACCCCGGGCACCTCCCTGCCGCTCGACCGGTTCTACGTCGTCAAGCCCGGAGCGACCGCCGCCACCATCAACGCTGCCCTCGCCCAGGGCCTCAACCTCCTGTTCACGCCCGGCATCTACCACCTCGACCGGACGATCGAGGTCACCCGCCCCGACACCGTCGTCCTCGGCCTCGGCCTTGCCACCCTGGTCCCGGACAACGGCATCGACGCCGTGCACGTCGCCGACGTCGACGGCGTCCGGCTCGCCGGACTCCTCATCGACGCCGGACCGGTCAACTCCGACACCCTGCTGCGCATCGGCACGCCCGGCTCCACCGCCGACCACTCCGCCGACCCCACCACCGTGCAGGACGTGTTCTTCCGCATCGGCGGCGCCGGACCCGGCCTCGCCACCAACTCGCTCGTCGTCAACAGCAACAACACCGTCGTCGACCACACCTGGATCTGGCGCGCCGACCACGGCAGCGGCGTCGGCTGGGACACCAACCGCGCCGACTACGGTCTGAGAGTCAACGGCAACGACGTACTTGCCACCGGCCTGTTCGTCGAACACTTCAACAAGTACGACGTGTACTGGAGCGGCGAACGCGGCCGGACGATCTTCTTCCAGAACGAGAAGGCGTACGACGCCCCGAACGCCGCCGCCATCACCCACGACGGCATCGTCGGCTACGCGGCCTACAAGGTCGCCGACTCCGTCACCACCCACGAGGCCTGGGGGCTCGGCAGCTACTGCAACTACACCGCCGATCCGTCGATCGTCCAGGCCCACGGCTTCCAGGTGCCGGTGACCAGCGGGGTGAAGATGCACGACCTGCTGGTGATCTCCCTGGGCGGCAACGGCCAGTACGCCCACGTCGTCAACAGCACCGGCGCGCCCACCTCGGGCACGAGCACCGTCCCGTCCAAGGTGACGTCGTTCCCGTGATCCTCGGCTGAGGAACGGGCTTGCGGGGTTTCGACCGCGCGCCGAGTGCAACACGGAGGGTGCGGCCCGTGCGGACGGGGCCGCACCCTCCGCGCGCCTGCGGGGACGGCACTGGCAGCACCGGCGGAAGCCGGAGTACAAGCGGGAAGAAGAGGACACGCATGGATCACTCGCGCGCACCCGTACTCGAGGCCCTCCAGGAGTTCCGGCGCCGCGGCGACGTGGTGTTCGGACCGCCCGGTCACAAGCAGGGCCGCGGCGCCGACCCCCGGGTCGCCGACGTCCTCGGCATCGACGTCTTCCGCTCGGACGTGCTGACCCTCAACGGCCTGGACGACCGCCGCGAGTCCCAGGGGGTGCTGGAGCAGGCGCAGGAGCTGATGGCCGACGCGGTCGGCGCCGAGCACGCCTTCTTCTCGACCTGCGGCAGCTCCCTGTCCGTGAAGACCGCGATGCTCGCGGTCGCGGGCCCCGGGGAGAAGCTGCTGCTCTCGCGCAACGCGCACAAATCCGTCATCGCGGCGGTGATCATCAACGGGGTGGAGCCGATCTGGGTCCACCCGAAGTTCGACGCCGAACGGCACATGGCCCATCCGCCGGAGGCCGACGACGTCCGCGACCGGTTGCGGGAGCACCCCGACGCCAAGGGCATGCTGCTGATCACGCCCACCGACTGGGGCACCTGCGCCGACATCCGGAGCGTCGCCGAGGCCTGCCACGCCTTCGACGTACCGCTCATCGTGGACGAGGCGTGGGGCGCCCATCTGCCCTTCCACCCGGCTCTGCCGGCCTGGGGCATGGACGCCGGCGCCGACCTGGTCGTCACCAGCGTCCACAAGATGGGCGGGGCCATCGAGCAGAGCTCGGTCTTCCACCTCCAGCACGACCGGGTGGCCCCCGAGGTGCTCAAGCAGCGCGAGGACCTGCTCGGCACCACCAGTGCCTCCTCCCTGGTGTACGGCGCCCTGGACGGCTGGCGGCGGCAGATGGCCGAGCAGGGCCACGAGCTGCTGGACAGGGCCTTCCACCGGGCCGAGCGCATCCGCGCCGAGCTGCGGGAACTGCCGGGGCTGCGGGTCATGGGCGGCGAGATCGTCGAAGAGGGGCTGGCGGCCGAGTTCGACCCCCTGAAGATCGTCGTCGACGTCCGGGACCTCGGCATCAGCGGCATGCAGGCGGCCGAGTGGCTGCGCGCGCACCGGCACGTCGACGTGGGCGGCTCGGACAGCTGCCGGATCAGCGCCTCCATCACCCACGCGGACGACGACGAGACCGAGAAGGTCCTCCTGGACGCCGTGCGGTCCCTGGTGGAGAACGCCGGGTCGATCGAACGGCAGCCCGCGGTGCGGCTCCCCGAGCCCCGGGCGCTCGAACTGGAGCAGGCGGTGCTGCCGCGCGACGCGTTCTTCGGGCCCGCCGAACAGGTGCCCGCCGAACGGGCCGTGGGCCGCATCTGCGCCGAGATGATCAGCCCCTATCCGCCCGGTGTGCCCGTCGTGGCGCCGGGCGAGGTGATCACCGAGGAGGTGCTCGACTTCCTGCGCAGCGGAGTGGAGCACGGCTTCCTCATCTCCGACGCGGCGGACCCGACGCTGAAGACCCTGCGGGTCACCGCCCGCCCGTGACGGGACGCGACGAGGGACCGGACCCTGCGAGTGACCGTGCGGCGATGACCCGAGCCGCCGCCGGTCTCCCGAACTGCGGGGGCCCGGCGCAGCGCCTAGGCTGACGGGTGTGGGCGGGCGTGCCTCGCCTGCCCGGGTCAAGAAGCCGGCCCGCCGACGAAGACACCCTCGGCAGGGGGCACTTGGCCCTGCGCGACGTCCCCGGGTCCGGACGGCACGTCCGGCGGGCCCTGCCGTCCCGGCAAGTCGATGGGAGACGGCCCGACTTCACCCCGACCGGAAATCCTCCTGATTCCCGGTTTCGGACGCCCCGGCCCGGGGACCTCGGAACGAGGGCCGCGTCGACCCGTTCACCCGATCTGTTCGCATGTGTCGGCCGTATGCCCCGGGCGTGGCCACCGCGCGTCGGACGCCCGCTTCGCCGGTGCCGGGCCCGCCCCCGTGACCAGCGAAGGAAAGAGCAGCGATGAGCGAGAGCAACCCCCTCAAGCGAGCGGCGGACAAGGCGGTCGACGCCCTGCGCGGCGACGGCGCGGGCCCGGAGCAGGGCATCCCCGGCAAGCCCGGCCCCGAGGCGCCGTCGGTCGCCGAGCCGACCGACCCCCATGAGCCGCTGCCGCCCAAGCCCGACCAGACCGGCCCGGAGACCGTCTCGCCCACCGGCCAGCCCACCGGCGCCGACCAGGCGCGGATGGCGCAGAGCGGAAGCTATCTGACCAACGCCCAGGGCACCCGCCTGTACGACACCGATCACTCCCTGAAGGCGGGACCGCGCGGCCCGGTGCTGCTGCAGGACCACCACCTGCGCGAAAAGGTCATGCACTTCGACCACGAGCGCATCCCCGAGCGCGTGGTCCACGCCCGCGGCGCCGGCGCGCACGGGGTGTTCCGCAGCTACGGCACGGCCGCGAACGTGACCAAGGCGGCGTTCCTCGCCGAGGGCGTGGAGACGCCGGTGTTCGTCCGCTTCTCCACCGTGCTCGGCTCCCGCGGCTCCTCCGACACCGTCCGGGACACCCGTGGCTTCGCGACGAAGTTCTACACCAGCGAGGGCGTCTTCGACCTGGTCGGCAACAACATCCCGGTCTTCTTCATCCAGGACGCGATCAAGTTCCCGGACGTCGTGCACGCCGCCAAACCGCACCCGGACCGGGAGATCCCGCAGGCCCAGAGCGCCCACGACACCTTCTGGGACTTCGTCACCCTGCACACCGAGGCCACCCACCACACCCTGTGGAACATGTCCGACCGGGGCATCCCGCGCTCCTTCCGCACCATGGAGGGCTTCGGCGTGCACACCTTCCGGCTGGTCGACGCCGACGGCGGGACGACGCTGGTGAAGTTCCACTGGAAGCCGAAGCTGGGCGTGCACTCGCTGGTGTGGGAGGAGGCGCAGATCGTCAACGGCGTCGACCCGGACTTCCACCGCCGGGACCTCGCCGACGCCATCGAGGCGGGCGCCTACCCCGAGTGGGAGTTCGGCATCCAGACCTTCCCCGACACGCCCGACCAGACGTTCGAGGGCATCGACCTGCTGGACCCGACGAACATCGTCCCCGAGGAACTCGCCCCCGTGCAGCCCATCGGACTGCTCACCCTCAACCGGAACCCGTCGAACTTCTTCGCCGAGACCGAGCAGGTCGCCTTCCACCCCGGCCACCTCGTCCCCGGCATCGACATCACCGACGACCCGCTGCTCGCCGGGCGCCTCTTCTCGTACCTGGACACCCAGATCACCCGGCTGGCCGGCCCCAACTTCGCGCAGATCCCCATCAACCGGCCGCACGCGCCCGTCAACGACATGACACGGGACGGCTTCCACCAGGACGCCGTGCACCGGGGCGTGGCACCCTACCGCCCCAACTCCCTCGACGGCGGCTGCCCCTTCACGGCCGGCGCCGCCGACGGCGCGTACGTCGAGGCGCCGGTACGGGTGCCGGAGGCGACGAAGGTCCGCGAGGCGCCGGCGTCGTTCGACGACCACTTCAGCCAGCCGCGCCGGTTCTGGCTCAGCATGAGCCCGGTGGAGCGCGAGCACATCATCGGCGCCTACACCTTCGAACTCGGCAAGTGCTACGAACAGGCCATCAAGGAACGCGGATTGCAGGTCCTGGCGAACATCGACCCGGAGCTGTGCGCGGGCGTCGCCGCCGGTCTCGGCCTGCCCGCCCCCGAGCCCACCGTGCCCCTCGCCGACGTGCAGCCCAGCCCCGCCCTGTCCCAGGTCGGCCGCACCTGGCCCACCGACGGCCGGATCATCGGCATCGTCACCGGCCCCGACGGCGACCTCGACGGAGTGCGGGCGGCACGCCAGGAGGTGCTGGACGGCGGAATGGTCCCGCTCGTCGTCGCACCGACGGGCGGCACCCTGGGCTCCGGCGCCGACGCGCTGACCGTCCAGCGGACGTACGCCACGGCACGGTCCGTGGAGTTCGACGCGCTGCTGGTGGCGGGCACCCCGGGGATCGGCGCCGACGCCTACGGCGCCCGGGACGCCAAGGCGGGCCTGCCCGGCAACGGCGACGGCGCGCCCGACCCGCGGGTGGGGCTGCTGCTGGCGGAGGCGTACCGGCACGGCAAGGCCATCGGCGCCGCCAAGGGGGGAGAGACCGCGCTGGAGGCGGCCGGCATCCCCCTCGACGCGCCCGGAGTGATCGCCGGCGACGGCGCCACCACGGTCCTTCAGCAGCTCACCCGGCTGCTCGGCTCCCACCGGGTCTGGGACCGCTTCCCCGCCACCGCCTGACGCGGGCGCCGGCAGCGGCCGATGGAGGGAATTTCCCGTACGCCGTTCGGTGCAGGTCCCGGACGGCGTACGTGAACAGGCGCACAGCGCGCGGTACGGCTGTCATGAAAGAGTCCCTCCGTCAATCAGTGAGGCAGATCATGCGTCTTCGCAGTTTCGCCACCACGGCCGTACTCGCAGGTGTCCTTGCCGCGGGAGGCTCGGCGACCGCGTTCGCCGGCGACCAGGGCACGGTCGGCGTTGCCAGCAACAGCCCGGGCGTCATCTCGGGCAACGTCGTCCAGGTGCCGATCCACATCCCGGTCAACGTGTGCGGCAACACGGTGAACGTCATCGGGGCCCTGAACCCGGCCTTCGGCAACAGCTGCGTCAACAAGTGAGCCACCCGTGCGCCGGCTCCCGTGGTGCGGGAGCCGGCGCACGGCCGTGTCACCGGCCGCCCGGACGGCGGAACAGGGCGGTCCACAGGAAATCCGCCCCGAAGAGCGGGGAGTCGGCCGCCTGCGGCCGCATCGCGCGCAGTTCGACCTCCTGAAGGTCGCAGAAGATCCGGCGCAGCGACGCGGGGGTGTAGGCGAGGCCGCCGTGCAGGCCCGGCTCCCGGTAGAACGCGGCGTCGGGGAGTTCGGAGCCCATGCGGCCGGCGGCGAAGCAGGTCAGCGCGAAGTGCCCGCCGGGCGCCAGCACCCGCTCCAGCAGCGCGAGATGGCTGACGCGCCGGTGCGGCGGCAGATGGTGGAAGCAGCCGGAGTCGTACACGAGGTCGTACGGGCCGCCCAGCCGGGCCGTGTCCCCCGTGGTCAGGGCGAAGGCGTCACCGCAGTGGAACCGCACGGCGCCCGGCGGGTCCCCCGCCTCCCGCGCGCGATCCTCGGCCCAGGCGACGGCGGCCGGCGAGAGATCGACGGCGTCCACCTCGAAACCCCGCGCGGCCAGGTGCAGGGCGTTGCGGCCCGGCCCGCAGCCCAGGTCCAGGGCCCGCCCCGGTGCGACCAGACCGCGCTCCAGATACGACACCAGGTTCTCGTCCGGTTTCGCCGCGAAGAACGGCACCGGTCTGTCCCGGTCCGCGTAGAAGCCGTCCCACCACGAGGCCGCGTCTTGAGTCCAGCGGTCGGCCGCCGGCGCGAACAGCCCGTCCAGCAGCCGTAGTACGTCCTCCACCGTGCGGATGTCCCGGTCCACCCCTGCTCCCTTCTCCGCCTGCGCAGAACCTAGGAGCGGGGGCGGCGGAACGCCAGGCCGCGGGGCCGGGCCCGCGGGCGCCGGCGGGTGGCACGGCGGCCGGCACAGGAGCGCGCGCTGCCCCCCTCACGGGGCGGCCGATAGGCCCTCCGGTGCGCCGCAGAGCCCCGGCACGGGACCTTCCCGACCCGAGCCGGGGGCACTTTTCCGACCGGTTCCCGGGCGCGTCCGTCCGAGGCCGCGTCACACTCAGTCCCCGGCCGCGGCCGGTGCCTCCTGACGGGCCTGCGCCCGGTCCGGCTGCGTCGCCGGGCGGCGGAGCGGTCGCAGCAGCAGGCGTCTCGCCGGGCGCTCCACCGCCTCGTACAGGAGCCAGGACAGCCCGAGCGACACCGTGAACACGGTCGCGGTGACCGCGATCCCCGCCGGCGGCCCGAAGTGCGGCTTCGTCCCGAGCAGCGGCGCGGCGGACCGGATCACCAGCAGATGCACCATGTAGAAGGCGAACGACAGCTCGCCGAGCCGCACCAGCCGCCGGCGCCGCCACAGCGAGGGCAGGCCGTGCAGGTCCGCCATGGCCGCCGCCGGGATGAGCAGCGTGAACCCGGCGATGGTGCACATGGTCGCGGAGTAGCCGGGCGCGACCTGCGGGACGAGGAAGTACCCGATGATCGCCAGGGCGAGCGACGCCTCCAGACCCGGACCCCGCCACCGGCCCAGCAGCACCAGCCGCGCGGTGACCGCGCCGAGGACGAACTCGGGCAGCCGCGCCGCCGGGAACGAGTACAGCGCGTACCTCCACCAGTGATGCGCGTCCGCCCGGGCCAGCACCAGGATCGCCGCCACCGACAGCGCGCCGAGCACAACCGAGCCGCGCGCACCGAGCCGGCGCAGCAGCAGGAAGAGCAGCGGAAAGGCCGCGTAGAAGAACGCCTCGCAGGCGAGGGACCAGCTGACCGGATTCAGCGTCTGCCACCAGGGGCGCCACCAGGAGTGCAGCAGCAGCGCGTTGGACAGCGCCTGCTTCGGCGTCGGCCTCGGCTGGTTCGCCAGCGTGTACGCCATGACCAGCGCGAGGACCAGGGTGACCAGGTGCACCGGGTAGATGCGCGCGATGCGGCGTCTCCAGAAGGCGAGCGCGCGGTCACGGGGCCGCGCCGACCAGGTCAGGACGAAGCCGGACAGCACGAAGAAGAACGACACTCCGGTGGCGCCGGCGCCGAACGCCCAGGAGACGAGCCGGCCACCGGTGCCTCCGAAGTAGCCGAAGTTGTTCACGTGGAGTCCGAACACCAGCAGCGCCGCCATCCACCGCAGTCCCGTCAGGGACGGCAGCGGGGGCCTGGCGGAGGCCGGCGAATCCCTGGCGGTCGTGTCGTCGGTAGGGGCGGGCGGCGTCCGGAACGTCCGGGGCGTCGCCGTGGTCATCGAATCACCTGCCGCAGAGGGTTGGCGTGGGGCATGAAGGGGTACCTTGCCCGTTCACCCCGGGTCAATCACGCCACATGGCAAACATCACACTCGCTGCCGAACGACAGACACCTCCGTATGCCACGGAGGGCCGGACCGGGTGCACCCATACGAGTGACGCCCCACGCACCGTTTTGATCAGCCCGCTGTCGGCACCGAGCGTCCCCACGGAGGCCGAGCCGGAACGAAGGCCGGTCGGCGCGAAATACGCGCGCCGCCCGGCCCGCACCAGGTCAAGCCGCCTGGCCCGCAAGCGCCTTGACGAGCTGGTCCCGCGTCATCTTCGACCGGCCGGCCACGCCGGCGGCACTCGCCCGCTTCTGCAGCTCCGCCTTGGACAGGGACGCCAGGTCCTCGGACTCCTTGCGGCCCGCTGACTTCTTCCTCCCGGCGGGTCCCTTCTTGCCGGCGGGTTCCTTCTTGCCCGAGGCGGGCCGGGACTTGCCGGAGCTCGCCTGCCTCCTGCCGCCGGCCACTTTCCCGTCGCCGCCCTTGCGGCCCCGGGAGCGGTTCTGTTCCACGCTGCGGCTGAGCGCCTCCATCAGGTCGATGACGTTGGTCGCCTCCGGCGGCTCCGCCTCGCCGACGACCTCCTCGCCCTTCCGCTTCGCGGCGACGAGCTTCATGACGCGTTCCTCGTAGGCGTCGTGGTACTCCTCGGGGTTCCACTCGATGGTCAGCGCGTCGATCAGCTGCTCGGCCGTCCGCAGCTCCTTGCTGTCACCGCCGGAGCGCCGCTCCGGCAGGTCGGGCACCACGGAGGCGGGGTCGCGCACCTCGTCGGCCCAGTGCAGGGTGTGCAGGACGAGGACGCGCGGCTGGGCCCGCAGCGCGGTCAGGTACTCCTTGCCGCGCATCGTGAGCGTGGCGATCCCGGCCTTGTCCGCGCGGTCCAGCGCCGCCCGCATCAGCTCGTACACCTTCACGTACTCCTTGCCGCGCGGGCCGACGTAGTACGTGCGGTCGAAGTAGACGGGCTCGACCTCGCGCAGGTCGACGAACCCGGCGAGGTCGATCACCTTCGAGCGCCCCGGTGCGATCTCCTCCAGCTCCTCCGGCTCCACGACGACGTACTCGCCCTCGTCGATCTCGTAGCCCTTGACGATCCGGTCGCCGCCGACCTCCTTGCCGGTGCGCTCGTTGACGCGCTTGTTGCGAATCCGGTCCGAGGTGCCGCGCTGGAGCTGGTGGAAGTGCACGGTGTGGTCCTCGGTGGCGGTGTAGAGCCCCACGGGCAGGGTGACCAGCCCGAAGGTCAGCACCCCGGTCCAGATCGGTCTCGCCATGGCTCCTCGCCTCCCGTCCCGAGGCCGGCTCCGGCGGCATCCGCGCCGGCCGGTCGCTCACCCGGCGCCGACGGGGCGGCTCCGGAGGGTGCGCCGGACGTGGGACGCAGCCGGCACTGCCAGTCTCCCGGCGGCGCGGTGCTTCGGCCAGCCGGACGTGCGCCGGTGGGACGACCGCGACGCCCGGCGTTCGCCGCCGGGGCCGGACCAGCCGGACCGGATCTCGCGACCGGCGCGATCCCGCTCCCGGCGGCCGCCGTCCTGGTCACGGGGTGGCGGTCACACGGTCGGCCGGGGCGGCGACCGCAGGCTGCGAGGTCCGGGTGCGGGGATGGATGGTCACGGCGTGGACGAGGGTCGCGACGGCGGCGCAGACGGCCGTGACCAGCCCGAGCGGGCGGCGGTGCCGGCCCGACGAGTCCCCGGGCCGTCAGGGGCGAAGGGCGAGGGGCGAGGCAGTGCCCCGTCACCTGCCGCGCGCCCCCGGGCCCGCGGCCGGCCGCTGCGCCGCGGCCGCCGCCGTACGGGCCTGGCGCCGGGCCTCCCGTACGGCACGGTCGGCCTGCCGGGCCCGGTCCCGGGCCGCTTGCTCGTCGGTGCGGGCCCGCCGCTGTGCCTCCTCCGCGTCGCGCAGCTCCGCGCGCAGCGCACGCACGCGCTCGTCGGCCTCGGCCACCCGGTCGCGGGCCTGCTCCGCCTCCCGTCCGGCCGCCTCGGCCTCCTTCTCGCGGGCGCGCAGATCCCGCTCGGCGGCGCGGGCGGCCTCACGGGCCTCGTTGAGACGGCGCCGCTGCGCCAGTTCGTCGACGTGCTGCCCTGCCGTGCCGCGTTTCTTCGCCGCCCCGCGTCCGCCGGCGGCCTCCTCGGCCTTTCCCGGTGTCTTGCCTTCCGTCGTCACCGGGCGGCTTTCAAGGAGGGCCTCGTCCGCCTCGGGAAACCCGAACGTGGAGGCGAGCGGCTTCACAAGGCGCCCTGCCGCCCACTCCCGGCCGGCCTCCGGGGCGGCGAGAACGGCGTGCAGCGTCTCCTCGACCTCCCGCTGGACGCCCTCACCCACCGGCCGCCCGGCCTCGGCCGCCAGCCGGCGCGCCTGCCGTCCGAGCGCGCCGATCACCTCGCTCTGCCTGCGGGCGAGCTTGCGCAACTGCAGCCCGTCCAGCTCGCGGTGGGCCCGGCGCAGTTCCTCGCCGAGTCCCAGCAGCGGCTGGACCTCCTCCGGCCGGCGGCGCACGAGCAGATTGCTGACCCAGGCGGCCAGACTCGGCCGCCGCAACGCCCCGATCCGCTTGGCGAGCGCCTGATCACCGGCCTTGCGGGCCTCCAGGGCGCGTCGGTCACGGGCGGCGACGAAGTCCTCCGGCCGCAGCCCGTACAACTCGTCCGCGACGGCGTCCAGGTCCACCAGCGTCCCTCTCGACGGCCACCTCGGCCACGGACTCCGAGTGTCCCACCGTCCCCGGTCCCGGCGCCTGTCCGTACGGACCGGCCTGCGGCCGCTGCGCCCGGGCCGCCTCCCCAGCTCACCCGTTCGGACGACCGTCCGGCTCGTCGTACCGCTGTCGCGTGTCCTGGGACGCAGGATGCGGGCATGTCCCGGACCCGCTGCCGGCCGACGGCGAAGGCGGAGATCCGGGCCGGGTGGCGGGGCGGTGGACGGGGGGTGACGCGGCGCCGAAGAAAATTGCATCGTTCGTTTTCTTGAATCTCTCGTGTTTATGGCGGTAGGTTCGTTCCATGACCGCCTCCCCGACTCCGACCACCGCCGAAGAGCTCCGCGGTGCCGGCCTGCGCGTGACGGCAGCCCGCGTCGCGTTGCTGGAGACCGTCCGGGCGGGCGACCACCTCGGCGTCGAGGCGATCGCCTCCGGGGTCCGTGACCGCGTGGGCCACATCTCCCTGCAAGCCGTCTACGAAGCCCTGCACGCCCTCACCGCGGCGGGACTCCTCCGCCGCATCGAGCCGGCCGGCCACCCGGCCCGGTACGAGGGACGCGTCGGCGACAACCACCACCACATCGTGTGCCGGTCCTGCGGGACCGTCGTCGACGTCGACTGCGCGGTCGGCGAAGCGCCCTGCCTGACCGCCTCCGACGACCGCGGCTTCGCCATCGACGAGGCCGAGGTCGTGTACTGGGGCCTGTGCCCCGACTGTTCCACCGGCCGCAGTTCCTGAGCACCGAGTTCCGTCCAGTCCGGAAGGATGTCCATGACCGAGAACCACGACGCGATCGTCACCGACGCGAAGGCCGAGGGGGCGAGCGGCGGCTGCCCCGTCGCGCACGACCGGGCCCTGCACCCCACCCAGGGCGGTGGCAACCGCCAGTGGTGGCCGGAGCGGCTCAACCTGAAGATCCTCGCCAAGAACCCTCCCGCGACGAACCCGCTCGGTGAGGAGTTCGACTACGCCGAGGCCTTCAAGAACGTCGATCTCCCGGCCCTGAAGCGGGACATCGCCGAGGTGCTCACCACGTCGCAGGACTGGTGGCCCGCCGACTTCGGCAACTACGGCCCGCTGATCATCCGCATGGCCTGGCACAGCGCCGGCACCTACCGCATCAGCGACGGCCGGGGCGGCGCCGGCGCCGGCCAGCAGCGCTTCGCCCCGCTGAACAGCTGGCCGGACAACGTCAACCTGGACAAGGCCCGCCGCCTGCTGTGGCCGGTGAAGAAGAAGTACGGCCAGAAGATCTCCTGGGCCGACCTGATGATCCTCGCCGGCAACGTGGCGCTGGAGTCGATGGGCTTCGAGACCTTCGGCTTCGGCGGCGGCCGCGCGGACGTCTGGGAGCCGGAGGAGGACGTCTACTGGGGCCCCGAGACCCAGTGGCTGGACGACAAGCGCTACACCGGCGACCGCGAGCTGGAGAACCCGCTCGGCGCCGTCCAGATGGGCCTGATCTACGTCAACCCCGAGGGCCCCAACGGCAATCCGGACCCGCTGGCCGCGGCCCGCGACATCCGTGAGACGTTCCGCCGCATGGCGATGAACGACGAGGAGACCGTCGCGCTGATCGCCGGCGGCCACACCTTCGGCAAGACCCACGGCGCCGGCCCCGCCGACCACGTCGGTGCGGACCCCGAGGCCGCCGGCCTGGAGGAGCAGGGCCTCGGCTGGAAGAGCACCTACGGCACCGGCAAGGGCAAGGACGCCATCGGCTCCGGCCTGGAGGTCACCTGGACCGCCACGCCGACCCAGTGGAGCAACGGCTTCTTCAAGAACCTCTTCGAGTTCGAGTACGAGCTCACCGAGTCCCCGGCCGGCGCCAAGCAGTGGGTGGCCAAGGACGCCCCGGAGATCATCCCCGACGCGCACGACCCGGCGAAGAAGCACCGCCCGACGATGCTCACCACCGACCTGGCGCTGCGCTTCGACCCGATCTACGAGCCGATCTCCCGCCGCTTCTACGAGAACCCGGAGGAGTTCGCGGACGCCTTCGCCCGCGCCTGGTACAAGCTCACGCACCGCGACATGGGCCCGAAGTCGCTGTACCTCGGCCCGGAGGTCCCGGAGGAGACGCTGATCTGGCAGGACCCGCTGCCGGAGCGTGAGGGCGAGCTGATCGACGACGCCGACATCGCGGCGCTGAAGACCAAGCTGCTCGACTCGGGCCTCAGCGTGTCCCAGCTGGTCACCACCGCCTGGGCGTCCGCCTCCACCTTCCGCGGCAGCGACAAGCGCGGCGGCGCCAACGGCGCCCGCATCCGCCTCGCCCCGCAGAACGGCTGGGAGGTCAACGACCCCGACCAGCTCGCCCAGGTGCTGCGCGTCCTGGAGGGCATCCAGCGGGACTTCAACGCCTCCTCCGGCGCCAAGAAGGTCTCGCTGGCCGACCTGATCGTCCTCGGCGGTGTCGCCGCGGTCGAGAAGGCCGCCAAGGAGGGCGGCTTCGCGGTGGAGGTGCCCTTCACCCCGGGCCGCGTGGACGCCGGTGAGGAGCACACCGACGTCGAGTCCTTCGAGGCGCTGGAGCCGACCGCGGACGGTTTCCGCAACTACCTCGGCAAGGGCAACCGCCTGCAGGCCGAGTACCTGCTGGTCGACAAGGCGAACCTGCTGAACCTGAGCGCCCCGGAGATGACGGTGCTCGTCGGCGGCCTGCGCGTCCTCGGCGCCAACCACCAGCAGTCGCAGCTCGGCGTCCTCACCAAGACGCCCGGTGTCCTCACCAACGACTTCTTCGTCAACCTGCTCGACATGGGCACCACGTGGAAGTCGACCTCCGAGGACCAGACCACGTTCGAGGGCCGCGACGCCGTCACGGGCGAGCTGAAGTGGGCCGGCAGCCGCGCCGACCTCGTCTTCGGCTCCAACTCCGAGCTGCGCGCCCTCGCCGAGGTGTACGCCAGCGACGACGCCAAGGAGAAGTTCGTGAAGGACTTCGTCGCCGCGTGGGACAAGGTCATGAACCTGGACCGGTTCGACCTGGTCTGAGCACGGCCTTGAGGGCGTCCGCCCCCGACCCGCACGGGCCGGGGGCGGACGCCCTCGTCGTACCCGCGCCGGTGCCAAGGCGCATGGGCTACGGCGCCGGCGCCCGCGACGGCCTCACCTGCGCAACGCCTCGAAGGCGTTGCGTCCCGCGGCCCCGATCGCCAGGTCGACGTCCGGCGCCAGACCCGCCCGGCGGTCCGCGCGGGTGAGCGCGGCCATGGCCACCCGGTCTCCCGACTCCGCCTCGACCACCCCGATCTCGTGCCGCAGATGCAGGAACGACCCTGTCTTCCCGCTCCACCGCAGCGTGTCCGCCCGCAGCTCGCTCGCCAGCCGGTGGGTGAAGACCTGCAGCCCCATCAGCCGCCGCAGTTCCGCCGTCGCTGCCGGTGTGGAGATCTCCTCGCACCACACGCGCCGCAGCAGCTCGACGAGCGCCGCCGCGGTGCCGGTGTTGGCGTGCGCGGGGTCCAGGGTCTCGATGGTGTGCCGGCCGGCCCGCTCGTCGCGCAGCGCCAGTTCCAGTGCGAGTGAGAAGTCGTTGCCGGCGGCGCCGGCGGCGCACTCGTACATGTGGTTCATCCGGTGCCGCATCCGGATCTCCCCGCATCCCCAGGCCCGCAGCCGCTCGTCGGCCTCCGCCGCCGGCACCAGGCCGAGCAGGGCGTCTGCGGCGGCGTTGTCGCTCACCGACAGCATGAGCAGCAGCAGATCACCGACGGCGACCGTGGCCGGGTGCCGGAACGCGGCGAGCCCGGTGGGGCCGACGCTGCTGTGCGCCGGATCGACCGTCACCGGCTGCGCCGGATCCAGCTCCCCGGCGGCGATCCGGTCCAGCACGACGAGGGCGAGGGGGACCTTCACCACCGAGGCCAGCGGCAGTGACTCCTCGACGTCGAAGCCGAGGTGCTCGCCGGTGTCGAGGTTCCGGGCGAGGAAGGAGCCGCGCACGCCGAGGGCCGCCCAGTCGGCGGCGATGGCCTCGGCGACGTCCAGGAGGGCGCCGTCGTCCCCGACGTACCGGGGTGCCGCCGTCATCCGCGTGCCGCCAGCCGCGCGGGCACGTCCTCGCCGGTCCCGGTGGCCGGTCCGCCGGGCCGTCGAGGGACGGCTCCCACGGCCGAGGCCAGCAGCGGGACCAGCCAGCGCGGCACCCCGGCCGCCCCGGACCGGTCCGGGGCGGCGTTCGCGTCGTACCCCCGGTGCAGTGACCGGTCGCCCAGCGGCGCCCACCGGGCCCCGTGCTCCCGGGCGAGCGGCTGCGCGCACAGCAGCAGCGCCCGCCCCGCCAGCGTCTCGGCCAGCGCGGTGGCCGCGGCCCCGGCCGGCCGGAACCGGCCCGGTGGCAGTCCGGCGCGGGCCGCCGCGCGCTCCAGCCGGTCCTGGTGGAACGGCAGTCGGTCCTCCGGAAGGGTCAGCACCGGCAGCGGAGCGGCGCCTTCGATGCCACGGCCGCGCCGGGGCCGCAGATCCTCCAGGTGGACCGCACGCCGCGCACCGCCGTACGCCGGGACGCTTTCCTCGTCCTCCGATTCGGGCGCGGACGCCAGGCCCAGCGGCACCCGGAACGCGCCCCGCTCCGGCGGGACCCGTACCAGCGCGTAGGCGAGCGAGCCGTCGGCCAGCCCGGAAACCCTTTCCGCAGGGGGCAGTTCACGCATGCCGAGGGTGATCCCGCGCTCGGCGCCGGCGCGGATCGCGCGCGCCAGCGCCGCCGGGGCGCAGTGCGCGGGCACCCCGACGGCGCACACCCGCGCCCGCCCCGCCGCACCGGCGACCTGCTCCAGCCGCTGGGCCCGGTCCAGGACGTCCCGCGCGTACGGCAGGAGCAGCAAGCCCAGCTGCGTGATGGTGATCTGCCGCCGTGAGCGGTCGAACAACGCGCCGCCGAAGTGCTCCTCCAGTGTCTTGATGCGGCGGCTGAGCAGCGGCTGGGCGATGCCGAGCCGGTCCGCCGCCCGGGAGAAGCTCACCTCGTCGGCCGTCGCCACGTACGCCTCGAGATGCGCCAGGAGATCCATCCCGCACTCATATCAACAAGGCATGCGATGTTGAAAGATCTCTCTTGGACATCGGTGGCTCCCGGCTGTTTCGCTGTCCCCGTCGAAGATCCGGCACCTCGATCACGGACGACCAGGAGGACTGTGCTCATGACCGGCCCCGACCACTCCACCCCTCTCGCCCGGCGCGGCCTGCTCAGGGCGGGCCTCGCCCTCACCACCGCCGCCGTGGCCGCCACGGCCGGCCCCGCGCCCGCCGCGTCGGCCGCACCCGGCACCCAACGGCGGGCAGTGGAGGACGAATTGGCCGAACTGGAGCGGGCGCACGGCGCCCGGCTCGGCGTCTACGCGCGCAACCTCCGCACCGGAGCGACCGTGTGCCACCGGGCGGAGGAGCGGTTCGCGATGTGTTCGACGTTCAAGGCGTTCGCCGCGGCGGCCGTCCTGCGCGACCACGGCGACTGCGCGCCGCTGGAGAAGGTGATCCATTATCCGCCGCACGACATCCTGTCCAACTCGCCGCGTACCGCGGAGCACGTGGACACCGGGATGACGGTCGCGGAGCTGTGCGCGGCGGCGATCCAGTACAGCGACAACGCGGCGGGCAACCTGCTGCTGCGTCAGATCGGCGGCCCCGCGGGCCTCACCCGCTTCTTGCGCTCGCTCGGCGACCCGGTGAGCCGGCTCGACCGCTGGGAGACCGACCTGGGCGGCGCCGTCCCCGGCGACCCGCGTGACACCACGACTCCGCGGGCACTCGGCCGCAGCTTCGAGGCGCTCACCCTGGGCCGGGCGCTCTCCGGCGCCGACCGGGAACGGCTCGTCGGCTGGCTGAAGGGCAACACCACCAGCGCCGCACGATTCCGCGCGGGCCTGCCGCGCGACTGGGTGACGGCCGACAAGACCGGCACCGGTGACTACGGCACGGCCAACGACATCGGTGTGGCCTGGACGCCCCGGAACACCCCGGTCCTGCTGGCCGTGCTGTCGTCCAAGAGCGCGAAGGACGCGCCGGCGGACGACGCGCTCGTCGCAGGGGCGGCCCACCTCGTGGCGGACGCCCTCGCGCCGGGGGAGTAGACCGGGGCGCGGGAGAGAACGCTCATTCATCCATCTGAACATGAATCATGTACGCGGTCATTGACGTGAGCATGCCGTATCTCTACGGTCTGGGCATTGCAGGGGGAAAGCGCTTTCCCCCGTTCCTTCACCATGCCACGACTGGAGACAAGCCGATGCACCTGAGATCAGCCATCGCATGCGCCGGTCTGCTCGCCGGCTCGCTCGCCGCGCTCTCCGGCACCCCGGCCCAGGCCGCGACCGCCACGGTGCTGTACGTCTCGCCGAGCGGCACCGACAGCGCGGCCGGCACGCAGTCCGCGCCGACCACGCTCACCTCCGCCATCAGCCGTATCGCCCCCGGCGGGACGATCTACCTGCGCGGCGGGACGTACGCCTACTCCTCCACGGTCACCATCCCGGCCGGCAGCAACGGCACGTCCGGTGCCCGCACCACCCTCACCGCCTACGCGGGTGAGAAGCCGGTCCTGGACTTCTCGGCCCAGAGCGAGAGTTCGTCCAACCGCGGGATCCAGCTGAACGCCGACTACTGGCATCTGTACGGCCTCACGGTCGAGCACGCCGGGGACAACGGCATCTACGTCGGCGGCAGCAACAACGTCATCGAACGCGTGGTGACCGCCTACAACCGGGACACCGGACTCCAGCTGGGCCGGATCTCCTCCAGCACGCCGAGCAGCCGGTGGCCGTCGAACAACCTGGTCGTCAGTTCCGAATCGCACGACAACGAGGACTCCACCGGGGAGAACGCCGACGGCTTCGCCTCGAAGCTGACCACCGGCACCGGGAACGTCTTCCGCTACGACGTCTCCCACAACAACATCGACGACGGCTGGGACCTCTACACCAAGACCGACACCGGCGCCATCGGCCCGGTGACCATCGAGTACTCCCTGTCGTACGGCAACGGCACCCTCACCGACGGCACCCAGAACAAGAACGGCGACCGCAACGGCTACAAGCTCGGCGGCGACGACATCGCGGTCGACCACGTCGTGCGGCACGACATCGCCTACAAGAACGGCCACCACGGGTTCACGTACAACAGCAACCCCGGCACGATGACCATCTCCGACAACGTCGGCATCGACAACACCGAGCGCAACTTCTCGTTCGACAAGGGCACTTCGGTGTTCCGCGGCAACACCTCGTGCCGCTTCGCCGTCAGCGGCTCGAACGACAAGACCGTCGGCGACGCCGACAGCTCCAACCAGTTCTGGACCGGCGCCAACGGCTCCCGCTGCTCCTCCTACTCGGGGGCGCTCGGCTGGTCCTTCGCCTCGGACGGGCACCTCGTGGTGACCTTCGGCGGCAAGGTGGTGACACCGTAGCGGGCCACCGCGCCGTTCACGGGCGGGACGCCGTTCCACCGGCGTCCCGCTCCTGCGCGCCCTGGAACGGTGGTTCGCCGGGTTCCAGCGTGGTGAGCTTGTCCGGGTTCATGACGAGGTAGACGTCGCTGACCCGCTCGCCGTCCGGGTCGAGGTCCAGGACCATCACCGCGTGCGGCGAACCGTCCTCGAACACCACCACGGCAGCGTCCCCGTTGACGTCCCGGTGCCGGAACTCCAGCCCCGCCGCCGAGCGCCCGGCATAGCCGGTCAGCGCACGTGCCACCTTCTCCCGGCCGCGGATCGGGCGCGGCGCCGCCTGCGCCTTTCCGCCACCGTCCGTCCAGAGCGCGGCCTGTGGCGCCAGGATCTCCAGCAGCGCCCCGAGATCACCGCCCAGCGCGGCGGCCACGAACCGTTCCGTCGCCTGCCGCCGGACCCGGGGATGCGCCCGGTAGCGGGGCCGCCGGGCCCGCACCCGGGACCGGGCGCGGTGCGCGAGCTGCCGTACGGCGGCCGGGCTGCGGCCGAGGACGTCCGCGATCTCCGTGTGGGCGTAGCCGAACACCTCGTGCAGCACGAACACCGCGCGCTCCAGCGGTGTCAGGGTCTCCAGCACGACCAGCATCGCCAGGGACACCGCCTCGGCGCGCGCCGCGCCCTCGGACGCGTCCTCGCCCGAAGCCGGTCCCGGGGGTCCGTCCGTGAGCAGGGGCTCCGGCAGCCACGGCCCGACGTACGTCTCACGCCGCCGGGCGATCCGCTCGCGCCGCGCGAGTGCGTGCCGCACGGCGATCCGCACCAGATACGCCCGCGGATGCTCGATCCGCGCCGCCCGCCCCGCGTCCCCGGCGCCCGACCGCTCCGCCCAGGACAGCCAGGTCTCCTGCAGCACGTCCTCGGTGTCGGCGACGGTGCCCAGCATGCCGTACGCCACCGCGAACAGCAGCTCGCGGTGGTCGAGGAACGCCCGCGTGGCGGCGTCCGTCCCCGCGGGCGCCCGGTTGTCGGCCATGGCCTCTCCTCACGACGTCTGCCCACCCAGAGGGCCCGAAGCCCCGGAAGTGTGACACCGAGGGGCCGGTGTGTGCCGTACCTCACTTCCGGCGCCCGCGCTGTCACACCCGCCGCCGCCCCGGCCCTCTCGGTCCGGCGGAGACACCACGCAGCGAAGGAGCAGCCCATGCGACTCGTCGTCTTCGGCGCGGGCGGGCCGACCGGACGGAAGGTCACCGAGCAGGCGACCGCCGCCGGTCACACCGTCACGGCCGTGACCCGGCACCCCGACGTCTTCCCGCTGACCCACCCGCGCCTGCGGGTGGCGGCGGCCGACGTCCTGGACGCGGCGGCCGTCGACCGTGTCGTGGCCGGTCACGACGCGGTGATCTCCACGCTCGGCGTCCCCTACGGCCGGGCCCCGGTCACCGTGTACTCGACCGGCCTCACCCACATCAGCCGGGCCATGACCCGGCACGGCCTGCGGCGCGTGGTCTGCGTGACCTCCACCGTGCTGTTCGACGTGCCGGCGCCCGGTGAGGGGTTCCTGTTCCGGAAGGTGATGGAGCCCTTCTTCGTGCGGGTGGTCGGGCGCACGGTCTACGACGACATGCGCCGCATGGAGGAGATCGTGCGCGCCGGCGGTCTCGACTGGACCGTGCTGAGGCCCGCGGGGCTCTTCGACTCCGGCCAGGTCAGCGACTACCGGCTGCACCCCGGCCGGCTGCCCGGACGGTTCACGTCCCGGGCCGACCTCGCGCACGCGCTGGTGCGCGAGGCCGTCACCGAGGGGCATCCGCGCGCCTTCCTCGACGTACGCACCACGGAGGGCATCCCGCGCATGCTGGACGTCATCCGGAAGGAGGCGTTCGGCAGGTGAGGCGCGGCGCCTACGCGGGCCACCCGCCGTAGGGGACGGTGATCAGCTCCATGGCGTGGCCCACCGGATCCAGGAAGTAGACGCCGCGGCCGCCGTCGTTGTGGTTGATCGCGCCGGGCTGTTTGCGGTGCGGGTCGGCCCAGTGGTCCATGCCGCGCTCGACGATCTTCGCGTACGCGGCGTCGAACACCTCCTCGGAGACGAGGAAGGCGTAGTGCTGCGGGGTGATCCGGTCCTCGGGGACGCTGGCGAAGTCCAGCGTGACTCCGTTGCCGAGGGAGACCGCGACGAACGGGCCCCACTCCCCGGCGATCTCCAGGCCGAGCAGTTCGCTGAGGAACGCGGCGGACTCCCGGTTGTCCCGGGCGTGGACGATGGTGTGGTTCAACTCGACGGACAAAGGAATGCCTCCAGGGCATGTCCCGGCACCTCCATGCCTCACCCGGCCGGTGACCGGCACGCGATGCCGCCAACGATCGTAGATGCCGAAGGGGCGGAGTGTCGCGAGGGGCGGGCCGATCGGTCTCGTCGTGGTCCGGGAGCGCGGGTTTCCCGCTACCGGCAGTAATGTGATCACCTTTGTTCCGGGTGTACCAGTCAGTCAACTTGGCGTGTCCCTGGACGCGTCCGTGCCCGGAGAATGCCGATGTCCTCTGTCGACGACGCGCTGGAGAACGCGCGCCTCACCTACGAGCAGCACATGCGCACATGCCGCCAGTGCCACGCCGACGGCGCCGCCTGCCCCGTGGCCAAGCACCTGCTGCGGATCTACAACAACGCCCGCAGGGAGTACATGCGGTCGGCAGGACGGCCCGCGGGGCCGGACTGAACAGGCTTTTCGGCCCGAGTGATCCGGGAACCCGGTCGCCGTCCCGTCCCCCCGAGACACAGGAGGCCGCCGTGACGGACCAGCCCGGTGACCGGCCGAACCCGGTCACACAGCACCCGCGTCCCGAGTTCCCGTCCCAGGACCAGCCGCATCCGGGCTGGACCGGCCCGATGGACCCGCCGCCCGACCACGGCGAGGACTCCTACCGCGGCGCGGGCCGGCTGGACGGCCGGAAGACCGTGATCACGGGCGGTGACTCCGGGATCGGCCGGGCGGTGGCGCTGGCCTTCGCCCGTGAAGGCGCCGATGTGCTGTTCACCCACCTCGCCGACGAGGAGGAAGACGCCCGCGAGACGTCCCGGCTCGTGGAGGGCGCCGGGCGCAAGGCGGTCGCCGTCTCCTGCGACATCCGCGAGGAGGACAACTGCCGGGCGCTGATCGAGCGGGCGGTCGCCGAGTTCGGCCGCATCGACGTCCTCGTGAACAACGCCGCCTACCAGATGTCCCAGCCCGACGGCATCGAGGCGATCAGCACCGAGCAGTTCGACCGGGTCGTGCGGACGAACCTGTACGGCATGTTCTGGCTCACCAAGTTCGCCCTGCCGCACATCCCGGCCGGCGGCTGCATCATCAACTCCACCTCCGTGCAGGCCTACAAGCCGAGCCCGCACCTGCTGGACTACGCGACGACCAAGGGCGCGATCGTCACCTTCACCCAGGGACTCGCGCAGATGCTCGCCGAGCGGGGCATCCGGGTCAACGCGGTGGCGCCGGGACCGGTGTGGACGCCGCTGATCCCCTCGACGCTGCCGGACACACAGGAGTTCGGGAAGCAGGCGCCGCTCGGCCGCCCGGCCCAGCCCGCCGAACTCGCCCCCGCCTACGTCTACTTGGCGTCCCCGCAGGCGAGCTACATCACCGCCGAGATCCTCAACGCGACCGGCGGTACCCCGTTGCCCTGACCTCAGGCGCCGTACACCTCGCGGACGTTGGCGCGCGTGGGCGGGGCGTGCCGCGCCGCGGGACCCCGCGCGAACGTCCGCAGCAGGTTCTCCGTGGTGCGGGTGACGAAGGCCCGGGTACGGGCGTCCATGCCGTGGTCGCGCCCGAACATGCCCGTCCCGGCCACCAGCGCCTCCACCCAGCGCATGGTGCCGGTCGCGAACACCCCGGCGCCGCTCGCCGCCGTGTAGTACGCCGAGTCGCTGTGGCTGGGCCGCCCGCCGCACACCAGCGGAGAGTGCGCGATGATCTCCAGCTCACCGGGCGTGGGGGCGCCGGGCGTGATCCGGTCGTACTCCACGCCGACGAGATGCGCGAAGGCGTCGCCGGAGCGGGCGCCGGTGCCCTCGTACAGCCAGTGGCCGGCGGACCGGACCACGTAGGGCGCGTCGACCGGATAGCCCTCGTAGAGCACGCCGGTCAGGGACGACTCGGGATCCGGGGCGGGCGGCAGCCGGTAGTCGGTGGTGACCAGGGCCGGGTGAGTGCCGTAGCAGGGGTCGGCGCGGTAGTCGGTCTTGTAGCAGACCACCGTACGGTCGTCCGCGGCGTCCCCCGCCTCCAGCCGGACCCGGCGGAAACAGGTGTTGGCGCCGAGGAACGCGATGTTCGTGCCGGCGTCCCGGGCGGCGGTCACATGGGCCCGCTGCTGCGGCGTCCAGTACTCGTCGTGCCCCAGGCACACGACGGCGTGCGCGCCGCGCAGCACCCCGGGGTCGCGGTGCACGTCCATGCCGGTCGTGTAGGCCAGCGGGATGCCGAGGCGCTCGGCCAGCACCACCAGCGCCCACTCGTACACCTGGAACTTCCCGGCGCCCTCGCCGTCGTAGGGGCGGTCGAAGCTCACCGCGAGGGAGCGGGTCGCGTACGCCCCGGACGCGCCGTTGTAGAGGCTGCTGCCGCCCCAGCGGTTGTACGCCTGCCAGGTGGCGGGGGCGTGCATCAGGACCGTACGGCCCGTGCCGTCGGTGGAGCGGACGATCAGCGGAACGTACCGCTGGTGGCCGGTGTCCGCCTCCAGACGCAGCAGATAGGCGCCCTCCGCCCAGCCCGAGGTGTCGACCGGCAGCGTCTCGGGCCAGTCGGCGCGCACGGTGCGGGTGGCGGACAGCACGCGCGGGGCCGGCCGGGCGCGGCCGGGTATGCGCTCGGACGTCCAGACGCGGCGGGCCTGCGCGCCGCCGTACCAGCCGACCCGGAACGCGGACACCCGGAACGACGCGGCGGTGGTCGACACGTGCAGCCCGAACCGCTCGCCCGGGGCCACGCTCACCCGGTCCGCGTACCCGGCCACGGCCTGCGGCGGGCCGGTGGACGCCAGACGCCAGTCCGCGGTGCCCGGAGCGTCCCGCTCGGCCTCGGGCCTCAGCCGTGCGCCGGGGGCCGTCGTGGCGTGCGGGTGCGGCGGTGCCGCCGTGCAGGCGGCGGCCGTGCCGAGGCCGACGCCCGCGCACAGGGTGAGGAAACACCGGCGGCCGAGGCCGTCCGGAGGCGTGGTGCCGTGTGCCGTGACCACTTCACCTCCCGGGTCCGTGTCAGCCCCAGCGTCCCGGCCCCCGCTCGGCCCGCGCAACCCGTGCGGCACGCCGGGCACCGGCCGGGAGGCCGCGCCGGCACGGCCCTTCCGGGGCGGCGGGCTGGGCCGAACGGGTGACATCCGGCCGTGCGCCCTCAGGTGCGGAATCCGACGTGCACGTGGTCGTGATGGGTGGCGTCGCTGAAGAACCGACCGGCGCCACCGCCCGTGAGCTGCACCGGGCCGCCCACGTTGTACGACCCCGCGGCCGCCGCGTCCCGCATGAACCGCTCGATCAGAGCGCGCGGCGTCGCCGGGTCGACGACCGCGTGACCGTCGATCCGCCACACGTCGAAGGCCCGGCCGCGCGGATGGTCGCTGGGTCTGCTGGTGCCGAACACGTCCAGCGGGTGCCCGGAGCGGACGACGCTCACGTCCAGCCGGTACGTCCGCGCCAGCGCGAGCATCGCCTTCGCCACGCTGGTGTGCACCTGCCCGCTGCGCAGATCCGCCAGGGCGGCGGGCGGCAGCGCGATCCGGTCGTCGGACAGCACACCGCGGACGTCCGGCGGCAGCGACCGGGCGGCCGGTCCGGGGTGCGCCGGACGGAGGGCGTCGACCGTCCAGCCGGATCCCGACCGGGACAGCCGCACGTCGACCGTCGTCCCGCCGGCGCCGACCCTGCCGCCGCGCCGGGTCCACTGCCGGCACACCACCAGCACGCTGGCCGACCGGGACAGGATCCCGCCGTACTGTGCGTCCACGACCTGCAACGCCGCCTGATCCGCGGCCGGAAGCAGCGGCCCGGCCTGTCCGACGAGCCCCGCCGGCTGCCCCAGCGCGGCGACCCTGGCCCGCGCCGCCGCCGCGCCGCCGCGCCCCTCGGGCCAGGCGCCGATCGCCTCCACCACCTGCACGGCCCGCAGTTTCGCCGCCGGCTGCACCTCGGCGGACGTGGGCCGCCAGGGCGTGGTGCGGGGCAGCGCGGGGGACGGCGACGGCGACCCGGCGGGAGACGCGGCGCTTCGGGACGGCCGTGCGTCCGGACCCGTGCCGCCGGAACAGCCGGCCGCGCCGAGCGCGGCACCGGCGAGGGCGGCCAGAACGGCGCGGCGGCCGGGCGGGGGAGCGTGCCGCGCACGGGTGCGAGTCATACCGCCCAGTGTCCGCCGTACGGCGCCGGGCGGGCGACCGCCCGGCGCAGGGCGCCGTTTCCGCTACGGCCCGGGGGCTTCGTCAGAAGGGCGGCTCGTCGAAGATCTCCAGCAGGGACGCGGCGCTCTGCTCGGCGCCGGGGCTGGTGCCCGACGCGTCCGGGAACGTGCGGCCCCAGGACGCGGCGCGGCCGAGGACGCCCAGGCGCCAGGCGAGACGCGCACCGCGCCGCAGCTCCGCGGGCGTGCGCCCGTCGCCCGTCCACGGCTCCAGGTAGGCGTCGAGGAGACGGCCGAGGACCTGCGGGCCGTACCGGGCGCATGCCTTGCCGGCGGGGACGCGCAGGCTGCAGAACGGGTGGGACACCGCCGCGTCGCCCCAGTCGAAGAAGACGAACCGGTCCGGCGCCGGATGGAAGAGCTGCCCGTCGTGCAGGTCGGCGTGGTCGAGGCTGTCCTCGACGCCGAGCGAGACGAGTTCGGCGCACCAGTCGGCGAGGCGCGGCCGCAGCGCCTGGAGCCGGACGCGTGCCTCCGGGGGCAGCGCGGCGCCCTTCGCGAGCAGCCGGTCGTAGGCCTCGGGCAGGTCCGGGGTCCTGGCGGAGGGCACCCCCAGCCGCTCGATCTCGCGCGCACGCGGAACGAGGGCGCGCTGCATGCCCGCGTACCGGCGCAGCAGTTCCTCCCAGGTCCGCGGCTCGACCGGCGCCCGGGCGAGCACGTCCCGGAACAGCTCCCCGCCGTCGGGCAGCAGGACCCACGCACGCTCGGCGTCGACGGCCAGCGGCCGCAGCACGTGCTCCGGCACCCAGCGGGCCAGCGCCGCGGTCAGCGGGCCCTCGAAGGCGCTGGCCGGCGGATTCGCCTTGAACCAGACGGCGCCGCACCCCGCCACGGGCACCCGCACCAGCACCGACCACGGGCGCAGCCGCACCCGCAACTCACCGCCCGCCCGCAGCCCGTGGCGGGCGAGCTGCTCCCTCACCCACTCCAGGGCCGAGCGGCGCCACAATTCTTGCTCCCACGGCGTCGGGGCGTACTGGTGGTTGCTCCGGTCCACGACGATCGAGAACTCCTGTTGCACCGTGCCATCCCATCACCCCGGTGCGGGGCCGGTCACCCCGATTTCGCCGCCGGTCATGCCCCGGGAAGCGTCTTCCGGACAGACGAACGCGCCCCCGGTCGTCGACCGGGGGCGCGTCAGAGGGTGTGCGACCGGGGGATCAGGCCTGCTGCTTGCGGCGCAGGGTCAGGTACGTGCCGGTCGCGCCCGCCGCCAGCAGGGCGCCCACGCCGAGGCCCACGGGCAGGGCGGGGAAGCCGGAGGCGTCGGTCGTCGCGGCCGTGTTCTGCATCGCCGGGCCCGGGGTGATGCTGGTGGAGACCGGGGCGACGTGCCGGATCGGGCCGACGCGCCTGACGGAGCCGTCGGCGTTCAGCAGCACCTGCTTGCCGTTCGGGTGCCGGAAGTCGAACATGCCCGCCAGCGAACCGGCGGTGGCGTCGAAGGAGTGGTCGCCGATGCGGCCGGTCTTCCAGTTGTCCTCGATGAACCGGGTGATGGACGCCTGGTCCGTCAGGGTGTGGTCGACCTTGTTGACCTTGCTGTACGGCGAGATGACCAGCAGCGGCTGGCGGGTGCCGGGACCGCAGCGGTCGGCGTAACCACCGGCCGCCTTCGGGCCCTTCTGGCAGGCCGGGCTGTCGGTGGCCTTGCCGTTGGAGCCGAGGGAGGTGTCCGCCGAGCCGTTCTTCGGGGCGACGTAGGCGTGGTCGTACCAGCCGTCGGAGTCGTCGTAGGCGACCACGATCGCGGTGGACTTCCACTGCGGCGAGCTCTGGATCGCGTTGATCTCGTTCACCAGGAAGTGCTGCTCGTCGACCGGGTCGGAGTAGCCGGCGTGGCCGTCCTGGTACTCACCGGCCTTGAGGAAGCTGACCGCCGGCAGCTTGCCCGACTTCAGCGCGGCGGAGAAGTCGGTCAGGTCGTAGTTGTGGTTGGCCTGGCCGTTGTGGCCGATCTCCGAGACGCTCTTCGGCGCCAGGTGGTGCGGGTTCGCCGTCGACTTGTAGTACGCGAACGGGTTGTGGTGCGGGCTGTAGTCGACCACGGACGCGCCGCCCACGTTGGTGTGCGCGGTGTCGCACTTGGCGTACGAGCCCGACGTGCCGTTCCACGCGGCCGAGGGACGGAAGCCGCCCTGGAACCAGCCCCACGTCACCCTCTTGGCGTTGAGCAGGTCGCCGATGTTCCTGCCCTGCATCGACGCCAGGGCGTTGCTGCTGGTGTGGTCCTTGTTCGAGCAGTCGTCGTAGGCGGGGTCCGGGTCGTTGATGACCGTGCCCACGCCCTTGGCGTCCGGGGACTTGACCGCGTAGGCGTCCGGGGTGGAGGTCTGCTTGGGGTTCTCCGTGCCGGTGGACGGGTCCACGGAGATCACGCCGTGCGTGTTGCCGGAGACCAGGTTCAGCGCGCCCGGCGTCGAGGGGCCGTAGACCGAGCTGAAGGCGCGGTCGGAGAGGGAGTAGTGCTGGGCGTAGTTCCACAGCGCGGTGACGGTGTTGCCGTCGTAGTAGTCCATCACCAGGCCCGGCTCGCCGAACAGGCCGCCGCTGCACTTGTCGACCTCGGTGTTCTGCACGAACTGGTCGGCCTTGCCGCCGTCGTAGGCGTACTGCTCCGGACCGTACGAGTGGTTCTGGTCGCAGGTCATCGCCTGCGACGGGGACAGCCGCTTCGGCGCGTACTGGTTCGGGTTCTTCTTCAGCAGCCCGGCGTGCGCGAGGGTGTCGATGTCCTTCGGGGTGTTCTTCGACGCCGTGAACTTCGTGCCGTCGGTGTTGGCGGCCTTGGGGTACGTGGCGAAGTAGTGGTCGAAGGAGATGTTCTCGTCGAAGAGCACGACGACGTGCTTGATCGGCGTCGCGGTCGAGGAGTGCCCGCCCTGTGCCGCGGCCGGCGCCGCCGCCCAGCCGGGCGCGTTGCTGCCGAGCACGGTGAGCGCCGCGGCTCCCGCGAGCGCTCCCAGGCTCCGCATAGCGGCTCGTCTTCCTCTGCTGGCCATGGTGGTTACCCCTCCGGACAGAACGTCTGTGCGTCGTACGAGCAGGGATGCTGCGCCCGTTGCGGGGCGTGCCGGCGGAGCCATCATGGCGTGCGGGTGAACACCGAGTCAGGGATACCAGGGCAAAACTTGACCGTGTGTTGACCCGTTCGGCGGCCGGGTTGTCCGGACAGGTTCAGCCGAAAAGGCCGCGCCCGTACCAGTCCTGAGCGTCCCGCACGCCGGGCAGCGCGAAGAAGTAGCCCCCGCCGAACGGGCTGATGTAGTCCGTCAGCGGCTCGCCCTGCAGCCGGTGCTGCACGGTCTCGAACTGCCGTTTCACGTCCTGCTGGTAGCAGCAGAACAGCAGGCCCATGTCCAGGTTGCCGTTGGCGTCCATGCCCCGGTCGTAGTTGTAGGCGCGGCGCAGCAGGCGCTGGCCGTCGGTGGCGGGGGTGCGGGGGTTGGCGAGCCGGATGTGCGCGTCCAGCGGGATGACGTCACCCTTGGGGTCGTCGGCGTACTTCGGCGTGTCGTACTCGTGGTCGCCGTCCAGGGGCGCGCCGGAGGAGCGGGCCCGGCCGAACATCCGCTCCTGCTCGCTGAGCGAGACCCGGTCCCAGAACTCCACCAGCATCCGGATCAGCCGTACGACCTGGTAGCTGCCGCCCGTCGCCCACTCCGGCTCGCCCATGCCCTTGCCCACCCACACCAGGCGGTTCATCTCACGGGCGCTGCCGGTGTCCGGGTTCGCGGTGCCGTCCTTGAACCCCATCAGGTTGCGCGGGGTGCCGGACGGCCGGGGCGGGCTGGAGAAGCCGTCCAGCCGCCAGCGGACCTGCGCGGCACCCCGGGTGTGCCGGGCGATGTCACGCAGCGCGTGCAGAGTGATGTCCGGCTCGTCCGCGTGCAGTTGGAGGCTGAGGTCGCCATGGCACCAGTCGGGATTCGGGTCGTCGTCGGGGAACTCGGGCATCGCCGTCAGCCGCCGCGGTCTGAGCGGGGCCAGCCCGAACCGGTCGTCGAACAGCGAAGCGCCCGCGCCCACGGTGACGGCCAGCCGGCCGGACGGCAGCCGGTCGCCGAGGACGCCCGAGTCGGCGGGCGGACCGGTGATGCCGACCGGCGAAGGCGTCCCGCCCGAGGTGAGGAAGCGGGCCCGGTCGGTGAGCGTGCGCAGCAGGTCGGCCAGTTCGGCGCGGTTCCCGGCGGTCACGTCGAGCGCGACGAACACGCAGCTGCGGCGGGGCGCGGCGATCGCGGAGGCCTGATGGACTCCGTGGAACGGGGCGATGGCGGCAGCGGCGTCCGCCGTGGTGCCGCCGGGGGCGGCGGCGCTCGTGGCGAGGCCCGCGCCCGCCAGCGCGGCCCCGCGCAGGAAGCCGCGTCGCGCCAGCCCGCCGGTCCGCTCGACGGCGCGCCTGCCCCGTCCTTCGGGACGGCCGGTGCCGGTCGCGTTCGTCGTCTCGGTTCGCTCGGTGCCGCTCACACGGTCCTCCGCGGGTCGCACAGGGTCGCCACCGACGCCAGCCGCTCCACCAGGTCGCCGAACACCGCGTTCACGTCCTCCCGCTGGGCGCGGCCGAGGCGGTCCAACGGGGTCCAGGACCCCTTGTGGCGGAACCCGTCCAGGGTGTGCTGGGCGCGGTCCAGTGCCGTGTCGAGCTCGGGCAGACCGGCGTAACGCGTCTTCAGCAGCGGCTCGATCCGGGACAGCACCTCGCGGGTGCCGTCCAGATTGGCGCGGGCGGTGGCGAGGTTGCTGCCGCTGCCGTAGTCGGTGCGGCCGGTCAGCTCGAACTGCACGGTGTTCTCCAGGATCTCGTGCGCGCGCAGCCCCAGTTGGGCGGGGTCCATGCGGGCCTGCGACCAGGTGTCGCGCAGCCCGGTCAGGGCCTTCACCAGCGCCGCCGCCGGGGCGCGCAGCCCGGCGGCGGACTCACCGTGCCACAGCCCGTACTCGACGCGGTGGAAGCCGGCGAAGTCCTTGTCGTGCACCCCGCCGGGCAGGCCGGCGTCGGTGCCGTTGATCGCCGCGTCCGCGTCGCCGAAGGCGTCGTACGCCGCGCCCAGCCGCTCGTACTGCAGGTGTGCGGGCAGCCAGGCCGACCGGGCGGCGGCGAGATCCCCCCGGTCGATCGCGTCCCGGAGCCGCGTCGTCAGCCGCACGGCCTCGCCGAGTCCGCCGCCGACCCACTTCTGGTAGGCGAGGGCGGGCGGGATCAGATCGTGCTCCGAGACCGGCGCGGCGCCCGGCCCGCGCCGCCCGCCGGCGATGCGCACGGTGGGCCCGGTCGCGGCGTCGGCGTCGTCCGGCACGCACTTGAACGCGTACGCGCCCTTGCCGAGGCGTACCGTCAACTGGCGTGTCGTACCGGGTCCGATGCCCTCCACCTCGCCGTACACCGTCTGGCTGCCGGGGTCCTCCAGGTAGACCTCGGCGGCGGCGTCGGAGGTGTTGTGCAGGTCGAAGGTGTGCACCCCCGGTGCGGGCCGGGTCCAGCCGCGGCCGCAGCGGCTCTCCGACACGTCGACGACGATGTGCCCGGTGGAGTGGCCGGCGGCCCGTCCGGGCCGTGTCCCGCCGAGGGAGAACGCCAGCAGCGTGCCCGCGAGGGTCACGGCGAGGACGACGAACACGGCGGGGGCCGTCCGGAGACGAACGGACCGCGTGCCGAGGCGAGGCAACGGCATGGCGAGCCTTTCCGGGACGACGTCGTACGCAGCGGCCTCATGGTAGGCATCCCTCCGGATCCGAACAGTCGTTCCGGGACTTCGGTGACCAAGATTTCCCCCGGGGTTCACCGGCTCGTGGCCGGATCCCGGCGAGGCGGCGCCGGAGAAGGCGGCTCGCAACGGTGCGCCGCTGCGGCCCGTTCAGCGCACCGGGAAGCCGAACGCGTACCCCTGCTGCCTCAGCCACGGCAGCAGGGTGCGCAGCGCGGCGACGGTCTGCGAGCGGTCGCCGCCCGCGTCGTGGAACAGCACCGTCGGCCCGTTGGCCAGCTCGGTCTTCACGGTGCCGACGATGGCGGCGGCGCCCGGCCGCTCGAAGTCCTTGGAGTCCACGTTCCAGCCGAGCGGGCGCATCCCGTGGGAGGCCGCCAGGTGCCGGCTGTAGGGGGTGAACGCGCCGCCCGGCGCCCGGTAGTACATCGGCCGTACGCCACCCGACGCCTGGGTGATCTGCCGCTCGGCCTCGAGGATCTCCTGCGACTGGTACGCCTCGGGCTTCTTGTCCATCGTGGTGTCGTGCGACACCGTGTGGTCGCACAGCCGGTGCCCGGCGGCCACCACCTGCTGGACCAGTTCCGGGTGCGCCGCGGCCTGCGGGCCGATCATGCAGAACGTCGCCTTCACACCGTTCTCCCGCAGCACTTGGAGCACCTGCGGGGTCCACACCGGGTCCGGGCCGTCGTCGATGGTGATGTTGACCGCGTGCGCGCCGCCGTCCGAGGCGTGGACGATCTCTGCGGACACCGGCGCCGCCGCCGGCGCGGTGTGCCGGGCCGCAGCGCCCGGCCGGGAGGCGCCGCCGCCGGGCTGGCCCGCCTGCGCCGTCCACACCGACGTGGCGGCCGCCACCGCCGTGACCCCGACCGCCGCCGCGACCATCCTGCCGTACCAGCCCCGTCCCGTGTGCCGCGCCATGCCCCGCCCCGTTTCCTGCCGTGTCCCTGTGCTGTTGTGCACCCGCGTTCCGTGCACCTGTCAGGACGGCCGGGGTTGAGCGCGGGATCCGGCTGTTACCGATCACGGACAATTCCGGGGCGTCCTCGCGACAGATGCCGTCGAGGTCAACGGCGCACGGGGGGCGGAGGACACCGCGGAGATCGAACCGTACGCGCACGGCACGCTCGCCGGGCGCCCTCGACTTCGCGGCACCTTGCTCGGCATCGTCTGGCGGCTGCACCATGCCTTATGACGACGACACCGCCCCGGCTCCGCCCCCTGCTGGACCAGTTCGACTTCGCGTCCGAGCGGCTGCTTCGCCGGCTGGCCGGACCGGTCATGGACAGCGGCGACGGCGCGGACACCGAGGTGGAGCCCCTGACCGACCACGAGTACCTCTGGGAACCGGTGCCCGGCTGCTGGACGGTCAGGCCCCGCGCGGACGGGCCGGGACCGCGGGCGGCCTTCCTGGCCGGCGCCGGCCCGTGGGGGCGGGACGCGGCGCCGTATCCGCACCCCTGGCCGCCGCCCGTCACGACCCTCGCCTGGCGGCTGAGCCACCTCACCGAGATGCTCGCCCTGCGCGCCGACCACACCGCCGGCAGCCGCTCGGCGACCCGGGAGAACCACGCCGTCAGCGGGGACGCCGCCGCCGCGATCGCCGCCCTCGAGCACGGCGCCGCCGCCTGGCGGAGGACACTGCTGAGCGCCGACGACGCGGCGCTCGACACCGTCGGGCACTCGGCCTACCCCTACGGGAGCGACGCGGAGGAACCCTTCCTCGACGTCGTGTGGTGGGTCAACCAGGAAGTGCTGCACCACGGCGCGGAGATCGCCCTGCTCCGCGACCTGTACCGGGCGCGGCGGCGGGCCTGACGGCCGCTGCGGCTCACGCCCCGGCCAGCGCCGCCCGTACGATCGCCGCGGCCGCCGTACCCGCCGCCCGTACCGGTTCGGCGCTGCGCGCGGCCCGGCCGAGCATGAAGGCGCCCTCCAGCAGGGCGATGACCGAACTCGCCGTCTCACGGGCGGCGGGCCCGGGGATGCCGCCGTTGGCGTAATAGGCGGCGAGGCGGCCGATCCAGCTGTCGAACACCTCCAAAGTGGCCTGCCGCAGCGCCTCGTTGGTGCTCGCCACCTCCATCGCGACCGTCGCGATGGGACAGGGGTCGGCGAAGTCCAGCTCGGCGAGCGTGCCGGCCGCGGCGGCGAAGGCGTCGGCGGTGGCCGCCACCCGGTCCTCGTACGGCGTCATCAGCGTGGTGATCAGATCCAGGTAGCCAGCCCCGGAGGTACGGATCACCTCCTCGCCCAGCTGTGCCTTGCCGCCGGGGAAGAAGTGGTAGATCGAGCCGAAGGGCGCACCCGCGGCCTCGGCGATCTGCTTCATCCCGGTGCCGGTGTAGCCCGAGCGCCGGAACAGCTCGGTCCCGGCGTGCAGGATCCGCCGCCGGGTCTCATGGGTGCTGATGGTCCTGCCGTCGCTCACGGTGGCACCTCCGGTAAGCCGCTGTCGCCCGAGCGTGTCCGCGCCTATTCTGTCACTAGAACGATCTATCAAGACGTCGTCGAGGCGGCCGACCGGAGCGGAGGCGCGGGCATGCCGGAGATCGAGCTGAGCGCGGGAACCATCGACTACCAGGACACCGGAGGCGACGGCCCCGCCGTGGTGCTCGTCCACGGCCTCGGCTTCGACGAGTCGGTGTGGGCCCACGTCGTCACCGCCCTGGGCCCCGGCTTCCGCGTCCTGGTCCCCGTCCTGCCCCTCGGCAGCCACCGGCGCCCCATGCGCCCCGACGCGGACCTCTCCCCGCACGGCGTCGCCCGCCTGCTGGCCGAGTTCATGGAACGCCTGGACCTGCGCGACGTCACCCTGGTCCAGAACGACACCGGAACGGCCCAACTCCTCGTCGGCGTACGGGACGAGCGCATCGCCCGGCTCGTCCTGACCTCCTGCGAGGCCCTGGACAACTACCCGCCCGGCATCCAGGGCCGGATCCTGTACGCGGCCTGCAGGGTCCCGGGCGGCATCTTCGTCCTCCTGCAGTCCTTCCGCTTCCCCTTCCTCGCCCGCATGCGGACCTCGCTCGGCGGCATGGCGAAGAACCAGCTCCCGAAGGACCTCGTCGCCCGCTGGTACGGCCCGCTCCTGACGAACCGTCTCATCCGCCGTGACTTCGTGAAGTTCCTGCGCGCGACCCGGAAGGACTGCTACCTGGAAGCGGCCCGCAACCTGCGGGGGTTCACCCGGCCCGCCCTGGTCGCCTGGGGCGCCGAGGACCGCATGATGCCGCCCGCGACGGGCCGCCGCCTGGCCGGACTGCTGCCGAACGCCCGCTACGTGGAGATCCCCGGCGCCCGCACCCTGGTCCAGCTGGACAACCCGGCGGCGCTCACGGACGAGATCCGCCGGTTCGTCAAGGACAACCCCCTGCCCGGAGAGCACTGACACCTGCGCCGGCCAGGACACCGGCGCCGGAGCCGTCACCCGTCGAGCGAGACGTACAGGCGCGTGCCGCCGGGCCGGAAGCCGACCCGCTCGTACACCCTGCGGGAGCCCTCGCCCGAGTACTCCAGCCACACGGACGCCGCGCCCCGGCCGAACATGGTCCCGGCCAGAGCGGCGGTGACCGCAGCGGCGATGCCACGCCCCCGGTACGCGGGGAGCGTGCCCACTCCCGCCAGTTCGGCCGTGCCCTCGGCGGGCGCCGAGCAGAGTGCGCCGCCGGCGCAGCCTCCGTCCTCGGCGCGGACGAGGCGTACGGCCCCGCCGCCCTCCTCGGTGCGCCGCAACCGTGCCGCGCCCTCCGGGGAGGGCGCCCACCGGCCGCCGAACGCCTCGGCCAGAGCGGCGTCGAGCGCGGTGTAGTCCGCGTCCGTGGCCGGGGCCGCCACGTCCACCGGGTCCGCCGCGCCGGGGCCGGCGCCGGGCGCGAGCAGAGTGGCGGGCGTACAGACCAGGTACTCGTGGACCGCCTCGGTGCCGAAACCGGCCCGGCGCAGCGCGGGTTCCACGGCCGGGGCGGCGTCCGGGGCGAACTCCAGCCGGGGCCTCAGCCCGCGCTCACGGAATGCGGCGACCAGGCCGGCGACGTCGCGGTCGGTGGGCTCTGCGCCGGGGAAGGGGGTGGCGTAGTTGACGTACGGGCTGGTCGTCGAGGGGTCGAACCCCATGACGAAGCCGCCGGCTTCGCACGCCGCCGGGCGGCGCAGGAGGTGGGCGACGGTGAAACGCTGGACATCGGTGCGCACGACGAAGACCTCACGGTGACAGCGGCCATGGGCTGCGAAGAGCCGGGCACGGCCGGGCATACGGGAACGGCCTCCGGGAGGAGGCGGGCGGTGTGCGGGACACCGCGTCGTCGGGCCGCCGTGATGAGACGCGAAGGGTACTGTGCTCAGCCGCCGCCGGGCGGACGGCTCAGTACCGACGGCGGCCGCTGGGGGACGCCGGAACCATGGACCTCAGTCCTTCGTGACGAGTGATCTGACGCGCTTGCCGGACCCGCCGGATCCTGTCACGGCGGGGGAGGGCATGACAAGCGGCCGCGCCCCTCACCGACCGCGTGGAGGTCGTTTCCGGCGGTGTGTCGAAGCGCGCCCGTCCCGTTCGACGCTTGGACGGAGGCACGATCGGTGCCCCGAGGACGAACACGAACGGGAGCAGACCATGAGGATCCGAGCCCGCCTGGCCATGAGCGCCGACGGCTATGTCACCACGCCGGCCGGATGGCCCGCGCACACCGCCGACCCCGCCTTCGTCTCCGGCGAGAGCCACGGCATCCGGGAGTTCCTCGCCGGATGCGAGGCGGCGGTCATGGGCCGGACCACCTTCGAACCCGCGCTGACCAACGACCGCTGGCCCTGGCCGGACCTCGACGTGTTCGTGCTCGCCTCGCGCCGCCCGGCCGGCACCCCCGGCCACGTCGTCACCGACGGCGACCCGGAGCGGCTGCTGCGGAAGATCCGTGCCGCCAACCGGGGAGGCGACGTCCACCTCTTGGGAGGACCGCGCACGATCCAGGCCTTCCACGCCCTCGGCGCCCTGGACACGCTGGAACTCGTCGTCGTGCCGCTGCTGTTCGGCGGCGGCATGCGGCTGACGCCCACGGTCGACCCGTCCCTCGGACTCGCCTTCGCCGGCGAGCGGGCCCTGCCCGGCGGAGCCGTGGAGATCGTCTACGCGTGCGAGGGCAGCCGGCCGCCCTTGCCGGGCAGGCCCGCGAGCCAGCGCTGACCAGCGCACCGGGCACGACCCGGGTGGTCGCTCCGCGCACCCCCGCGACCGCCGGCCCACCCCGGCGGCTACAGAGCCCGTGCCACGAGCAGTGCCACGTCGTCGTGGTCGTCGGGATGGCGCAGGCCGTAGAGGAGCACGTCACAGGTCTCCTCCAACGGCCGCTGCGGCTCGTCGAGCAGATCCAGCAGCGTGTTCAGCCGGTCGTCGATGGCGTGCTGACGGGTCTCCACGAGGCCGTCGGTGTAGAGGACCAGCACGTCACCGGGGCGCAGCTCGACCGTCGTCGTCTCGAACCGGACGCCGCCGACACCGAGCGGCGCCGCGGCCGGCAGCTCCAGCAGCTTCGGCGCCTCACCGGGCCGTGCGAGGGCCGGCGGCATGTGTCCGGCGTTGGCGACGCAGGCCTGCCCGGTGGCGGGGTCGTACACCGCGTACAGGCAGGTGACGATGTAGTGCTCCAGATCGCAGGTGATCCGGTCCAGGTGCTGGAGCACCGCGCCGGGGTCGAGGTCGAGGTCGGCGTAGGCGCAGGTCGCGGTGCGCAGCCGGCCCATGGTGGCGGCCGCGTCGATGCCGTTGCCCATGACGTCGCCCACCACCAGGGCCGTCTTCTCCCGCTCCAGCGGGATGACGTCGTACCAGTCGCCGCCGACCTCGCTCGTGGCCTGCGCGGGCTGGTACCGGGAGGCGAGTTCCAGGCCCGTGTGGTGCGGCGAGTGGTCGGGCAGCAGACTGCGCTGCAGGGTGAGGGCGGTGTTGCGCACGCTCTGGAACCAGCGGGCGTTGTCGATGGCCACCGCGGCCCGGCCGGCGAGTTCGGTGGCGAGGACCACGTCGTCCTCGTCGAACGGCTCCGGATTGCGGGTCCGCTTCAGATCGAGCGCGCCCAGTACCTCGCCGTGGGCGATCAGCGGCACGGCGAGGTACGAGTGGACGCCCGCCTCGGCGAGCAGGGCGCCGGCCTCGGCGTCCCGGGCGATGCGCGGCAGATCGTGCGGCCCGACGTGCTGGAGCAGAACCGGCCGCCCGGTGTGGACGCACAGCGTCACCAGCCGGTCGCCGTCGTAGCGGGCGATGTCGCCGGGGGGGTCGGCGGCGCGCACGGCGACCGTGGGGTGGGCCGCCTTCAGCGCGAGGGCGCGGAAGATCTCGGGGCCGTTGTCCGGCCGGCGCATAGGGCGGCAGGACAGGGCCGAGTCGAGGATGTCCACGGCGACCACGTCGGCCAGCGCGGGCGCCGCGATCTCCGCCAGCTCACGGGCGGTCTGCTCCACGTCCAGCGCGGTGCCGACCCGCGCGGAGGCGTCGGCGATGAGCGCCAGGCGGCGCCGCGCCCGGTCGGCCTCGGCGGCGGCCCGGTGCCGCTCGGTGACGTCGACGACCGAGACGGCCGCGCCCAGGAGGCGGCCGCCGGGATCCTCCAGCCGGTAGAAGGACAGCGACCAGGCGTGCTCATGGCCGGGATCGACCGGAGGACGGCCCACGTGGAACTGGTCCAGCAGCGGCGTGCCCGTGGTGAGCACCTGGCGCAGGGCCGCCTCGACGGTGTCGACGTCCGGGAAGGGCAGGGTCTCCCTGAGCCGGCGGCCGATGTGGTCCTCGGCGCGCAGTCCGTCGATCCGCTCCAGCGCCGGGTTGACCAGGAGATAGCGCAGATCGGGATCGAGCAGGGCCAGGCCGATGGGGGACTGGTTGATCAGCCGCTCGCACAGGGCCAGGTCGGTCTCGACCCGCTGCAGCAGGGTGTGGTCGGCCGCGATGCCCAGCGCGTAGACGTCCCCGAGGTCGTCCAGCAGCCGCATGGTCCGGAACTCCGTCAGCCGGCAGCTGCCGTCCTTGTGCCGCACGGGGAACGCGCCGGCCCAGCCCCGGCCGGTCTCCAGGACCTCGGCGAACAGGCTCATCACGGCCTGCAGATGCTCCGGGTGCACGAGCAGCGGCGCCGCGGGCTTGCCGAGGGCCTCCTGCGCGGAGTACCCGAAGAGTTCCTCGGCCTGCGGGGTCCAGAAGACGATGCGGCCGCGGGTGTCCAGGGCGACCGCGGCCACGCTCAGCACGTCCAGCAGCCCGGTCGGCCGGGGCAGCCCCTCGCCCTGCTCCTCGTTGCCGGCTTCGAAGGAGTCCACAGCCATGCCGGTTCTCACCTCCAGCGGGTGGGCGCGCGGGCGCCGACGACCGGTGCTTCCATGGTCCCCCGGGCACCGGCCCGGCCCAACCGGAGGGCGAGGAGCCGGGTGCACCGGCCCCGGTCTTCGCATCCTTGCACATCACCGGAGAAACAGGCCCATAGTGGTGTATGGGTGGATCTGATGGACAGTGCGCGTGAGAACTCCGGCGCGGCCACGCCCCGGGGTCCGGACGACTTCTTCGACGCGTCCGGCGACGCGGCCGCGGTGATATCGGAACGCGGCATCGTGGTCGGCTGGACCCATGGCGCGGAGGCGTTGCTCGGCCATAAGGCACAGGACGTCGTCGGCGTCCCCGCCGTACGTCTGCTCGCCATGGCCGAGGACCCGGTGCGGCTCACCGGCATCGTGGAGCGGTGCCGCGCCGGCAACGGCTGGAGCGGGCAGATCGCCGTACGGCACCGGGACGGCCACAGCGTCGACGTCCGGCTGCGGGTCTCGGCGCCGTTCCGCATCGGCGGCACCGAGTGCTTCCTGGCGTCCGCCCGGGAACAGGGGCAGCGGTGGACGATGGGCCAGTCCGTGCTGGCCGGCTTCCTGACCCGGGCGCCGGTCGGCATGGCCGTCGTGGACACCGAGCTGCGCTGTGTCTGGGTCAACGACACCCTCGAACGCTTCGGCGGGATCCCCAGGGCCGAGCGGTACGGGCGGCGGCTGAGCGAGCTGCTGCCCGGGCTGCAGGCGGAGGCCCTGGAGAGCCTGATGCGCAAGGTGCTCGCGACGGGCGTCCCGGTGACCGACTACGAGTACGTCGGCTGGAGCTGGGCCGACCCCCACCGCCGGCACGCCTACTCGACCTCGTTCTTCCCTCTGATCGGCCCCGGCGAGGCCACCACCGGCGTCTGCTACATGGTCCAGGACGTCACCGAACGCTGGAACGCCCGGCAGCTGCTCACCATGGTCAACGAGGCCGGCACCAGCATCGGCAGGACGCTCGACGTGATGCGGACCGCCCAGGAACTCGCCGACTTCGCCGTTCCCCGCTTCGCCGACTTCGTCGTCGTGGACCTGCTGGAATCCGTGCTCAGCACCGAGGGCCACGGGACGTGGCTGACCGACGCGGGACCGGCGCGCGCCTGGCCCGTGATGCGCCGGGCGGCGGTGCGCTCGGCGCGCCAGGGCAACCCCGAGGCCGTCGTCCAGGTCGGCGAGCGGGTCGACTTCCTTCCGCTGCCCCCGGACGCGCGGCTGGTCATCGACGGCGATCCGCTGCTCATCCCCGTCCTCGAGCCCTCCGAGGAGCTGTGGGCCACCCAGGGCGCCGAGCGCGCGGAACGCATCCGCGCCCACGGGCTGCACTCGCTCATCGCCGTGCCGATGCGGGCCCGGGACACCGTCCTCGGCCTCGCCACGTTCGCCCGCTCGCTCAACCCCGTCTCCTTCGGCCCCGACGACGTCCTGCTGGCCCGCGAACTGGTGGCCCGAGCGGCGGTGTGCGTCGACAACGCCCGCCGCTACACCCGGGAGCACACGGCGGCCGTCACCCTGCAGCGCAGCCTGCTGCCCCCGGCGCTGACCGGCGGCACCGCCCTCGACGTGGCCTCCTCCTATCTCCCGGCCGACCCCACAGGAGGCGTCGGCGGCGACTGGTTCGACCTGATCCCGCTGTCCGGCGCCCGGGTCGGCCTGGTCGTCGGCGACGTCGTGGGCCACGGCATCACCGCGGCGGCGAGCATGGGCCGGCTGCGCACCGCCGTGCAGACCCTCGCCGCGATGGAGATGCCCCCCGACGAACTGCTCGCCCACCTCGACGACCTGGTGTTCCGGCTCAGCGACGAGGAGGCGGCCGCCGGCACCGGCGCCCGCAGCACCTTCATCGGCGCGACCTGCCTCTACGCCGTCTACGACCCGGTGACCAGGCGGTGCGCGATGGCCCGGGCCGGACACCCGCCACCCGTCGTCGTGACCCCCGACGGGCACGCGGGTTTCCCCGAGATCCCCGCCGGACCCCCGCTCGGGCTGGGCGGCATGGCCTTCGAGGCCACCGAGATCGAACTGGCCGAGAACAGCCTCTTCGGCCTGTACACCAACGGCCTCATCGAGGGCTGCGACCACGACGTGGAGCGCGGCATGCGCCGGCTCGGGGAGGTCCTCGCCCGCACCGGCGAGGACCTGGACGCCCTGTGCGGCTCCGCGGTGCGGCAGCTCGTGCCCGCGCCGCAGCACGACGACATCGCCCTGCTCCTGGCCCGCACCCGCTCCCTGGGCGCCGACCGGGTCGCGTCCTGGGACGTACCCCCGGACCCGGCCGCGGTCGCCACCCTGCGCGCCCTCGCCGCCCGCCAGGTCGAGGGCTGGGGCCTCGGCGAGGAACCGGCCATGACCACGGAACTCGTCGTGAGCGAGCTCGTCACCAACGCCATCCGCTACGCCGCCCTGCCCATCCGGCTGCGGCTGCTCCGCGACGCCCGGCTGACCTGCGAGGTCTTCGACGGCAGCAGCACGGCCCCGCGCCTGAGACACGCCAGGAGCACGGACGAGGGCGGCCGCGGACTGTTCCTGGTGTCCCAGCTCGCCCAGCGGTGGGGTGTCCGGTACACCGGGGACGGGAAGATCATCTGGGCCGAGCAGGGGATCCGCTGAGCCCGGACTTGCCTTCGAGCGCACTCCAGCACCGAGACTGTCCCCCGACACGATCCGTGCCCAGTACGGAAGCCGAGTACAGAACAGGACGGCGGCAGCCATGACAGCGACGGACCGGGCGGGGCATCCGCTGCCGTACGACACCTACCGCGAGGCCGTGGCCCGCGAGACCCTCCGCTTGGCCGAGGTGACCGAGGGCGCCGACCCCGCCACCGCCGTGCCCTCCTGCCCCGGCTGGACCCTGGCCGACCTCACCCGGCACGTGGGGGCGCTGCAGCGCTGGTTCAGCACCCTGCTGACCGGTCTGGTGCAGGAGCCGCCCCGCAGCCGCGACGTGGAGCTGGGGCTTCCCGGCGATGCGCGGGAGCAGCCCGGCTGGGTGGCGGCGGGGGTGCCCGCCGTGCAGGCCGTCCTGCGGGACGTGGACCCCGAGGCGCCGATGTGGGCGTGGGGAGCGGACCGGCACGCGCGCTTCTGGGCCCGCCGGATGCTGTTCGAGACGCTGGTGCACCGGATCGACGCGGAACACGCCCTCGGCCTGGCCTCCGCCGTCGACCCCGTGCTCGCGGCGGACGGCGTGGACGAGTTCCTCGTCAACCTGCCCTACGCCGGTCTGTTCGCACCCGGCGTGACGAAGCTGCGCGGCGACGGTGAGACCCTCGCCTTCCGGTGCGCTGGCGCCGACGGCCGCCCCGGTGAGGAGTGGCGGATGCGGCTGGACCCGGACGGCTTCCGTCTCGTGGACCGGGAGACGCAGGAGCCCGGGCCGGCCACGGCGTCGGTGCACGGCCCCGCCGCGGACCTGCTGCTCCTGCTGTACGGACGGCGGTCGTGCGCGGACCCCGCCTTCGAGGTCGCGGGACGGACCGCGGTCCTCGACGACTGGTTCGCCCACACCGCCTTCTGACCCGGACCCCGGTCACGGCTCCGGCGGATCCTCGGGCAGCAGACAGACCGCGAGCGCCGCGGTGTCGTCCTCGAGGCCGCGGTGACTGTGAGCCAGCAGGTCGTCGTGGATCCGGTCGAGCAGCTCCTCCGGCGGGAGGGGACCCCAGGAGCGGAGGCGGTCGAGCAGCGGGTAGAAAGCGCCGGACGCGTCCCGCGTCTCCGTGACGCCGTCCGTGTACAGCAGCAGCTGATCGCCGGGCCGGAACGAGTACGTGTCGACGTGGTACGGCTCGTCGACCAGCATGCCGAGATTCAGCGGCGGCGCCGGCCGCCCGCCGGCCAGTTCCCGCACCTCGCCGTCCCGCAACCGGATCGGCGGCGGATGACCGCAGTTGACGATGCGGACGACGTCGCCCTCGGCGGGGATCTCGGCGAACACGGCGGTGACGAACCGCTCGGCCGTCTCGGCCCCGCCGAGCCACGCGGCCCTGCGGTTCATGCTCGCGTCCGCCCGGCCGACCACGCCGAGCAGTCCGGGTTCGTCGTAGGCCACCTCCCGGAACGCTCCCAGCAGCGCGGCCGCGGTCTCCACCGCGAGCAGTCCCTTGCCGCGGACGTCGCCGATGAGCAGACGGACCCCGTGCGGGGTGGGGACGGCCTCGTAGAGGTCGCCGCCGATACGAGCGTGCGCGGCGGCGGAGAGATAGAGGCTCTCCAGGCGGAGCCTGCCGATCCGGTGCGGCAGCGGGCGCAGCAGCACCCGTTGCGCGGTCTCGGCCACGTACCGCACGTCGGCGAGCGTCCGCTCCCGCCGGATGCGGTGGGCGGCCAGGATCGAGCCGAGGGCGCCCACCAGGGCCGTACAGACGTAGGAGGCGACGTAGTGCCGGTCCCACAGATAGCCCACCGGCCGGCCCGCACAGCACGGCGTGCCGGCCAGCACCCCTTCCATGACGAGCGCGAACACCGTGGCGGCGGCGACCACGACCGGCCCGTGCGCGAACGCGGCCACCAGGGGAACGGCCACCAGCACGAAGCTCACCGGCCAGTCCACGGGCGTGGCCGGCTCCAGCAGCAGGACGGCCACGGCATACAGCACCGGCAGCCAGCGCAGCCACGCGGGAGGCTCCGGCAACCTCGGTTGCAGCGCCGTGCTGCCGTTCTCCGGCATCCGGCCGGTCCGTCCGTGCGTCACCCGGCCAGCCTGGTGCGCCGGGCCCTCGGACGGCGCGGATTGCTCCACTCAACGGCATGTTCCGGGCGGGATGTGCGGCGTTTCGGTGATTGCGGCCGCGGCCGGTGATCGTCACCCTGGGCGGGTGATCCTGGTTCCCGGCCGGCTGTGGCAGCGGGGCCCGGTGTGCCGGGCGCTGGGCACCGGGCTGCCCGCCGGTGTCTTCTTCGCCGCCTTCGTGCTGGTGGAGTCGGGGTCGTGGCCGGGCGCCGCCGTCGTCTTCCTGGTCCTGAGCCCGTTGCACGGGATCAGGTCGGCGCGGCGCATGGGCCGGGCCTGGCCCGGCGCGCCGGACCTGGACCCCGCCGGCCGCGCTGCGGTGGTGCGGGCCACCCGCCGCGGCGAGGCCGTCGGCGACCCCCTGCTGGCTCCCGCGGTCGTCGAGTACGCCGACGGCCTGCACCGGATCGCCGCCGAGGACCGGCTGCGCCGCCCGCTGATCCTCCTCGTCACCGTCCTCGCGGTCGCGCTCGCCGGGTACGACACCGTGACGGCGCCGACCGGCGTGTTCATCACGTCCTGGCTGGTGGCCGCCCTGCTCCTGGCCGACCTCGTCTGGTGGCCCCGCAGCCGCGCCCGCCTGCTGGAGCGGGCGGCATGGGCCCGGAAACTCGCCCGCTCCGCCCCGGACACGGACCGCCCGGGGGCCGGCTGACGCGGAGTCGCCCGCGCCGACGGGCCGGCCGGGACGGTCACTTGTGCCGCGCGGCGCCCGGAGCCCCGGCGCCGAAACCGATCGCGAACACGTGCAGGCCACCGGAGGCGACATCGGACGGCAGGCGCACGCCGGCGACCGTCTTGCCCGGACTCAGGGCCACCGGCGCCGTGGCGAACACATACGTCGTGGTGGCGTCGGACGCGGTGCCCGCGTGATTGCGGTAGGGCAGGGTCACCGCCACCGTGTTGCCGGGGAGCGGTGACGCGGCGCCCGCGCTCAGCGTCCAGTCGGACAGGCCGACGGGGACGGACTGGGCGGTGCCGTCCGTGTAGGTGACGGTCGCGGTGCCGGACACCGGGCCGTTGTTGGCCGCCCCGAGGAAGGAGATGCCGCCGGAGCCGGACACCCGTACCGTCTGGCCGTTCGCCTCGTAGTTGTCCGGTGCTCCGGGCGCCACGCCGGGCCAGGTGAACGTGACCCCGTTCGCGGTGACCTTCGAGCCCGGCCTGACTCCGGCGGCGGCCAGAGCGTGCGCCGAGTAGCTGTAGCCGGCGCCGTCGAAGTTCGCGGAGGCCGCGGCGGCGTCACCGGACGTTCCCACGTCGGTGAAGCCGGGCGCACCCGGGTAGGACCGCGGGGCGGCGGAGGGATCCGACGCCCAGGACGTGTTCGGGGAGGTGCCGAGCGCGTAGCTGAGGGTGCCGCCGCCGGTGAGGGCGCCGGCAGGCGCGTGCGCCGCGTTCCACGCCGTGCCGTTCCAGGTGGCCGACTGGACGTACGGCGCGTCGTCCGCCGCGCCGGTGCCGTTCACCGTGAGGGTGTGCCCGGACGGCAGGGTGATCACCGCCTGCGGGAAGAGCGGGCTGCCCAGCGCCAGGTCGGCGGTGCCGGGGGTCTCCGGGTACATGCCGAGGGCGGACCAGACGTACCAGGAACTCATCTCGCCCAGATCGTCGTTGCCCGCGAGACCGGACGGGCTGTCGGTCCAGATCTGGTCCTGGACCTGACGCACCACCTTCTGCGTCTGGTACGGGCGGCCGATGTAGTCGTACTCCCAGGGGATGTTCAGGCTCGGTTCGTTGCCGAGGTCGGTGTGTCCGCCGGCGCCGGTCAGCGAGGACAGGTCCGTGTCCAGATACGCGGCCATGGCCGCGTCGCCGCCCATGGCGGTGGCCAGCCCGTGCACGTTGAACGGCACCATCGGCGTGTACTGCCAGGAGTCGCCCTCGACGAAGTTCTTGCCCGACGTCGGTGAGAACCCGGCCGTCCAGGTGCCCGAGGCGTCGCGCGGCCGGACGAATCCGCTGCCGAAGTCGAACAGGTTCTGCCAGTCCTGCGCCCGGTCCGCGAAGCGGCGCTGATCGGCGGTGTCCCCGAGGGCGCCGGCGAGGGCGGAGACCGCGAAGTCCGCCGAGTCGTACTCGAGCGTGGTGGAGGCCGCTCCGTAGAAGTTGCAGCAGCCGTACTTGCCGTTGCTGGGCAGCCGGCCCAGCTGTTCCAGATAGGCGAGCCCGGGGCGGTCGTCGTTGGGGACGGTGGCCTCCGCGATCATGCCCTTGAGCGCGGCCGCCGTGTCGAAGTCGCGGGCCCCGAAGGCGTAGTAGCCGGCGAGGATCGCATCCGCCGGATCGCCGACCATGACGTACGTCTCCCCGTTGTTCTCCGACCATTTGGGGAACAGACCGGTCTGGCGGTAGTCGTCGACCATCGACTGGGCGGTGTCGGAGGCGGTCCGCGGGGCGAGCAGCGCCTCGAGCTGGGCCTGGGAGCGGTAGACGTCCCAGCCGGAGAAGTTGGCGTAGGCGGCGGCGTGCCCCTTGTCCACGGTGTGGACCCTGCCGTCGAAGCCGGGATAGCGGCGGTTGCTGTCACTGATCACGTTCGGGTGCAGCAGCGCGTGATAGAGCGCGGTGTAGAAGACGGTCCGCTGGGCGGGCGTCCCGCCGGCGATCCGCGCCCGGCCGAGCAGGGACTTCCAGGAGGCGTAGGCCGCGCCGCGCACCTTGGCCAGGTCCCAACCGGGGTTCTCAGCCTGCCGGTTGCCCACGGCGTCCGCGGCCGACACGTAGGAGACGCCGACCTTGGCCTGGACGGCCCGGTGGGCGGTGGTGTCGAACGTGACATAGCCGTCGGAGCCGCTCGCGCGAGGGGCGAAGGCGTGCGGCGTACGGGGCACGGCGCCGTGCAGCGTCGGCTTGTTCGGCGTCTCGGGGGCGTCGGGGGAAGCGTTGCTGCGCGGGGTGGAGGGGGTGGCGGCGGCGAACGCCGTACCGCTGTGCCGGAACGGCCGGTCGAAGACCATGTCGTAGTAGACGGTGTAGGAGTTGCCCTCGCCGCAGAAGTTGCCGCTGGTGACCTTGCCTCTGACTTCTCTGTCGTTCACCACGTCGAACTCGGCGGCGGTGACTCCGTTCTCGCTGTCCGTGAGCTTGAAGAGAAGGTTCGCCCGGCTGGTGGCGGGGAAGGTGAATCGGGCCATGCCGCTGCGGGGGGTGGCGGTCAGCTCCGTCTTCACGCCGTTGTCCAGGGTGACCGTGTAGGAGCCGGGCGCGGCGGACTCGTGGGTGTGCGAGAAGCCGTCGGTGGCGCGGGTGTCGACCGCGCCCAGGGTCGGCAGCACCGGGATGTCGCCCGCGGCCCGGCAACCCGGGCCCGCGATGTGGGTCAGACCGAATCCGGTGATGGCCGAGTCGGCGTACTCGTAGCCGCCGCCGTCCGGCCGGTGCGGGCTGGTGTCGGGGCTCCACTGGACCATGCCGAACGGGGTGTCGGCGCCGGGGAAGTCGTCGGCGGCGTGCGAGGTCCCGATGAACGGATCGACGTACGAGGCCGGATCGGCGACCGGCGCGAGCGGGGTGGGAGCGGCGGACGCGGGGGCGGAGGCGGCGCCCACGAGCAGGGCGCCGGTGGCCAGCACGGACAGAAGGCGGAACGGCACCATCGTGACCCTGTCCCTTCGAGAACGTTGTGTCCCTTCGACAACGTTGTCCCGAAAGTCGCCCCTTCAGCCCCTGCTGTCAAGGACGCGCGGTGCAGAACCGGCCGTTCGCCTGACGCGACGTCACACTGGCGAAGAAATCATCAGCTTGGCCCACATCCAAAACTTTTCATAAGGCCAAAGCAACAAATCTTGACGACAACCATCAGCATGCGTACGTTCCGCAACGGCCGCCCGCCGCTCCAACTCGCCCGTCGCCAGGCGCACTTGACCCCCCATTGAGGAGCCAGCATGCGCGGAAGCCCCAGACCCATCGCGTCCCTCCTGGCCGTCGTCGGCCTCGTCCTGGGCGCGTTGTTCGGCCTGTCCCAGCCCGCACCCGCCGCGGGTTCACTGCCCTGTGACATCTACGGCGCCGCCGGCACCCCCTGCGTCGCCGCGCACAGCACCGTGCGCGCGCTCATCTCGTCCTACGCCGGCCCGCTGTACCGGGTCACCCGCGCCTCCGACGGCGCCGGCGCCGACATCGGCCTGCTCTCGCCGGGCGGTTACGCCGACGCCGGACAGCAGGACCGGTTCTGCGCGGACACCACCTGCACCATCACGAAGATCTACGACCAGACGTCCCGGCACAACGACCTCACCCCCGGTCCGGCGGGCACCTCCGGCATGGGCGCCGACCGCGGCGCCGACGCCTCCGAGATCGCCGTCACCGCCGGCGGCCACAAGGCGTACGGCGTGTGGATCTCCCCCGGAGTCGGCTACCGCTACACGGGCGTCGCCTCCGGTGTCGCCGTCAACGGGCAGCCGGAGGGCGCCTACATGGTGGCCAGCGGCACCCACGTGGGCTCCGCCTGCTGCTTCGACTACGGCAACGCCGAGAGCACACCGGCCGACACCGGCAACGGCCACATGGACGCCGTCAGCCTCGCCACCACCTGCTATTTCGCGCCGTGCACCGGCTCCGGGCCGTGGGTCGAGGCGGACCTGGAGAACGGCATGTTCCAGGGGGACAACGGCTCCAACACCGCCAACCGGGGCAACAACAGCACCTTCGTCACGGCCGTGCTGAAGAACAACGGACAGACCCGGTACGCCCTCAAGGGCGGCAACGCGCAGTCGGGCGGGCTCACCACCTGGTGGGACGGCGCCCTGCCCACCCGCGGCGGCTATCAGCCCATGCACCAGGAGGGCGGCATCATCCTCGGCACCGGCGGCGACAACAGCAACTGGAACATGGGCACGTTCTTCGAGGGCGTGATGGTCGCCGGCTACCCGACCGACGCCGCCGAGAACGCGGTCCAGGCGAACATCGTCTCCGTCGGCTACTCCGGTGAGACGAACGTCCCCAACGGCCCCCAGGGCACCGTCACCGGCCCCGGCGGCAAGTGCGTGGACGTGGCAGCCGACGACACCGGCGCCAACGGCTCCGCCGTACAGCTGTGGGACTGCCAGTCGTACGCCGAGGACCAGCACTGGACGCACTTCGCCGACGGATCGCTGCGCACGCTGGGCCGGTGTCTGGACATCAACGGCAACGGGACGGCGAACGGGACGCAGGTCGAGTTGTGGGACTGCAACGGGGTCGGTGGGCAGAAGTGGGTGCAGCAGAGTGACGGGTCGCTGCTGAACCCGCAGTCGGGGCGGTGCCTCGATTCGCCCAGCGGGGCCACGGCCAACGGCACCCGGCTGCAGATCTGGGACTGCAACGGCTCGGCGGCCCAGAAGTTCCGGCTCGGCTGAGCGCGGACCGGCCGGGCCGCCGGTGCGTCCCCGAGGACCTCATACGATCTCCTCTTCCTCCGGGACGACGACCTTGTCGATCATGCCCTGGATCTGCTCCCTCGGCAGAGCCACCGCCATCGCCCAGTAGTAGACGACGAGGCTGAAGGCGGCGGTGACGCCGATGTCCCACCACAGCGGGAACCAGGGGTGCTTGAGCGGCCCGAAGTCGCTGAGGTAGACGATGAGCCCCATGCCCACCAGGTAGACCGGCAGCCATTGGGCGGCGCGCAGGTCGAGCTGAGGGGTGATGGGGTTCATCTTGAACACCCGGTTGGCCACCAGGATGACGTAGCCGATCAGGATGGCGACGCCGAGCTTCCAGTCGGTGGTCCAACCCGACCACAGGATCAGCAGGTTGGCCACGATGAAGGCGAGCGGCGACAGCCAGCCGCCGCCGGGCAGCCGGTAGGGGCGGTGCGCGTCGGGCAGCCGGTTGCGGAACACCCCGAACGACAGCGGGGCCCCGGCGTACATCAGCACGCTGGCGCTGGTGATCAGGCCGACCAGGGAACGCCAGCTGGGGAACGGCAGGAAGCAGACGCAGCCGATCACGAACGCCGTGATCAGGCCGACCCAGGGGACCCCGCGCCGGTTGGTGTTCTCGAAGGCGGAGGGCACGTAGCCGTTGCGGCTCAGGCCGTAGGAGACCCGGGAGGAGCCGGTGATGTAGATCAGACCGGTGCCGGCCGGGGACACCACGGCGTCGAGATAGAGGACCGTGGCCAGCCAGCCCAGGCTGATGAGCGTGGCGACCTGGGCGAACGGCCCGCTCAGCGTGGTGTACGCCGAGGTGGCCCAGTGGCTGCCGATCTGGGAGGCGGGCAGCGCGGCCAGGAAGACGACCTGCAGCAGGATGTAGATGAGGATGCCGAGGACGATCGACCCGATCACCGCCCGCGGGATGTCCCGCTTGGGGTTGGCGCTCTCACCGGCGAGCTGGTCGGCCTGCTCGAAACCCAGCAGCGCGAAGATGATGCCGCTGGTGGACACGGCGGACAGGATGCCCTTGGCGCCGTACGGGTTGAAGCCGTCGGCCGCGGTGAAGTTCGCGGTGTGGAACTGGGCGATGGCGAACACGAAGATCGTGAGCAGCGGGATGCCGACCTTCCACCAGGTCGCCGCGCTGTTCGTGCGGGCCAGCAGCCGGATGCTCAGGAAGTTGATGGCCGTGATGACGGCCATCAGCCCGACCGCGACGGCGATGCCGGGCGGGGTGAGGACGTGCTCCCCGCCCTTGACCTTCTCCCAGCCGCTCGCCCAGGAGTAGTGCTGGCCGTAGGTGATCATCGCCAGCACCTCGATGGGCGCCACCGTGGCCGCCTGCAGCCAGGAGAACCAGCCGAACGACGCGCCGGCCGCTCCGCCGAAGGCGTAGTGCGGGAAACGCGCCGTGCCGCCCGAGACCGGGTACATGCCGCCGAGCTCCGCGTGCACCAGCGCCAGGATCAGGATGGCGACGCCGCCGATGGCCCAGGAGATGATCGCCGCCGGTCCGGCGGCCGCCAGGGCGCCCTGGGCGCCGAAGAGCCACCCGGACCCGATGATCGAGCCCTCCGAGGCCCAGATGAGGCCGACGAAGCCGATCTCCCGCCGAAGCCCGGGTTTCTGGGTCTTCCGACCGGGTTGCGCCTCTGACACGGCCATGGTCCACACCCCCTCGTAGGGGACCCATCACCCTCGGTAGAGTGATATTCGTCACTAATCGTGCCACGGTGACGCGGTCATGGCGCTCGGCGTGAAGGCACCGTTTACCGACCTTTTGACACGGCCTCGTCCGGCGGTCCGATCAGCCCGGGCCGAGCTGCGGTCCGGCCGGCGGTGCTCCCGCGACCGCCGCGCGGTACAGGGCCCGGGTGGCGGAGCCGAAGTAGGCGCTGTAGGAGATCTGCGGGGTGTCGCCCCCGGTGTGGTAGCCGCCGATCACCCCGAGGACCGCCCATCCACCGGGACAGGGCAGGAGCATGGGGCCGCCGCTGGTGCCGCCCACGAAGCCGTCGCAGGCGATACGCGGGAACGTGCCGGGGTCGGCCGGGTCGTCGCTCTCCCATCTGGTGGTCCGGCTCCAGCACTCCAGCGGCCGCTCCACCCCCGCCGGGTAGCCGATCATCCGCACCGGCGCGTGCGAGTAGCCGGTCCCGGTGAGCAGCCGCGCCCCTGCGCCGACCGCGTCCTCCAGGAGCGTTCCGTCCTGGTTGGGCTCGGTGACCGCGAACGCGAAGTCGTAGGTGGCGCCCGCGTGTTCACCCAGGTCGTAGTACTGCTGCGGGACATAGACGCCGTTCGTGCGGACCGGGAAGATCCCGAACGGCTTCAGACGGTCGTGGTACTGCGGGACGAAGGCGAGGTGCCGCTTGGGCGAGGTGCCCGCGTACCCCCTCAGACAGTGCCCGGCGCTCAGCACCAGGTCGTGACCGGGGCTGTGCACGACGGAGCCGCTGCACGTACGGCCGGTGCCCGTGGCGTCCGTCCAGAAGAACGTGCCGGCCTGGGGGATACCGTCGAAGCTCCTGCTGGGCGGGATGTACTCGCCCGGCCGCGGGCCGTCCACCGCGGGCGCCGCGGCGGACGCGGTGGTCCCGGCCTCGGTGCCCTTCAGGACGTCGGCAGGCAGCGCGGCCTCCATGCGGGCCGGCGTCCAGTAGTCGTCGAGCCGGTCGGCGAGCGGGTTCGGGTCGGCCGGAGACTCCCCGGCGGACGCCGACGCCCCCGTGGTGAGGCCGGCACAGAGCAGGAGGGCCGCCGCGCAGACGGCGGCGTATCGCGCGATGCTGGTCCCGGGCTCCATGAGTTCCCCTCAGAGAGGACGCGAGTGACGGCTCACCCTAAGCCCGCGACCCCGGCCGGCACAGCGGCCACGGCGATACCGGGCGGACGGCGAGTCGGCCAACTCACCTGCCAGAGCGTGAGCGTGTCGCTGCGTCAGGTCGCGGCAACGGTACGGCGGTACGGACGGCCCCGCGGCGGTGGCCGGGAGGGCGGTCGCATCCGGAGCTGAACGGTGAACGGCGGGCAGTGGGGGAGTGGGCTGTGAGCGGCGGCGGGCCGTGAGCGGTGGGCTGTGGCCCGCCGACCGAGACGCTGACCGTGAGCGGTGGGCTGCGGTCGGTGACCTTCCTGGCTGCCTCCGGTACAGCCGGGCTGACCTGCTACTTCCGCCGGCACCCGGCGAGACGTGACCGCCTCCTCCGGCCCTGGATAGGGGAGGAGTGATGTGTGACGTGCTGGGTAGATGCCGGACCTGCCAGGGAATCGCCTGGGCTCCATCGGAAGGAGAAGGCCATGAAGAAGCTGATACGGAACGTGGGTGCGGCCGGAGCCGCCGCCGCGATGGCCACGGGCGCCCTTCTCGCCGCCGGCGGTCCCGCGGCGGCCGCGGTCCCCGGGACGAGCGGACACAGCGCGGTCGGCGCCACGGCACCCGCCGGCACCACTGCGCACCGCCATCACGGCCTCGCGTGCATGGATCCGTGGGTCGCCGGGCAGCTGGCGTCGTTCGACCCCGCGGCCCGGCACCGCCTGGCCGTGTTCGATCCGTGGGTCAAGGACCAGCTGACGCGCTTCGCCGCTCCCTCCTGCTAGCCGTGCGCTGCTCCGGCGCTCTGCCCGACAGCGCCGCGATCACTTTACGAACTCCATGTCCGGATACGCCGCGGACGGTCCTTCCAACAACCGCCCGCTGCGGCCTCGCAGCCAGTGGTCGAAGTATGCGGTGACATACGCCTCGGTCGTGCGTATCGCGGTGGCCGGGTCGATGGTGCCGATGTCGTCGGCCCGCTCGGAGGGCCGCAGGCGCAGCTGAGGTATCAGCGCCTCGGCGTCGGTGAAGGAGGCGTGCTCCGACCCGAGCAGGGTCAGTTGGCGGTTCCACCCGGGGGTGTGGGCGCGGAACGCCTGCCAGCCGGGGCCGGTGTCCGTGTCGCCGTCCTTGCCCAGGAGCAGGAAGGGCCGGTCGAGGCCGTGCCGGGCCACCGGCATGAGCGAGCCGTCGAGATAGGTCAGGTTGCCGTCCATGTCGAGGCCCGCGGCGATCCTGCGGTCGGCGTCCATCGACAGCGCGGCCGCGGTGCCGCCCATGGAATGGCCGAACATGCCCACCTCATGGAGATTCAGCGCGCCCGCCAGACGGTCCGGCAGCGGCCGCCCCTCCGCGTCGGGGTCCTGCCCGCCGTTCAGCGCCTTCAGCTCGTCCAGGACGAAGCCGGTGTCGGCCACCCGGACGGCCAGCGCCTTGCGCAGGAAGGCGTCGGGATCGGACGGCGGGACCATGGTGGCGAGCGAGCCGTCCGGGAACTGGACCTCCGGCGCCTCGTAGGTGTGGTCGACAGTGACGACGGCGTAGCCCCGGGCGGCCAGGCCGGCCGCCAGTGTCGTGCCCCAGGTGCGGGGTTCGCCCAGGCCTGGTGAGTAGAGCACCACCGGCAGCCCCCCGCGGCGCCCGGCGGCCACGGGGGCGCCCCGCGTGACATGGGTGACGGTGCGCGCCCAGTCCGCGCGGCCGGGCGGAACGTGCAGGCCGAGGTAGTCGTTCGCCGTGACCTCGTCGAAGTGGGCGGCCGCGGCGGGCAGCATGTACGGGGCCGCCGGACGGCCCGCCGTGTGTGCCGCGGGGTAGTACACGCTGACCATCAGCTCTCGCGGGCTCCGTGCGGAGTGCCAGGGATCCGGCCGTGCGTGGTCCACGAGGTGGAGGTCCACCTCGCCGACCGGATACCGGCCGCTCGGGGCGGGCAGGGAGAGGGGGCGAGAGGACGAGGGCGGTGGGGAGGCTGTGGCGGCGCGTGGGGCCGCTGCGGCGGGCAGAGCGGCGGTCAGCCCCAACAGCGCGGAGACGGCGCAGGCCGTGAGCGCTCGTCGCCGAGTGGTCCTGCGGCCGTCGCGCGGGAGGTGATTCGTCATGGCTCGAGCCTGACGGATCGTCGGCTCCCGTACATCGGGGGAAGTCCCCCATTTCCCTCTCGGGGTAGCCGTAGGGGCTCCCCGTCACCCTCGCCCCGCTCTGCTCCTGGCAGGGTCTGCGTCAGTCGCCGGCGTGCTCCGCCCTCAGACCGCTGATCAGGAGTTCCACCAGCCGCCGCGCGTCATACCGGGGGTCGCTCTCCGCGCCGATGCACAGGTTGCCGACGCCGCGCAGGAGTTCGTACGCCTCCAGGCCGGAGCGGATCTCGCCGGCGGCGGCAGCGGCGCCGAGCAGCTCGGTGCAGACGGGCAGCAGCCGGTCGAGGAAGTAGGCGTGCAACGCGTCGAAGCCGGTGCTGTCGGCCTTCAGCACGGCGGCCAGGCCGTGTTTCGTCACCAGGAAGTCGACGAACAGGTCGATCCACCGGCCCAGGGCGGCATAGGGGCCGGTACTGGTCTTCAGCAGGTCGGGACCGGCCAGGGCCAGGCTCTCCACCTGGTGCCGGTAGACCGCGATGATGAGGTCCGCGCGTGTCGGGAAGTGGCGGTAGATCGTGCCGACCCCCACACCGGCGCGGGCGGCGATGTCACGCACCGGCGCCTCCACGCCCGACGCGACGAACGCCGCCGCGGCCGCGTCGAGCAGCGTCTCCTTGTTGCGCCGGGCATCGCTGCGCCGGGCCCGGGCCGCTCGACCCGCCCTCTCGCCGCCGTCGTCCACCGCGCCTCCCACTGTGCCGCTTCCTCCATCGCCGTGCTGGTCCACGCGCATGCCTCCACTGCCGCGCTTGCTAAACGGAACACGGTTCCGTATCGTCTTAACCGGAACATCGTTCCGGTTGACCGTGGTCATTACCGGAACCGAGTTCCGCTTACTCATGGTGTCAGAGCGGAGACCGGGCGGCCAAGCAGGGCCACGCCCACGTTGCACACCCCCGCTCTCCGCCCCCTTCATCCATCCCTCCCTCCACCCCCAGTGAGGAGAAGCGGTCATGCAGTACCGCACCTTGGGCCGCACCGGTGTGCAGGTCAGCACTCTCGCGCTCGGCGCGATGAACTTCGGCAGGATCGGACGCACCACCCAGGACGAGGCCACCGCCCTCGTCGACACCGCTCTCGAGGCCGGGATCAACCTCATCGACACGGCCGACATGTACGGGGACGGCGAGTCGGAGGAGATGGTCGGCAAGGCCATCGCTGGCCGCCGCGACGACATCGTCCTGGCGACGAAGGCGACCATGCCGATGGGCGACGAGCGCAATCACCGGGGCAGTTCGCGCCGCTGGCTGGTCACCGCGCTGGACGACAGCCTGCGCCGCCTCGGCGTCGACCACGTCGACCTCTACCAGATCCACCGCTGGGACCCGCACACCGGCGACGAGGAGACGCTCTCCGCGCTGACCGACCTGCAACGGGCCGGAAAGATCCGCTACTTCGGCTCCTCGACCTTCCCGGCGTACCGCATCGTCCAGGCGCAGTGGGCCGCCCGCGAGCACCACCTGGGCCGGTACGTCACCGAACAGCCCAGCTACTCCATCCTCCAGCGCGGCGCCGAGAGCCATGTGCTGCCCGTGACCGAGGAATACGGGCTCGGCGTGCTCGTGTGGAGCCCGCTGGCCTCGGGCTGGCTGTCCGGCGCCATCCGCGCGGGCCGGGACATCGCCACGCACCGTTCGGCGTTCCTGCCGGACCGCTTCGACCTGACCGTCCCCGCCAACCGGGCCCGACTCGAAGCCGTCGAGCAACTGGCCCGTGTCGCCGACGAGGCCGGTCTGACGATGATCCAGCTCGCGCTCGGCTTCGTCACCGCGCATCCCGCGGTGACCAGCGCCCTCGTCGGCCCGCGCACACTGGACCACCTGCACTCCCAACTCGCCGCCGCAGACACCGTGTTGTCCTCCGACGTACTCGACGCCATCGACGCGATGGTGGCTCCCGGCGTCGACCTCGCCCCCGAGGAGAAGCACGACACGCCGCCCGCGCTGCTCGACGCGTCACTGCGGCGCCGGCGCACGCCGTAGCGGCCGCACTCCCTCGGCTGAACCCATGTCCGCGCACCGAAAGGACCACCCGCTCATGCCGCACACCTCTGCGCCCCGGTTCGGCATCATGACCGCCCCCTCGCAGGTCGGCTACCACGACGTACTGCGCGTCTGGCGCGAGGCGGACGCGATTCCGGAGATCGAGCACGCGTGGCTGTTCGACCACCTCATGCCGATCTTCGGCGACCCGGACGGCCCGGTTTACGAGGGCTGGACACTGCTCTCCGCCCTCGCCGCGCAGACCCGGCGACTGCGCCTCGGCGTGCTCGTGACCAGCAACCGGTTCCGGCCGCCCGCCCTGCTCGCGAAGATCGCCGCGACCGTCGACATCGTCTCCGGAGGGCGGCTCGACTTCGGCATCGGCGTCGGCTCACGCCCCGGCCATCCGCTGGCCCGGCGCGAGTACGAGGCACACGGCCTGCCCTTCCACGACTCCGCGGACGCCGTGGCGAGCCTCGCCGAGGCCTGTACGGTGATCCGGCGGTTGTGGACGGCGGCCGAACCCTTCGACTTCCACGGCACCCACCACCAGCTGAGCGGCGCCTTCGGCAACCCCAAACCCGTGCAGCGCCCCCACCCGCCGATCCTCATCGGCGGCCGGTCCTCCGCGACCTTGCGGGTCGTCGCCGAACACGCCGACCTCTGGAACATCCCCGGAGGCGGCGACATCGACGACCTGCTCGGCCGGAGTGCCCTGCTGGACCGGTACTGCGCCGAGATCGGCCGCGACCCCGCCGCCGTCACCCGCTCGATCCATCTGCCCGTGTCCTACGACCGGCCCGGCGACACCCGGCACGCGATCCGCGAGGCGGTCGACGCCGGCTTCCGGCACGTCGTCCTCGGGCTGCCGGCGCCGTACCCGGCGAAGGCCGCGCAGTGGGCCGCCGACGAACTCATCACGCCCTCGCTGTGACCGTCCCGGCAGCGCCTTCCGCCCCGGCCATGACTGCTGCCGATCTTCGCGATAGACGTGTCCGCACCGGTCACCTAGCGTTCGGCGCATGACAGAGCGACGTGCGGTCCTCAGCGGATCGACCTTCGAGGAGCAGATCGGTTACGCGCGTGCCGTGGTCCACGGCGAGTGGGTGCATGTGTCGGGCACCACCGGGTTCGACTACACGACCATGACGATCCCGGACGACGTGGTGGAGCAGGCCGAGCAGTGCCTGCGCAACATCGAGGCGGCGTTGGCCGAGGCGAAGTGCACGTTCGCCGATGTGGTGCGGGTGCGCTATCTGCTGCCCGACCGCGCGGACTTCGAGCCCTGCTGGCCGGTGCTGCGCCGCTGCTTCGGAGAGGTGCGCCCGGCCGCCACCATGATGGAGTGCGGTCTCGCCGACCCGCGCATGAAGATCGAGATCGAGGTGGACGCCCGTCGGCAGGCCCGCTGAGCCCGCCGCGGCACGACCTGGCTCACGCCATACGGACAGGCGGGGCGATCACTGCTCGGCGGCGTGTCCCGCGGGACGCAGGAACTCGTTCCAGCCGCCGTCCGGCTTCTGACCGACTTCGAGGGTGCGCAGCTTCGCGAGGATCGCGGGATCCTGGGCGTCGAGCCAGTCGACGAACTGCCGGAAGGAGACCAGCCGGACGTCCTTGCGGGCGGCGATCTGCTTCAGGGCCTCCTCGGCGGCGTCCATGTAGATGCCGCCGTTCCACTGCTCGAAGTGGTTGCCGATGAACAGCGGCGCCCGATTGGTCTGGTACGCCCGCTCGAACCCGGCCAGGTACGACTGTGTCGCCTGGGCCCGCCAGTAGGGGTAGTTGTAGGAGGGCGCCCGCGTCGAGTTCTTGGACTGGTTCGCCAGCATGTTGTAGTCCATGGACAGCACCTCGAAGGTGTGTCCCGGAAAGGGGATGCTCTGCAGCGGCAGGTCCCAGATGCCGTTCCGCTTCCGCGGCCAGCGCTGCAGTCCGCCCGGCGACGAGGCGTCGTAGCGCCAGCCCAGTTCCCGCGCGACCGGCAGCAGGTTCGACTGGCCGAGCAGACAGGGGGTGCGGCCGCCCACGAGTTCCTTGTCGTAGTCGAAGGGCAGCGACGGTTCGTCGTGCCAGCCGGTGTTGGTGCGCCACGTCCTGACGAAGGCCCGTGCCTGCTCGATCTCCGAACGCCACTGCGCCGGGGTCCAGTTGGCCACCGATCCCGGTCCGCTGCAGAAGTGCCCGTTGAAGTGCGTGCCGATCTCGTGGCCCTCCAGCCAGGCCTGGCGGACGTAGGCCAGCGTGGTCTTGAGGTGGCCGTTGGTGAGGTATCCGATGTCGGAGGCGCCGAGCGGGTTGTTCGGCGGGTCGTAGAGCCGCTTCTTCTCCTCGGGCAGCAGGTACAGGCCCGACAGGAAGAAGGTCATGTGCGCGCCGTGGTCGCGGGCGAGCTGCAGGAAGCGCGGGAACAGTCCGGTGCCCAGCTCTCCGGCGCCGTCCCAGGAGAACACCACGAACTGCGGCGGGGTCTCGCCCGGTTCCAGGGGCGGGGGCGAGGCCGGCTGGTGCGGCTGGCGTCCGGTGTACGCCGTCGAGCCGTCCCCGATGAGCCGGACCACCCGCGGTGCCCCCTGCTGGTGCGGGCTTCCGGGCGAGCCGCTCTCGTCGTCCTGTCCTCCGCACGCGGCGAGCGAGGCGGCGGCCACGCCGATGCCCGCGCCGAGACCGAGGCGTGCCACACTGCGGCGGCTGATACCCGTCATCGCCATCCCAACCCGCGCCCTGCCACGACGCGTTGTGCGCCCCCTCAACGTCCCTGCCGACACTCCGCACCATAAAGGCAATAAATATACAAACTGGTTAATTTGGGTCGGTGTGGCGCGCAAAGAGGGTGCCAAAGACCGCTTCGTCACCCGTACGGCTCACGTCCCGGCATGCCGCTGCTTCGGCGCGGCCGGTACCACGGCGATGTGCTGGACGGCCCGGCTGAGCACCAGCACGCCCGCGACGATCAGCAGGCCGCCGCACACCTCCGGTACGAGCCACCAGCCGGTGCGGATGCGCTCCCCGAACAGGGTGATGCCGAGCGTCAGGCTCACCACCGCGTCCCCGATGGTCAGCGCCGGCTGCCCGGCGGCCAGCGGACCGGCCTGGAGGGCGTTCTCCAGCAGGAGCACGGCGGCGACACCGGTGAGCGCGAAGGCGTACGTCTGCCAGGCGCCCAGGAACGCCGTGAAGCCGTGGTCGGCGAAGGTGCCGCTGGCCGACTTCAGCAGGGCGGCGGTCAGCGCGTTGCCCGTGGCGGAGGCGGCCGCCAGCAGGGCGGCGCGCCGGGCCGGCGGGCCGCTCCGGCCTGCCAGCAGCACGGCCGCGGTCATCGCGCCGAGGCACAGGCACAGGGCCGGCACCCAGCGGGTGAGCGGGGCATGAGAGCCGGCCCCGTGCGGGGCGGCGGCGACGAGCAGGACCGCGAGGCCCGCCACGCAGCCGCCGACGCCCCACCAGCCCGAGCGCGGCAACCGCTTGTGCATCAGCGGGGCGGCGACGAGCAGCGCGAACGGCAGCTCCAGGACGAACAGCGGCTGGACCAGCGAGAGCGGGCCGTTCACCAGGGCCAGGCTCTGGAACAGCGCCGCGCAGATCACACCGCACATGCCGATCATCCAGAAGGGCCGGCGCACCAGCTCCGCGAGCAGCCGGAACCCGCCGCGGCTGCTCGTCGAGGCGGCCCTGCGCTGAAAGGCGGTACCCACGGCGTTGCTCGCCGCGCCCGCGACGGCGAACACCGCGGCCAGTTCGATCACGACCGTCTCCTGCCTGCGGGGAGGCCTCCAGGAGGAGGTTCGGGGCCTCTCAGCCTACGGAAGGTGACGCCCGTGCGCCGGGTACGGCCCGGGGCAGGAGTCCGGCCGGGCGCCGATCATTCCTTCCTGCGGGCGAAGGCGAGTCGGCGCCGGCCCGGTGGATCAGCTCAGGGTCAGGTCGTCGGCGTAGACGGCGCCCTGGCCGTACCAGCCGTGGACGTACACCGTGACCGTGCCCGAGGCGCCGGTGGTGAAGGGGACCGTCAGCTTCGACCACGACGAGGACGAGGTCCAGGTGCTGGCCGTCGCGCCTCCGCTCACGCCGAGATAGGAGTACGGCCCCTGCACCCAGCCGCTCAGGGTGTAGGACGTGTTCGGCTTCAGCGTGAGGGTCTGCGCGCACTGGCCGGTCTGCGAGGCGGAGGGCGCGGTCTTCAGCGCGTGGGAGCCGCCGTGGACGGGGGAGGAGACCACCGTGGCCCCGCTGTCACAGGTCCACCCGGTGAGCGATCCCGTCTCGAAGTCGCCGTTGGTGAGGGCGGGCGTGCCGCCGGTCCCCTTGACGGTCAGGGCGAGCGCGGCGCTGTGCCGGGCGGAGCCCGCCGTGCCGGTCACGGTGAGGGTGTAGGTGCCGGGTGCGGTGCCGGCGGCCGTCTTCACGGTGAGCGTGGAGGTGCCGCCCGCGGTCACCGAGGCCGGGCTGAGGGAGGCCGTGACCCCGCTCGGTGCGCCGGTCACCGTCAGGGCGACCGTCTGGGCGCTGCCTGAGGTCACCGAGGTCTTCACCGTCGCGGTCGCGCTGCCGCCGGGGTCGACCGAGGCGGTGGCGGGGGAGAGGGACACGGAGAAGTCGTTCGCGGGCGGGGTCGTCGTACCGCCGGTGAACGGCGCGAAGGTGTGGGTGAAGTACCAGGTGTCCTGGGCGATGCCGGAGCAGGTGTCGGAGGCGCTGCCGCCGGGGCAGCCGCCGTTGTCGCGCTGGAGGGCCCAGAAGGAGAGGGTGTTGATGCCCTTGGCGGCCGCCCAGTCGTACACGCTGGTGGCGTCGGCGGTGGTGAAGGTCTCCGCCGGGCCGTAGTCGTCCACGCCGGGCATCTCGGTGACGCCGATCGTGTTCCAGAGCTGACCGTCCGACAGGTTCGGGTACAGGGCGGCCAGTTGGTCGTGCAGGCCGCTCGCGGCGGTCTCGGTGTCGGTCGCCATGTGGTGGGTGGCGCCGTCGTAGTAGTCGAACGTCATGATGTTGACGACGTCGATCCTCGCGCCCGCGTTCTTCGCGCTGCGCAGCACGGCGAGACCGCTGTCGGCGAGCCCGGTCGTCGTGGTCGGCAGGGTGTAGGAGAACTGCACCGGGCGCCCGTTGGCGGCGGCCCAGTCCTCTACCTTCTTGATGGCCTGGTTACGGCGGTCGATGCCGGCGGTGTTCGTGAGGGAGTTGTCCTCGACGTCCATGTCGAGCCGGGAGACGTCGTAGGTGGTGATGATCTTCTCGTAGGCGGCGGCGATGGAGTCGACGTTCGTGCAGCTGTCGGCGATCTCGGTGCCGCCGTTGTCGGCCGCGTAGCCGCCGAGGGAGGGGATGACGTCGCCGCCGCGCGAGCGGATGGTGCCGAAGTCGGCGCCGAAGACGGAGGAGCTGACGGGGGTGCCGGTGTCGCCGTTCCAGTAGGGCGTGCACGAGCCCTTCTTGTCGGCCTGGAGGAAGGCCATGGTCAGGTACTTGGCGCCGGAGGCCTGGGAGAGCGCGGCGGGGCTGTCGCCGTTGTAGGCCTCGAAGTAGGGCGCGAAGACGTGCGCGGGCAGCGGGGTCGCCGCGTGCGCGGTGCCCCCTGCTCCTAGGGCGAGCCCGGCGGAGGCGGCCAGGGTGGCCATGCCCGCGAGCAGGGCGCGTACGGGTCTCGGACGTGTCATCGGATACTCCCGGGTTGCGAACGACGCAGGGCGGCCCGGCCGGGGCGATTGGTCTAGGCCATGATTGGTCTGGACCAAACGGGGGTCAAGGTGCGCGGGCAGCCTTTTGCCCGTTCATGGGGAGTCAAGCAGTCCGCAGATCAAGGGAGTTGAGGGCAGGGGCCGGAGCCGGCCCGGGGCGTGACCGGGCCGTCTCCCGGCGGGCCCTGCCCTCCGAGTGGCCGATCAGGTGGCGCGGGTGCCGCCTCCCCGGCGGATGCGGCCCAGCAGGTCCCGGTGGTAGGCGGCGAGCTGCCCGGCGGGCACGGGCGCGGGACTGCCGGCGAGGGTGTACCAGGTGTCGCCGCCGGTGTGCTGGATGGCGACGCGCACGCTGTGGCCGTCGGACAGCAGGATGGTGGCGACGGTCAGGTCGCCGGTGATGACGCCGACCTCGTCGGTCATCGCTCCGCCGGGACCGGCGGTGACGCGGTCGACGTAACTGTTGATGCTCGGTGGGGTGTGCATGGGGCGCAGGGTCGCAAAAACCCGGTCGGCGAGTCCCGCAGCGCGCAGGAGTCGCCCGTCCGTGTCCCCGTGTTGGGTGTGTCCCGGGCCGCCGGGAGCGGCTCAGCCGAACAGCGGGAAGCGGTCCGCCGCCGCGCCCAGCGCCCCGCGTTCGGCGTCGGTGAGCGGCGCCCTGCCGGTGCCCACGCGCGCGTAGTGCTCGTCGCTCCACTCCGCGAGCCCCGGCCGGCCGAGCAGACCGTCCAGGGTGGCCCGGACCGCGGCCAGCCCCTCGGGCGACGGGCCGGGGGCGTGCGGCAGCCGGACGGTCAGGTCCAGGTGGTGGACCGTCGCCTCCACCGCGAGGGTGGTCATCAGGTCCCCGGCCGTCAGCACGTGCCCCTGTGTGCCGACGTGCTGCGCGGGATCGGCCGTCTCCGCCGCGTGCGCGGCCGCCGCCACCGTCTCCAGGTACAGGCCCTGGAGCTGACGGAAGTCGAGGAACATGCTCCCGTTCACCCGCGCCCAGCGCCGGCCGTTCGCCGCCCCGGTGGTGTTCGGCTCCCAGTCCTGCCAGTACGTCACCGCGTCCCGGTCCACCGGCTTCGGCGAGGGCGTGTGCAGGGCCACCAGCGCGCGCTGGGCGTCGGTCACGCAGTGGAAGACGAGGTCGCGCACCGCCCAGCCGGTGCAGCCGGTCGGCAGCCACGACTCCTCGTCACCGAGAGCGGCGACGACCGCCGAGGCCGCCTCGTACGCCGCGCGCACCGCCCGCGCAGGACCTGCGGCATCCCCTGAGTTCACGCCTCCTCCTCTCCTCCGCCGTACAGGATGTCAGACCCGGCTCGAGCCGGCCGTGTCGGCGGACAGCCGCTGGGCGACGTAGATCGGGACCACCGACAGCAGGACCAGCACCGCCGCCACCACGTTCACGACCGGCGCCTGCTGGGGCCGTGTCATGTTGTCGAAGATCCAGATCGGGAGGGTCTCGATGCCGGGGCCCGCGGTGAACGTGGTGACCACGATCTCGTCGAAGGACAGGGCGAAGGCGAGCAGGCCGCCGGCCAGCAGCGCGGAGCGGACCAGCGGGAAGGTGACGTCCGCGAAGGCCCGGAAGGTGCTCGCGCCGAGGTCCATGGCCGCCTCCTCGTACGAGGCCGCCGTGCGGCGCAGCCGGGCCACCACGTTGTTGAAGACGATCACGATGCAGAACGTGGCATGGCCGACGATCACCGTGAACAGCCCGAGTCCCACGCCGAGCGGCTTCAGCACCGTGCCGAAGGCGGAGTTGAGGGCGATGCCGGTGACGATGCCGGGCAGTGCGATCGGCAGGACCACGACGAACGACACCGTGTCACGGCCGAAGAAGCGGTGCCGGGCCACGGCGAACGCGATGAGCGTGCCGAGGACCAGCGCGATCGCGGTCGCCCCCAGCCCCGCCTTCACCGAGACCCGCAGCGCCTGCCGGGCTCCCGCGTTGTGTGCGGCCACCGACCACCAGTGCCCGGTCAGCCCCGGCGGCGGCCAGCTCGCGCTGCGGTCGGGGTTGAGCGAGTTGACGAGGACCAGCAGCAGCGGGACGTAGATCACCGCGAAACCGAGCCCGGCGCCGATGCGCAGGGCGATGCGCGCGGTGCGGCTGAGATGCATGGCGCTGTTCTCCTCCAGGTCCTACAGGCTGTTCAGGGCGCCGGTGCGGCGGATCGCCAGCAGATACAGGACGATCACGACGACCGGCACGGTGCCCAGCGCGGCGGCCATGGGCAGGTTGAGCTCGATGTTGGAGTACACGAGATTGCCGATCAGCTGCGTCTTGCCGCCGACGATCTGCACGGTGATGTAGTCGCCGAGGCTCAGTGAGAACGTGAACACCGAGCCGGCTGCGACGGAGGGCAGCACCATCGGCAGGACGACCGAGCGGAACGTCCGCCCGGCCCGCGCCCCGAGATCGGCCGAGGCGTCGAGCAGGTTCGCCGGCAGCTGCTCCAGGGCCGTGTGGATCGGCAGGATCATGTACGGCAGCCACAGGTACGTCAGGGTGAGCACGGTGGCCGGCAGGCCGAAGCCGGGGCCCCTCAGCCCGAACGGCGCCAGCATCCAGTCGGCGAGGCCGCCCTCGGACAGGATCAGCCGCCAGGCGTACACCTTGACCAGGTAACTCGCCCACAGCGGAGTGAGGATGGCCACCACCAGCAGCGGGCGCCACTTCGGCCGGGCCACCCGTGCGGTGTAGAAGGCCACCGGGAAGGCGATCACCGCGCACAGCACGGTCACCGCGAGCGCCACCCCCACGCTGCGCAGGATCACCTGGCGGAAGACGGGCGTGGTGAACAGCTCGCGGAAGTTGTCCGTCGACCAGACCTTCACCACCTCGGAGGTGAAGGAGTTCGTGGTCCAGAACGCGGAGACGAACAGGACCGTCAGCGAGCCGAGGTAGAGCACGGCCAGCCAGAGCAGCGGGGCGGTGAGCAGCAGGGTCAGCCGCAGCCGGGGCCGGCGGTGCAGGCTTCCGGCGAGCCGCCGGACGGTTCCCCGGCCGGCGGCGGTCGTCGCAGGGGTGGTCACGGTTCAGCCCTTGATCTCGGTCCAGGCCTGCACCCACTTGGCGTACGGCACGCACTTCACGTCCTTGCGGCCGTCCAGGCACTGCTCGATGGGCGTGTTCCAGAAGGCGATCCGCTTCCAGTAGTTCTCGTCGGCCGCGTGGTAGACCGTGCAGAAGTTCTTGTCACTGGTCTGCGCGCACGCCTTGGAGTTGGCCGGCGCCTCGCCGAAGTACTCGGCGACCTGGGCGTTGACCTTGGGCGAGACGATCCAGTTCAGCCACTGGTAGGCGCAGTTGGGGTGCTTGGCCTTGCTGTACACCATCCAGGTGTCGGACCAGCCCGTCGAACCCTCCTTCGGCACCAGCGCCTTGACCTTGGCGCCCTCGGAGGCGGCGAGGTTCGCGATGACCTGCCAGGTGGTGCCGACCACCGAGTCCCCGCTCTTGAAGGCGGAGACCTCCTTCAGGTAGTCGCTCCAGTACTCGCCGACGTTTCCGTTCTGCTGCTTGAGCAGCGCCACCGCCGCGTCGAACTGCTTCTGGTCGAGCGCGTACGGGTCCTTGATATTCAACTCCGGCTTGGTGGCCTTGAGATAGAGGGCCGCGTCGGCGATGTAGATCGGCGAGTCGTACGCGGTGACGTGCCCCTTGTACCGCGCGGCGTCGTCGAAGACGGCGGACCAGGAGGTGGGCGCGGGCTTGACCTTCTCCGTGTTGTACATCAGCAGGTTGGCGCCCCGGCCGTGCGGGATGCCGTACATCTGCCCCTTCACGGAGTTCCAGGGGCCGTTCTTGAGCCCGGCGAAGACGTCCTTGTAGTTGGGCACCAGGGAGGTGTTGACGGGGGCCGCGTCGCCGGCGGCGATCAGGCGCAGGGAGGCGTCTCCGGAGGCGGAGACGGCGTCGTACTCGCCGGTCTTCATCAGCTTGACCATCTCGTCGGAGCTGGCGGCGACCTTGGAGTGGACCTGGCAGCCGGTCTGCTTCTCGAAGGGGTGGACCCAGTCGGTCTTGGGGTCGTTGGAGCCGTCCTCCACATAGCCGGCCCAGGCGATCAGATTGACCTGGCCCTCCGTCTTCCCCAGCTTCGTGGGGGCCTTGAGGTCGGGCGGGTTGAGCCCGGTGGCGGACGAACCGCCCGACCCGGAGGAGTCGCAGGCGGCGGCGAGCAGCAGCGCGGCGGCACAGGCGGCGGCGCGCAGGGTACGGGTGGGACGCACGGCGTTCTCCAGGGGAGGTAGGGGCGGGACAGAGGTCAGGAGGGCAGCCGGACGGCGTGCCGGCGGTGCCAGGTCAGGCGCACCCGGGTGCCGCGCAGCGCGGCGACGTCCTCGGAGGAGGTCTCCAGGTTCTGCTGCAGCGCGGTGAGCCGGCCGCCGCCGTCGAGGTCGACCAGGAAGCGCGTCGCGTCGCCCAGGTAGACGACTTCGGCGACCGTGCCGACGGCGCCGGCGTGCTCGGGCTCGTCCGCGTCGGCGGACTCCTTCAGGACGCGGATCTTCTCCGGCCGGATGTTGTAGGTGCCCGGGGTGCCGACGATCCGGTGGGCCGCCTCGCCGTCGAGCAGGTTGGAGGTGCCGACGAAGGAGGCGACGAAGGGTGTCGCGGGTCGCTCGTATATCTCGGCGGGCGTGCCGACCTGGGCGATGCGGCCCTGGTCGAAGACGGCGATGCGGTCGCTCATCGTCAGGGCCTCCTCCTGGTCGTGGGTGACGAAGACGAAGGTGATGCCCACCTCCCGCTGGATCGCCTTCAGCTCGACCTGCATCTGCTGGCGCAGTTTCAGGTCGAGGGCGCCGAGGGGCTCGTCCAGCAGCAGCACCCGGGGCCGGCCGACGAGCGCGCGGGCGAGGGCGACGCGCTGGCGCTGGCCGCCGGAGAGCTGGGCGGGGCGCCGCTGGCCGTAGCCCTCGAGGCGGACCTCGGCGAGGGCCTTGCGGGCGCGCACGAGCCGTTCGGCCTTCGGCACCTTGCGGACCTTCAGCCCGTAGGCGACGTTCTGCTCGACCGTCATGTGCGGGAACAGGGCGTAGTCCTGGAACACCGTGTGCACGTCCCGCTCGAACGGGGCGAGGCCGGTGACCTCCTGGCCGGCGAGTTCGATCCGGCCCTGGTCCGGTGTCTCGAACCCGGCGACCAGCCGGAGGACCGTCGTCTTGCCGGACCCGGACGGGCCGAGCATGGAGAAGAACTCCCCGTCCCGGATCTCCAGGTCGACTCCGGCCACGGCGGTCGTCTCACCGAAGGACTTCCGCAGGTCCTGCAGCCGGATCGCAATTCCCTGCATAGGGGAACCTTTCTGGCGCGCTGTGCGTTGAACGCTTGACGGTAAAAATATGAAGTCATAGTTCTAAGCTCAAGGGGCCCGCAGGGTAAAGCTTGAGTCAATGCGCGAGGTGGTGGCCGTGAGGCAGCACGAGATCGAGGGCGGCGCCCGCCGGGCCGTCTTCAGTCCGGTGGACAACCGGGCGCGCGTGGACGCGGTCGTCCGCCGCATCGGCGACGCCATCGAGCTGGGTCTCCTCGCCGACGGAGAGCAGCTGCCCGGCGAGACCGAGCTGGCCGGCCGGCTCGGCGTCTCCACCGTCACCCTGCGCGAGGCGCTCATGGCCCTGCGGCAGCAGGGCCTGGTGACCACCCGCCGGGGCCGCGGCGGGGGCAGCTTCGTCTCCCTGCCCGAAGTCCCCGCCGACGACCGGCTCAAGGCCCGGCTGCGCGGCTGGAGCACCGAGGAGCTGCGCGACCTCGGCGACCACTGGGCCGCCCTGTCCGGCGCCGCCGCGCGGCTCGCCGCCCAGCGCACCGAACCCGAGGACCTGCACCAACTGCGCAGGACGGCGGAGGAGTTGACGCGGGCCGAGGACGCGGCGGCGCGCAGCCGGCTGTACGGCCGCTTCCACGTGGAACTCGCGGCGGCCGCCCAGTCCGCCCGGCTCACCCGCGAACAGGTCGCCCTGCAGAGCGAGATCGGCGCCCTGCTGTGCCTGGTCCTGACCGACGACGCATATCGTGAAGAAGTTGCGGACCGTCACCGCTCCGTAATCTCCGCCGTGCAAGATGGGGCCCACGAAACGGCCGGCACGCTGGCCGAGCGGTGCGTCAGGGAGTCGACGGCGCGGCTCGTCGCCGTGCGGCTCACCCTCTGAACGCGCCGCGTCAGGTGCCCCGTCCGCTGGAGGACAGCATGGGCTTCAGCCCCGGGCCCGCCACCCTCGACCCGGACACGGAGACGTGGGTGGCCGCACAGGTCGGCGGCGCGCTGGAGGCCGTCTTCGAGACGGTCGCCGCGACCCGCGCCGAGACCGAGGCCCTGCTCGGCCGGGCGGCCGCCGAGGGCCGGCGGCCGGTCAGCGCCGACCTCGCCGCGCTCCGCCCCGGACTGCATGTGCACCTGGCCCGCGAGGAACTCGTCTCCGGCGTCGGCTTCGTCGCGGCCCCCGGTCTGTTGACGGACGTGCCCGTCTGGCTGGAGTGGTGGCAGTCCGGCGCCGACGGCGACGTGCGCCCGCTCCTCCTCGACCTCGATCCCGGCCAGTCGGCGTACTCCGACTACACGCACTGGGACTGGTTCGCGCTGCCGCGCGACACCGGGCGCCGGGCGGTGGCCGGACCGTACGTCGACTACCTCTGCTCCGACGAGTACAGCCTCACTCTCTCCGAACCCGTGCTGATCCAGGGCAGGTTCGCCGGCGTGGCCGCCGCCGACGTCTATCTGCGGCACTTCGAGACCGCCGTCCTGCCCCTCCTGCGGCGCCTGCCCCGCCCCGCCCGCCTCGTCAACGCCCGCGGCCGGGTCGCCGCCTCCGCCGACCCCGCGCACCTGGCCGGCTCCCTCACCAAGGGCCCGGACTTCGGCGAACTCCTCAGCACGGCCCGCCCCGGCACACACGAGGGCATGCGTCTGGTGCCGTGCCGGGGCGTGCCCCTGGTGCTGGTGCTCGCCTGATCCCGGGTTCTCGAAAGACTCGGTCCCGGTACGGCACGCCCTGCGAGGAGACGCTCGTCGCCGCGCCGGCGCCCGGCCTTCCGCCCCACCGTTGATCAGCGGTGGGTCGTCGCCCTAGGGTGCGAGGAACGTCGTACCGGGAGCCGATGACCATCAGCCAGCGCCTGACCCCTCGCGCCCGTGCCGCCCGCGCCCTCGGCCGGGGACTCGGCACCGTACCGGCCCCAGGACTCGTCCTCGGCGGGATCCTCGGCCTGCAGGGCGGCGCCGCGCTGTCGACCGGCCTCTACCCCGCGGTGGGGCCGGCCGGCGTGGTGACCCTGCGGCTGGCCGTCGCCGCGCTCGTCCTCGGCGCGCTGTGGCGGCCCCGGATCCGCGGTGACCGGAAGACCCTCGGGATCGCGGCGGCCGCCGGAACCCTGCTCGCCGTGCACCATCTGGCGTACTACGAGGCGGTCGCCCGGCTGCCGTTGGGCGCCGCCACCACCCTGGAGTTCCTCGGCCCCTTCGCCCTCGCCCTGTGCGGCTCGCGCCGCGCCCCCGACCTGGTGTGGGCGGGCCTCGCGGCCGCCGGCGTCCTCCTGCTCGGCGGCACCGGCACGGCCCTGGACACGGCCGGCGTCGTCTGCGCCCTCGGCGCGGGATGCTGCTGGGGCGGCTACATCCTGGCCGGCAGGCGACTGGCCGCACGCGGCCCCGGCGGCCGCGGCCTCGCGCTCGCCGTGATCTGGGCAGCGCTGCTCAGCCTGCCGTACGGCATCGCGCAGGCGGGCGCCCGCCTGCTGCACCCGGCCACCGTTGCCGTGGGCGCGACGGTCGCCGTGCTCTCCAGCGTCGTGCCGTACACCTGCCAGCTGGAGGCACTGCGCCGCCTCACCCCGCGCGTGTTCGGAGTGCTGACGAGCCTGGAGCCGGCGGTCGGGGCGCTGACGGGTCTGCTCTTCCTCGGCCAGCACCTCGCGGTGGCCCAGTGGGCCGGGGTCGCGGCGGTGGGGCTGGCCTCGGTGGGGGCGACGCGCGGGGAGTCCGCGGCCGGGGCGCGGGACGCCGGTGATCCTGCCGGGGCCCATCGGGAACGAGGGCCGAGCGGTCGGCTCGTATCAGGGCGGCGCTTGGACTAGCCGCCGCCGCCCGGGTGTTCGCCGTGCCCTGCCGTGCCACGGACCTGCCGGGGAACGCGCCGCCCGGTCACAGCATGCGCTCGGCGGTGGCCGCGCGTGCGCGCAGCGCCGCGGCTTCCCGGTGCGCTCCGCGCCGGTCCAGGATGCGCGCCCGGTACTCCATGGCGTAGGCGTCGCCCAGTTCCTCGGCGCGCAGGTACGCGTGCACGGCCCGCTCCTCGCGGCCGTCGGCCTCGAAGGCGACGCCCAGCGCGGTGATGGGGAACGCCTGCCGCTGGGCGAGAACGGAGGGGGCCCAGCGGTCCATCGTGGCCTCGTCGCCGCGCTCCAGAGCCTGTCTGACCAGGCCGAGCATGGCGTCGGGATCGCCGAGCGCCGCCGCCCGTTCCCAGATCACCTGGGCGCGGTTTGTGTCGCCCTCCAGGTCGTGCAGCGTGCCCAGATTGAACGCGGCCGCGACGTTCCCGGCTTCCCAGGCCCGGGTCCACCAGTGCAGCGCGCCGGCCCGGTCGTGCCGTTGGAAGAGGACGGCTCCCCACGCAGTCATGGCATCGACGTCACCGCGTTCGGCCGCCTCTTCCACCCGCGCCACCGGGCCCGGGCCGACCCGGCCGTCCGCGTCGGACGCCGGCAGCGCCCGCCGCCGGAACCAGCGACGTATCACGCACACTCCAGTCGAGACGGCCCGGGGCAGGGCTTGGAACACCGCGTCGGCGACGGGGGCCGAGGATGCCGAAGGCGCCACCGCGGGTCACGGGGGGACGCGGTCGCGCCGGACCGCAGTATGCCCTACCGTGACCGGCATGGACGCGTCGGGACGCAGCGGTCGGAGCTATCGGTACGTCGGTCCCGAGGAGTCGAAGGCCGCGATCCCGGCTGGAGGCGCCGGCGCCCGCATCCGTACCGCGGCGGAGTTCGCCGACTGGGCCGCGCGCAGATCCCGCGGGGAACTGGCCGAACCGTTCACCTTCGTCGTCCGCACGGACGGCGTCCTGCGACTGGCGCCGCGCCGGTCCGAACACGTCGCCTGCGCGGGCGGCGAGCCGGTGCTGAGCGCGGGAGAGATCAGCTTTCGCGAGGATGCCGGGCGCTGGGCGGTGCGGGAGGTGAGCAACCAGTCGACGGGATACTGCCCGGACACCGGCTCATGGCCCGCGGTGGCCGCCGCCCTCGACCGTGCCGGGCTCGGCCATCCCGGCCGCTTCACCCATGCCGTCGTCTTCCGCCGGTGTGTCACATGCGGGCAGCACAACATCGTCCGGGACGGCCATTTCGTCTGCGTGTTCTGCGACGCCGACCTGCCCGAGCGATGGAACGTCGACCTCTGAGCGGGCCTCGGCCACGCGCGGCGAAGGTCACCGGCCCGGCAACGGGCGCACCGTCAGGAGCTGTTCGGCCTGGCCGACCGGGCCGTGGACGTCGTGGAGCACGCTACTGGTGAGACCCTGCCCGGTGGGGCCGAAGACGACCGTGGTGTCCAGGCCCACCCAGCGGCCCTCCGGCTGCCGGTGGAGATGGATCGTGAGGTCGACGTTGGGGAACATCCACTCGGTCGGCGACCGGCGTACGGCGATGCCGTTGGCCGTGTCGACGAGGGCGACGTAGGAGGCGAGGGCGCTGCTCGGTTCGCCGGCGACTAGATCCAGGTCCGTGGAGATCCAGACCGCGGCCCGGCCCGGCTGGGAGGGGGTGACCCGGCGCACGTCGACGGACGCGCAGTGACCGCCCGGCCAGACGGCGCCCAGCGACTGACCGGCGAGCCCGTCCGGCGGCGCGAGGCGCGCGCCGGCGCCGCCGGCCACGGCGCCGGTGTCCACCGCGGTGAGCAGCCAGGCCCTGGCCCGTACCACCGGCCGGTCCGCGATGCGTACGACCGCTTCGAGCAACTCGATGGTGCGGCCGGGCCGGACCGAGTCCACGGTGATCTCGCACTCGTCCAGGGCGATCCGCCCGAGGATGTCGAAGCTGATCCTGGACAGCAGCAGTCCGCTCGGCGGGCGCTCGGCACGGTACTGGTCGATCGCGTGGACCACGAGTCCCCCGAGCGGGCTGAAGTGCATCTCGTCGGTGTCCCACGCGCCGCTCGCGTGCGCGGTGGGCTTGTAGCGGTGCCGGTCGATGCGCTCGAAGTAGCTGGCGGCCAACGGGTGCCTCTCCTCACGGTGTCCGGACGCGCGGGGTGACGCGCGGGTCGTTGTACGTTACATCCGCAGCGGGGGACGGGTCATGGGGGCTGGGTTTCGCCGGTAACACGCCGGTGCCGAGGCACACCGCCGCGGGTGCCCGCCGGCCGGCCTGGCCGGCGTCCGCAGACGTGCCGCCGCCCCGGGCGCCGCGCGGAGGCGGCGCCCGGGGCGGGACGGGTGCGGGCCGCCTCAGGCCGCGAGGCGCGCGGCGACCTGCTTGGCCTTCTCGGCGGCCTCCTCGAAGGCGCGGTCACGGGAGGCCTCGTACAGCGGGAGCAGCTCGGCCATCGCCGGGTTCTGCGGGGCCATGGTCAGCTCCGGGACGATGAAGTCGACGTCCAGGCCGAGGGCGTCGCCGAGCGCGGCCTTGAGGTAGTTCTGCACGTACTCGTACCCCTCGCGCGGGGTGCCCGGTCCGTACGCCCCGCCCCGGCTGGCGACGACGGTCACCGGGGTGCCCTTGGCGGACTGGGTGCCGCCCGCGGTGCGGCCCATGAGGATCACGTTGTCCAGCCAGGCCTTGAGGGTCGACGGGATCGAGAAGTTGTACATCGGGGCGCCGATCAGCACGGCGTCGGCCCGCTCCAGCTCCTCTATCAGCGTGACGCGCTCGGCGAAGGCCGCGGCCTGCTCCGGCGTGTGCGCGGCGGGGTCGGCGAAGCCGGCGGTGTGCGCGGCGGCCGTGATGTGCGGGACGGGCTGCGCCGCGAGATCGCGGTAGACGACCGTGCCCGCGGGGTGCTGCTCCTGCCAGTGCGTGCGGAAGGCCTCCGTCACGGCACGCGAGGCCGAGGCCTCGGCGGGGAACACGGACGAGTCGATGTGCAGCAGGGTTGCCATGGGGACTCCCAGGAGTGCTGAGGTTTTGTACTCGGCTATATCTAACACAGGTACTTACTTTTTTTCACCCCCCTACGTCGAGGTAGTACCCTGATCGCATGACGGCGGACGTGACCCACGACAGCGCGGCGTGCAAACGGGTGGACGACGGCATCACCCGTGTCTTCCAGCTGCTCGGCAAGCGCTGGAGCGGGCCGATCGTGGCCGTCCTGGTGGAGCAGCCCGCGCACTTCGCCGACCTGCGCCGGGCCGTTCCCGGCATCAGCGAGCGCATGCTGTCCGACCGGCTCGCGGAGCTCGGCGCGGCCGGACTCGTGCTCCGCGAGGTCGACGAGGGCCCGCCGCTGCGCGTGTCCTACCGGCTGACCGAGGCGGGGGCGGCCCTGGAGCCGGCACTGCGGGAACTGGCCGCATGGGCGAAGGCCCACCTTCCCGACGCGCCGCCGTGTCCCGGCGCGGAGCGCTGAGCGGCCGGCCGGGTCTGGGGGGACCGAGCCGCCAAGGACGGGGGGGGAGGACCGAGCCGTGAAGGACGGGACCGTGGACGTCACCGCGCAGTGGGTGCGCACCTCGTGGACCAAGCGGTCGCGCGGCGGTCCCGCCGCCGCCCGGCGGAACGCGGTGCCGGTCGGATTCCCGCTGCCGCAGGTGCCGTTGGAAGGGGCGCACGTCGTGTGGGCGGCCGAGCGGTACGGCTTCGAACCCCCGGGAGAGGCGGGCGGACCTGGGCGGCATCGGCGTGACCCTGCGGGAACGGGACGGCCGTCTGCGGGTGTTCGCCCACGCCGGGCCGCTCTCCGGGCTGCCGCCCCGGCGCCGCAGACCGCCCGCGGTGTGGCTCCGGCCGGGCCAGTGGGTGCGCTGACAGCTCAACTACCGTTTCAGCGGCATGTCCGGGACGGCGGACTGGTCGTACTGGCTGGACACGTTCAACATCGCCTACGGCCCGGTCGACCGGGCCGTCTTCCTGGGCCGGCCGACGGTGCTGATCGACGAGTGCGGCCCGGTGCGCTGACGCGCCGGTGTCCGTGCGCGCCGGCCTCCTGCTCGCGGACGGCGGCCAGAGTAGGCACCGGGCCTGGTCAGTCCACCGGCCACGTGTGGACCGGCGCGTTGAGGTGCATGTAGTCGATGTAGAGCTGCGTCATCTGCCGCAGGGACTCGTGGCGGCCGGCGTGCGTGGTGGCCTCCAGGCGGTGGAACATCTCCTTCTGCCACAGGGCGCCGTTGCGTGCCGCCACACAGCGCTGCTCGATGATGCCGAGCAGCGGCTCCCGCCACGCGTCGTCCATGCCGGAGTGCTCAAGTCCCCGGTGCGCGAGGGGCAGCAGCCTGCGCAGGACCAGTTCGGGCGCGGGTACCTCGCCCATCCCCGGCCAGTACAGCAGGGCGTCGATGCCGTGCCGGGCGGCGGTGTGCAGATTGTCCTCGGCGGCCGCGAACGACATCCGCGACCACACCGGCCGGTCCTCCTCCACCAGGGCGCGGGTCAGGCCGTAGTAGAACGCGCCGTTGGCGAGGGTGTCGGCGACGGTCGGGCCGGCGGGCAGCACCCGGTTCTCCACCCGGATGTGCGGCACGTCGTGCGAGACCGCGTACACCGGGCGGTTCCAGCGGTAGATCGTGCCGTTGTGCAGCGTCAGTTCGCCGAGTTCCGGGATGTCGCCGCGGTCCAGCGTCTCCCTCGGGTCCTGCTCGTCGCACAGCGGGAGCAGGGCGGGGAAATACCGCAGGTTCTCCTCGAACAGGTCGAAGACACTGGTGATCCACCGCTCGCCGAACCACACCCGGGGCCGTACGCCCTGCACCTTGATCTCCTCCGGGCGGGTGTCCGTGGCCTGTTCGAACAGCGGGATACGGGTCTCGTGCCACAGCTCCTTGCCGAACAGGAACGGCGCGTTGGCCGCCAGCGCCACCTGGATGCCGGCGATCGCCTGCGCCGCGTTCCAGTAGGGCGCGAACTCCTCCGGGGACACCTGGAGATGGAACTGGGTGCTGGTGCAGGCGGCCTCCGGGGTGATGGTGTCCGCGTAGGTGCGCAGCCGGTCCACGCCGTCCACCTCGATGCGCAGGTCCTCGCCGCGCGCCGCGAAGATCTGGTCGTTGAGGAGCTGGTACCGCGGGTTCTCCGACAGGCACTCCCCGCCGATGTCCTCCTGGCGCAGGGTGGGCAGGATACCGATCATGATCAGCCGGGTGCCGATCGACCTGGCCCGCTCGTCGGCGTGGTTGAGCGCGGCGCGGATCTCCGACTCCCACGCGTCGGGGCCGCCCGCCGTCAGCCGCCTGGGCGGCACGTTGATCTCCAGGTTGAACCGGCCCAGTTCCGTGGACCAGGTGGGGTCGGAGATGGCCTTCAGCGCCTCGGCGTTGCGCATCGCCGGCTCGGCGTCGTCGCCGACCAGGTTCAGCTCGATCTCCAGACCGACCTGCGGTCGTTCGGACTCGAACCGTGACTCGCGCAGCATCTGCGCCAGCGCCTCCAGGCACGCCTGCATCTTGATCCGGTACCGGCGGCGGTCCTCGCGGGTGAAGACGAGCGCCGGGACGTCACGTCCCATGGGCCCTCCACGCTGCCCCTCGTCGCAGCCCTCTCCCCCCAGCGTCGCACCAACCCGCGACCCCCACCAAGCGCGGCCCGCGGCCCCCACCAAGCGCGGCCCGCGGCCCCTCGGAGCGCCGGCGCAGACCCGCGTGCCGAGGCCTGCGCCGGTGAACCGCGTCAGGTCGTCTTGCGGCCCACTCCGCCGTAGAAGCCGATCTCCTCGGAACCCGCCGGGGGCGTGCTGTCCGGGCGCCAGAACGGAACCTGCACCAGTCCCGGCTCGACCAGGTCGAAGCCGTCGAAGAAACGTGCGACCTGGTCGCGGGAGCGCAGGTTCATGCTGGCCGACGCGTTGTCGTAGACGGCCTCGGCCTCACTGCGGTCGGCGAAGTCGCCCGTGGCGTGCGAGAGCACCAGGAAGCTGCCGGCCGGAAGAGCGTCGCGCAGGGTGGCCACGACGCGCTCGGGCTCGTCCGCGTCGCGGAGGAAGTGGAGAACAGCGACGAGGAACAGGGCGACCGGCCGGCCGAAATCGATGACCCGGCGCACCTCCGGGTGGTCGACGACGGACTGCGGCTCGCGCAGGTCCGCCAGCACGATGCTGGTCGTGCCGGCCCGGTTGAGCAGCGCGTCGCCGTGCGCCTTCACGATCGGGTCGTTGTCGACGTACGCCACGCGCACGTCCGGCGCCAGCTCCTGGGCGACCTCGTGCACGTTCGGGGAGGTGGGCAGGCCGGTACCGACGTCCAGGATCTGACGGACACCGCTGCCGACCACGTACCGGACGGCACGCTGGAGGAACGCGCGGTTGGCCCGTACGGAGATCCACACCTCGGGCGCCGCCGCGGCCAGTTGGTCGGCCGCCACCTGGTCCACCTCGTAGTTGTCCTTGCCGCCCAGGAGGTAGTCGTAGATCCGTGCGGGATGCGGTTTGCTAGTGTCGATGTGCACGGCCGGGCCGCCGTCCTGAGTCACGCTGAACTCCTCTCCACGACCGTCACGGCCTCTGTCCCGCAGACGGTTGGCCAAAGCTTCCCATATCAACTACCGGGTGTGCGTCACGAGTTCCGGGACCTGGCGAGGGTGACGAGGCCCGGGCGGGCGCGGGCGCTGCGGCACCGGAGCGGGCCGGTCACCACGGTGCCGCACACCCTCACCCGTGCGGCGGGGGCCACCCGAACGGCTCGTCCCGGCGCGTCCGGCGTCGTTCCGTCACCCGGCCGGACCGGCTCCGGTGGACTACGGGCCGTTCGCGTCGGATGGTCGGAACAAGATCGGTGAGTCGATTGCTTCGTCCGACCGGTCGCCGGGTCGTCCCTCCGTGTCCGTGACGAGGCGGGCCGACGCGCCGGGGGCGGGGAACGGTGAATCCATGCGCTCGGGTCGTTCCCCGCCCTTCCCGCCCGGAAGGGCCGGGCCCGGACTTTCCGGGCGGCCTGCCCAGGACCGATCCCCCTGCACCAGTCGGTGAGCGCCAGTCGGCGAGCACCTGCCGCGGACCGTCCCGCATCCGCATCCCGCGCCCGTATTCCCCGCGTGCTTGTGCGGACGCGTCGCCTCGCCCGCTCTCCCTCGCGCTTGCATCGTGAAACCGATCGGTTTACGGTACGGGGGAGTCGCTGGAAACCGATCGGTTTCCCCCTGTCTGGAGATGCCCATGACCTCGATCAAGAACACCGTCGCACTGGTCACCGGCGGCAGCCGCGGCCTCGGCAAGGCGCTGGTGGAGGAGTTGTACGCGCGTGGCGCCGCGAAGGTGTACGCCACGGCCCGCGACCCGCGCACCGTGACCCACCCCGACGCCGAGCCGCTCGCTCTGGAGGTCACCGACCCCGCCTCGGTGGCGGCCGCGGCCGCGCACGCCCAGGACGTCACCCTCGTGATCAACAACGCCGGTGTCTCCGTCGGCGCGCACGCGTTCCTGGAAGCCCCCCTCGCCGACGTGCGGCGCGAGTTCGAGGTCAACTTCTTCGGCCCGCTGCTGGTCACCCGCGCCTTCGCCCCCGTCCTGGAGCGCAACGGCGGCGGACACCTCCTCAACGTCCACTCCGTGCTCTCCTGGATCGGTGTCGCCGGTTCCTACAGCGCCACCAAGGCCGCGCTGTGGTCGCAGACCAACACCCTGCGCCTCGAACTGCGGCCACGCGGCATCGGCGTCACCGGACTGCACGTCGGCTACATCGACACCGAGATGGTCTCCCACATCGACGCCCCCAAGTCGGCCGCCCGGGACGTCGCCGCGCTGGCACTGGACGGGGTGGAAGCCGGGGCGCACGAGGTACTGGCGGACGACCTCACCCGCGACGTGAAGGCGCGGCTCTCGGGAGACCTGGCGGACCTGTACCCGGAGCTGGCCGGCTAGGGCGCCCGGCAGGCGAAACCCACCGGCCACAGCCGTCACGACCACCGGCGTTTCGGCCACCGCCGTCCCGCACGGAAGCGCTGCGCCACGGCGGCCGTGCGTTCGACGCGGCGGAACCGCGCGGCCCGGCTTCGTCCAAAAACGCATGCGTTCGAATCGCCCGCGTCCTCGTTGAGTGGGGCACCGCCGGACCACCCAGGTGCGGTGCCGACCCGAAGGAGGACGCAGGTGACCGTGACCGACGCCGCGACAGAAGACGTTCCACCGCCCCCTCCGCCGCCGGCCACGATCGGCTATGAGGGCAAGTTCGGCAAGAACCCACTGGAAGAAGCCAGTTTCCGCAGGATGTGCGGGCGGCTGCCGTCGGTGCTGCGCAGCACCGCGGGCATGGCGTGGTCCGTCGACCGGACCGGCGTCCTCCTGCTCCTCGTCTGCCAGCTCCTCACCGGCGTCGCCGCCGCCGTCGTCCTGGGCTGCACCGCACGCGCCATGACGCACATCCTCGGTGCGGGCCCCGTGTCCGAGCGGCTGCACGCGGCCCTGCCCGCGCTCGCGGCCGTCACCGCCGCGGCGGGCGCCGGCCGGATCGCCAGGGCGGTGGCCTCCTACGCCGACGGACGGATCACCCCGCGGCTGATGACCGAGGCCGACGTCGCACTGGTCTCCGCCGTCTGCCGGGTGGAGGCCGCCGCATGCGACGAGGACGGCTTCACCGACCGGCAGGAGGCCGCCGAGGTCGGCGTCACCCGCACCACGACGATGGTGAAGGACGCGCAGCAGTTCCTGGCCTCGCTCATCCGCATGGTCGCCGCCGGAGGCGTCATCACCGCGCTGCACTGGCTGATGCTCCCGCTGCTGCTGCTGGCCGTCCTGCCCGCGGGCCTGGGCGCCGTGCTCTCCGCCCGCGTCGACTACGAGACGCACTACGCCAACGTCGGCGACCGCAACGTACGCGGCATGATGCGCTGGTGGGCCACCTACTCGCGGCACGGCGACGAGGTGCGCGCGAACGGCATGACCGACTACCTCGTCTACTGGTACCGCGCGCTGTCCGAGCGCATCGACCGGCGCACCCTGACCGCGGCGCCCCGCATGCTCCGCATCGTCCTCGCGACCTCCGCGCTCGGCGGCGCCTTCCTGCTGCTCACGTGGAGCGCCCTCGCCTGGCTCGCCATCACCGGGCGGGTCGCGCTGCCCGTCGCCGCGACCGCGGTGGTCGCCGTGCAGACCACACTCGCCGCGCTGTCCCAGTTCGTGCAGTACGGCGCCGCCATGTTCCACACCTCCCTCTACCTCGCCGACATGCGCTCCTTCCTCGACATGGCCGCCGAACGCGCCCCGAAACGGGGTGAGTCGACGATCCCCGGGCAGGTCGAGGAGATCCGGCTGGAGGAGGTCGTCCGCCACTACCCCGGCAAGGACGAGCCAGCGGTCGACGGCGTCTCCCTCACGCTGCGGCGCGGCGAGATCCTCGCGATCGTCGGGGAGAACGGCTCCGGCAAGTCCACGCTGACCAAGCTCATCACCGGCATCCTCCTCCCGGACAAGGGCCGCGTCCTGTGGGACGGCGTCGACCTCGCGCACGCCCGGCCCGACTCCGTGTGGAGCCGCACCGCACTCGTCCCGCAGAACTTCGCCTGCTGGCCCCTGCGCGCCCGGGAGAACATCACGCTCGGCCAGCCGCGCACCCATGACGACGGTCCCGTGTGGGAAGCCGTGGACGCGGTCGGCATGCGCGAGGCGGTCGAGGGGCTCGCGCACGGCCTCGACACCCTGCTCGCCCGGGAGATCTTCGGCGGCGCCGAACTGTCCGGCGGACAGTGGCAGCGGCTGGCCTGCGCACGCGCGCTGTACCGCCGTACGCCCCTGCTCATCCTGGACGAGCCGACGTCCCAGATGGACCCGCGCGGTGAGCACCGCATCTTCCTGGAGATCAAACGCATCGCCGCACAGCGCATCACGATCGTGGTCACCCACCAGCTGGAGAACACCCGCCTCGCGGACCGGATCGTCGTCCTGCAGAGCGGCCGCGTCGTCGAACAGGGCCGCTACGACGATCTCGTGCGCGCCGGCGGCCTGTTCGCCGAACTCGTCGCCCTGGCCAAGGACCGGTGACCGGGCAACGCCCGCCCGTGACGCACCGTACGATCATGATCACGTTGACCGAGACGAGGGGAACCGAACCATGGACTACGTCAAGCTCGGCACGAGCGGCCTGGAGGTCTCCCGGCTGGCCCTGGGCTGCATGAGCTACGGCGTTCCCGACCGGGGTCCGCACCCGTGGACCCTGGACGAGAAGGCCGCCCGCCCGCTGATCCGCCAGGCCCTGGACGCGGGCATCACCTTCTTCGACACCGCCAACAGCTACTCCGCCGGCACCAGCGAGGAGATCGTCGGCAAGGCACTCGGCGAGATGGCCCGGCGCGAGGACGTCGTGATCGCCACCAAGGTCTACTTCGCGGTCGCGGACGGCGCGGCGCGCAGCGACCGGCCCAACCGGTCGGGGTTGTCCCGTAAGGCGATCATGACCGAGATCGACCACAGCCTGCGCCGCCTCGGCACCGACTACGTCGACCTCTACCAGATCCACCGCTTCGACCCGCACACCCCGGTCGAGGAGACGATGGAGGCCCTGCACGACGTCGTCAGGGCCGGCAAGGCCCGCTACATCGGGGCGAGTTCGATGTACGCCTGGGAGTTCGCCAAGCTGCAGCACACCGCCGAGCGGCACGGCTGGACGAAGTTCGTGTCCATGCAGAACCACTACAACCTGCTCTACCGCGAGGAGGAGCGGGAGATGCTGCCGCTCTGCGCCGACCAGGGCGTCGGCGTGCTCCCCTGGAGCCCGCTCGCCCGGGGCCGGCTCACCCGCGACTGGGACGCCACCAGTGCCCGCAGCGAGACAGACGCCTATGGCCGCACCCTGTACCAGCCGGACGACAAGCGGATCGTCGACGCCGTCGCCGCGATCGCCGCACGCCGCGGCGTCCCGCGTGCCCGGGTGGCCCTGGCCTGGGTCGCCTCACGCCCCGGCGTGACGGCCCCCATCGTCGGCGCCACCAAGCCCCACCACATCGAGGACGCGATCGCCGCGCTCGACCTCCACCTCACGGAGGAGGAGATCGCGGAACTCGAGGAGCCGTACACCGCCCGGGGAATCAGCGGCCACTGAGCAGGCCGTACGCCCGGCTCAACCGTGCCCGTCCGTCCTTTCCCGGGACGGACGGGCTTTCCCCAGGCGGACCGGCGTGTCCTTTTCCTGGACAGACCAGCCCCGCGGTTCATAGAGTTCCTGTCCAGGATTGGAAAATCCGTCCAAGGTGTCCGAGCCGTGTCCGCGACGCCCGGCACACGGACCGCAGTAAGGGACGAGGAGCCCGTCATGGCCGCCGCTCTGCCCGTAACGTTCGACGACGTCCGTGCGGCCGCCGCACGCCTCGAAGGGGTCGCGCACCGCACCCCGGTCGTCACCTCACGCACCCTGAACGCCCTCGTCGGCGCCCAGGTGTTCGTCAAGTGCGAGAACTTCCAGCGCGTCGGCGCCTTCAAGTTCCGCGGCGCCTACAACGCGGCGGCCCAACTCCCCCCGGACCGGCTCGCGAAGGGCATCGCCGCCTACTCCTCCGGCAACCACGCCCAGGCAACCGCCCTGGCCGCCCGCGAACTCGGCACCGGCGCCGTCATCCTGATGCCCGAGGACGCCCCCCGCCTCAAACGGGAGGCGACTGCCGGATACGGCGCCGAGATCGTGACCTACGACCGCTACACCGAGGACCGCACCGCGCTCGGTACGGCACTGGCCGAGGACCGGGGCCTGGCCCTCATCCCGCCCTACGACCACCCGCACGTCATCGCCGGGCAGGGCACCGCGGCCCTCGAACTCCTCGACGAGACCGGCCCGCTCGACGCCCTGATCGTCCCCGTGGGAGGCGGCGGACTGATCGCCGGCAGCGCCACCGCGGCCAAGGCCCTGCACCCCGGCATCCGGGTCATCGGCGTGGAACCGGAGGAAGGGGACGACACCAAGCGCTCCCTGGAGAGCGGTGCCCGCGTCACCGTGCCCGTGCCCCGCACCATCGCCGACGGGCAGGCCCTGCCCACGCCCGGCGAGATCACCTTCGAGATCAACCGGTGCCTGGTCGACGCCGTCGCCCTCGTCAGCGACGCGGAGATCGTCACCGCCATGCGCTTCGCCTTCGAACGGATGAAGATCGTCCTGGAGCCCAGCGGCGCGACCGGCCTCGCCGCCCTCATGGCCGGCCGTGTCGAACCTCTCCCGCCCCGCGTCGGCATCATCGCCTCCGGGGGCAACATCGACGCGCGGAGGTTCGCCGAACTCCTCGGCCGGTGAACGGCGGCACGACACCGCACCCCGGACGCCGAGGAGGTCCCGCACCTGTTCCGGTTTCTGTGAAGCCGCTGGTCAGGGCCGTTGTCAGTGGCCGGTCCTACGGTTTGACCAGTGAGGACCTGCGGGAACGGCCGCGGGTCCGTCCTGGGGAGGGGTGTGCCATGACCACGGCGTCCGCGGTGTCGACGACGTACCTGGAACTGTCGCAGGAGGGCGGGGGCGCCCACAAGTTCTACGAAGTGACCGTCGACGGCACGGTGGTGACGGTGCGGTACGGCAGGATCGGCGCCGCGGGGCAGACCCAGACGACCACTTTTCCGAGCGCCGAGAAGGCCAGGGCGGCCGCCGCGAGGAAGGTGGGCGAGAAGGTCCGCAAGGGATACGCCCCGGCCGTGCAGGGCCAGCGTGCCCCGCGCCCGGTGACCCGGCGTCAGGTCAGTTCCGCTCCCTCCACCGCGCGAGCCGTGGCGCCCGTGCTGTGGCGCTTCCGCACCGGCTCCGCCGCCTTCGGCATCCATGTCGACGACGAGCACTGCTGGGTGGGCAACCAGGCGGGCGACGTCTACACCCTCGGCCACGACGGCGCCGTCCTCGCCCGGTTCAGTCTGCCGGACGGAGTGAAGTGCCTGGTCGCCGACGACTTCTGGATCTACGCAGGCTGCGACGACGGCAAGGTCTACGACCTGTCCTCCAAGCTCCCGTTCGCCGCGTACGACATCGCCGCCGACGTCGACATCTTCTGGCTGGACATCCACGAGGGCATCCTGCACGTCTCGGACCGCGCGGGCCGGCTCACCGTCATCGACCACGAGGACGAACACCAGTGGGCCCGCCGCAGCCAGGGGGAGCACGCCTGGATGGTCCGCGCCGACGACCGCGCCGTCTACCACGGTCACCAACGGGGCGTCACCGCCTACGCCCCGGACGGGAGCGGCGAGTTGTGGCACACCGCCACCAAGGGCAGCGTGCTGTTCGGCTGGCAGGAGGAGGACGCCGTCTACGCGGGCACCGGGCACCGCGTGGTCCAGCGGCTGTCGAAGACGACGGGAACCATCGAAGCCACGTACGCTTGCGACAGCGCCGTGTACTCCTGTGCAACGTCCCCGGGCGGGAGGTTCGTGTTCGCGGGCGACGCCGCCTCGTCCGTCTACTGCTTCGACCAGGACGGCACGCGCCTGTGGAAGCTCGGCACGGGCGGCGGCTCGGCGCTGTCCATGCAGTACCGCGACGAGCGGCTGTACCTGGTCACCACCGACGGCTCGCTGGTGTGCGTCGACGCGAGCGAGACGGCCGTCACCGCCGCCCAGCAGGGCACCGTGCCGGTGGCGCGGGACGTCAAGCTCGCCGCCGCCCTGCCCACCTACGCCCCCGCCACCGCCGCCGCGGCAGTGGCCACGGTCGCCCGGCCTCCCGCCGGAGCCGTGGTGGTCGAGTGCGTGCAGGAGGGCGGCCGGCTCCGGGTGCATGTGGTGTCCGAGGGCTACGACACCTCCTGGAACGTCCAGTTCCCACGCGCGATACGGCAGCCGGGCGCCCGCTACGTCGTGGACGCCCTGCACCCTGCGGCGGGCGGCTTCTACCGCGTCCGCGGCGACATCCGCCGCCTGCTCTGACACCCCGACGCGCGCCCCACGTGCTCCAGAGTCAGTGGCGCACGGCCGTCGCCTGAGCAGTGGCGCTCCGCGGGGACATGGTCCGCCTTGGCTGTGACACCCCGGGGCGTCCCCAACCGGCCCCGAAGTCAGGGGCGTACCGCGGTCGCCTTCGAAGTGCGTCCGCGGCGCTTCGGCCGCCTGGCTGTGACACTCCAGGGCGCCGCCAAGGGCCCCGGATTCAGGGCCGCGCGGCGATCGTCTGAGCTGTAGCGCCCCGCGGGGACATGGTCCGCCCTGGCTGTGACACCCCGGGGCGCCCCCACTCGCTCTGCACTCAGGGGCGCACCGCGGTCGCCTTCGCAGTGGCGTCCGCGGCGCTTCCGCCGCCTGGCTGCAGCACCCCGGCCTCAGGCCGCACGGCCGTCGCCGGAGCGGTGACGCCCTGCGGCGACATCCTCCGCCTGGCTGTGACACCCTGGCGCGCCGCCAACCGGCCCCGGAGTCAAGGCCGCACGGCCGTCTCCCTCGCCAGTACCTCCCGCGCCGTGGGAAGCGCCTCGGTGCGGTCGTCAGGGACCAGGCCGATGCGGGTGCGGCGGTCCAGGAGGTCCGACTCGTCCAGGGCGCCCTCGTGGCGGACGGCCCACAGCAGTTCGGCACGGGTCACCGGGTGGCCGGGCAGCACGGGCCGCGCCAGGGCGGGGTCCTCGGCGGCGAGCGCGTGGACGGCCTCGGCCTCGGTGCCGTAGCGGCGCACCAGGCGCCGGGGCGCGGACAGGCTGCGCAGCCGGACGGGGGCCGCGGCGCCGACCAGCGGCAGTGCGGCGGTGGGGGAGGGCGGAGCCGGCGTACCGCGGGCGGCGGTCGCGGCGTCCACGGCGTCCTGGGCCATCCGCCGGTAGGTGGTGAGCTTGCCGCCGACGATCGTCGTGATGCCGTCGGGGGACGTCAGCACCGCGTGCCGGCGGGAGATGTCGGAGGTGCGGGTGGGCGCCGCCCCGGTGCCGTCGTGGCCGGAGGTGTCCAGCAGGGGGCGCAGTCCGGCGAAGGCGCCGACGACCTCGTCCCGGGCCACCGGTGTGTCCAGGACCGAGCCGAGCACGTCGAGCAGGAAGCCGATGTCGCTCTCGGGCACGTCCGGGACGTCCGGGATGCCGCCCTCGACGGGCTCGTCGGTGAGGCCGACGTACACCCGGCCGTCGCCCTGGGGCAGGACCAGGACGAAACGGTTGGTCTCGCCGGGGACGGGGATGTGCAGGCCGGCCGGCAGGGTGCCGAGCCGTTCCGAGCGCAGGACCAGGTGGGTGCCGCGGGAGGGCCGGATCCGGATGCCCTCGACGAGGTCGCCGGCCCACACCCCGGCGGCGTTGATGACCGCGCGGGCCCTGATCTCGCCCTCCTCGCCGGTGAGTTCGTCCCGGATCCGGGCGCCGGCGCCGGTCAGCTCCAGCACCCTGACCCGGGTCAGCACCCGCGCCCCGTGCGCCGCGGCCGTCCGGGCCAGGGCGGTGACCAGCCGGGCGTCGTCGGTCACCTTGCCGTCCCAGGACAGCAGTCCGCCGCGCAGCCCGGCCGTCCGCACCGAGGGCGCGAGGTGCCGGGCCTCCGTCGCCGACAGCCGGCGCGGCGCGGGCAGGACCTGGCGCGGGGTCCGGGCGGCCAGCCGCAGCATGTCCCCGGCCCGGAAACCGGCCCACGCCAGCGACGCCTGGGCCCTGGACACGAGCGGGGTGAGCGGCAGGACGAAGGGCTGCGCGGCGACCAGGTGCGGGGCGGTCCGGGTCATCAGCACCCCGCGCTCCACCGCGCTCTCGTGCGCGACGTCGAACTGCCCGGAGGCCAGATAGCGCAGCCCGCCGTGGATGAGTTTCGAGCTCCAGCGGGAGGTGCCGAAGGCGAGGTCGTGGGCGTCCACCGCGACGACGTCGAGACCGCGGGCGGCCGCGTCCAGCGCGACCCCGGCCCCGGTGGCGCCGAGCCCGACGACCAGGACGTCGGCCACCCTGCCGCCGGCGGCCTCGGCGAGTTCACGGCGGCGGCGGTGCGCGCCGAGGGACGAGCCGGTGGCGGCCCTGGTGTGGCTCATGGCGTGAGGGTCCTCTCCAGAAGGGTCCGCAACTCGCCGAGGAAGGCGGCGGAGTCCAGCTCCGGATCGTCCTCGTCGGCCATCGTGCGCAGGGACAGGGTGAAGGACTGCACGGTCAACAGCAGTGCACGCGCCTGCCGTTCGACATGCCCGGGGCGCACGGAGCCGTCCGCGTGGCCGTCGCGCAGCCCGTCGGCCAGCAGCGCCAGCAACGCCTCCTGGCTGGCTCCCCGCCGGTCGAGCACATAGGGCAGCAGCAGCTCGGGATCGACGTCGACGATCTTGCGGAACAGCGGGTGCGCCCGGAAGGCCTCGACGCCCGCCACCAGTCCGTCCACGATCCGGGTGCGGGTGTCCGTGCCGGCCGTGGGCTCGGGGATCGCCCGGGTGGCCACCTCGATCCACTCGCGGGTCATCAGGTCGCCGACCAGGGTCCGCAGATCCGGCCAGCGCCGGTACAGGGTCATCCGTGAGACTCCGGCGCGGCGGGCCACGTCGGCGAGGGTGGTGCGGCGGACCCCGACGGCCAGCACACAGTCGCGCACCGCGTCGAGCACGTGATCGTTGTCCGAACCGTTGTGACGAATAGGCGTCATGTGTCACAGTGTAACGCCCCGGGGTCGGGCGGAGCGGCCGCCGTCGCCCCGAACCCGGCCGCCGGCCCGCGCGAACCGAGCACCACCGAGCACACCGACCTGTGAGGACGACCGTTCAATGGACATGCTGTGGAACGGCTGGGGCGACCCGGCCAAGGCGGCGCCCCTGCCCGAGGCGGTGACCGGACTGCTGCGCGACCTGCTCGGCGTCAAGCCACGCAGCACCCCCGCCCTGCGCCTCGAGGACATCGACCTGCCCGCCCCCACGGCCGGCCCCGACGCGCTCGCGGCGCTCGCCGAAGCCGTGGGCGGCGAGGACCACGTCCGCACCGACACCGAGAGCCGCGTCCGCCACACCCGCGGCAAGTCCACCCCGGACCTGCTGCGCGTCCGCGGCGGGGACTTCTCCGACGTGCCGCAGGCCGTGGTCCTGCCCGGCTCCCACGACGAGGTCCTCGCCGTCCTGCGCGCCTGCGCCGCGCACGGCCTCGCCGTCGTCCCCTTCGGCGGCGGCACCTCGGTCGTCGGCGGACTCGCCCCCGAGCGCAGCGCGTTCATCGCCCTGGACCTGCGTCGTATGAACGCCCTGCTCGACCTGGACCCCGTCTCGCGCACCGCCGTGCTCCAGCCCGGTCTGCGCGCCCCCGAGGCCGAAGCGCTCCTCGCCGGACACGGCTTCACCCTCGGTCACTTCCCGCAGTCCTTCGAGTGGGCCACCATCGGCGGCTTCGCCGCCGCCCGCTCCAGCGGCCAGGCGTCCGCCGGATACGGCCGCTTCGACGAGATGGTCCTCGGCCTGACCCTCGCCACCCCCGAGGGCACCCTGGAGACCGGCCGTGCCCCGCGTTCCGCCGCGGGCCCCGACCTGCGCCAGCTCATCCTGGGCTCCGAGGGCGCCTTCGGCGTCATCACCTCGGTCACCGTACGGATCCGCCCGCTGCCGCGGACACGGATCTACGAAGGCTGGCGGTTCGCCTCCTTCGAGGAGGGCGCCGCCGCGCTGCGCAGGCTCGCCCAGGACGGTCCCCGGCCGACCGTGCTGCGCCTGTCCGACGAGACCGAGACCCTGATCGGCCTGACCCAGCCCGACGCCATCGGCGGCGACCTCTCCCAGAGCGGCGCCGGCTGCCTGGCCATCACCGGCTACGAGGGCACCCCCGAGGACACCGCACAGCGCCGCGCACAGGCGGCGGCCGTCCTCACCGCCTGCGGCGGCACCCTCCTCGGCGCCGAACCCGGCGAACGCTGGGCCCACGGCCGCTACTCGGCGCCGTACCTGCGCGACGCCCTGCTCGACGTCGGCGCCTTCGCGGAGACCCTGGAGACCGCCGCCTTCTGGTCCCGCATCCCCGAGCTGTACCGGGCCGTGCGCACGGCACTCACCGACACCCTCACCCAGGCCGGCACCCCGCCCCTGGTGATGTGTCACATCTCCCACGTCTACGAGAACGGCGCCTCGCTGTACTTCACGGTCGTCAGCGCCCAGGGCGAGGACCCGGTGGCCCACTGGACGCCCGCCAAGCACGCGGCCAACGAGGCCGTGCTCGCCGCCGGCGGCACCATCTCCCACCACCACGGAGTCGGCACCGACCACCGCGACTGGTACGTCCGCGAGGCCGGACCGCTCGGCATCTCGGCACTGCGCGCCGTCAAACGCCGCCTGGACCCCGAGGGCATGCTCAACCCCGGCGTCCTGCTCCCCACCGACTGACCCCGCGCCGTACGCCCGGCACCACCGCCGTACCCCGGCCCACCAGGCCCCGGCCGACCCACCCGATCCGCCTGCTTCGGAGGCACACCGATGCGCCAGTTCACCGCCGTCGTCAACCCCACCGCGGGCGGCTCCACCGGGGCGGCGACCCTGCTGCACCTGGCCCGGCTGCTGCGCGAGGCCGGGGCCGAGCTGGAGACGGAGTACAGCCACAGCCTCGCGCACGCCCAGGACATCGCCCGCCGCGCCGGAGAGCGCGGCCGGATCGTGCTGGCCGTCGGCGGCGACGGCATCGCCGGCGGCATCGGCGGCGCGCTCAGCGGCACCGGAACCGTCCTCGGCCTGGTGCCCGCCGGACGCGGCAACGACTTCGCCCGCGCCCTGAACCTGCCCGCCGACCCCGCCGCACTCGCCGGCATCCTGCTGCACGCCGAGCCGCGGCCGGTCGACACCATCGAGGTGGAGTCGGCCGGGCATCCGCACACCGTGGTCCTGGGCAGCGTCTACGCCGGCGTGGACGCCGTGGCCAACCGGTACGCCAACCACGCCCGGCTGCTGCGCGGCTCCGCCTCCTACTACGCGGGCGGCCTGCGCGCCGTCACCACCTGGCGGGCGGCCGACTACCGCGTCACCGTCGACGGCGAGGAGCACACCCACCGCGGCTACACGGTGGTCGCCGCCAACTCCCCCTACTACGGCTCCGGCCGGCTCATCGCGCCCGACGCGCGGGTCGACGACGGACTGCTGGACGTGGTGATGATCCGCGAGGCACCGCGCAGGCTGTTCTTCGCCCTCATGAACGAACTGAAGACCGGCAGCCATGTGCACCGTCCCGAGGTGCGCGTGCTGCGCGGCAGGGAACTGCGCATCGAGGCGGACAGGCCCGTCCCCTACGGCGCCGACGGCGAGGTCGACGCCACCCTGCCGGTCACGGTGCGGGTACGGCCCGCGGACCTGCCGGTGCTGTACTGACCGGCGCGGGCGGAGAACCGGCACGGCTCCGGTGCAGGACCGGCCGGCCGTGGGTAGGGGAGGGGCACCCGGCCGAGTGCGCCGGGGGAGGGGCTGGTCGGTCATGACGCTGGAACAGGCGGCGGGCGCGGTGCAGGCGGTCGTGCTGTACGACGGACGGCTGCTGCTCGTGGAGGACGGCGGCGGCTGGACCCTGCCGTCCGGCACGCCCGAGCCCGCCGAGTCGCCCGCGGCCACCGCGGCACGCGTCGTCTACGAACTCACCGGGTACCTCGTCGACGGCACCGAGGCGCTGGCTCCGGAGGACGGGGTGCCGGCGGTGGTGTGCCAGCTGCTGAGCGAGACCCCGTCGGACGGAGCGAGCCTCGCACCCGAGCGGGTGCGCTGGGCGCCGATACCCGAGACCACCGGCGTGGCACTCCCGGCGGTCGTCCACGCGTATCTGCAGGGACACACGCCCGTGTGACGGATGCCGGCCGGCGCCTCCCCGACGCGCGGCCCCCGTCTGATAACCGGCGCCTATCACCTCATCGAAAAAGCCGCTTTGACGTGCCCTGGGACGGGGACGGATGCTGCCCCGCAGTGGTCACCGGAGAAAGAGGCGCACCGGAACATGAGCGGTATCGAGGACCCCGACGACGATCTGACCGTCACCCCGCCCAAGCGCTGGGCGACCGGCGTCCCGGCGGTGACGCACGCGCTGGAGTACTCGCTGGGGCAGACGACCGTGCGGCGGACCGCGCTGACCCTGCTGAACATCAACCAGGCCGACGGGTTCGACTGCCCGGGATGCGCCTGGCCCGAACCGGCACCGGGCAAGCGGCACCGCAACGAGTACTGCGAGAACGGCGCCAAGCACATCAGCGACGAAGCCACCTCCCGACGGGTCACCGCGGAGTTCTTCCGCCGGTACTCCATCGCCGAGCTCGGCGCGAGGTCGGACTACTGGCTCAACCAGCAGGGCCGGCTGACCGAGCCCATGATCAAGCGGTCCGGCGCCGACCACTACGAACCCGTCGGCTGGGACGAGGCGTTCGACGTGCTCGCCGGAGAACTCCGCGGCCTCGGCTCCCCGGACGAGGCCCTCTTCTACACCTCCGGCCGGCTGAACAACGAGGCCGCGTTCCTGCTGCAGCTCTTCGCCCGCGCCTACGGCACCAACAACCTGCCGGACTGCTCCAACATGTGCCATGAGTCCAGCGGTTCCGCGCTGATGGAGACGCTCGGCATCGGCAAGGGCAGCGTCTCGCTCGACGACATCCACACCGCCGACCTCGTCTTCGTCGTCGGGCAGAACCCGGGCACCAACCATCCGCGGATGCTCACCGCGCTGGAGGAGACCAAGCGCAACGGCGGCAGGGTCATCGCCGTCAACCCGCTGCCGGAGGCCGGACTCATCCGCTTCAAGCACCCGCAGAAGGCACGCGGAGTGCTCGGCCGCGGCACCGCGATAGCCGACCAGTTCCTGCAGATCCGCCCCGGCGGCGACCTCGCCCTCTTCCAGGCCCTCAACCGGCTGCTGCTGGAGGCCGAGGACGAGCGCCCGGGCACCGTGCTCGACCACGCCTTCGTCGCCGCCCACACCACCGGCTTCACCGACTTCGCCGACCACGCCCGGAAGGTCTCCTGGGAGGGCATCCTCACCGCGACCGGGCTGACCCGCGAGGAGATCGAGCGCGTCCACGACCTGGTGTTGGAGAGCAGGAAGATCATCGTGTGCTGGGCGATGGGCCTCACCCAGCACAAGCACGGCGTCCCCACCATCCGCGAAGTCGTCAACTTCCTGCTGCTGCGCGGCAACATCGGCAGGCCGGGCGCGGGGGTGTGCCCGGTGCGCGGCCACAGCAACGTCCAGGGCGACCGCACCATGGGCATCTGGGAGCGCATGCCCCAGAGCTTCCTCGACGCCCTGGGCCGCGAGTTCGGCTTCACCCCGCCCGCGCGGCACGGACTGGACTCGGTCGACGGCATCCGGGCCATGCGCGACGGCACGGCGAAGGTGTTCGTCGGCGTCGCCGGCAACTTCGTCCGGGCCACCCCCGACAGCCATGTCACCGAGGAGGCGATGCGGCGGTGCCGGCTCACCGCGCACATCTCCACCAAACTCAACCGCTCCCACACGGTCTGCGGCGACATCGCCCTCATCCTGCCCACCCTCGGCCGCAGCGACCGTGACATCCAGGCGTCCGGCGAGCAGTTCGTCACCGTGGAGGACTCCATGAGCGAGGTGCACGCCTCCCGGGGACGCCTGGAGCCGGCCTCACCGCACCTGCTCAGCGAGGTCGCCGTCATCAGCCGGCTGGCCCGCCGGACCCTCGGGGAGACACCGGACATCCCCTGGGAGGAGTTCGAGGCGGACTACGGCGCCGTCCGCGACCGCATCTCCCGCGTCGTACCCGGCTTCGAGGACTTCAACGCCCGGGTGTCCAGGCCCGGCGGCTTCCGGCTGCCCAACCCGGTCAACCGGCGGGTCTTCCGCACCCCCGGCGGCAAGGCCGTCTTCACCGTCAACGAGTTCACGATGCCGCACATCCCCGCGGGCCACCTGCTGCTGCAGACACTGCGCTCCCACGACCAGTGGAACACCGTCCCGTACGCGATGGACGACCGCTACCGCGGCATCCACAACGCCCGCCGGGTCGTGCTCGTCAACCCCGGTGACCTGGCCGCACTCGGGTTCGCCGACCGCGACCGGGTGGACCTGGTGACCGTCTGGCACGACGGGCGGGAACGCCGGGCGGAGGACTTCCGCGTCGTCGCCTACCCGGCCAGCCGGGGCTCGGCGGCCGCCTACTACCCCGAGACCAACGTCCTGGTACCGCTGGACAGCGTCGCGGACATCAGCAACACCCCCACCTCCAAGGGCGTGCTGATCCGTCTGGAGCCCGCCCGGGCCGCCGGCCGAGCCGGCTGAGACACCAGGACGCACGGAGGGCGGAGAGAACCAGGACATGGCCGGGTGACGGTGCGCCGTCGGTGCCCCTAGCGTCCCGGATCGCCGGGCACGCGTTCCAGGGCGGAGGCCACGTCCGTGGTGCGGGCGATGTCCGTCAGCGCCCTGGCCATCACCGACCCCGGCTCCCGGGCGGCGATCACCAGACCCACGGGGACCGACGCCTCGGGCTCGACCAGCGGCACCGTGCGCATCCCGTGCGGGACACCGAACACATGCAGCCAGGCATGCGGTACGACGGCCGCCCACCGCCCTGTGCGCACATGGGCGAACAGCGCCGCGACGGAGTCCGTCTCCAGCCGCGGCGAGGGCCGGGTCCCGGCCTGCGCGAAGAACTCGTCCAGCACCCGGCGGCCCTGCATCGCCGGGGTCAGCATGCACAGCGGCAGCCGTGACGCCTCCGCCCAGGTCGCGGTCGTACGCCGGGCCGGCCCGTCGGCGGCCGTCAGCAGCAGCACGTACCGCTCCTGGTACAGCGGCACCGTATGGAAGCCCTCCGCCACGTCCTCGCGCAGATAGGTGACCCCGGCGTCGAGCTCGAAGTTCTGCAGCTGCCGCAGGATGTCCACGGACTGCATGTCCGCCGAGACCTCCACCGTGACCAGCGGATGCGCCGCGCAGAACGGGCCGGTCAGCTCCGCCACGGCACCGGACGCCGTCGGCACCGTACCGATCCGCATCCTGCCGCTCAGGCCGCTGCGCAGGACGTCCACCTCGTCCTTGAGGGCGTCGCGGTCGGCGAGGATCCGCTGCGCCCACACGACGATGCGCTCACCCTCGGGGGTGAGGCCCTCGAACTTGCGGCCGCGGCGTACCAGCGGCACGTCGAGTTCCTCCTCCAGCTTGCGCAGCGCCTCCGACAGGGCGGGCTGGGAGACGTAGCAGGCCTGGGCGGCACGGGCGAAGTGGCGCTCCCGGGAGAGTGCGACGAGGTATTCCAGCTGACGAAAGAGCACGGGACGGGTCTACCCGACGGCCTCCCGCAACGCCAATCCGGCCCGCAGTCCCGCCCCGTCCGCAGGCCCGACCGCCCGCCCGCGTTCCGCCGTAGCACGACGACACCGCGACGGCGACTCGTGTCCTGCGTTTGCGGCGCCGTGCACGCCGGGGTTCAGTGATTACGGACCCCGGAACACCGATCCCCGCGGATCACCGGCCCCCCCTCGCGCCCAGGAGCTGTCATGTCGATGTCGTTCGGTGCACCGTTCGGTTCGTCGGATCCCTTCAGCGAGTTGTTCAACCGGTTCTTCGGGATGTCACCGGCGTCGTCCCCTCCGGCGGTGCAGCGGGTGCCCATCGGCCGGCTGCTGACGGAGTCCTCGCAGGAACTGCTGAATCTGGCCGCGCGGCGGGCCGTCGAGGACGGCACCGCCGACCTGGACACGGAACACCTGCTGTGGGCGTCCGCCAAGGTCGAGCCGTCCCGGCGGCTGCTCGCGCAGGTGGGCGTCGACCCCGACCGGCTCGCCGACGAGATCGCCGGGATCCTTCCCCGGGAGTCCGGCGAGCCCTCCGCGCAACCGGGCCTCACGCCCGCCGCCAAGCGCACCCTTCAGGCCGCGTTCGCCCGGTCGCAGGCAGCCGGTGTGTCGTACATCGGCCCGGAGCACATCCTCGGCGCCCTCATCGGCGACAGCGACACGGGCGCCGCCAAGCTGCTGCGCGCCGAGGGCCGCGACACCCGGAAGCTGTCGGACCTGACCGACCAGGCCGCCCGCGGCAACGGCACCACCGCCGAACGGAAGAAGGCGCCGGCGACGACGCTGGACGAGTACGGCCGGGACCTGACCGAGGAGGCCAGGGCGGGAAAGCTGGACCCGGTGGTGGGCAGGAGCGAGGAGATCGAGCAGACCGTCGAGATCCTCTCCCGGCGCTCGAAGAACAACCCGGTGCTGATCGGCGAGCCGGGCGTCGGCAAGACGGCGATCGTGGAGGGCCTGGCGCAGCGGATCGTGGCCGGGGAGGTGCCCGACACCCTCAAGGACAAGAGGGTCGTGGCGCTGGACCTGTCCGGGATGGTCGCGGGAGCGCAGTACCGGGGGCAGTTCGAGGAGCGGCTGAAGAAGGTCATCGAGGACGTCCAGGCGGCCCAGGGCCGGATCATCCTGTTCATCGACGAGTTGCACACCGTGGTCGGCGCCGGGGCGACGGGGGAGGGGTCGATGGACGCGGGCAACATGCTCAAGCCCGCCCTCGCCCGCGGTGAACTCCACGTCGTCGGCGCCACCACGATCGACGAGTACCGCAAGTACGTGGAGAAGGACGCGGCGCTGGAGCGGAGGTTCCAGCCGGTGATGGTGCCGGAGCCGACGGTGGAGGAGACGGTGCAGATCCTCGAGGGCCTGCGGGACTCCTACGAGGCACACCATCAAGTCCGGTTCGACGACGCCGCGTTGACAGCGGCGGCGGAGCTGTCCGACCGCTACGTCACCGACCGGTTCCTGCCCGACAAGGCCATCGACGTGCTGGACCAGGCCGGGGCGCGGGTGCGGCTGCGCAGCGCGGGCCGGTCCACGGAGGTGGTCAGCCGCGAGGACCGGATCGCCAAACTCCGCCGCGAACTCGAACAGGCCGTATCCGTCGAGGACTTCGAGAAGGCGTCGGAGCTGAAGCGGCAGATCGCCGAGGTGGAGGGCGAACTCGCGGGCATCGAGGAGCGCCGCGAGGGCGTGGTGTCGGTGACGGCCGCGGACATCGCCGACGTCGTCTCGCGCCGCACCAAGATCCCGGTCTCCCAGCTCACCGCGAGCGAGAAGGAGAAGCTGCTCAGGCTCGAGGAGGAGATGCACGCCCGGATCGTCGGCCAGGACGAGGCCGTCACCGCGGTGTCGCAGGCGGTGCGGCGCAACCGGGCCGGCATGGGTGACCCGGACCGGCCGGTGGGCTCCTTCCTCTTCCTCGGCCCGACCGGCGTCGGCAAGACCGAACTCGCCAAGACCCTCGCCGAGCTGCTGTTCGGCGAGGAGGACCGCATGATCCGTTTCGACATGAGCGAGTTCCAGGAGAAGCACACCGTCGCCCGCCTCGTCGGCGCGCCTCCCGGATACGTCGGCTATGAGGAAGCCGGCCAGCTCACGGAGAAGGTACGCCGCCAGCCGTACAGCGTCGTGCTGTTCGACGAGGTGGAGAAGGCGCATCCGGATGTGTTCAACACCCTGCTGCAGATCCTGGACGACGGCCGGCTGACCGACGCGCAGGGGCGCACCGTCGACTTCCGGCACTGCGTGATCATCATGACGTCGAACATCGGCGCACACCGCATCCTGGACCACAAGGGTGATGTGTCGGAACTGAAGGACGTGCTGATGGAGGATCTGCGGACCAGGTTCCTGCCGGAGTTCCTCAACCGGATCGACGACATCATCATCTTCCACGGCCTGACCGAGGAGGACCTCGGGAAGATCGTGGACCATCTGCTCGACCAGAGCAAACGCCGTGTCCACGCCCAGGGGATGCACCTGGAGGTGACCGAGGCGGCCAAGAAGCTGCTCATCGCCCACGGCCACCAGCCGGAGTTCGGCGCCCGTCCGCTGCGCCGCACCATCCAGGCGGAGCTCGACAACCGGATCGCCACGCTGCTGCTCAGCGGGGAGGCCGAGCCCGGCGACACCATCGTCGCCGACATCGAACACGACTCACTGCACTGCACGGTGCGCAGAAGCGACGGTTCCGCCGGGGAGGGGTGACCCCTGGCCGTCATCCGTCCTGGCTCTGCTCCCCGATCGCCACCACGACCGCGCTCGACGGGCCGTCCGGTGTGTCGAAGCTGACCGAGTCGCCGGGGCGGTGTCCGAGCAGGGCACGGCCGAGCGGGCTGCCGGAGGTGACCAGGGTCTGGTCCATGGCCTCGGCGAGCTCGCCGATCTGGACCGTCTCCACCGAGCCGTCCGGGAAGCGGACGGTGACCGTGCTGCCCACCCCGACCACGTCGGTGGGGGCGGGCCCGGCCACGTCCGCCTGGCGCAGCCGATCGGTGATGGCCTCGATACGGCGGTCCAGGCGGTCCAGCTGAGTGGCGCGCTGCAACTGCTCGGCCTGGTCCGCCTGGTCGCCCACGTCCGTCCGGTCCCGCAGGGTTCCTGCGACGAGCCGGCGCTCGTCGCGCAGGTCGGCCAGCTCTTGCTCCAGCGCACTGCGGGCAGCGGCACTGATCGGCTGCGGGTCACCGGTCATTCCGGCTCCTCGGATTCAGGGGAGGAATCTTGATGAGACGGGCATTTTTCGCATCGTATCAACGGGGGTCCCCGGTCGTGCTCCCCGACGCCGGCGCGCGGGTGTTGGCTGCGGTGGAGGTTCACCAGGTCCGGATATACGGTGTTTGCAGTTGTTCTCGTACACCTCTCCCGCCCCGCCCAGGAGGTTTCCGTGTCCTCGAAGCGACGCCGGAAGAAGAAGTCCCGCCGCGGCCACGCGGCCAACCACGGCAAACGCCCTCAGTGCTGACCGCCCCTGCTCGCCGGGGCGGCAGCCGGCCCGGTCAGGGATACGGCTTCTCCCGCGCGGCGAGCATGGCGACGAACTTCTCGATGCGTGCGGTCCGGGTCTGCGGCCGCTTGGCGTCCTGGATCCGGTAGAGGATCGAGTACCGGTTACGGCTGTCCAGGGTGGCGAAGAAGTCCCGGGCCTCCGGCACGGCGTCCAGGGCGGCGCGCAGATCGTCGGGAACCACCGCCGTGCTCTGCGCCTCGTACGCCGCCTCCCAGCGGCCGTCCGCCTTGGCCTTCTCCACCTCCCGCAGGCCGGCGGGCCGCATCCGGCCCTGCTCCATGAGCTCGACGGCCTTCTGCCGGTTCACCCGGGACCATTTGCTGGCAGGCCTGCGCGGAGTGAAGCGCTGCAGCCAGTGCCGCTCGTCCAGCTTCTTCTTCTGCCCGTCGATCCAGCCGAAGCACAGCGCCGACTCCAGCGCTCCGGCGTAGTCGACACCGTCGATCCCCGAGTCCTTCTTCGGGATCTTCAGCCACACCGCCCGTACGTCGGCGTGGTGCTCCTCCAGCCACTTCTCCCACGCCTCCCGCGTGGGGAAGGCGAGGACCGGATCGGCCCCGCTCGCTGCTCCACCCGTTCGCGCGTCACCCAGCATGCGCCACATCAAAGCCCCACCGCCGGGGCGCGGTCAATCAGGCGGCGGCCGCCGGGGGAGGCGGTGTTTCAGTCGGCCAGCTCCGGCTTGCCGAACAGGGCCGCGTAGCTGGACGGGAGCTGGCTGATGACCTGGTTCAGTTCGCCTCCGCTGACGCTGTCGGCGACCGTGCTCAGCACCGCGCCCGAGTCCCACTGGGCCGTACGCGGCCTGCCTCCGGTGCGCTCGGCGACCCGCCGGTGGAACTCCTCGATGCCGAAGCTCTCCGGCCGCTCGTGCTTCGCCTCGGCCAGGCCGGGACCCAGCGGTCCGGGCAGCTGGGCGGCGAGGTCGTCGATCTCCCCGGGGCTGATCCGCTCCGCCAGCACGCTCAGGACGGCCTCCGTGACCTCGGCCGCCTCCGCCTGGCTGTGGTACTCACCGCGCTCGCGCACGCGGGCGAGGAACTCGTCGTACCTCATCACCGCCACCTCCGTGTCGGGCCTCCCGCTCCCAGTACCCAGCCCGCCGGGGGATGCACGGCTCATGTGGTCCTCGCGCGGGCGGGTCAGCGGTGTGCGCCGGCGGTCCCGAGGGAGTCGAGCCAGCGCAGCAGGCGGGCTCCTTCGCGGGTCATGACGTCGGGGTCGCGCAGGGCGTTGGCCAGGAGTGACATGCCCTGGTAGGCGCAGACGAGGGTGAGGGCCAGCCCGTCCGGGTCGGGGGCGCCCAGCTCGCGGAACTGGCGTCCGGCCCAGTCCAGCAGCCGCCGGATCACCGCGCCCGCCTCGGCGTCGAGGACTCCGTCGGCGCGTTTGTCGAGTTCGACGGCCAGGGTGCCGGTGGGGCAACCGTGGCGTGCGGCGACGTCGCGCTGGTCGACCCAGGCTTCGACCAGCGCCTTCAGCCGGTCCCGCGGATCGTCCAACTGCTCCAGGCGCTCGGTGAGTTCGTCCAGGTGCGCGCTGTGCTCGGACAGTGCGGCCCGGACCAGCTCGTCCTTGGTCTTGAAGTAGTAGTAGACGTTCCCGACCGGGACGTCGGCCTCGCGGGCGATGTCGGCGAGGGTGGTGCGTTCGACGCCCTGCTCGTGCAGAACCCGCGCCGCGGCGGCCGTGAGCCGCCGGCGCTTCTGCGACGCCTGAGCGCGCCGATCCACTGAGTTGGTCACCCAACTGACTATAGACAGCCGCCGGTGGAGCCGTGCTACGGTCTACTCAGTCAGTCAACTAACTAACAAAGGGGAACGCGATGATCACGGTGACGGGGGCCACGGGCAACATCGGACGGACGCTGGTCGACCTGCTGAGCGCGGCGGGCGAGGAGGTCGTGGCCGTGTCCCGGCAGCCCCGTACCGCCGGCACCGCGGCCGGTGTCCGATGGGCTCACGCCGACGTCGGGCAGGCCGCGAGCCTGCGCCCCGCCCTGGAAGGCGCCCGCGCGCTGTTCCTCGTGCTGGGCGGCGAACTCAACCACCGGGGCGAGAGCCCGACCGCCCTGCTGGACGCGGCGGCACAGGCCGGGGTCGAGCGGACCGTGCTTGTGTCCTCACAGGTCAGCGCCACCCGCCCCGACGCGCCCTCGCACGCCCGGCTGCGGGAGTTCGAGGCCGCCGTGCGCGCCTGGGGCCGGGACTTCACCATCCTGCGGCCCTCCGGGTTCGCCTCCAACGCCTTCGCGTGGGCGGAGACGGTCCGCGCCGAGCGCACGGTCTTCGCGCCGTTCGGCGACGTGGCGCTGCCCGTCGTCGACCCGGCGGACATCGCCGCGGTCGCCGCGGCCGCCCTGCGCGAGGACGGCCACGCCGGCCGGGTGTACGAGCTGACCGGCCCCGAGCCGATCAGTCCGCGCGGGCAGGCCGCGGACATCTCCAAGGCCCTGGGCGAGGACGTGACCTTCGCGGAGCTGTCCCGCGCCGACGCCCAGGCCCGTATGGCGCGGTTCATGCCGGAGCAGGTCGTTGCCGGCACGCTCGACCTCCTGGGGGCCCCGCTCCCGGCCGAGCAGCGGGTCAGCCCCGACGTGGAGACGGTCCTCGGCCGCCCGGCCGGCCCCTTCGCCGACTGGGTCACCCGCAACCTTCCGGCGTTCCGCTAACGGTCTTCGCCCGGGTACGCCCCTGCCCGGACACCACCGGGTCACCCGCCCGGCACGGACCCCGGCGCCCGGGCCCTTCGCCTTCTCGCTGCCGCGTGCCTGCGCCGCCCGCGCGAGAGCAGGAGGACGACGGTCATGGCTGCCCCACGGAACATGCGCCGACCCGGTGTACGCCGCGACGGACCGCGGCGTTCCCGGCCCGGCCCGTCGGGGCGCACCGTCCCCGTGCACGGCGCGCCCCGCTCGGTCAGGCCGTGTACCCGCCGTCCACCGCGAGTTCGGCGCCCGTCACGTACACGGCGTCGGGTCCCGCCAGATAGGCCACGGCGGACGCCACTTCCTCGGCCGTGCCGAAGCGGCCGAGGGAGGTCATGGCCGCCTGGGCGTCCGCGAACGGGCCGTCCACCGGGTTCATGTCGGTGTCGGTCGGGCCCGGATGCACGACGTTCGCCGTGATCCCCCGCCCGCCCAGCTCGCGGGCCAGCGCCTTCGTGAGTCCGACGACGGCCGACTTGCTCATCGCGTACAGGGTGCTGCCCGGGCCCGGCGTGTGATGGGTCGTACAGCTCCCGACGGTGATGATCCGGCCGCCTGATGCCATGAGTGCGGCGGCGGCCTGGGCGGCCAGGAACATGCCGCGGATGTTCACCGCGATCAGCCGGTCCACGTCGTCGAGCGACAGGCTCTCCACCGGACGCAGCAGCCCGACGGCCGCGTTGTTCACCAGCACGTCCAGGCCGCCGAACGCCTCGGCCGCGCGGCCCACCGCGCCGGCCGCCTCCTGCGCGTCCCCGGCGTCGGCGCGCAGGGCCACCGCCCGCCGCCCCAGGGCCTCGACGGCCCGCACCACGTCCTCCGCCGCCTCCTTGCCGTGCACATACGTCACCGCCACGTCCGCGCCCTCGCGCGCCAGGCGCAGTGCCGCCGCCGCACCGATGCCGCGGCTGCCGCCGGTCACCAGGGCCTTCTTGCCGTCAAGCGTTGTGTGTGAAGTCATGCCTCCATCCCAACGGCGGGGCACGGGGAACACCGGCGGTGAACGGACGTCGACCTGGCGTGCGCCCGTGTGAGCGCCCCGGCCCGGGCCCGTCACGCGTGCGAGGACACCCCGGCCGAGCCGGCGCGGGCACGGCGGTGGGCCGCGACGCGTTCGCGGGTCGCGCACCGCCGTGAGCAGTAGCGGCGTTCCGGGCCGGGGCCCTGGGTGATGAAGACGTTCCGGCAGGCGGCGGACGCACAGGTTCTGCCCGGCGGGAGCTGGCGGTCCCAGACGAGCACGGTGAGGGCCAGGCAGGACGAGGCGAGGAACCACTCGCCCCAGGGGGCGTCGTCGTCGCGGTCGAGATGGGGATGCCAGGGCGTGCCGCCGCCGTGCGAGGTGAGGCGGAGCCGCCCGGTGTGCGCGCCCAGCAGGCGGTTGAGGGCGACGGCGGCCTCGTCGGCGTCCTGCGCGGCGAAGACCTCCCGCAGCCGCATCGCCGCCTCGCGCATCTCCGTGACATCACGGGTGGTCAGGTCCACGGGGCCCGCCTCGCCGTACGCGCGGAGCACGTCCGCCACCCGGCCCGGATCCGGGCGTTCTTCGGTGAGGGCGTTGACCAGGGCGGCGGTGCGGCGGGCCATGGCCAGCACGGAATGCCGGGTGGACCAGTCGGCGTCGTTGCTGCGGGACACCCGCGCACTGTAACGCATATTGTGGAGTTTTGAGTTACCTGCGTAACGTCCTGGCCCGTGACGAGGCGTTACGCGATGGGGTGCTATTTCGCGGGGGCCGTGGTCGCCCGCGTCGGTGACGAGATGTCGGGGCCGGCGCTGCTGCTGGCGGGCTACGCCGTGGCCGGTTCGGCGGCCCGGGCGTCGGCGCTGCTGGCGGGCATCACGGCCGCCGCGGCGGTGGGCGGCCCGGTGCTCGGAGCGGTGCTCGACCGGCGTCGGCGCCCCGGGCGGCTGCTGGCCGCGGCGCTCGCCCTCTATGCCGGCGGACTGGTGTCGGTCCTGGTGGGGCTGGGCCGGCTTCCGTTCACCGTGACCGTCGTCATCGCCGTGCTGACCGGACTGCTGGGCCCGGCGCTGTCCGGCGGCTGGACGGGGCAGTTGCCCCGGGTCGCGGCCGGGGACAGGCTGCCTCGGGCCAACGCTTTCGACGCCATGACGTTCGGCCTGGCGAGCCTGACCGGACCGGTCCTCGCCGGTGGCCTGGCCGAGACGCTCGGGGCCTCGACCGCCGTCGTGGTGTCGGCGGCGCTGATCGGCTCGGCCGCGCCCGCCGCCTGGACCCTGCCGGCCCGCCGCCCGCAGGAGCGGCGGGCACGGCAGGGTCCGCTGATCGGCGACCTGGCCGCAGGGGCGCGGGTCATCGTGCGCAATCCCCGGCTGGTGCGGGCGACCCTGACCTCGGTGGTGTGCTGCGCCGCACAGGGCATGCTGACGGCCTGTCTCCCGCTCCTGGGCGAACGCGCCCTGGGCGCAGCCGGACGCGGCACGCTGCTGCTGTCGTGCACGGCCGTCTCCGCGCTCGCGGCCAACGCCGTGCTGGCACGTTTTCCGCGGTCCGTCGCCCCCGACACGATCATCCGGGCCGGAGCGCTCGTCCAGGCCGGCGCCTTCGCGCTGGCGGCGACGGCCCGTCCGGCCGCGCTCGTCCTGGCCCTGCTGCTGGCCGGGATCGGCGAAGGACCGCAGCTCACCGCCCTGTTCGCGGTACGGCACCGGGAGGCCCCGGACGGCCTGCGCGGCCAGATCTTCACCACCGGCGCCAGCTTGAAGATCACCGCCTTCGCCGCGGGCGCGGCGCTCGCGGGCCCGCTCGCCGGCTGGTCACTCCCCGGCGCCCTGGTCACGGCGGCGGGGGTGGCCGCCATTGCGCCGCTCGCCTTCCTCGCCGTACCGGACGCTCGCCTTCCCCGCCGTACCCGGACCCCCGGTCACCCCTGACCGGCGGCCGGCGTTCCGGCAGCGGCGGTGACATCTGCGAGGGAGCGGACGTAGGTCAGACCGGGGCGGCCGGACAGCGTCGTCTCGCCGACGACCGTGAACCCGCAGCGCGTCAGTACGGCACGCGAGGCCGCGTTGTCGGCCCTGGCCGCGGCTCGCAGCACCCGCAGCCCGTAACCGCGGGCGGCACGGACGCAGATCTCCCGCACGGCCCACGTGGCGAGTCCCCGGCCCGCGGCGCGCTCGGCGATCCGGTACCCGAGATCCGCGCCGCCGTCCGCGACGTCCACGAGATTGATCCGTCCCAGCACCTCGCCCCCGGTGCCGACCACCACGTGGAAATAGCAGGCCCCGGTCTCCTGCTCGGCGAGCAGGGCGCGGTGCCGCTCGTCGAAACGGGCGAAGTAGTCATCGCCCCGGTCCGGGACGGACGCCGCGAAATAGGCCCTGTTCTCCGTTTCGAAGGCGAGCAGCGCGGGAGCATGAGCCGGGCGGAGCAGCTGTATCTCGGGCATGACAGGGAATATAGGCAAGTTGTACGTGTAAACCATAACGATCTCGGTCCAGCCCTTGTGCGCCCGCCGATTCCCTCTAGCCTCCGGGCATGGCATTTCTCTCCAGCCGCCGCAGAAGGGCCCGCCTCGCTCCTGAGCTGGACGACCAGGATCTGGGCAAGCTGCTGAAGTCCCTTGTGGCGACCACCAGGACCGGCACCATCGCGACCACCGAGCTGTGCGTGGCGCAGATGTCCCGCCTCCTGGAACAGGATCCGGGCGACTGGGACCGCCGCACGCACCGCCTGGACGTCCTGGCCGGATACCTCGTCGGATCGCACTTGCCGCGCTCCTGGGCCACCCGTGAGCCCGGCAACGCGGACGCGCTCGTGCTGCAGGCCTGGACCCAGGTCGCCCAGGCCCGTGCCCAGGGGCGTCTGGAGGACCCCGCCGGCACCGTCGAGATGTGTCTGCGCGCCGCCGAACTCGCCCCCGAAGACCCCACCCCCTGGGTGGCCCTCCTCGCCCTGTCGCGTCTGGAACGCCGCCCGCAGTCCGAGGTCTTCGCGGTGTGGAACGAGGTGCTCGCGCGCGACCGCTGGAACCGCGAGGCCTATCTGAACATGCTGTCCTACCTCAGCCCGGACGAGGGGGGCTCGCGCATCCAGGTGCTGGAGTTCGTGGACACCCTGCGCGCCCGTGTGCCCGCCAACGCGCCCTGTGTGGGCACCGAACTCACCGCCCAGGTCGACCAGTACCACTCCATCCTCGACCGGGGCGGAGTCGAGGCACTGGTCGCGCGCAACCACTGGTCCCACGTCACCGCCGCGCAGGCCCTCGACCGGGCGGCGCACTCCTGGATCCAGCCGGGGTTCCTCCGCCATGCCAAGGCACTCGCCGACCTCAACCTCCTCGCCTACGCGTTGGTGGCCGCGGACCGGCGCGCCGAGGCGCGGTCCGTGTTCGAGGTGATCGGCGGCGTGGTCACGGCCTGGCCGTGGCAGGCCGGCGGCGATCCGGTGACCGAGTTCGAGACGACGCGCCAGAAGGCCACCGCCGGGACCTGAGCGGCGGCACCGTCACCCTGACGGTCCGTCAATCAGTCCCGGAAGGCGGAGGGAAGGCCACAGGATCGCCCCGTCCGGAACCCCGTGGCACTCGGTGCTGCGGGACGGGGCGATGCGGCCACGGCTCATCCGGCGGCGTCGGCCGGGGACTTCTCCGTGTTCTCCTGCGCCTGCTCGGAGGTGTTGGCGAGGGTGTAGAAGACGGACGAGCCCTGCTTGGTGCGCTGGGCGCTGTTGCGGGCCACCAGGTTCTCCAGAGTGGTGCGGATGACCTTGGTCTGGATCTCCCGGTCGGGATGCGCCTTGCCCAGCGCCTCGGCGACCTCCGCCGCGGACCGGGGCTCCTGCTGGTCGGCGAGATGGCGGCGGACGAGCTCGATGAGGGTGGGCTGAGCCGCCTGACCCGACGCGTTCTTCGCGGACGCCTTCTTCGGCGCCGCCTTCTTCGCCGCGGGCTTCTTGGCGGGCTGCTTCGTACGCTCGGCCGGCTGGGGGGCCGACTTCTTCGGCGTGCGTCGCGGACCGGTGGCGGTGGTGGACTTCTTGCGCGGAGCCGGTACGACCGCCCCCTCGGCCGGAGCCGCCGCGCCCACCGGAGCCGCCGAGGCCGCCGAGACGCCGAGGGCCTGCCGCATGTTCACCAGGATGGTCTGGTCGTGCTGCAGCCCGGCCAACTGCTCCTGCAGCGCCTGGATTTCCGCGGTGATGCGTTCCTGTTCCTTGATGTTGTGCTCGAGGTCGTTGGTCACCTGGCTGACGTACTGCGAGGCCAATTCGGTGACGGGTGTGGTGGGTTCAGGCATCTGTGGCTCCAATCGTGACACGGGCGCGCTCCGCTGCCTGCTGTCGCGGCGAGCACGGAGCGGAAGTCGTCCTGCGGGTCCCCCGACACATGGATGATACGGATGGTCCGGCGGTTTTCACTGAGTGAATCCTGTGCGTGGCGCGCAGGTGTGCCGTTCCTCCGCCCGGCCGCTGCCATGTGCCGCCCGTCCCCGGCGGCACGCGCGTGAACCCCTACAGGGGTGAAATCGGGTTCCTGCGAAGCCAGTTCAGAACCTGCTCGGCATGCTCGTTCGGCGGGAAGACGGGATAGAAGACATGCTCGACCACACCGGCGCGGAGGATGAGCGTGAGGCGCTTGAACAGCCGCATCCCGTCGACCTCGAACGTGGGCAGACCGAGCGCGTCCGCCAGTTCGAGTGCCGGGTCGGAGAGCATGTCGAAGGGCAGCCCGAGACGCTCCACCACCTCGTGCTGGTAGTCGGTGTCCTGGCTGGACAGCCCGTAGACGCGGCCGGCGCCGGCTTCCAGGAGGTCGTGGAAGTGGTCGCGGAAGCCGCATGACTCGGGGGTGCAACCACGGGCTCCGGGGATGGAGTTCCAGCCTTCGGGCAGGTCGGTGCCGGGGCGGCCGGTGAGCGGGTAGACGTAGACGACCGTGCGGCGGGGGCCGAGGGTGTCCAGGCGCACCCTGCGGCCCGCCGTGTCGAGCAGCGTGAGGCTCGGCGTCCTCGTGCCGGGAAGGTGGTTTGCCGCGCCGTCGTCCTCCGGCACGGGCAGGTTGGCGGGCAGCGTCAGAGGATCCATGTCTCCGGCACCGTTCTCGGTGGGCGGTGGGACCCGGCTGCCCCGGTGGGCGGCGGCGTTCAGACTGGCGATCAGGGTCGCGCGGCGGGCCGTCAGCGCCTCGATGCGCCCGGTCAGCTCGTCGATGGCCTCGCGGTAACCCGCGAGGGAGGCGGGGCAGTCGTCCGCGTGTGCGCGTCCCGCCGCCAGGCATTCGAGGAAGGGGCGGGTGCGTTCGACCGGGATGCCGAGCCGGTGGAGCGTCCTGATCTCCCGCACGAGGCGTACGTCGTCCTCGCCGTAGTCCCGGTAGCCGTTGGCGAGACGTGCGGGCGTGATCAGCCCCAGCGACTCGTAGTACCGCACGGCCTTCGTCGTCACACCGGCCAGACCCGCCAGCTCACCGATCCTCATTCCGATCACCTCGGCCACCACGCTAAACCCTGTCCACGGGGGCAAGGTCAAGGTGTGCGGGGCGACGGGACGACGGCCGTGGGCGCGCGGGAACACCGGAGGCGCCGTAGGTGACCCGGGCCTGTGCGTCGGCCGGATGCGCCGTCACAAGTGCGCTTCTTCCGGTGGTGAGGCGGCCGAGTCCAGGATGCGGGTGCGGAGCCGACCCGTGTCCAGGGCACGTGTGTTCGGGACGGTCTCGTTCCACACCCGGGCTGTCCTGTTCACCGCGTCGGCGACGGCCTCGCGCAGCCGCCGGTGGAACATCAGCAGGCCCAGCGCGGCCACGGGGCGCAGGATCGAGCGGCCCCGCAGCGACACGACGAGGCGCACCTCCCAGTGGTCCTCGTCGTGCGGCCGGGGCACCGCCCGCAGCCTCGCCGTGCCGAAGCGGTGCTCCAGGCGCGCCTCGAACGGCGCACCGGAGAACCGCCGGCCCGCGGCCGCCTTCCACCACGCCCGAAAGTCGGCACGCGCCTCGCCGTGCGCCTGCCGGAGGGCCGGCCAACGGCCCGCGGCCCGAAGCGATCCGCGCAGTTCGACGGCGGCAGGGCGCCCCGCGCCGCGCAGTGCGCCCTCCACGGCCGTGACCGTCTCCTCGTCCCCGAGGACGAGTTCCAGCCGCGCCGCCGGCTCGCTCCCCGAGCGCCGTACGACGAACCGCACCTGCTCGCGCGGCACACGCCCCGCGTCCTCGGAGTCGCCCGCTGCCTCATAGGTCGCGCCCGGCGCGAGATGCTCGCCCTTCACCAGCCGCACGCCGGGCACGGGACGCCCGTCGGGAAGCAGCACCCGGCCGCCCTCGCAGCGGGTGCCGCTCACCACGTCCTGGACCACGGCGAGAGCTCGTTCGAACCAGGGACGGGGCACGGAGGCGACGATCACCGAGTGGCTGATGCGGGTCATCGCTCCACGATGGCCCCGGACCGCGTGCACGGGTAGGGGTACGACGCCGCGCACACGGCGGCGCGCTCAGGTCGGCCCCTGCGCCAGTCGCCGCAGCACCTCCACGGCGTGCTCGGCGTCCTCGTAGGGCACGAAGAGGTGGTCGTGGTGGAAGCCGGCGACGACGTTGCAGCTCAGGCCGGCGTCGGCGAGGGCGCGGGAGACCGCGGCGGTCAGTCCCACGGCGGCGAGCGCCGAGTGGACCCGCAAGGTGATCCAGCCGGCCACATAGTCGTACGCCATACCCGCCCCGTCCGCCTCCGCCTGCGGCACGACGAGCGTCAGCCCCTCCTGTTCGGCCACCGTCACCACCGGGCTGACACCGGAGGGCACGCCGCCCTCCGCCGTGGTGAAGACATAGCGGCCCGGATTCAGCTCCGGGCGCAGGTCACGCAGCAGTCTCTGCAGATCGGTCTCACCGGTCACGGACCCACACTACGGTCGGCACGGCCGCTGGCCGGGGAGGCGGGCGGTGAGGCTTCGCCGATGTGCAGGACGGCGTCCACCGCATCGAGTGTCGCCCGGTCGAGCGGGAAGTAGGCCTGCTCGGGACGCGTGTCCGTGCGGGTGCGGGCGCTCGGGAGAGCGGTGGCCGCCGCCAGACCCCAGGTGCTGATACGGCTCTGGAGCAGGCCCTCGTACGTGTCAGGGGCGGGATCCTTCAGCCCCAGGACCTCGCTGCGGCCCAGGCGGCCGGCGACGCAGACGTACCGTGAGCCCAGGAGCGCGCCCACGATGGCACCGGCGCCGGACCACTCGACGGCCAGGTCTCCCTCGCCCCAGATGCTCGGGCTTCGCTTCACATGGTGGTTGTGCGCGAAGACCAGCGTCGCTCCGCGTTTTTCCTCGACGCCGCGGATCTCGAGGAGGTTCTGGGCCATGAGCGCGTCCCGGACGGCTGCCAGACCGGCGATCCGGACGCTCCGCTCGAGCGGCCGGGCCGACTGCCGGTGGTAGCGCAACAGGCCCAGGCCGGCGGTGAGATGGATCCTCGCCCTGACCCACTCGTCGCGCGAGGTCGCCGCGATCAGCTGCGGGGCGTGTGCGTAGAGCGTGATGAGCATGTCGTCGGCGATCGACCGCAGCCGCTCGGCCTCGGGCGTGGCGCCGGGTGACATGGCGGCGTCCAGGACGGCCTCCGGCCGGCTCCATCGGGCGTCGTCGCCGGTGAGGCCTGCGATGTCGAGCTGGAGACCCAGATAGTCGCGGGCGTGTTCCAGAAAGGTCCGGGGGCCCGGTGCGCTCATGGTCTCCATCGGCGCGTCGAAACCGTGGAAGGCGAGCCGCTCCTCCGGCGGCCGGTGCCGGTTGTACTCGCGCATCCAGCCGACCAGCCGCCGGTTGGCCTCCTGGTCCCCGAAGCCGTGCGAGAAGCCCGCGCGCATGACCGCGTCGAGGCTGCCGGCTCCGCCCTGGACGTAGTCGTCGACGGCCAGCGCCGCCACGCGGTCGGTCTCCAGGGCGATCGACCGGAATCCGCAGTCGGTCAGCCGGGGGAGCAGTGCGTTCCTGATCCGCCCGAAGGCCGGTTCCCGGTGAGTCGGCTCGCCCAGCGCCAGCAGGTCGCACGAGGGGGTCACGAAGTCTCGGATGTCCTGACTCATGGGCCTCAAGCGTATCCTTGAAAGGACGGTTGAGACTTGGGAAGCTACAGTGGCCGGATAAGCAGCACACGCGGCCGGCAGCGGCGACAAAGTCTCAACCGGTGATCTCCTTGCGACCGACCGACCTCGCGCGCGAGCACGGCATCTCGACCCAGGCCGTGCGCAACTACGAGCAGCACGGATTCATCCCGCCCGCCGAGCGCACCCGCAGCGGCTACCGGATCTACACCGAGGTGCACGCCGCCGCGCTCCGGGCTTACCTCTCGCTCGTACCGGCGTACGGATACGCGACGGCCGGCCGGATCATGAACGCGTTGCACCGCGACGCACTCGACGACGCCCTGACGCTCATCGACCGCGGTCACGGTCAGCTGCTCCGCGACCGGGACACCCTCGCCGCGGTACGCACAGCGGTGACGCACCTGACGGCGGAATCAGCGCCCGCGCCCTCTGCCACCCGCGACACCGGCACCCGTACGGTCGGCGAACTCGCCCGCCAACTCGGCGTGACCCCAGCCACGTTGCGCAACTGGGAGGACGCCGGCATCCTCACCCCGGCCCGGGATCCGGCGACCGGACACCGGGTCTTCCGCGCCGACGACGTCCGTGACGCCGAACTCGCGCACCTCCTGCGACGCGGAGGCCATCCGCTCGGACACATCGCCACCGTGATCGGCCGGATCCGTACGGCCGGCGGCACGGACGTACTCGCCGCGTCCCTGGAGACCTGGCAGCGCAAGCTCACGGCACGGGGCCTGGCCATGCTGCACGCGGCCACCCGCCTGCACGCCTACCTGTCCCACCTCGGCACCGAACGTCACACCGACGGTCCCTGAAACGAAGGGGGAGGGGCGCACGTACGGCGTCCGGCGGGGGACGCGGCCAGCCCCCGTCAGGCGGCGTCGGCCGGGGTGCGGAAGTAGTGCCCCTTCTCGAGGTCCTCGAGGAGTCCCGGGTGGGCCGGCTTCCAGTCCAGCAGTTCGCGGGTCTGCGTGCTGGACGCCGGGAAGTCGAGGCCGACGAAGGGGGCCAGCCAGCCGAAGTGTTCGGGCGCGTTCTCCGGCGCCACGGAGACCACCGGCACGTCGAGGTGCCGGCCGATCACCTCGGCGACCTCCCGGATCGCGACGCCCTCCTCCGCGACCCCGTGCAGCACGGAACCGGCCGGGGCCCGCTCGACGGCGAGGCGGAACAGGTGCGCGGCGTCGAGGCGGTGCACGGCGGGCCAGCGGTTGGCGCCGTCGCCGACGTAACCGGAGGCGCCCCTGGCGCGGGCCGTGGCGACCAGCGCGGCCATGAATCCGTTGTCCCCGTCGCCGTGGCAGGTCGGCGAGAGCCGGACCACGCAGGAACGGACACCGCTCTCGGCGAACGACAGCACCTCCTGCGACGTCGCGGCGCGGATGGAGAAGTGCGAGCCGTCCACCGTGGGCATGTCCCGCTCGGTCGCCGTTCGCCCGGGCGCGAGGCCGGCCACACCGGAGGCCAGGACGAAGGGACGGTCGGTGCCGGCCAGCGCGGCGCCGAAGGCGTCGACGGCGCGGCGGTCGGCCTCGGCGGCGCCCTTGAAGTCGCCGCTGAAGGCGATGTCGTGCTTGAAGGCGAGGTGGACCACCCCGTCCGACGCGGCGGCCGTGTCCCGCAGCAGGTCGAGATCGTCGACGCTACCGCGCACGGGCTCGGCGCCCGCCGCGACGAGCGCGGCGGCGGAGGCCTCGGAGCGGGCGAGCCCGACGACCTGGTGGCCGGCGTCGATGAGCTCGGGTACGAGGGCGGATCCGATCCAGCCGGAGGCGCCGGTGACGAAGATGCGCATGGAAGACCCCAGACAGTCGATGTCAGTGACTGACATAGACGCTACACCTGATGTCAGTCGCTGTCATCCCGGTAGGATCGCCGCATGGGTAGATGGCAGCCGGACGCGCGCGGACGCTTGGCGAAGGCCGCACTGGAGCTGTACGCGGAGCACGGGTACGAGCAGACGACCGTCGCCGAGATCGCCAAGCGGGCCGGGCTCACGGAGCGCACGTTCTTCCGGCACTACGCCGACAAGCGGGAGGTGCTCTTCTCCGGCTCCGCCGAACTGGAGGCGCTCATCGTGCGGACGGTCGCCGAGGCCCCGCCCTCCGCCGCGCCGCTCGACGCGCTGGCCGCCGGACTGGACACCGTGGCCGAGGTGTTCACCGACCGGCGTGAGCACGCGCGCCGGCGGCATGCCGTGATCACGGCGCACGCGGAACTCCGGGAGCGGGAGCTGATCAAACTCGCGTCGATGGCGTCCGCGCTCGCCGGCACCCTGCGCGGGCGCGGCGTCGCCGAGCCCGCCGCGAGCCTGGCCGCCGAGGCGGGGGTCGCCGTGTTCAAGATCGCCTTCGAACGGTGGATCGCGCCGGACGAGGAACGCCCGATGCGGCAGCTGATCCGGGAGTCGCTGACCGAACTGAAGGCCGTGGCCTCGGAGTCGTAACTTCTCTGCAGCCTTACTTGACGTTCCGGTAACGATCCACCGGAGATCAGCACGGGCTTACATGGAACGTACATACGATCCGTCGCATGAACAGAGCTGTGAAGATCGGCCTCGCCGGTACCTGCACCGCGCTGCTCGCCCTCGGGGGGATCGCTACCTACAACATCGTGCACGGCCTGACCTCGGGCTCTGCGGATGGCGGAGACTCCCAGGACGCGCGCGTTTTCGACTCGTCGGCCGTGTCGAGCACGCCGCCCTCGGATGCCGAGGCGGTGAAGCGAGCCCGTGCCTTCCTGGACGACTGGTCCCGGCAGCACCTGGACGGCGCGGCCGGCGACACCGACGTACCTTCCACCGCGTCCCAGGCGCTGCGGGCGTACGCCGACGGACTGCACCTGAAGAAGCTGTCGTTCACCCACCTCGTGTCCGTGGGTCCCTCCTCGGTGACGCCGGGCGCCACCAAGGTCACCTTCGACGTCACCGCTCAGGTCGCGGGCGGCACCTGGAGCTACCCGAGCGCGGTGGCCGTGCTGAAGAGCACCAACGGCCGCTCGGCGGTCCACTGGAACAACTCGGTGCTCTACCCGGGCCTGGGCGACGACCAGTCGCTGACCGCGGGCACGCTGCCGTCCGACGCCACCCCCGCGAAGGTCGTCGCGAGCGACGGCAGGACCGATCTGTCCGGCTTCGCCTCACTCAAGGACATCGCGGCCACGATCGGCAAGAACGCCAGGCCCACGGGCGGCAAGCCCGGCACGGGCGTGGCCGTCGTCGACGGCAGCGGGACCGGTGTGAAGATGCTGAAGGTCTTCGTCAAGGGCCGCCCCGCGGTGGTGCGGACGACCATCGACGCCGGCCTGCAGACGGTGGCCGAGCGGGCGGTCAACGACGCCCACCTGCAGCAGAAGCCCGCCGGGACCGTCGCGCTCGACTGGCGCAACGGTCACATCCTCGCGATCGCACACTCCGGCGACGACGGTGACATCGCCATCAACGGCATCAAGTCGCCCGGCTCCACGATGAAGATCATCACCTCGGCGGCCCTCTTCGACAAGGCCGGCCTCACGCCGGACAGCCCGGCACCCTGCACCGACTCGCTGACGGCCAACAGTCAGCTGTTCCACAACGACTCCGGAGTGCGGGCCAACCCCGGCTCCTCCCTGGCGCAGGCGTTCACGGTGTCGTGCAACACCTCCTTCATCAAGGACGGCTTCCACTACCTGGTGAACAACGGCGACGCCTCCGCCCTGCACGAGGAGGCGGCGAGCGTCTTCGGCATGGGCAGCTGGTCCATCGGCGGCGGGGTCGCCACCACCGACCCGAGCATCCCGCCGGACGTTCACGGCGGCGACCAGGCGGCCCAGTTCATCGGACAGGGCAAGGTCACGGCCACGCCGCTGTTCATGGCGTCCGTGGCGGCCACCGTCCGCGGCGCCGGGTTCAAGCAGCCTGTCATCCTGCCGGGGCAGCACCAGCAGACGGCGTCCCGGCCCATCTCGCCCCGCACGGCCGGGTATCTGCAGTCGATGATGCGCAACGTCGCCACCAGCGGCACGGCGGCTCCGCGCCTCGGCGGGCTGGCCGGCGTGGGTGCCAAGACCGGCACCGCGGAGGAGGGCGACCACACCAACGGCTGGCTGACCGCCTACAACGCGCGCGTCTCGGTCGCGGCGCTCGTCGAGGGAGGCAGCTCCGGCGTGGACTCCGCGGGCTACGTCGTACGACGCCTGCTGACCGGCAGCTGACCCCGGATTCCTCGGTGCGCGCCGGCGGGCGTCCTCGTCCCGCCGGCCCGCCCGGCGACCGGGGCGGGGTGAAGCCGTCGTAGCCCTCGGCGCCGAAGCGTCGGACGGCCGTCAAGGGCTGCTGCGGGGCGACGCGTTGGAACCTGTCCCTGCGAAGGCGGAATGCCGGTGGCGGGTCTGCCGGTTGGCCCTTGCATGACCATCGGTGTAGCGCTCCATCACCAGGACCCGATCGACACCGTCGTGGATCTCGCCCGCGAGGCCCACGAGGCCGGACTGCGCTCGGCGTGGTTCGGGCAGACCTTCTCCTACGACTCCCCGATGCTGGCTGCGATCGTCGGCCGAGACGTGCCCGGCCTCCAGGTCGGCACCGCCGCGATCCCCGTGTTCGGACGGCACCCCCTGATCGTCGCCGGGCAGGCCCAGACGGCCCAGGCCGCCACCGCCGGCCGGTACCAGCTCGGGCTCGCGCTCGGCACCAAGCACCTCACCGAGACCGGCTTCGGGATCCCGTACGAACGCCCCGTCGCCCGGCTCCGCGAGTTCCTCACCGCCCTGCGCCCCCTGCTGGAGACCGGCAGCGCGGACTTCCACGGCGAGTTGCTGACCGCCACCACCCCGCTGCCCGCGTCCGTACCGGGCGACCAGCCGCCGGTGCCGGTCCTCGTCGCCGCCATGGGACCGCAGGCGCTGCGCGTGTCGGGCGAGCTGGCCGACGGCATCCTTCCGCTGCTGGCGGGACCGCGCGCCCTGGCCGACCACATCGTGCCCGCCGTCACGGCGGCGGCCGAGGCGGCGGGCCGGCCGGCGCCGCGGATCGTCGCCTTCGTGCCCGGCGTCGTCACCGCCGAGGTGGAGGCGGTGCGACAGGCCGCGACCGAGACGCTCTCCTTCTACGAGAGGTTCCCCTCCTACCAGCGTGTGATCGAGCTGTCCGGTGGCACCCGGGCCGCCGACGTCGCCGTCATCGGCGACGAGGAGACCGTCGCCGCCGAGGTGCGCCGCTACCGGGAGGCGGGGGCGACGGAGGTGGTGTTCACGGCGACCGACCTGGGCGGCGCCGCGGACCGGCGCCGCACCTGGAAACTGCTCGGCGAGCTGGCGGCCGGCTGAGCGGTCCGGTCTCGGGACGGCACCCCCGGCTCACCCGGTGGTGGACCCGGGCTATGCATGGACATGCGTAATGATGCATACTCTTCCTATGTCCAAGGTCCTCACTTCCCTTCCGGTCGGCGAGCGCGTCGGCATCGCCTTCTCCGGCGGCCTCGACACCTCGGTCGCCGTCGCGTGGATGCGCGACAAGGGCGCCGTCCCGTGCACCTACACCGCCGACATCGGCCAGTACGACGAGCCCGACATCGCCTCGGTCCCGGGCCGTGCGAAGACCTACGGCGCCGAGGTCGCGCGCCTGGTCGACTGCCGTGCCGCCCTCGTCGAGGAGGGCCTGGCCGCGCTGACCTGCGGCGCGTTCCACATCCGCTCCGGCGGCCGGGCGTACTTCAACACCACGCCGCTGGGCCGCGCCGTCACCGGCACCCTGCTGGTGCGGGCGATGCTCGAGGACGACGTCCAGATCTGGGGCGACGGCTCCACCTTCAAGGGCAACGACATCGAGCGGTTCTACCGCTACGGCCTGCTCGCCAACCCGAACCTGCGGATCTACAAGCCCTGGCTCGACGCGAACTTCGTGACCGAGCTGGGCGGCCGCAAGGAGATGTCGGAGTGGCTGGTCGCCCACGGCCTGCCCTACCGCGACAGCACCGAGAAGGCCTACTCCACCGACGCCAACATCTGGGGCGCCACCCACGAGGCCAAGACCCTGGAGCACCTGGACACCGGCATCGAGACCGTCGAGCCCATCATGGGCGTGCGGTTCTGGGACCCCGAGGTCGAGATCGCCGCCGAGGACGTGACCATCGGCTTCGAGCAGGGCCGGCCCGTGACGATCAACGGCAAGGAGTTTGCCACCGCCGTCGACCTGGTGATGGAGGCCAACGCCATCGGCGGCCGCCACGGCCTGGGCATGTCGGACCAGATCGAGAACCGGATCATCGAGGCCAAGAGCCGCGGCATCTACGAGGCGCCCGGCATGGCGCTGCTGCACGCCGCCTACGAGCGCCTGGTCAACGCGATCCACAACGAGGACACCCTCGCCCAGTACCACAACGAGGGCCGGCGCCTGGGCCGCCTCATGTACGAGGGCCGCTGGCTGGACCCTCAGGCCCTGATGATCCGCGAGTCGCTCCAGCGCTGGGTCGGCGCCGCGATCACCGGCGAGGTGACCCTGCGGCTGCGGCGCGGTGAGGACTACTCCATCCTCGACACCACGGGTCCGGCCTTCAGCTACCACCCGGACAAGCTGTCCATGGAGCGCACCGAGGACTCGGCCTTCGGCCCGGTCGACCGCATCGGCCAGCTCACCATGCGCAACCTCGACATCGCCGACTCCCGCGCGAAGCTCGAGCAGTACGTCGGCCTCGGCCTGATCGGCACCGGCAGCCCCACCATCGGCGCCTCCCAGGCGGCCGCGACCGGCCTGATCGGCACCATGCCGGAGCTTCCGGAGGGCGGCGCCGAGGCCATCGCCTCCCGCGGCGAGGTCTCCGAGGAGGACGCCGCGCTGGACCGCGCCGCGATGGAGTCCGGCACCGACTGATCCCGCCCAGCACCCGTACACCCTTGGACAGCGGGCCCCGCCGGTACACCGCCGGCGGGGCCCGTCGTCGTACCGTCCCCCTCGTACGCTGGGCCCTATGCCGTCCCCCCGTCTGCGACGCGTCGCCGTCCTGGTGCTCGAAGGCGCCAAGCCGCTCGACGTCGGCATCCCCGCGCAGGTGTTCACGACCCGCGCGAGCATGCCGTACGAGGTGCGCGTGTGCGGGGCGGCGCCCGGACTCGTGACGGGCGGCGACGGACTGTCCTACCACGTCGCCCACGGCCTCGACGCGCTCGCCTGGGCGGACATCGCGTTCATCCCCGGCTACCGGTTCCCGGACCGCGAGGACCCGCCGCCGCCCGTCGTCGAGGCGCTGCTCGCCGCCCACGCCCGGGGCACCCGGCTCGCCGCCATCTCCACCGGGGCGTTCGCCCTCGCGGCCACGGGCCTGCTCGACGGCAGACGCGCGACGACCCACTGGCACTACTCCCGGGCCCTCGCCGCGAAGCACCCGCTGATCAGGGTCGACGAGGACGTCCTCTTCGTCGACGAGGGCAGCGTGCTGACCTCGGCCGGCGCCGCCTCCGGCATCGATCTGTGCCTGCACATCCTGCGCAAGGACCTCGGGGTAGCCGTGTCCAACCACGCGGCGCGCCGCCTGGTGGCCGCGCCCTATCGCAGCGGAGGCCAGGCCCAGTACGTGCCGCGCAGCGTGCCCGAGCCGATCGGCGAACGCTTCGCCGCCACGCGCGAGTGGGCCCTGCACCACCTCGGCGAGCCGCTCACCCTCACGGTGCTCGCCCGGCACGCCGCGGTATCGCCGCGCACGCTCTCCCGGCGCTTCGTCGAGGACACCGGATACACCCCGATGCAGTGGGTGATGCGCGCCCGCATCGACCTGGCCCGGGAACTCCTCGAACGCTCCGAGCGCAGCATCGAGCAGATCGCCGCCGACGTCGGACTCGGCACCGGCACCAACCTGCGGACCCACTTCCAGCGGATCCTCGGCACCACCCCGAGCGAGTACCGGCGCACCTTCACCCAGGGCGAGTAGCCCTGGCGCGATCCTTGCGAACCATGGCGCTCCAGACACGGTCACGAATGGAGCCGCCACGCGACGCTGAGGGGGAGCCGAAGGAACCGTGGGATCCGAAGGGACGATCACCGCTCATGACTCGCATCGCCATCAATGGATTCGGCCGCATCGGACGCAACGTCCTGCGCGCCCTGCTCGAACGCGGCAGCGACCTCGAGGTCGTCGCCGTGAACGACCTCACCGAACCCGCCACCCTCGCACGGCTGCTCGCGTTCGACACCACGGCCGGCCGGCTCGGGCGCCCCGTGACCGCGGACGGGGACGCCCTCGTCGTCGACGGCCGCCGCATCACCGTCCTCGCCGAACGCGAGCCGGGCCGGCTGCCCTGGGCCGACCTCGGCGTGGACATCGTCCTCGAGGCGACCGGCCGCTTCACCTCGGCCAAGGCCGCCCGCGCACACCTCGACGCAGGCGCACGGAAGGTGCTCGTGAGCGCGCCCTCCGACGGAGCCGACGTCACGCTCGCGTACGGCGTCAACACCGACGCGTACGACCCCGACCTGCACACCATCGTCTCCAACGCCTCCTGCACGACCAACGCGCTCGCACCGCTGGCCGCCGTGCTGGACGAACTCGCCGGCATCGAGCACGGGTTCATGACGACCGTGCACGCCTACACCCAGGAGCAGAACCTCCAGGACGGCCCGCACCGCGACGCCCGGCGCGCCCGCGCCGCCGCCGTCAACATCGTGCCGACCACCACCGGCGCGGCGAAGGCCATCGGTCTCGTGCTCCCGAACCTCGACGGCAAGCTGTCCGGCGACTCGATCCGCGTGCCGGTGCCGGTCGGCTCCATCGTGGAACTCAACACGACCGTCGCGCGCGACGTCACCCGCGACGACGTCCTGGCCGCCTACCGTGCCGCGGCCGAGGGCCCGCTCGCCGGCGTCCTGGAGTACTCGGAGGACCCGCTGGTGTCCTCCGACATCACCGGCAACCCGGCCTCCTCGGTCTTCGACTCGGCCCTCACCCGCGTCGACGGCCGGCACATCAAGGTGGTCGCCTGGTACGACAACGAGTGGGGCTTCTCCAACCGCGTGATCGACACCCTCGAACTCCTCGCCCGGAACTGACCGGGAAAAGCGCAGGTCGGAGGCCGGCAGTGGTGACAGCACCCCGCGCCGCCGTAGGGGAAGCCCCCGGCACGTCCGGTGACTGACCGGCTGTCACGGCCGGAGTGGCGCGCCGAGACTCGACGGCATGACCCTTTCCACACATGCCCCGGCCACCGCCGGGGCGCCGGCCGACCCTTCCCGCACGTCCGGCCCCACAGCCGGCAGCGACTTCGCCCGGCTGTCCCGGCGCGTCGCCGAAGCGGGACTGATGAAGCGGCGCCCCGGCTACTACACCGCACGGCTCACCCTGGTGAGCGCGCTGCTGGCGGCCGGCTGGGGCGCCTTCCTCGCCCTGGGCGACACCTGGTGGCAGCTGGCGGTGGCCGCCTTCCTGGCCTTCATGTTCGGGCAGGTCGCCCTCGTGGCCCACGATCTGGCACACCGTCAGGTGTTCCGGCGCGGCCGGCCGAGCGAGACATGGGGCCGGCTGTTCGGCAACCTCGGCATCGGCATGAGCTACGGCTGGTGGATGAACAAGCACACCCGCCACCACGCCAACCCCAACCACGAGGACCTCGACCCGGACGTCGCTCCGGACATCCTGGTGTGGTCCACCGGCCAGGCCGCCGAGAGCAGCGGCCTCGCCCGGCTCATCGGCGGCCACCAGGCATTGCTGTTCTTCCCGCTGCTCACCCTGGAGGGCTTCAACCTGCACGTGGCGAGCCTGCGGGCGCTGCGCTCGCCCTCCATGAAGCACCGGGCCCTGGAAGCCGGCCTGCTCCTCCTGCACCTCGCGGCGTACACGTCCGCGCTGTTCCTGGTGCTCTCGCCCGGCAAGGCGGTCGCGTTCCTCGCCGTGCACCAGTGCCTCTTCGGCGTCTACCTCGGCTGCACGTTCGCCCCGAACCACAAGGGCATGCCGACCTTCACCGGTGACGAGCGGCCCGACTTCCTGCGCCGCCAGGTCCTCACCTCCCGCAACGTCCGCGGCGGACGGCTCACCGACGTCCTGCTGGGCGGGCTCAACCACCAGATCGAGCACCACCTCTTCCCGAGCATGCCCACGCCCCATCTGCGTCGGGCCCGGGTCATCGTCCGCGCGTACTGTGCGGAGATCGGCGTGCCGTACCACGAGACCGGGCTGATCCAGTCCTACCGGGAGGCCCTCACCCACCTGCACCGGGTCGGAGAGCCGATCAGGCGGCAGCGCAGGAGCGCCTGACGACGGCCCCGGACGTCCTCGCGCGGAGCGGAGGCGCGGTCACCGGCACCCGCGGGAATGCCGGAGCCGCCGCCGGCGTTGTGACGATCGCTGACATGCTCGGGCCAATTCCGGGGTGTCGGTGAAGGGAGATCCTCATGGCACGCAGCACCGTGCGTCCCGTCGTCAGGCTGAAGTCGACGGCCGGGACCGGCGTCACCTACGTGACGCGCAAGAACCGTCAGAACGACCCCGACCGGCTCGTCCTGCGCAAGTACGACCCCGTCGCCGGCCGGCACGTCGCGTTCCGCGAGGAACGCTGACCCACGCCGCCGGCCCCTCCCCCCATCCTGGTCCGCGGCCGACCGCCGTGTGCCTCCGAGTACGAGGAGAACCCAGCCATGAAAGCACGCGCGTCCCTGCGCTCGCTGAAGTCCAAGCCCGGCGCCCAGGTGGTGCGCCGCCGCGGTGTGGTCTTCGTCGTGAACAAGAAGAACCCGCGCTTCAAGGCGCGCCAGGGCTGACCGAGGCCTGCGAGGGCTGACCGAGACCGGCCCCGAGAAGACATGGACCCGGACCTGCCCCGAACGGGGGTGGGCCGGGTCCACGCGTTTCCGGAGCGGTGTCGGGATAGACCTCCACGTGCGCCGCGGCGGGGTGGGCCAAGCCCACCGCGCTTCCGGCCGGTACCGGCCCGGCTGCCGCACGCGACCGTTCATCGCAGACGGTGACCGCCGGGGGCATGGGCGGGAGCGTCGTGCGGGCGGCGTCCGCCACCGCCGTACATCGCCTTCCGAGGTCCCTCGTCCGGGGGTCACTGCTCATGTCACCCCCCTCGTCACCAGGGTCCCCACGGATCACAATGTGTCCCAGAGACACACCGGCCGCCGGGAGGCGTCATGAGCACACCAGCCGAGTCACGGGTGTCCGGGCTCGAGGTCCGGTCCATCGACTACGTCCCCCTCGACGAGCGGCACGGCAAGCTCTGGCATCTGGGCCCGCTGTGGTTCATGTCCAACGCGCAGATCGCCACCCTGGCCGTGGGCCTGATCAGCATCACCGAGGGCGGCAACCTCATCTGGTCGCTGCTGGCCATCGTCGCCGGTACCGTCATCGGCACCTTCTTCATGGCCTTCCACTCGGCACAGGGACCCCAGCTGGGCCTGCCGCAGATGATCCAGTCGCGGCCCCAGTTCGGTTACGTCGGCGCGCTGCTGGTGTGGCTCTTCGCGTATGTGCAGTACGCGGGGTTCAACGTCTTCAACAGCATCCTCGCCGCCGACTCCCTGCACACCACCCTGCACGGCAGCGTCCACCTGTGGGTCGTGATCGTCACCGTGGTCGCGCTCGTCATCGCGCTGGTGGGCTACGACATCATCCACCAGGCCGAGCGCGTGCTGACCTACACCTTCCTCGTCATCTTCGGCGTCTTCACCGTCGGCGTCCTCGTCACCCTGCACTACCCGGCCGGCTCCTTCGACCTCGGCGCCTTCAAGTGGACGCCCTTCCTCGCACAGTTCGGCGTGGTCGCCGGCTACCAGATCAGCTGGGCCATCTACGTCTCGGACTACTCCCGCTACCTCCCGCCGGACGTGACGGTCCGCAAGACCTTCTACTGGACGTACTTCGGCTCCGCCCTCGGCGGCATCTGGCTCATGGTCCTCGGCTCGCTGCTCGCCGCCTGGGCCGGCAAGGACTTCGACACCATCAAGTCGATCAACGCCGCCGGAGACAAGGTGTTCGACGGCTTCGGCGCGATCGTGCTGCTCTTCGCCGCCCTGGGCCTGGTGTCCGTCACCGCGCTGAACTTGTACGGCGGTTCGCTGACGCTCATCAGCGCCATCGACTCGTTCAAACGGGTGCGCCCGACCCTGGGCGTGCGACTGCTGACGATCGGCCTGACGGCGGCGCTCTCGCTGATCGGCGCACTGGCCGCCACCGCCAACTTCCTGACGAACTTCAACAACTTCCTGCTGCTGGTGCTCTACCTGTTCATTCCGTGGACCGCGGTGAACCTCATGGACTACTACGTGGTGCGCCGCGGGCACTACGCCATCGCGGAGATCTTCAACCCGCGCGGCATCTACGGCCGCTGGGGCTGGCACGGCATCATCGCCTACCTGGCCGGCTTCGCCGCGATGATCCCCTTCTTCTCCGTCGGCACCCTGTACGTCGGCCCCGCCGCCAAGGCGCTGGGCGGAGCCGACATCTCCCTGTTCATCGGCCTTCCGGTCGCCGCGCTGCTGTACTGGTGGCTGACCCGCTCGATCGACGTCGCGGCCGAGACACGCATCGCCCAGGCGGAGGCGCAGGCCCTGGAGCAGGCGGCACACGAACACCGCGAACCCTGAAGCGTACGCGGGCCCCTCCCGCGCTCAGGGGCTCGCATGCGCCGCTCCGCTCAGGGAGCCGTCCACGGCGCCGGTCCGACAAAGGACGGCGCCGGGTTATCCGGAAATTGATACTCGCGGCTGCGGATGTCGGCGTAGCCGCATGCCTCCACGTTTTTCCTCAGGACCCGGGCGGGTATTGAGCGGGGGAGGGATTTCGGTAGCAAATCCCGTGGGGGCGCACGGTAGGGGCGTTAGGGGCTGCGGGGGCGGCCGACGAAGCCGGACGCGTTACCCCGCATCCATGCGGACAAACCAGATTGCCTCCATCGTTATCTCATCGTGATGCGACTCGGGCGTGAGATACGTGCCGTTCGGTCGCGTCGGCGGGAGGATCGGGCTCCGGTTGACGGATCCGCGCTGCTCGCCGCAGGTCGCGGCCGTGTTCAGGCCCCAACGCCCGCCCACGACACAGCGCTGTCATGCACGCGCCGCGGGGTCGTCACAGGACGGTGCGGTCCCCGCCGGTGCGCGCGTGACCGAACCGAACCCCGCCACCGAACCCCCGCTACGCGCGATGACCGAACCCGCCCGCCCCAGACACCGCAGTGTTTCCCGGCCGGCCCCGACGTGCGTTGACTCCCCGGACGCGCCCCACCTAATGTCGCCGGCATCGACGCAGATAAACGAATGGAACGGACGAGCCGTGGCGGCCACTTCCATTTCGTCACTGCTTCGCATTCCGAGTACGTGTGACGTCCAGGAGGCGATATTCCCATGCTCCCGCACGCCGACAGGTCGACAAAGGTCAGTGGTCATCCGGAATTCCCGCGCAGCGCCCGCCGAGGAGACCGCCGGCCGGCCGCTCCGCACCATGTCACCTGCATGGCGAGCCTCGACCCCGGGCTCAGGATAGAAGCGGCCAACGCCGACTTCTTCCGGCACGTCGCACGGCCCTCCACGGAGGTCTGCGGACGCAGCATCTACGACGTCCTGCACCCCAGCGCCCGCACCGTCCTGTCCCAGCACTTCTCCCACCTGTCGACCGGCCACGGCAGCCGCTTCGTCGAGCGGGTGGTCGCCATGCGCGGACACGACCGGGTCTTCTCCGCGGAGATCACCGGCATCGCCGTCAAGGGGGAGGGGGACGACCTGTCCGGCGTCGTCGTCCTGGCAACGGCCTGCGCCTGCTGTTCGAGCACCCCGACGTGATGAGCGGCCTGCGCCAGGGCACCGTCCCGGTCGACGGCTTCGTGGAGGAGGTGCTGCGCCACGACTCGCCGGTGCAGCTGAGCAACCGGGTGGCCCTCGCCGACGGCGTGTCGATCGCCGGGCTGCCCGTGCCGGCCGGGACCCATGTGCTGCTCCTGCTCGGCGCCGCCAACCGCGACCCGGCCCGCTACCCCGACCCCGACCGCTTCGACCCCACCCGCGGCGACAGCCGGCCGCTCAGCTTCGGCGGGGGAGCGCACTACTGCCTCGGCGCCCTGCTGGCCCGGCTGGAGGCGACCGTGGCTTTCGGCCGGTTGCCGGCGCGCTTTCCCGGCCTCGCACCCGCTCCTGGCACCGCGCCGACCCGCCGCGACCGGATCGTCCTGCGTGGCCACGCGTCCCTTCCGGTCGTTCTCGACGGCCGGAAAACAGCAGGAATTTGAAATCGCTACCACGACCGAAATGCCACCACGGACAGACCGCGGGTTGTTTCGTCCGGCCGTACCGTGAAACATTCGGGCCGGGTTGAGTAACACCTTGGAAGGGAAAGCGAGTTGTCGCTCACCACGGGATCCGCACAGCGGTCCCTGCACGTCCTGACACCATCCAGTGACACCGCCCTCGTCGCCCGGCACGCCGGCGGAAAGGGAAGAAACCTCCACACCCTCACCGCGTCCGGATTTCCCGTGCCGACGTGGTCGGTCCTCGGCCTGGACGTATTCCAGGAATTCTGCCGCGACAGCGGACTGGACGAGCAGCTGGCGGAGCTGCTCGCCGACGGCTGGGAGACGAAGGCCGAGCAGGTCGCGAAGGAGATCGCCCGCCTGATCGAGACCGCGCCGCTCGGCGCCCGCGTCGCCGACGCCATCGCCCTCGCCCACCGGGAGGCCGGCGGTGGCACGGTCGCCGTACGCTCCTCCGGCGCCGAGGAGGACGGCGAACGGCACTCCTTCGCCGGGCAGTTCGACAGCTTCCTCGGCGTCCGCGGCCTCGACGCCGTCACCGACCGGGTCCGCCGCTGCTGGGCCTCCGCATTCTCCGCGCGTTCCCTGCGCTACCGCGCGCAGCGCGGACTGCCGCCCGGCACCGGCGGCGTCGCCGTCGTCGTCCAGCGCATGGTCGCCGCCGAACGCAGCGGCGTGCTGTTCACCGCCGACCCGGCGACCGGCCGCACCGACCGCCACGTGGTCAGCGCCGTGTTCGGGCTGGGCGAGGGGCTCGTCTCCGGAGCCGTCGACGCGGACACGGTCGTCCTCGACGCCGCCACCGGGCAGACGCTGAGCACGGTCGTCGGGGACAAGCAGGAGCGGTACGACGGCGGATCCGGATCCGGCTGCCAGGTCTCGCCCGTCCCCGACGAGGACCGCGCCGCCCTGGCCCTGACCGGCGACGACCTCGCCCGCCTGCACGAGGCCGGGGCCCGCATCACCGCGCACTACGGCGCCCCCCAGGACATCGAGTGGGCCATCGCCGACGGCACGCTGTGGATCCTGCAGAGCCGCCCCGTCACCACCCTCGCCCCGGCCGCCGGCCCCGGGGCCGAGCCCGAGGGCGAGCTGCGGATCTGGGACAACTCCAACATCATCGAGAGCTTCAGCGGCGTCGTCTCCCCGCTGACCTACACCTTCGCCGCCGACACCTACGCCAAGGTGTACGAGAGCTACGCCCGCGCCCTCGGCGTCCGCGGCGAGCAGCTGCGCGAGGTGCGGGAATGGACCCCGCACCTGCTCGGCCACATCCACGGACGGGTCTACTACAACCTGCTGCACTGGTACCGCATGGTGCGCCTGGCCCCGCTCTACCCGCTCAACCGGCGCGTGCTGGAGAAATCCCTCGGTGTCGCCGAGAGCATTTCCGACGAACTCGCCGACACCCTCCACCCGTTCACGCCCCGGCCCGGACTGCGCGGCCGTCTCTCCCGGCTGGCCCGAACGGTCGTCTTCGCCCACCGGTTTATCACCATCGGGAAATCCGCGGAGACCTTCCACCGCGATTTCTACCGGGCGTACGCGGTCTTCAACAATGTCGACTACGACGCCCTGCCCGGCGACGAGACCTATCGCCGATTCCGGAAGCTCCAGCGGGAACTCATCGAGAAATGGGGCCCGATGCAGGCCCTGGACGCGACCATCCTGCTCTCCGTGGGCCTGCTCGCCCTGCTCACCCGCCGCTGGCTGCCCGACGCTCCTGAGTGGTTCACCTGGGCCGCGGCCGCCCCCGGCGGCGCCGTGGAGTCCGCCGAACCCGCCTGGGCCCTGCGGGAGCTGGCGGCCCGCGCCCGCGCCGACACCGCGATCCTGGACCTGCTGGAGCGCACCCCGGACGACGCGGCGTACCAGGCGCTGAGCGATGCCGGCCACACCGGCTTCCTCGCCGCCGTCGACGCCTACATCGCCGACTACGGCTACCGCAGCCCCGACGAACTCAAGCTCGAGGTCCCCGACCTGTACGAGAACCCGGCCGGGCTGTTCACCCTGCTGCGCGACGCCCTGCCCGCGAGAGGCGAGGCGAACACCGAGGACCGCGGCGGCGAGGCCGACGCCTACCTCGACGCGCACCTGCGCGGCCCGCGTCGCTTCGTGTACGAACGGGTGCGCGCCAAGGCCCGGGCCGCGCTCACCGACCGCGAACGGCTCCGGTTCTGCCGCACCCGCGCGTTCGGGGCGGCCAAGCGGATGCTGCGCGCCCTCGGCCGCGACCTGGCACGCGCCGGTGCCCTCGACGCCTGGGACGATGTGTTCCTGCTGCGCCTCGACGAGATCAAGGGCGCCTACGAGGGCATGATCGTCCACACCGAGCTGCGGGACCTGGTCGCGGTCCGCCGCAGACAACAGGCCGCCGACCGCGAGCTGCACGCCCCGTCGCGTTTCACCACCCGCGGCGCCCCCTACTGGCGGGGCAATCTGGAGCGGGCCGGCTGGACGCGTGGCCCGGCCGCCCGCAGCGGCGACCGCGAACTGCGCGGCACGCCCTGCTGCCCCGGCGTCGCCGAGGGACCCGCCGTCGTCACCGACACCCCGCGCGACATCGGCGGCGGCATCCTGATCACCTACCGCACCGACCCCGGCTGGGTGGCCGCGCTGTCCTCGGCCGCCGCCCTCGTCATCGAACGCGGCAGCCCACTCACCCATGTCGCCGTGGTGGCACGGGAGTTGGGCATCCCCACCGTCGTCCAGGTCAAGGGCGCGACCACCGAGATACGCGGCGGCAGCAGGCTGCGCGTCGACGGCGCCGCCGGCACGGTCACCGTACTTGCCGGGCCGCCGGACGACGACGCCACGGCCGACGGCGACACCATGGCTGACCGTGACGCCACGCCCGGTGCGGAGGCCAGGGCCGATGCCGACGCCACGGCCATCGGCGATGCAGTGCTCAGCGACGACGCCGCGCCCACCGCCGAGGACACCCCCCGAACGGAGACACACCCGTGATCCTCACCGAGGACCAGCTGCAGGATCTGCTCGACAAGTCCCTCGCCGAACTGCCCCGCGGCGCCGAGTGGGCCGTCACCCTCGAGGGCTCCATCGCGGAAGGGTTCGGCAACCCTTCCTCCGACATCGACTTCCTGCTCGTCGGCCGCTCCGACGACGACCTGCCGACCATGCCGTCGCTGCTGTTCGTGGACGGCCGGCGCGTCGAGATCCGCACCCGGTCGGTGCGTCAGCTCGCCGAGCAGTTCCGCGCCCTGGAGGAAGGCGCCGCACGGCCCGGCCGGCTCTCCGAGGACCTCCTCAACCGCTGCCAGCGGCTGCTGCACAGCCACCCGCTGCGCGGCCACGCCCTCATCGAGGAGGTCAAGGCGCTGCTGCCCGTCGAGCGGTTCCGCGAGATCACCGCCGACTGGTGGGCCCACCGCGCCCGGCAGTCCCTGCGGCACGCCGTGGCGCTGCACTGCCTCGGCGAGAGCGACGAGGCCGTCGACTGGACCCGCGCCGGCCTGGTGCAGACCGTCAAGTCCTGGGCCGCCCGCCTCGGCGAGACCTACCTCGAACCCAAGTGGCTGTCCATGCAGCTCGACCGCGCCGGCCGCCGCGACGTACGCGACCGCTACTGGCAGCTGGAGGCCACCGCCCCCGCACCCGGCGACCCCGACTCCGTCCGAGCCCACCTGACCGCCGCCCTCGCCTTCGGCGCGGACCTCGGACTCACCGGTGTGTCCTGGCAGCCCGAGCGCATCACCGTCGAGCGCGTGAACGGCGTCACCACCTGGCAGACCGGCGACCGGGTGCACGTCCTGCGCGGGCGGCGCGAGGTGTTCGCCCTCGGCGCCGACGCCGCAGGAGTCTGGCGCTCCCTCGTCCTCGGCCGGCCGCTGCCCCAGGTGCTCGCCACGAGCGCCGGCAGCGGCGTCGCCGACCCGGGCGCGCTGCTCGCCACGTTCCTGCGCTACGGACTGATCCGCCTCGCCTGGAAGGGCGGCGGCACCCTCACACCATCGCTGCCGCTCGCCGCGCCGCCCGGCCCTGTCACCCCGCCGCCCTCCACCGCGCGCCCGGTGCTCTCCGTGCGCGGCGCGGTCGTCGGTGGGCCCCGCGCCGTCGACCTGATGCCCCTGCCGGCCGACCGGTTCGCCGCCGCCGCGATGGCCCTCGTCTGGTCCAACGTCGTCGTCGAGAACGCCGTCGAGGACCTCACCGGGGCCCTGCAGCGCGGCCAGTGGCGGGTCGCCGAACTCACCGCCCGCCGCGCCGTGCAGGCCGCGCTGCGCGGCCTGTTCAGCGCGCACGGCGTCAACCCGCTGCCCGCAGACTCCGACCTCGTCCGGCGCCTCGACCTGCTCCCGCCGACCACCGCCGGGCCCATCGGGGAGGGCGCCGCCGAACTCCTGCGGCGCCCGGTGGACGCACCGGACCAGGGCGACACACTCCTGAAGGACCTGCGCTCCTTCATCGGCCTGGTGCGCGGCGCCATCGGCGCCGACTCATTCCCGCTGTCGTTCGAGTCCGCCGACACCTGGCGGGCCACCCTCGAACTCGGCTACGACTGGCTCCGCATCGGCGCCCACCTCGACGCCGAGCTCCCCATCGAGGAGGCCCGCGACCTCCTGGCCAGCAACGGCACCCAGCCCCACCAGGCGGCACCGCTGTGAGGCACGGGTTTCGTCTCCGGCGGTGACGGCGCCTGCCGCGGGGCGGCGCTCGGACAGGGCTGCGCCGAGCGCGGACCCGCTCCGGCGGGATCGTGCCGCGCGGGCGTGCGTTCCGGCGGGGGTGCCCCGCCGAGTACCGAGGGCGGCCCCGCCCGCGGGCTCCACGACCACGCGGCCCACCGCGACCGCCTCCGGCCGGCCCGGCCCCGCCGCCGCCCGGTACCGAACCCCGGCACCGTCGCCGCACACCCGACACCCCGAACGCCGAACGACCCGTCCTCCCGGAGGAGTTAGAGATGTCCGATCCCGATCCCGATCCCATGACCGTGCTGGTGACCGGTGCCAGCGGATTCGTGGGTGCGGAGGTGACCGCGCGGCTCACCGCCGCGGGGCACACCGTGCTGCCGCTGGTGCACCGCACCGCCGAACTGGTCCGCAACAACTGCCGCAGGCTCGGCCCGGGCCGCGGCGCCCTCATCCCGGTGGCCGGGGACATCACCCGGCCCGGCCTCGGGCTGAGCGACGAGGACCGCCGGCGCGCCGCGGGCGCCGACCGGATCGTGCACTGCGCCGCCGTCACCGACTTCGGCCTGCCCGACGACCGGTACGAGAGCATCAACGTCGCCGGCACCCGCCACGTGCTCGACGTCGCCGTCGCCCACCGCACGCCGCTGGTGCACGTGAGCACCGCGTACGTGTGCGGGGAACGCGACGGCGTCGCCCGCGAGGACGAGCTCGACGTCGGCCAGCGCCCGGGCAACGGCTACGAGAAGAGCAAGCTGGCCGCCGAGACCATGGTCCGCAAGGCCGCCGCGGACGGCCTGCCCGTGGCCGTGGTGCGCCCCAGCATCGTCACCGGCGCCTCCCGCACCGGCCACGCCCGCGACCGCAAGACCATCTATCCGGTGCTGCGCGTCCTCACCCGGGGCCTGGTGCGCACCGTGCCCGGCCACTACGACGCCCTCCTCGATCTCGTCCCCGTCGACCGCGTCGCCGACCTGGTCACGGACGCCACCACACGGTTCGCGGAGGCCGAGGGCCACACCCTGCACGCCGTCGGCCATGTGCTGACCCTGCGGGACTTCTCCGACGTCCTCGCCGAGTACCCGTCCTTCCACGTGCCGCGGTTCGTGCCGCCGTCCGCGTTCTCCGCGGGAGCCCTCTCCGACCGTGAACGCCCCTACTACGACCGGGTCATCGCCCTGTACGAGACCTACTTCCGGCGGCGCGTCCACTTCGACGACACCCAGGCCGCCGCCTTCGCGCGCCGGCCCGCGGCCACCGGGGCACGGCCCTACCTGCGCCGCCTCCTCGACGACTGCCTTTCGACCGGCTACCTCGGCCCGGCCCCGGGCCCCGAGCACACCGCTGACCGACCCGATGGGAGCACCCGCCGATGAACCCGGCGCACCCGACCGAACCCGCGCACGGCATACCCGTATCGCCGCTGCTCACCTGCCACCCCGCCAAACAGCGGCTGTACGGTGCCGACACCTACTTCCAGGAGAGCCATGACCAGCTCGCCGCCCTCACCGACGACGTCGCCGGCTTCGCCCACCGGCACGCCGTGCTGCTGCTGAAGCCCGACGCCGTGGTGGCCCGCCGGCTGGAGGCGGCCGTCGACTGGCTCACCGAGCAGCGCTTCCGTATCGTCGGCGCGGCCGTGACCCGGCTGACCCGCACCATGATCCGCTCCCTGTGGTACTTCCAGTGGAACCTCGCCACCCCCTACCGCAGGCGGCTCGCCGCGCTGTTCCTGGAGGACGCCGACGCCCTGGTGCTGCTCGTCCGCCCCGAGGACGAGCCGGTCGTCCCCGCGTCCGTGGAACTGACCCGGCTCAAGGGGCCCACGGACCCCGACGCCCGCCGGCCGGGTCAGCTGCGCCACCTCCTCGGCCGGTACAGCTACCTGCTGAACCTGGTGCACACCCCCGACGAACCCGCCGACGTGCTGCGCGAGTTGGCCGTCCACTTCGACGAGGGCACACGCGGGGAACTGTTCCGCTCCGCGCTCTCCGGCGAGGACCGCACCGCGCACGCCCGGGAGCTGACCGGCCGGCTGTACGCCGCCACCAAGCCCCGCGACCTCGACTTCGACCCCGCCGTCGAGCGGCTGCGCGACACGCTGTCCCGGCACCCCGGCGACGCCCCCGGTGACGCCACCCCGCGCGCCCTGCTGGAGACCGCGTGGGAGCGGGGCGTCGACCTCGACCCGTGGGACGCCGTGATCGTCGGCTCCACGGTGCTCCCCATGCGGGTGCCCGGCCGCGCCCCCGTGCTGGACGGGGCCGACGCCGGCACCTGGCGCCGCCATCTGGACGCCCTGCGCGCCCGGCACACCTGAGGAGCGCACCGTGCAGTTCACCCGGACCCTCCCCAGGGAACTCGTGCACCGCGCCGCGGTCGCCGAGGTGTTCCTCACCGACGCCGAACGCCACGGCGAGGACGACATACTGCTCGCCGCGCAGTTGCCCCGCCGGCACGCCTTCTACCACGACACCGTCGGCGACCGCGCCCGCCACGACCCGATGCTGCTGCTGGAGGCCTGCCGGCAGGGCATCTTCGTGGTCGCCCACCGCTACCTCGACGTGCCCCTGGGCCACAAGTTCCTGCTGCGCGCCGTCGAGTTCGAGGTGCCCGACCCCGCGGCCCACGCCTGCGACGGCCACCCCGCCGAGGCGGTCATCGCCACGCGCATCGAACACCGGTTCCGCAACCGTGCCGGGGTGACCGGACTGCGGCTGCGGTTCACCATGACCATCGGCGACCAGGAGACCCTGCTCGCCCGCATCGACTACTCCTGGATGCCCCCGCGCGCATGGACCCGTCTGCGCGCCGGGCAGCGCGGCGCGCTCGGCCTGCCCGAGACGCCCGTCGCCCTGCCCGGCCGACGCGTCGAACCGGCCCGCGTCGGCCGCCGCGACCCCGACAACGCGGTCATCTCCGCGCCGCGCACCGCGACCGACGGCACCCGCACGGCCCGTCTCGTCCCCGACACCGGCCACCCCGCCCTGTACGACCACTGGGTCGACCACGTGCCCGGGATGCTGGAGCTCGAGGCGCTGCGCCAACTCGCCCTGACCGCCGCCGTCGACGCCGGCGCCCTGCCCGCGCCCACCGCGCTGCCGGTCGGGCTGGCCGCGCGGTTCTGCTGCTTCGCCGAGATGGACCTGCCGCTGGAGTGCCGTACCGGCCCCGTGTTGCCCGGCGCCGACATCGAGTGCTCGCTGCACCAGCCCGGCGCGGTGGCCGTGGAGGCCCGGCTACGGCTCGCCGACCCCGACCCGGCCGGCCCGACGGCCGGCGCCCTCGCGGCCCCCGCCGCCGTATGAGCCTCGCCGGGGCACGTTCGCGACCCGTACCAGAACGGAGAGACCGCCCGCAGTGACCACCGTCGCCGTCCCCCAAGTCCCCGCAAGGCTGGGCAGGTTCGTGCTGAGCATGTTCCGGCCGCACGTCTACGCCACCTACGGACTGCTGTGGGTCCTCGCCCTGGAGAGTTCGGCGGTGGCCGCGACCGGCGCGGCCTGGCGGCCGTCCGGCGCCACCTGGCTGCGGGTCGTCAGCGTGGTCCTGGCCCTGCTGTTCCTGCGCATGCTCGACGAACAGAAGGACCTCGCCTACGACCGGGTGCACCACCCCGCCCGGCCGCTGGTCACCGGCGCCATCACCACCGCCGAACTGCGCGGCGCCATGGCCTTGATCACCGCGCTGGTCACCGGCCTGAACGCCGCCCTGTCGGCCATGGCCGCCCTGCTGATCCTCGCGGCCCTCGCCTACGGCCTGTTCCTCGCCCTCCTGGAACGGCTCTCGCCCGCCGTCCGCGACCGGCAACTGCTGAACCTGGCCGTCACCTACCCGGTGCAGGTGCTCCTCGGCGCCTACGTGTACGGCTCGCTCGTCGCCGCCGGGACGGTCCCCGCCGACCGGCGCGGCCCGCTGCTGCTGGCCCTGTGCGCCGGTGTCTTCCTGCACTTCGAGTTCGCCCGCAAGACCGCCTGGGAGGCACCGCCCGGCGCCCGCCTGTACTCCGCGGACCTCGGCCCCCGGCGCAGCGCGGCCGTCACCGCGGCCTGCGCCGCCGTCGCCGCCGGCTGCGAGCTGCTGCTCGCGCCGCGCGGCCCGCTCACGCTCCTGCCCTGCCTCGCGGCCCTCCTGCCCGCCTGGGGCGCCCGGCGTTTCCTGACCGCCGGGCGCGGCGCCTGGCCGGTGCCCCTGGCGATGGGCTTCATCGTCGCCACCTACCTCGCCCTCGTCGTCCGGGCGGTGCTCCTGCCGTGACCGAGCCCCTGCCCCTCACCGCCGAGGAACTGCTCAGCACCACGCGCAGCGTCCGGCGCGGACTGGACCTGGACCGGCCCGTGGACCCCGAACTCGTCAAGGACTGCCTGCGGATCGCCCTGCAGGCCCCCAATGGCAACAACCGCCAGAACTGGCGCTGGATCGTCCTGACCGACCCCGCCATCCGCGCGGACGTCGCCGCGGTGTACCGGGCCGCGTTCCACGACCGCAACGCCGAGACGCTGCGGCGCCTGCCCGAACTGCCCCCGGAGACACGCGCGGTGATGTCGGGCGCGCGGCTGCTGGCCGAGCGGCTGCACCGCGTGCCCGTCCTGGTCATCCCGTGCCTCGAGGTGCCCGACGGCCGGCTGCCCGAGGGCAACCAGGCGGCCCTGTGGGCCTCGCTGCTGCCCGCGGCGTGGAGCTACGCGCTGGCCGCCCGCAGCCGCGGCCTGGTCACCGCCTGGACGGCCGTCCACCTCGACCGCGAACGGGAGGTCGCCGACCTCCTGGGCCTGCCGCCCACCGTCCGCCAGGGCGCCCTCCTGCCGACCGCCCACCCCCTGCGCACCACCTTCCGCCCGGGCCCTCGCCGCCCCCTGGAAGAGGTCCTGCACCTCAACGGCTGGAAAAGCAGGAGGGGTTGAGACCCGGCTCGACAACGACCCGGCACGACAACGCCCCTTCGCCGTCCACGGCGAAGGGGCCCCGTTGCCCGTCCCTCAGCGGATCACGTCTCGTTCCAGCGGAAGAAGCGCAGCGTCAGCGCGGTCACGACCGCCGTGAAGGCGAGCATGCCGCCCATCGTCGGCAGGGCGTCCGCCAGCCCGCCGCCCCGGCTGAGCACGGCCTCGCTGCCCTTGACGAGGTAGCGCAGCGGCATCATGTACGACACGGCCTGGACCCAGCCCGGAGCGTTGTCCAGCGAGAAGAACGAGCCGGACAGGAACGACATCGGCAGCACCAGCAGCTGTGCCAGACCACCCGCGGACTCCTCGGTGCGGGTGAGCGAGCCGATGAGGAGACCCAGCGACATCAGCGCCAGCGTGCCGCACATCACCAGCGGGACCACCAGCCACCAGTTGCCGGTCAGCCGCAGCCCGAAGTACGGCAGCGTCGCCACGGCCAGGAACAGCGCCGTCTGCGTCAGCGCCATCAGCATGGTCATGGAGATACGGGCGGCCACCACCTCCCAGGCCCGGATCGGCGACAGCCGCATCCGCTGCAGGATCTTCTTGCGGCGCAGCGTCACCAGCGTCAGCGCCGTGCTGAACACCGCGCTGGAGGCGATGGCCCAGCCCATCAGGCCCGGCGTCAGGTACTGGATCGGCTTGACCGACTCGTCCTCGACCTGGCTCGCCTTCAGCGTGTACGTGGGCGGTGTGCCGGTCGCGGCGAGGTTCGCCTGCTCCAGCACCGCGTTCAGCGTGGCGCGGGCGGAGGCGCCCTTGACGGACGCGGCGGCGCTGTAGCGCAGGACGACCGTCCCGCCGCGCCTGTTCGACCGCGGCGACGCCCAGGGCGCCCGGACCCGGCTGCACCGCTCCATCGACGCGGCGGTGCTGTGCGGGGACAAAATGCTCCTCGACGAGGTGCGGCCGGTCCTCGCCGCCGCGCGTGGCCGGCTGCGGCGCGGCACCACCTCGCCCGCCGAGTCCCTCAGCGGCGGCGAGCGCCAGGTCGCCGAGCGCGCCGCCGCCGGAGCCACCAACCGGGAGATCGCGGAAGCCCTGTTCCTCACCCAGCGCACCGTCGAGTTCCACCTGACCAGCGTCTACCGCAAACTCGGCATCCGGGGCCGGCACCAGATCGCGGCAGCCCTCACCGACAACCGCACCGACATCGGCACCGACGGCTGAACGCCGGCGGGCCGAAGAGCGCACGACGGGCGGACGGGGGTACGGCGGGCCGACGGGTGCACGGCGGGGCGGACGGCGGCAGGACCTGCGAGTGCCGCCATCCCGGCCGACTCGCCGTCATGCCGACGAGTCGGCCGCGGTCACAGGCTGGTGAGCAGACCGGCCAGCGGGGCGGGAACGCGTCCGGGGTCGAGAGCCTCGACCAGGACCCGGCCGTAGTGGATCTTGCGTCCCTTCTTCGTGCCGAGGAAGCGGCGCAACTGCTGCTCCGCGGTACGGCCCCGCTGCGCCGGCTGACGCAGAAACGTGTGCAGGGGGCGCAGATCGCCCTCCGCCCGGACGAGTTCCTCCACGCGCGTCACGCCCAGCGCGCGGATGAGCTCGTCCTCCAGATCCGCCGCGCAGACGAAGAACCGGTGCTCTGCCGCGCCGTCCCCCTCCAGGGCACGGGCGTAGTAGCCACACTCGCGCTCGTCGCACAGTCCCGTCAGGCGCAGGCCCAGGCCGTGCGGGCCGAGCAGCCGGGCGAAGCGCCCGACGCTCATGGCGCCGCCCATCGGCAGCACGCACACCCCCTCGGCCGCCAGGTTCCGGCCGTGGCGCGCGGCCAGCGCCTCGACCGCCGCGACATCGCTCAGCCCTTCCAGCAGAACGGCCGCCCGGACCGGCAGCCGCACGGCCAGCTCCCGCGCGGGCCCGCCGTGACCGCCGGCCGCCCACGCGATCGCCGCCTCCCGGAACGCCTCCATGTCACTCATGGGACGAGTCTCCGCCTCTCCCGCCCCCCACGGCAGCGAATTTCCCGGCGCGGACGTCGAGGGCGTGGCAGCGAGACCCGCACGACAACGGCGGGGCCGGTGCGCGCTGTTCATGTGTGGGGGAATTCCTCGCCGTGCGCGATGTGTGACCGGCGCCAGCGCGTTTTACAGTGTCTGGCATCAGTTCAGGCGACAGACCTGTGAGGTATTCGCGAACATGCCGGCTGAAACGCTGGAGTTTCAGGTAGAGGCCCGTCAGCTGCTGCAGCTGATGATCCACTCGGTCTACTCGAACAAGGACGTCTTCCTGCGGGAGCTCGTCTCCAACGCCTCCGACGCGCTGGACAAGCTGCGTCTGGAGAAGCTGCGGGACGACACGCTGGACGCCGATGTGTCCGATCTGCACATCGAGATCGACATCGACAAGGACGCCCGCACCCTCACCGTGCGGGACAACGGCATCGGGATGTCGTACGACGAGGTCGGGCAGCTCATCGGCACGATCGCCAACTCCGGCACCGCGCAGTTCCTGAAGGAGCTGCGCGAGGCCAAGGACGCTGCCGGGGAGGAGGGGCTCATCGGCCAGTTCGGCGTGGGCTTCTACTCCGCCTTCATGGTGGCCGACGAGGTCACCCTGGTGACCCGGCGGGCCGGCGAGACCAAGGGCACCCGCTGGGCCTCCCGCGGGGAGGACACGTACACGCTGGAACCGGTCGACGACGCCCCGCAGGGCACCTCGGTCACCCTCCACCTCAAGCCCGCCGACCCGGAGAACCAGCTCCACGACTACACTGCCTCCTGGAAGATCAGGGAGATCGTCAAGCGGTACTCGGACTTCATCACCTGGCCCATCCGGATGGTGCCCGAGGGCTCCGGCGACGGCGACAAGACGCCCGAGCCCGAGACCCTCAACTCGATGAAGGCGCTGTGGGCGCGGTCACGCGACGAGGTGTCCGACGACGAGTACCACGAGCTGTACAAGCACATCTCCCACGACTGGCGCGATCCGCTGGAGACGATCCGGCTCCAGGCGGAGGGCACCTTCGAGTTCCAGGCCCTGCTGTTCCTCCCCGAGCACGCCCCCTACGACCTGTTCACGCGCGATTTCAAGCGCGGTGTGCAGCTGTACGTCAAGCGCGTGTTCATCATGGACGACTGCGAGGCGCTGCTGCCGCCGTACCTCCGCTTCGTCAAGGGCGTCGTCGACGCGGCCGACCTCTCGCTCAACGTGTCCCGCGAGATCCTCCAGCAGGACCGCCACATCGAGATGATGCGGCGGCGCCTGACGAAGAAGGTCCTCTCCACGGTCAAGGAGATGATGACCAAGGAGCCCGACCGGTACGCCACGTTCTGGCGGGAGTTCGGCACCGTCCTGAAGGAGGGCCTGGTCACCGACCCGGAGAACCGGGACGCCGTCCTCGCCCTCGCCTCCTTCGCCAGCACGCACCACGGCACCGAGCCGACCACGCTCAAGGGTTACGTGGAGCGCATGAAGGACGGCCAGGACGACATCTACTACCTCACCGGCGAGTCCCGGCAGAGCATCGAGAACTCCCCGCACATGGAGGCCTTCCGGGACCGGGGCATCGAGGTGCTGCTGCTCACCGACCCCGTCGACGAGGTGTGGACCGACGCCGTCGGCGAGTACGAGGGCAGGAAGCTGCGGTCCGTGGCCAAGGGACGGATCGACCTCGACGCCGAGGACGACGACACCACGGCCGAGGAGGCGCGGGAGAAGCAGACCGAGGAGTACGCCGGTCTGCTCGGCTGGATGAAGGAGCAACTGGAGGAGGACATCAAGGAGGTACGGCTGTCCTCCCGGCTCACCGTCTCCCCGGCCTGTGTCGTCTCCGACGCGAACGACCTGACGCCGGCGCTGGAGGACATGTACCGGGCGATGGGCCAGGAGGTGCCCCGCGCCAAGCGGATCCTGGAGCTCAACCCGGACCACCAGCTGGTCAAGGGCCTGAACCAGGCATACAAGGAGCGCGAGGACCGCACGGAGCTCACCGGGACCGCCGAACTCCTGCACGGCCTGGCCGTACTCGCCGAGGGCGGCCGGCCGAAGGACCCCGCCCGCTTCGTGAAGCTGATGGCGGACCGCCTGGAACGCGCTCTGTAGCACGGCACCGCCGGCGGCCGGCGGCCTGTCCCGCACACCCGGGCAGGCCGCCGGCCCGGCCACGGCCCGTCCGGCGACCACCGCGAGCGCGTTGGACGAGCGCGGCGACTCGCTTAGACTGTGTATCCAGAAGTAGACAGTGAGTGCAATTCGCTGCTCGGGGAGGCTGCCGTGGACGACGAGCACCTCATCCGTGAGGCAGAGAAGATCGCCGTGGCACTGGGGCGCATGTTCCCGGGGCTGTGCGAGGTGGTGCTGCACGACCTGCGGGACCCGGATCACGCCATCCGGGTCATCGAGAACAACCTCTCCGGCCGCCGGGTCGGCGACTCCGCTACGGAGCTGGGCCTGGCCCGCATCGAGGACCCCGGCTACCCGAGCGTCATCCAGAACTACCCCAACCGGTTCCCGGACGGCCGCCCGGCGAAGAGCACGTCGATCGGCATCAAGAACGCCGCGGGGGAGTACGTCGCGGCCCTCTGCCTGAACCTCGACGTCTCCGTGCTGTCGCCGGTCACCCGCACCCTGGCCAACCTGGTGGCCACGGACACCGACCGCCCCGAGCCGCCCCTGGAGACCCTGCGGGACCGCACGGCGCGCGAGCTGCGCCAGGCGGTGGAGGCCCATGCCGCCCAGCGCGCCGCGACACCCCGGTCGCTGAGCCGCGAGGAGAAGAAGACGCTCGTCCGGCAGCTGCAGCGGGACGGCTACTTCGACTCGCGCGACGCCGCCCAGACCATCGCGGGCCTCCTGGGAGTGTCCCGGGCGACGGTCTACAACTATGCGAGACACCCGTGACCCCGCCGCTCCCGAACACCGGCCTCCACCCGGCCCTTCCCCCCGGAAAACGGCTGTCGCGGACGGCTGCGGCTCCGCTGGCGTCGGCCCCGTGACCCCAGACGATCTTGTGGCCGTCATCTCCGACGCCCTCCACACGGCCATCCGCTCCGGACACCTCTCGGCCGAGGTGCCCGACGAGATCCGCGTGGAGCGCCCACGGCACCCCGGCCACGGCGACTACTCGACCAACGTCGCCCTGCGCCTGGCCAGGTCCGCGGGCCTGCCCGCCCGGACCGTCGCCGAGAAACTGGCGCCGCTGCTGAGCGGGGCCGCCGGGGTCGCCAGGGCCGAGGCCGCGGGCCCGGGCTTCGTGAACATCACCCTGGAGACCGCGGCCCTCGGCTCCGTGGCGCGGGACATCGTCCTGGCAGGCGACTCCTACGGCCGCACCGACCGGCTGGGCGGGCTGCGGATCGACCTGGAGTTCGTCTCCGCGAACCCCACCGGCCCCGTGCACATCGGCGGAGCCCGCTGGGCGGTGGTGGGCGACGTCCTCGCCCGGCTGCTCGAGGCCGCGGGCGCGGAGGTGACGCGGGAGTACTACTTCAACGACGCACCCTCCATCCGGCGCCGCGTCCATGCACCCGTCCGGGGCGACGACGATCACCACGCGGTGCCCCTCGGCGGCGGCCCGCGCGAGCGTGCCACCGGTCAGCAGGACCTCGTCGTCCGTGGGCGTGAAACGCGGCTTGTGAACAACCCCGTCTGCGAGCAGCGGCTTCCGGTGCGCCTTCTGCCAGCCGCAGAACCCCGGCCCGACCGGGGTCGACGATCACTACAGTCCAGCTCATGACGACGGTTACAACGCGCACGGTCGAATACGCGGCCGACGGTCTGACGATGATCGGGCATCTTGCGCTCCCGGCCGGCGTCGACTGCCGGCCCGGGGTCCTGGTCGGGCCCGAGGGAGTGGGGCTCAGCGACGTCGAGCGCCACCGGGCCGATGCGCTCGCCGAACTGGGATACGTGGCCCTGGCCTTCGACCTCCACGGCGGGCGCTATCTGAGCGACCCTGAGGAGATGCTGGCCCGTTGCATGCCGCTGCTCGCTGACCCCGACCGGATGCGGGGCATCGGCCACGCGGCGCTCGACGTGCTCCGCGCCGAGCCGCGGACCGACCCGGACCGGATCGCCGCCCTCGGCTACGGCACCGGGGGCGCCATCGCACTGGAACTCGGGCGCGACGGCGTCGACCTGCGCGCGATCGCGACAGTCAACGGACTGACCACGGGCCGTCCGGGCGAGGCGGCGCGCATTCACTGCCCGGTGTGGGCCGGGGTCGGGTCGGAAGACCCGATCATGCCGCCCGCGCAACGGGACGCATTCACTGCCGAGATGCAGGCCGCGGGCGTCGACTGGCGCCTCGTGGTCTACGGCGGCGCCTTGCACGCCTTCCATCACCCGCCGGTCGACCACATCGTGCGTTCTGGCGTCGGTTTTCACCCTCGGCACGCACAGCGAGCTTGGCGGGACGTCGTCGACCTGCTCGCCGAGTGCCTGCCCATGGCGGAGTGTTCACGGGCTCTCAGGCGGTCACACCAGTGAACCGTTGGCTACAGGTCCGCGATCCAGCGGTGTCCCGGGTGTACGCGAGCGAGTAGCCCGGCCAGGGTCTCGCGCTGAGCCGAGGTCATACGCGGGATGGTCGCCTCGAAGTCTGTTTGATCCTTTCGGCGGACGTGCTCGGCCTTGAACAGCAGGACCAGTTCGGGCGCCAGATACGGGATGCCGTCCTGGGTGTGACGGACGATGTCGCTGTAGGGAAGCCGGATCGTCTCATCCCGTCGGCAGATCCAGGTTTCGCCGTCGTGCGGTTCGCGGAACACGTCGAGCAGGTAGCTTCCGGTGACCGGATCGCGGAGCCATGTCTGGTGCACGGCGGCCAGCACCTCCGGTGTGGCGTCCTCCCAGATCCGGCCGCTGCCTACAGCGTCGAAGACGTATCCGGGGAAGCGGTGGCGGACCTGGGGAAAGCTCGCGGCCGGAATCGCGATCTCGATGTCTCCATGAGCGCGCGTCTGCGTGCCGCGGAACAAATCCAGCGCCCAGCCCGCGGCCACGTACCAGGGCGTGCTGATTCCGGCCAACCGCTGCGCGACCTCACTCGGGGTCCAGCATGACGACCACCTGGCGGGGAGGGCTTCGATCTGGTCGGGTGACAACTCGATGCCGCCGCTGGGCAGTTTGTCGCTCACCGAAGGAATTTATCAGCGGACTCGAAGGGTCCCTGTACGCGAGCTCGCCGGTACGCGTGCTGGAGACTGTGGGCATGGAATTCTTCTGCTATCACCGCGACCGGCCCGGCTCCCTGGCGCTGCGCAGGGAGTTGCTGGAGGCGCACTGGTCGTACATGGACCGGTTCCAGAAGGAGATGATCGCCCGCGGCCCGACGCTCACCGGCGACGGCGAAGTGCCCACGGGCAGCGTGCACATCGTCGATCTGCCCGATCCCGCAGCGGCCCGGGCGTTCGCCTTCGACGAGCCCGGCTACCAGGCCGGCGTGTACCAGGACGTCCTGCTGCGCCGGTGGCGCAACCTGCTGGGGCGCACCATGTGGGACTTCCCCGGCGGGCGGACCGGCGGCCGGCGCCATCTCGTGCTCGGCCTCGGCGAGGGGGAGGCCGCCGATCTCGCCGTGCCCTCCGACCGGAGCGATCTGATCGCCTACGGGCCCCTGCTGTCCGACGACGGCACCACCTGGCTCGGCACGGCCGCACTGGTGCGCGCTCCCGACGCGGACACCGCACGCGGCGTCCTGACCGTCGACCGTTACGCCGACATCCAGGTCCACGACTGGGAGTTCGGCGGACGGCGGTGACGCCGGCCTGCCGGCCGCCCGCGGCCGGCCTCCGCACGCCGACCCGGCCGAGCCGAGGGGCGAGCGGCGCAACTCTTTGCCCGGCCTGATCCGTTTCTTGGGCTGATCACGGCATGACGGCCCGCCGGCGTACACGTTCCGCCTCTCGGATGTCGGTGCACGATCCACACCCCCGCACCGACTCGACACCGTCCGAGGAGACGCCATGTCCCGACGTCCGGCCCACCCGGCACGAACCGTCACCGCCGCCGCGGCCGCACTGGCCGCGGTCGGCGCGCTCACCGCGGCCGCCGCGCCCGCCGCGGCGCACGGCCGCCCGCCCGCCCGGCATGTCCTGCTGCTGTCCGTCGACGGTCTGCACCAGTCCGACCTCGCCTGGTACGTCGCCCGCCACCCCCGGTCCGCGCTCGCCCGGCTGACCGGGGCCGGTGTGGAGTACACCCACGCGGCGACCACCAACCCCTCCGACTCCTTCCCGGGCATGGTCGGCCAGCTCACGGGCGGCGACCCGGGCACCACCGGCGTCTACTACGACGACACCTACAACTCCGCGCTCCTGCCGGCCGGCACCACCACGTGCGCCGGAGCCAAGCCGGGCGCCGAGGTCGACCTCACCGAGGACCTCGACAAGAACCAGGACTCCCTCGACGCGGGCCAGGGCCTCAGCGGCCTGCCCGGCAGCATCCTGCAGATGACCGGCGCCCCGGCCGCTCTCCTCGACCCCTCGAAGCTGCCCGTGGACCCGAAGACCTGCAGACCGGTCTACCCGCACTCCTACCTGCGGGTGAACACCGTCTTCGAGGTGGCCCGCGCCGCCGGCCTGCGCACCGCGTGGTCCGACAAGCACGCCGCCTACGACATTCTCAACGGCCCCTCCGGCAAGGGCGTCCAGGACCTGTTCACGCCCGAGATCAACAGCAAGGCCATCGGGTACTCGGCGGGCGACTGGACGAAGGACAACGCCGCGACCGAGCAGTACGACGGCTACAAGGCGCAGGCCGTCCTCAACGAGATCGACGGCTACGACCACGGCCGCGCCCACAAGGGGGGCACGCCCGCGGTCTTCGGCATGAACTTCCAGTCCGTCTCGACCGCCCAGAAGCTGCCCACGTCCGACGGCCTGACCGGCGGCTACCAGGCGAAGGGCCAGCCCGGCCCCCTGGTGGTGAGGAACCTCGACTTCGTCGACCGGCAGGTCGGCCTCTTCCTCGCCGAACTCCGCAAGCGGCACCTCGCCGGCAGCACCACGGTCATCCTGTCCGCCAAGCACGGTCAGTCGCCCACCGACCCCAAGGCCCTGACGCGCATCGACGACGGACCGCTGCTCGACGGCCTCAACGCCGCCTGGAAGGCCGCCCACCCGGGCTCCGGCGACCTCGTCGCCCACGCGGTGGACGACGACGCCATGCTCCTCTGGCTCACCGACCGCTCCCAGGCCGCCGCCGACTTCGCCAAGGCCTACCTGCTCACGCAGTCCGGTACGGGAAACGACATCGACGGCAAGGCCAAGCCGTTCAGCACGAGCGGTCTGAAGACCGTCTACGCGGGTGCGGCCGCCGCCCGTTACTTCCACGCCCGGCCGGGCGACTCCCGCGTGCCCGACCTGGTCGGCGTCACCCAGTACGGCGTCGTCTACACCGGAGGCAAGAGCAAGATCGCCGAGCACGGCGGCGCCCACGCCGACGACCTCGACGTCCCGCTCGTCGTCTCCGGCGCCGCCACCCCGCACGGCGTACGCGTGGCCGCAGGGGTGCACACCACCCAGATCGCCCCGACGATCCTGCGGCTGCTCGGCCTGGACCCGCGTGACCTGGACGCCGTGCGCACCGAACACACACCGGCGCTGCCCGTGCGCTGAACCCGCGCCCTCGTGCGGCTGCTCCGGTCGGCGTAGCCCTTGTTACCCACTTTCGAGTGGCCGCACGGGAATCGGGTGGGGTGGCGGGAGCCGGCGATTGGTTGCCTCAGGCTCGTGTTTACACAGAAATATGCAACCATATGGCGCTCAAGCGCTACGTTCAGGAATTAAATGGACGATACACGCGAGAGTCATGGAATGTTGCAGGATCCGTAATGGCGTGCGCGGTTTCCCTCGCAAAAACGGACGTAAGCCGCAAGGTGTGGCTGTGCGGCCGACCGGCCGCTGACCAGCGCATCTCGCGAAGGGGGACCTCGTGTCCGTTTCTTCTTCCGTCCGCCGTATGACCGCAGCCGCCGCAGTGGCCACCGCCGTCGTGGGCGCCACGGCCCTCCCGGCCGCGGCGGCCGGTCACCAGCCGGGCCGCATGCACCGCGCAGAGGTGCTCATCAGCGGCGTGCAGCACGCCCGGCTGATCCGCGACGACCGTTCCAACCGCGCGCTGAACGCGCAGTGGGTGGACATCACGAACTCGACCCGTCGCGCGGTGAACCTGAACGGCTGGACGCTGTCCGACCGGGACGGCCACAGGTACACCTTCCACCACGTGCTGCTCCGGGGCCGGGCCACCGTCCGCGTGCACACCGGCGTCGGCCGGGACACCAGGACCGACCTGTACCAGGACCGCCACGCGCGCGTGTGGGACGTCAACGCCGACACCGCGATCCTGCGCAACGACCGTGGCCGCGTCGTCGACACCGTCTCCTGGGGCAACAGCCACCGCTGGGGCGGCCGGCACCACTGAGCCCTCCGGCGGTGATCCACCGCCCTGCCTGTACGGAACAGCCCCGGACGGCGTTCTCGCCGACCGGGGCTGTCCCCCGTCACCCCGACGTGCGGCACCCCGATGCCCGGCTCCGGGCCGCCGGGGGCTAGCGTCGTCCCGGCACGGATCCGAGCGGCCTTCTTCCGTGCCGGGACGAAGGAGGACGAACTGCATGGATGGTCACGCGATGACCGGACTGTCGGCCGGCGCTCTCCCCGAGCTGACCACGGGACGCCTGCTGTCCACATGGCAGCTGGACGTCCCCGCGCTGCTGCTGGTCCTCGCCCTCGGCGCGCTCTACGGCTGGGGCGTCGCGCGGCTGCGCAAACGGGGCACGCCCTGGCCGCCGCTCCGGGTGACCGCGTTCGCGCTGCTCGGTCTGGGCGCGCTGGTGGTGGCCACGATGTCCGCCCTGGCCGTCTACGACCATGTGCTGTTCTGGCCGGCCGCCGTGCAGAACATCCTCCTCGACCTCGTCGCCCCCCTGGGCCTGGCCCTGGGCGACCCGCTGCGCCTCGCCGTGGAGGCGCTTCCGGAGGACGCCGGCGGGCGTGTGCGCCGGGCCATGACCGGACGCCTGATCCGGGTGCTGACGTTCCCCCTGGTCAGCACCGCCCTGGTGCTCGGCACCGAGTTGACGGTGTACTTCACGCCGTACTTCGCTACCGCCCTGCGGGTGGGCTGGCTGCACGAGCTGATGTACCTGCATCTGCTCGCGGCCGGCTGCCTGTTCGTCGTGCCGGTCCTGACCCGCGAGGAGACGCTGCCCGCCTGGTGCACGCACCCGGTGCGGGCGGCGCTGGTGTTCGTGGACGGCATCGTCGACGCGGTCCCGGGCGTGGTCGTGATGACGCACGGCACGCTGATCGCGGGGGCCTGGTACCTGCACCATGCGCCGGCCTGGTCCCCGGACGTCCGGCACGACCAGCAGATCGGCGGCGGCGCCATGCTGAGCATCGCCGAGCTGGTCGCACTGCCCTTCCTGCTGGCGCTGCTGTACCAGTGGGCGCGCGCGGAGCGCGTCCACTCCGCGGCTCTGGACCGCCGGCTCGACGCGGAACTCGCCCCCGTCACGCCGCCCGCCTCGAACCCGGACCAGGCGCCCGCCCCCGAGCGGGTACGGCCCTGGTGGGAGACCGAGCAGAACGAGGTGGCCGCCCGGATCCGCAACCAGCACCGGGAGAAATGAGACAAGGGCCGGGAGCTGTGAGGGCAGCCACGGGAAGGTGAGGCGAGGCCAGGCACCTGTGAAGGGAAGCCCTGATCCGCCGCCGGCCCCACGGCCTTCCCGGCTGCCGCTCCTTCCCCGCTGCCGTCCATGATCTCCGGTGATCGGTTCGGCTCCGGCCGAACGGCCGGCGTCCTACGGTCACCGCATGGACACCGCACCGAACCCCGCCAGGCCCGCCGACGGGCACCTGACCATCACTCCGAGCATCCTCTACTTCGGCACGCCCGTCGTGCTGCTGACCACCGAGAACGCCGACGGGACCGTCAACCTGGCCCCGATCTCGTCCGCCTGGGCCCTCGGGCAGACGGTGGTGCTGGGGCTCGGTGCGCAGGGGCAGACCGGAGCGAACCTGGCAGTCCGGCCGGAGATGGTCATCAGCCTGCCCGAACCCCGGCAGTGGCCGGCCGTCGAGCACCTGGGCGGGCTCACCGGCCGGCCCGAAGCGGCCGGGCACGGTCCCCGCCGCGCCCGCTACGAGCCGGACAAGTTCCGGGCCACCGGCTTCCGGGCGCAGGCGTCCCACACCGTGCGCCCGCCCCGGGTGGCCGAGTGCCCGATCCAGCTGGAGGCGCGCGCCGCCCGCGTGGCCACCGCCGCCGCCGGTGACTTCCTCATCGTCGAGGCGCGGGTGCTGAAGGTGCACGCCGATCCGCGTCTGGTGGTTCCCGGCACCCAGCACATCGATCCCGCCGCCTGGAGCCCGCTGATCTACAACTTCCGGCACTACTTCGGACTGGGCCCGGAACTCGGCCGCAGCGGCGTGTCCGAGACCCCTTGCACCAGCCGGCCCGTGAGCGCCGTACCCGGCAGGTGACGAGGGCCGTTGAGCCGCTCGGCTGGAACCTTCCCCGGACGGCCGTGCGAAGCGTTTACGCCCGGGCCGTGGAGGCAACCCCCAGGCGCGACGCTTCGCACCCCGGCCGAGGAGAACCCCATGACCCAAGTCGCCGACTTCGTCCTGCAACGCCTCACCGAATGGGGCGTGAAACGGGTGTACGGCTACCCCGGAGACGGCATCAACGGACTCCTCGGCGCCTTCGACCGTGCGCAGGGCGAGCCGGAGTTCATCCAGACGCGGCACGAGGAGATGGCCGCGTTCATGGCGTGCGCGCACGCGAAGTTCACGGGGGAGGCGGGCTGCTGCACGGCGACCTCCGGTCCGGGCGCGGTCCATCTGCTGAACGGGCTGTACGACGCGAAGCTGGACCACCAGCCGGTGGTCGCCGTCGTGGGCCAGCAGAAGCGGCTCTCGCTGGGCGCCCACTACCAGCAGGAGGTGGATCTCGAGCTGCTCTTCGCGGACGTGTCCGAGTTCTGCCAGATGGTGGTGCATCCCGGGCAGGCCCGCCATGTGATCGACCGGGCCTTCAAGACGGCCCTGACCACGCGCGGCGTCGCGACGATCATCATCCCGAACGACGTGCAGGAGGAGGACGCCCAGCCGTCCCCGCCGAAGATGCACGGCTCGGTGTTCTCCAGCGTCGGCTGGAGCCGGCCCCGCGTGCTGCCGGACCCCGACGAGCTGCGCAAGGCCGCCGACGTCCTCAACGAGGGCTCCAAGGTCGCGATGCTCGTCGGCCAGGGAGCGGCCGCGGCCGAGGAGGAGGTCGTCGAGGTCGCCGAGCTGCTGGGGGCCGGGGTCGCGAAGGCGCTGCTGGGCCGGGAGGTGCTGCCGGACGACCTGCCGTTCGTGACCGGGCCGATCGGTCTGCTGGGCAGCAAGGCCAGCGACAACATGATCCAGGGCTGCGACACCCTGCTGATGGTGGGCACGAGCTTTCCCTACGCGGAGTGGCTGCCGGATGAGGGACAGGCCAAGGGCGTCGAGATCGACATCGACGGGCGGATGATCGGCATCCGCTACCCCATGGACGCCCACCTCGTCGGCGACGCCAAGGAGACGCTCCGCGCGCTCATCCCCCTCCTGCACCGCAAGGAGGACCGGAAGTGGCGCGAGCAGATCGAGAAGGACGTCCGGGAATGGGACGACCTGTGCGAGCGCTGGACGGGCCAGCACTTCGAGAACACGATCAACCCGCAGGCCGTCGCCGCCGAGCTGTCCCCGCGTCTGCCCGACGGCTGCATCCTCACCGCGGACTCCGGCTCCGGCACCAACTGGTGGGCGCGGCACCTCAAACTGCGCCAGGGCATGCGGGCGTCGCTGTCGGGGACGCTGGCCACGATGGGGCCGGGGACGCCGTACGCGATCGCCGCGCGGTTCGCCTACCCGGACCGGCCGGTCATCGCGTTCGTCGGTGACGGCGCCTTCCAGATGAACGGCATGAACGAGATGATCACCGTCAAGCGGTACCTGGACCGGCTGTCCGGCCCGGCGCCGTTCGTCTTCTGCGTCTTCAACAACCAGGACCTCAACCAGGTGACCTGGGAGCAGCGCGCCATGGCCGGCGACCCGAAGTACCCGGCCTCCCAGGAGATCCCGGACGTGCCGTACGCGGCCTACGCCCAGCTGCTCGGCCTGAAGGGCATCGTCTGCGACGACCCCGCCAGGGTCGGCTCGGCCTGGGACGAGGCCCTGGCCTGCGACCGGCCGGTGGTGCTGGAGTTCAAGGTCGACAACGAGATCGCACCGATTCCGCCGCACATCATGAAGGCCCAGGGCAAGAAGGCCGCGATGGCGGCGCTGCACGACCCGGAGAAGGCCGGCATCACCGCCAAGGGCGTACGGCAGAAGCTCACCGAGTACGCCGAGCACCTCCCCGGCCGGGGCGAGAAGTGAGTGCGGGAGGGAACGCCGGCGGCCAGGTCGTGGTGGTCACCGGCGCCAGCGCCGGCGTGGGCCGGGCCACGGCCCGTGCGTTCGGCGCGCGCGGCGCCGCGGTGGCGCTGCTGGCCCGCGGCCAGAAGGGCCTCGAGCAGGCCGCGCACGACGTCCGCACGGCCGGCGGACGGGCGCTGCCCCTCGTCGTCGACGTCGCGGACCCGGAGGCCGTGGAAGCGGCCGCGCAGCAGGTGGAGGACCAGCTCGGGCCGATCGACGTCTGGGTGAACGCCGCGTTCGCCACCGTGTTCGCGCCCGTGACGGAGATCCGCCCGGACGAGCTGCGCCGCGCCACCGAGGTGACGTACTTCGGCTTCGTCCACGGCACCCAGGCCGCCCTGCGCCGGATGGTGCCCCGCGACCGGGGCACCATCGTCCAGGTCGGCTCGGCCCTGGCCTACCGCAGCGTGCCGCTGCAGGCGGTGTACTGCGGGGCCAAGGCGGCGATCCGGGGCTTCACCGACGCGCTGCGCTGCGAGCTGCGGCACGACGGCAGCGCCGTACGGGTGACCATGGCGCACCTGCCCGGGGTGAACACACCGCAGTTCAGCTGGGTGCAGACGCGGCTGCCCCGGCATCCGCGGCCGGTGGCCCCGGTCTACCAGCCGGAGGTCGCCGCCGAGGGCATCCTGCACGCCGCCGACCACCCGGAGCGGCGGGAGTACTGGATCGGCGGCTCCACGGTCGCCACCCTGCTGGGGCAGCGCTTCGCGGCCGGCCTGCTGGACCGGTACCTGGCCCGGACCGGCTACGACTCCCAGCAGACGGACCAGCCTTTGGACCCCACGCGGCCCGCCAACCTGTGGAAGCCGGTCGACGACACGCACGGCGCCGACCACGGCCCGCACGGGGTCTTCGACGACGAGGCGCACTCCCGCAGCCTCCAGCTGTGGGCCGTGCGCCACCGGCGTCCCCTCGCGCTCACGGCGGGCGCCCTGGGCGCGGCCGGCACGGCTGTCGTGGCGGCCCTGCGCCCGCGGCCCGGCCGTCTCAGCGCGGCAGCGTCGAGGCGTCGTTGAGCCGGACGGCGCACTCCAGCAGGAGGGCGTGGACGAACGCCTGGGGCAGATTGCCGCGCAGCTGGCGCTGACGTACGTCGTACTCCTCCGCGAACAGCCCGGACGGCCCGCAGGCCGCCCGGGTCCGTTCGAACCAGCGGAGCGCGCCGGTGCGGTCGCCGAGGTGATCGGTGGCCAGCGCCATGCTGAACCCGCAGAAGAGGAAGGCGCCCTCGGCCTCGCCCAACGGGATGCCCGGGTGGGCGAAGCGGTAGAGGTATCCGTCCTCGGCCAGCTGCTCCTCGATGTAACGGCGGGTGACCGCGCTGCTCGGATCGTCGGCGGAAGGACAGCCCCGGGCCAGCGGCATCAGCAGGGCGGCCTCCGGACCGTCGTCGTCGGCTGCCCGGCGCCACCGGCCGTCGGCGCGCAGACACCGGCGCCGCGTCTCGGCGAAGACGGCCTCGGCCAGGGCGGTGCACCGCTTGGCCGGGCGCTCCGGCAGCACCTCGGCGATCCGGCGCAGCCCGCAGACGACGCTCAGCCGGGACTGGGTCCACCAGCGTTCCTCCAGTTCCCACAGCCCGGAGTCGGGCCGCTGCCAGTACCGCTCCACCGCGTCGACCGCCACCGCGACCGCCTGCTCCGCGTCGGAGGAGAGCCGGTCGTGGTGCGCGGCGGCGGCGAACAGCTGGAGCGCCTCACCGAACGCGTCGAGCTGGAACTGCCGCGCCGCGCGGTTCCCGATGCGGTCGTTGCCCCCCGGGTAGCCGCGCAGCGGAAGCCCCCGCTCGCCCGGCACGGGGCCGCCGTCGACGGCGTACACGGGGTGCAGGCCGTCACCGTCGGCGAGCACGCGTTCGGCCGTGAAGCGCACGGCGTCGTCGAGCAGCTCGTGCGGGCCGTGCGCGGCCACCGCGAGACCGGCGTAGCTCTGGTCCCGCAGCCAGGCGAAGCGGTAGTCGTAGCTGCGGCCGGTGTTGGCACGCTCCGGCAGCGAGGTCGTGGCGGCCGCGACCATGCCGCCGGAGGAACTCGTCAGCCCGCGCAGGACGGCGTAGGCGTGGCGCGCGTCGCGCGGTGCGGCCAGGCCGGAGCAGTCGGGCACGGCCCGCCGCCAGGCGTCCTCGGTCCGCGTCCACAGCTCCTCCGGGTCCAGCACCTCGGCGCCGCCCTTCTCCGACAGCTCCAGGACCAGGTCGTGCTGCTCGCCCTTGCGCAGGCGCACCTCACCGCGCAGACCGCGCTCGGGGTTCCACGCCGCCTGGTGCGCCCCGAGGAGCCGCAGCCGCAGACCGCCGGCGTCCGCGGTCCACACCCCGCCCTCCAGCCGGGGGTCGCGCACCCGGCCGGAGCCGAAGCCGGGTCGCGGGTCGAGGCCGAATCGCAGCCGTGCCTCCCCGCGTTCGACGCGCATGCGGCGCAGCAGGACGAGCCGGTCCACCGAGGCCGGCATCGCCAGCGCGTCACGGCACTCGACGACGGAGTCGGCCGTCAGCCAGCGGCTGACCCGGATCAGCGTGCCGTCCTCGTAGTAGCCGCCCCACACGTGCCAGCGGTCCTCCGGTTGCACCCCGAAGTACCCGCAGCCGCCGATCAGCGAGGAGAACACCGCGTCACTGTGCCAGCGGGGGGCGCACAGCCAGACGATCCGTCCCTCGGGGTCCACCACGGCGCCGCGTTCGCCGTCGGCCAGGACCGCGTACTCCCGCAGCACCCATGGCGGACACACGTCGCTCGGCACGCGCACCGGCCTGTCCGCTCCATCACCCATGGCACTGTGGTTTTCCCCGCATCCCCCCGAGGAAACGGCCCGTACGCCGACGGGGGACGGCGCAGTGGTCAGGCGCAGCCACGATCCGCCGCACCGCGCCGGCCGCAGCAGCCCCGGACCGGCGGCCCAGCGGGCGGGCACCGCCGCCATGCGGCGGAGGGTCGTCAGCCCGCGGCGTACGCGATGGTCGACAGCAGGGCGTTGGCGGCCTGCCGGCTGTCGAGACGGGTGTGCTGCACGACCACCGGCACATCGCTGACCAGCACGGACGCATAGTCCGCGCCGACCGGTACGGAGCCGTCGTCGGCGAGTTCGTTGAACCGCTGGTGCAGCGTACGGCGGGCGGGCACGGTGACCTCGTAGGGCCCGGCCGGTTCGCGGTCCGGGAAGAAGAGGGTGATCCGCACATGCGCGTCCTCGTCCCCGGTGTTGAGGATGCACGCCGTCTCATGGCTGGCCATCGACTCCGGCCCGGTGCTCCCGTCCGGGACGAACCCCTCCGGGATCGCCCACACGCGGTGCCCGATGTGTTCCATGCTCCGGCCTCCTCTCGACCCGGTGCCGCGGTGTGCCACTGCGCACCAGACACCGGTACCCATGCCCCTTCGTCCCGAACGCAGGGCTCCCGCAGCGGCAGGACCGCTTGGAACAGCCCCGTACGGCCGGTGCGGGACACCCGGTCGGCCGTACGGCCCGGCGCTCGCCGCGCGGACCGCGCACGACCCGGCGAGCATTGCATAGTGCAATGGAATGTGGATACCCAGCCGGTGTGCACAGGAGCCCGGCCACAGCAGAGGCGCTCATGACCCCCCTCGCCACCCTCCGATCCCCTCGACGGCGCACCTCCGGCGGCGCGCTCTCCTCCGAGCGGATCGACGAACTCGTCGGCCGGATCGGCCGGCTGCCCCCGGGCCCGGACCGGGCGGCCGCCCGGGACACGGCCGTCCGCACCCTGATCCCGCTCGCGCGCCGGCTCGCCGCCAGGTACCGCGCTCTCGGGGCCGAGGAGCACGACGACCTGGTCCAGGTGGCCTGTCTGGGTCTGGTCAGGGCGATCGACGGCTACGACCCCGGCCTGGGGCACGCCTTCCTGTCGTACGCGCTGCCCACGATCACCGGCGAACTGAAGCGGCACCTGCGGGACCGGACGGGCCTCGTCCGGCTGCCCCGGTCCGTGCAGGAAGCCCGGCAACAGGTCGAACGGACACGGCAGGAGCTGGAGCAGCGGTGCGGCGGCCGCGCGCCCTCGCGGGCCGAGATCGCCCGCGCCTGCGGCCTGTCCGAGGACGCCGTGACCGAGGCCGTGCGCTCCCGGGACGCGCTGCGCCCCCGCTCCCTCGACGCACCGCCGGACGCGGCCGGCCACACCGCCCGTCCCGCGCTCGCCGAAACGCTGGGCGAGCAGGACGCCCGGGTCGAAGCCGCCGCCGAACGGGTCGCGGTCATCAGGGCGCTGCGGCAGTTCCCCGACCGGGAGCGCCGCATCCTCGTCCTGCGCTTCTTCCACGACCTGACCCAGCAGCAGATCGCGGCGGCCGTGGGGCTCTCGCAGATGCACGTCTCGCGCCTGCTCACCCGGTGCCTGGCACAGCTGCGGCACACGCTCGCGGACCTCGCCCCGTCCGTCACCGGCACGGACCGGGGGAGTGGCGCCGAACTCCACCGGCGCGCACTTCTTCGGCCAGACGGAGGGACCGGGCCCGGCGGCCGTTTGCGGAACGCGCCCGTGGGTCACCCACTCCCGACGGCAGAGGTGCGCGCCCGAGGGAGAGCATGTCATGACGCTGGTGGCCGACTACGTCCTGCAACGCCTGCGGGAATGGGGGATCAAGCGGGTCTACGGCTATCCCGGGGACGGGATCAACGGACTGCTGGGCGCCTTCGACCGGGCGAAGGGGGATCCGGAGTTCATTCAGACGCGGCACGAGGAGATGGCCGCGTTCATGGCGTGCGCGCACGCGAAGTTCACGGGGGAGGTGGGCTGCTGCACGGCGACCTCCGGTCCGGGCGCGGTCCATCTGCTGAACGGGCTGTACGACGCGAAGCTGGACCACCAGCCGGTGGTCGCCGTCGTCGGCCAGCAGAAGCGGCTCTCGCTCGGCGCCCACTACCAGCAGGAGATCCCGCTGGCCCGGCTGTTCGCCGACGTCTCCGAGTTCTGCCAGATGATCGTGCACCCCGGGCAGGCCCGCCATGTGATCGACCGGGCCTTCAAGACGGCACTGACCAGGCGCGGTATCGCGACGGTCATCATCCCGGACGACATCCAGGAGGAGAAGGCCCAGCCGTCCCCGCCGAAGACGCACGGCTCGGTGTTCTCCAGCGTCGGCTGGAGCCGCCCCCGTCTGCTGCCCGACCCCGACGAGCTGCGCAAGGCCGCCGCCGTCCTCAACGAGGGCTCCAAGGTCGCCATGATCATCGGTCAGGGCGCCGCACACGCCGAGAGCGAGGTCGTGGAGACGGCGGAACTGCTCGGCGCGGGGGTCGCGAAGGCGTTGCTGGGCCGGGAGGTGCTGCCGGACGATCTGCCGTTCGTGACCGGGCCGATCGGTCTGCTGGGCAGCAAGGCCAGCGACAACATGATCCAGAACTGCGACACCCTGCTGATGGTGGGCACGAGCTTTCCCTACGCGGAGTGGCTGCCGGACGAGGGGCAGGCCAAGGGCGTCGAGATCGACATCGACGGGCGGATGATCGGCATTCGCTATCCCATGGACGCCCACCTCGTCGGCGACGCCAAGGAGACCCTGAAGGCTCTGCTGCCGCTGCTGGAACGCAAGCAGGACCGCGGCTGGCGGCAGCAGATCGAGAAGGACGTCCGGGAATGGGACGCGCTCTGCCGGAAGCGGGCCGGCCAGAGCTTCGGCGGCACGATCAACCCGCAGGCGGTGGCGTCCGAGCTGTCGCCCCGGCTGCCGGACGGCTGCATCCTCACCGCGGACTCCGGCTCCGGCACCAACTGGTGGGCCCGGCACCTCAAGCTCCGCAAGGGCATGCAGGCGTCGCTGTCCGGCACCCTGGCGACCATGGGGCCGGGCACGCCGTACGCGATCGCGGCCCGGTTCGCCTATCCGGACCGGCCGGTGATCGCGTTCGTAGGGGACGGCGCCTTCCAGATGAACGGCATGGCCGAGATGATCACGGTCAAGCGGTACCTGGACCGGCTGTCCGGCCCGGCGCCGTTCGTCTTCTGCGTCTTCAACAACCAGGACCTCAACCAGGTCACCTGGGAGCAGCGCGCCATGGCCGGCGACCCGAAGTTCCCCGGCTCGCAGTACATCCCCGACGTCCCCTACGCGAAGTACGCCGAGATGCTGGGCCTGAAGGGCATCTACTGCGACAAGCCGAAGAAGGTCGGCAAGGCGTGGGACGAGGCGCTCGCCTCGGACGTACCGGTCGTCCTGGAGTTCAAGGTGGACCAGGAGATCGCGCCGATCCCGCCGCACATCATGCTGGCGCAGGGCAAGAAGGCCGCCAAGGCCGCCGTACGGGACCCGGAGCGGGCCGGCATCGCGGCCAAGGGAATGCGGCAGAAACTCACCGAGGTCGCCGAGCACCTGCCGGGACGGCACTCGTGAGCGCGGCGGCACCGGACCTGGACGCCGTCCGGATCGACTCCGTCGACGTGCACGCCTTCGAGGTGCCGACCGACGGCCCGGACGGCACGGAGCAGGACGGGACCCTGGACTGGGACTCCACGACCATGGTCCTGGTCCGGGTGCACGCCGGCGGCCGTACCGGGATCGGCTACACGTACGGGGACGTGTCGGTGGCCTCCTTCGTCGAGTCCAAGCTCACCGGTCTGCTGAAGGGACGGTACGTCACCTCGCCGCCGGCCCTCTGGCACCTGATGCAGCGCCAGATCCGCAACGCGGGCCGGCCCGGCGCCGGCGCCATGGCGGTCTCCGCGGTGGACGTCGCGCTGTGGGACCTCAAGGCGCGGCTGCTCGAGCTGCCGATGATCCACCTGCTCCCGGCCTACCACGACCGGGTCCCGGTGTACGGAAGCGGCGGATTCACGAACTATCCGCTCGACCGTCTCACCGACCAGCTCGCCGGATGGGTGGAGCAGGGCATCCCGCGCGTCAAGCTCAAGACCTCCCGGGATCCCGAACGGGACCCGCAGCGCCTCACGGCCGTACGCAAGGCCATCGGGGACGAGCCGGAGGTCTTCACCGACGCCAACGGCGCCCTGGGCCGCAAGCAGGCCCTGTACTGGGCCGGCCGGTTCCACGACGAGTGGGACGTGCGGTGGTTCGAGGAGCCCGTCAGCTCCGCCGACCTCGACGGCCTGCGCATGCTGTGCGAGCGGGGCCCCGAGCGGCTGGAGATCGCGGCGGGTGAGTACGCGTACACCACACGGGACTTCGTCAACCTCGTCGAGGGCCCGGCGGTGGACTGCCTCCAGGCCGACGTCACCCGCTGCGGCGGCATCACCGGCGTCCTGGAAACGGCCGGCCTGGCGGCGGCCCACCATCTGGACCTGTCCGCGCACTGCGCGCCGGCCGTCTCGGCGCACGCGTTCTGCGCCGTGCGCCGGCTGCGGCACCTGGAGTACTTCCACGACCACGTACGGATCGAACGCCTGCTGTTCGACGGCACGTTGTCACCCGACGGCGGCGCGCTGCGCCCCGACCCCGGCCGGCCCGGCCTCGGCCTTGAGGTCAAGTGGCCCGATGCCGAGCGCTACCGCGTGTACGGAACCCGGACCACCTGACCCGGTTCGTGAAGGAGAGTTGACAGCGATGGCGAAGCCCACCCGCCGGACCACCCGCGAGATCCCGGCCAAGTCCCACCCGCAGATCCCCGGAGCGCCACGCGGCCGCGAGACGCTCGACGTCGGCAAGCTGGAGCGGGCGCTGCGCAGGGCCGTCGAGGGCGAAGTACGCTTCGACACCGCCTCGCTGGGGCTGTACGCGCAGGACGCCTCCAACTTCCGGCAGGTGCCGATCGGCGTCGTCGTCCCGCGGACGCTGGACGACGTGGTCGCGGTGCACAGGGTCTGCCACGAGTTCGGCGCCCCCATCCTCAACCGGGGCGGCGGCACCAGCCTGTCCGGGGAGACCGTCAACGAGGCGGTGGTCATCGACCACTCGAAATACCTCACCCGCATCGGGAAGACCGACGTCGGCCGGCGGCTGGTCACCTGCGAACCGGGCGTGATCAACGAGGAGCTGAACCGCCACACGGGCGAGCACGGTCTGATCTTCGGTCCCGACCCCTCCACCCACTCCCGCTGTCTGATCGGCGGCAATATCGGCAACAACTCCTGCGGCATCCACTCGGTGCAGTCCCAGCTGTACGGCCCCGGCCCGCGCACCAGCGACAACGTGCACGCCCTGGAGATCGTCACCTACGACGGCGCCCGTTTCTGGGTCGGCGTGAACGAGGAGGAGCAGCTCGACGAGATCATCGCCGAGGGCGGCCGCAAGGGGGAGATCTACGCGGCCCTGCGGGATCTGCGCGACAAGTACGCCGACGCCATCAGGGCCGGATTCCGGTCGGCCGAGCAGGTGCCGCGCCGCGTCTCCGGCTACAACCTGGACGAGCTGCTGCCCGAGCGCGGCTTCAACGTCGCCCGGGCCCTGGTCGGCACCGAGAGCACCTGCGTCACCACTCTGCAGGCGGTCCTCATGCTGACGCCCGCCCTGCTGCAACGCACCACCGTCGTCGTGGAGTACGACGACCTCGCCGACGCGGCGGAACACTGCGAGGAGATCGTCGAGCGCTTCAAGCCCATCGGTCTGGAGGCCCTGGACGACGAGCTGATCCGCGACCAGCAGCTGCAGAACATGAACGTGGACGACATCCAGGAACTGCCCCGGCCCACCGGCGGCGCCTGGCTGGTGGTGCAGTTCGGCGCGGACGAGGCGAAGGAGTCCGTCGCCCGGGCCCACGCCTTCGCCGACTGGCTGACCGGCGTCAAGGGCTACGACCGGGACCGGATCAGGATCGCCAAGAGCGAGCAGGAAGGCGGCACCAGCGAGCACCTGTGGGCGATCCGGGAGAGCGGCCTCGGCTCGACCGCCTTCCCGCCCGACGGCAAGGACCACTGGCCCGGCTGGGAGGACTCCGCCGTGCCCCCGGACCGGATCGGCGCGTACGTGCGCGGACTGCGCAAGGTGATGGACCGGCACGGCATCACCGGTGCCATGTACGGCCACTTCGGCCAGGGATGCATCCACAGCCGGCTCAGCTTCGACCTGCGCACCGCCGAGGGCATCGCCACCTACCGGGCGTTCCTCGAGGACGCCGCCGACCTGTGCGTGTCCCTGGGCGGCTCGATCTCCGGGGAGCACGGCGACGGACAGCAGCGCGCCGAACTGCTGGAGAAGCAGTTCGGGCCCGAACTCCTCCAGGCCATGCGGGAGTTCAAGGCGATCTGGGACCCGAAGTGGAAGATGAACCCGGGCAAGGTCGTCGACCCCTACCGCCTGGACGAGAACCTCAAGCTCGGCACCGACTACAACCCGCCCCGCCAGCCCCTGAAGTTCGCCTACGAGGAGGACGGCGGCGACTTCGCCCACGCCACCCTGCGCTGCGTCGGCATCGGCAAGTGCCGGGTGCCGCGGGCCGAGACGACGATGTGCCCCAGCTACCAGGTCACCCGCGAGGAGAAGCACACCACCCGCGGCCGGGCCCACCTGCTCTACGAGATGCTGAAGGGCGACGTGATCACCGACGGCTGGCAGTCCCAGGAGGTGTACGACGCCCTCGACCTGTGCCTGGCCTGCAAGGGCTGCACCAACGACTGCCCCGTCAACGTCGACATGCCCACCTACAAGGCGGAGTTCCTCTACCACCACTTCAAGTCACCGAAGCGCAGGCGCCCCCGGTACGCCTACGCCTTCGGCTTCATCGACCAGGCGGCGAGGATCGCCTCCCGCTTCCCCGAACTCGCCAACCTCGCCACCCACACCCCCGGACTCGCCCGGCTGGCCAAGCTGGCGGCGGGCATCGACCGGCGCCGCCCGCTGCCCCGCTTCGCGCCCATGACCCTCCAGGAGTGGTTCGCCCGCCGCGGCGGCACCGCCAACCCCGCCGGCCGCCCGGTCGTGCTCTTCCCCGACACCTTCAACAACCACTTCCACACGAACGTCGGAGTGGCCTGCGTGGAGGCCATCGAGGCCGCCGGCTGGCAGGTGATCATGCCGGAGGGGCACATCTGCTGCGGCCGGCCACTGTACGACTACGGCTTCCTCGACGCCGCCGAGCGCTACCTGCACCGCGTCCTGGACACCCTCCGCCCGCACCTGCGCGCCGACACGCCCGTCGTCGGCATGGAACCGAGCTGCCTGGCGGTGTTCAAGGACGAGCTGCCCAAGCTGCTCCCGCACGACGACGACGCGGCCCGGCTGACGAAGAACGCCTACCACTTCCCGGAGTTCTTCCAGACCTTCGGCATCGAACCGCCGAAGCTCGACGGCGAGGCCCTCCTCTGGGGCCACTGCCACCACCGCGCCACCGGCGGCATGAGCCCGGAGCAGGACGTGCTGGAGAAGATGGGCCTGCGGGTGCAGAACCTCCAGGGCGGCTGCTGCGGCCTGGCCGGCTCCTGGGGCTTCGAGTCCGGCAAGTACGGGATCTCGATGGACTGCGGCGAACAGGCGCTGCTGCCCGCCGTCCGCGACGCCGACGAGGACTGCCTGGTGGTGGCCGACGGCTTCTCCTGCAAGACCCAGATCAAGGACGCCGGCACCGGACGGCACGCCCTGCACCTCGCCGAGGTGATGAAGCTGGCCCGCGACAAGGGCAGGCACGCGGTGGCCGGCCGCCCGGAACGCGCCGCCGCCCCGCTGCCGAAGCCTCCCCTGACCACCCGGGCACTGAGGGTCTCGGCGGCCGTCGCTCTGGGCGCGGTGCTCACCGCGGCCGGAGCACGGATCGTACGCCGGTGAACGGCTCTCCCGGGCCGCGGCCGGACCCGCGTGGGGATAGGATATTCATCGACCGATGAATTGACGTTCTCCCGAAGGGCGGGACGCGATGGAACGGACCACCTGCTGCGTGGTCGGCGGCGGCCCCGCGGGCATGGTGCTCGCCCTGCTGCTGGCCCGGGCCGGCGTCCCGGTGACGGTGCTGGAGAAGCACGGCGACTTCCTGCGCGACTTCCGAGGCGACACGGTCCACCCGTCCACCCTGGCGCTGCTGGACGATCTCGGCCTGGCCGAGCGCTTCGCCCGGCTGCCCCAACGCCGGCTGCGCACCGTCCAGTTGCCGGTCGGGGCCGACGGCTCGACCGTCACGGTCGGCGACCTCACCGTCCTGCGCGGCCCGTACGACTACGTGGCGATGGTGCCCCAGTGGGACCTGCTGGATCTGCTCGCCGACGAGGCCCGCCGTGAGCCGTGCTTCGACCTGCGGATGAACACGGAGGCGACCGGCTTCCTCGTCGAGTCCGGCCGCGTCACGGGCGTGCGCTACCGCACCGCCGACGGCCGCACCGGCGAGCTGCGCGCCCTGCTGACCGTCGCCTGCGACGGCCGCGGCTCACTCGCCCGCGCCCGCCCGGAACTGGGTCTGCGCCGCTTCGCCTGCCCGATGGACGCCTGGTGGTTCCGGCTGCCCCGCCGCGAGAGCGACCCCCAGGGGCTGTACGGCGGCGTCGGCGACGGCTTCCTGACCGCCATGATCGACCGTGGCGACTACTGGCAGTGCGCCGGGCTCATCCCCAAGGGCACCGACAGCCGACGGCGCGCCGCAGGCCTCGACCGCTTCCTGGCCGACTTCGCGGCGGCGGTGCCCTGGATCGCCGACCGCACCCACGCCGTGCGCTCGTGGGACGAAGTCAAGCTCCTCGACGTACGCCTGGAGCGGCTGCGCCGCTGGTACCGCCCCGGGCTGCTGTGCATCGGCGACGCCGCGCACGCCATGTCCCCGGTCTTCGGCATCGGTATCAACCTCGCGGTCCAGGACGCCGTGGCCGCCGCCCGCTACCTCGCCGGGCCACTGCGCCAGGGGCGGGTGCGCCCGCGCGACCTGCGCCGTCTGCAGCGCCGCCGCCGTCCCACCACGGTCGCCACCCAGACCCTCCAGCGGATGGCCCACGCCCGCTTCATCGCACCCGTCCTGCAGGGCCGGCCGGCGCTCGGCAGTCCGGACCGGGCCCGGCGCCTGGCGCGCCTGGTCGCCGGATCGCCGTTGCGCCGGCTGCCCGCGTACTTCATCGCCTACGGCGCACTGCGCGAACGCGCACCCGAGGCCGCGGTACGCCGGGCGCCGTGACACATCGGGGCCGCGGTGCTGTCCTGTCGGTGCCGGCTTGTTCGTCGTGTAGGTGTGACAGGCACGACGACCGAGGAGGACACGATGAAGTACGTACTGCTGCTGACCCGGGGCGCCTGGCAGGAGGAGGGCTCCGACCAGGAGCGCGGCGAGGTCTACGGCCGGATCATGGAGTGGTTCACGAAGCACCGCGCCGACGCGACGATCGTCGAGGCCCAGCAGCTGCGCGAACCCGAGACCGCGACCACCGTCGTCGTCGAGGAGGGCCGCTCCACCATGATCGACCGTCCGCTGCTGGAGGCCAAGGAGGCGATCGGCGGCTACGCGGTGGTGGAGGTGCCGGACCTGGACGCGGCGCTGGAGCTGGCGGCGAGCTTCCCGGTGCCCGACGGCAAGGTGGAGGTGCGTCCGCTTGTCGAACGCTGACCCGGCCGGCGACCGGGACACCCGGTCGCTGATCGAGCGGGTCTTCCGCGAGGAGGCGGGCCGGCTGACCGCCAGCCTGGTCCGCCTCCTGGGCGACTTCGACCTGGCCGAGGAGATGGTCGGCGAGGCCGTCGTGGAGGCGCTGCGCCACTGGCCGAGCACGGGGCCGCCCCGGCGGCCCGGAGCCTGGCTGCTGACGTGCGCCCGCAACAAGGCCCTGGACCGCATCCGGCGCGAGGCCCGCTTCCACGACCGGCTCCCGCAGCTCGCGGCCCGCATCGAGGCCCTGCCCGACTCGGCCGAGCGCGAGCCCGACGACCGGCTGCGGCTCATCTTCACCTGCTGCCATCCGTCCCTCGATCCCGACGCCCAGGTCGCCCTGACGCTGCGCGCCGTGGCCGGCCTGACCACCGCCGAGATCGCGCGGGCGTTCCTGGTGCCCGAGGCCACCCTCGCCAAGCGGATCACCCGGGCCAAGCACAAGATCGCGACCGCCGGGATCCCCTACCGGGCGCCCGAGCCGGAGGAGCGCCCGGCACGGCTGCCCCAGGTCATGCGGGTGGTGTACCTCGTCTTCAACGAGGGCTGCTTCACCACCGGAGGAGACGTCGGCGTACGGCGCGAACTCGTCGACGACGCCGAATGGCTCGCCGCGCTCCTGGCCGGCGCACTGCCCGAGGAGCCGGAACCGCTCGGCCTGCTCGCCCTGATCCGGCTGCACGCGGCCCGCTGGCCCGCCCGCCTGGACGCGGACGGGCGGCTGATCCCGCTCGCCGAGCAGGACCGCACCCGCTGGGACCGCCGGCGCATCCGCAGCGCCACCGCGCTGATCGAGCGGGCGGCCGGCTTCGGCCGGCCGGGGCCGTACCAGATCGAGGCCGCGATCGCCGCCGTGCACTGCGAGGCGCCCGCCTGGAAGGACACCGACTGGCCCCAACTGCTGCGCCTGTACGACATGTTGCTCGCCGTCGACCCCTCGCCCGTGGTGCGCCTGAACCGTGCCGTCGTGCTCAGCCACACCGACGGTCCGGCCACCGCCCTCGCCCACGTCGACGCCCTCGCGGACCGGTTGGGCCGCTACCACCTGTTCCACGCCACGCGCGCCGCACTGCTGCGCGATCTCGGCCGCGACGAGGAGGCCGCCGAGGCCGACCGGCAGGCCCTGGACCTCACCGCGAACCCCGCCGAACGCTCCCTGCTCACCGCGCGGCTGAGGCCGACGGCGCAGCGCCGCCAGTGATATTGCCACGGCACCGGGCAGCAGCGGCTGCGGGGCGGCCACCGCAAGGCGGCCGCCCCCGTCGCGGCGCTCGTGCCGGCCGCGCCGTCACCCCAGCGGCACCGTCACCTCGCCCGTCCCCTCCGCGCTCGCGCCGTTGTGGACCCGCACGGTGAAGGGCCGGTCGGTGCCCTCCGCGGTGACGCGCAGGACGCCGCCCTCGCCGCGGACGTGGAACACGGCGGCCGGCGCGCCCGCGGGGTCGGGCACGGTGACCCGGGCGGTGTGGCCGGCCGCCGCCGTCGGGTGGACGAGCAGCGTCGGACGGTCCAGCCAGTCGCCGTCGGGCCGGCTGTCGTCCGAGGCCAGCGGGAGCACGGCGCCCTCGCGCACGTACAGCGGCAGGCTGTCGTAGCCGTGCCGTTCGATGCGCCACGCCGGGCCGGTGACCTGCTCGCCGGAGAGGAGATGGGTCCAGACGCCCTCCGGGAGGTACACCTCCACCTCGCCGTCCTCGCTGAACACCGGCGCCACCAGCAGGTCGGGGCCGAGCATGTACTGGCGGTCGAGCGTGCGGCAGGCCGGGTCGTGCGGGAACTCCAGGACCATGGGGCGCATCAGCGGGACGCCGGTGCGGTGGGCCTCGACGGCGGCGCCGTACAGGTACGGCATGAGGCGGTGCTTGAGCCGGGCGAAGCGCCGGGCCACGGCGACGGCCTCGTCGCCGAACTCCCACGGCACCCGGTAGGACGACGAACCGTGCAGCCGGCTGTGCGAGGACAGCAGGCCGAAGGCCAGCCAGCGCTTGAAGACCGACGGTTCCGGCGTCCCCTCGAACCCTCCGATGTCATGGCTCCAGAAACCGAAGCCGCTCAGGGACAGGGACAGGCCGCCCCTGAGCGACTCGGCCATGGCCTCGAACGACGACCAGCAGTCGCCGCCCCAGTGCACGGGGTACTGCTGGCCGCCCGCGGTCGCCGAGCGGGCGAAGAGCACGGCCTCGCCCTGACCCCGCTCCTTTTCGAGGAGTTCGAAGACGGTCTGGTTGTACAGGTGTGTGTAGTAGTTGTGCATCCGCTCCGGGTCGGAGCCGTCGTGCCAGACCACGTCGGTGGGGACGCGCTCGCCGAAGTCGGTCTTGAAGCAGTCCACGCCCTGGTCCAGCAGCGGCTTCAGCTTGGACTGGAACCAGGCGCGGGCGTCCGGGCTGGTGAAGTCGACCAGTCCCATGCCGGCCTGCCACAGGTCCCACTGCCACACGTCGCCGTTCGGCCGGCGCACGAGGTGACCGAGCGCCGCGGCCTCCTCGAACAGCGGGGACTTCTGCGCGATGTACGGGTTGATCCAGGCGCTGACGCGCAGGCCCTTGGCCTTCAGCCGGGCGAGCATGCCCTCGGGGTCGGGGAAGACCTCGGGGTCCCACGTGAAGTCGCACCACTGGTACTCGCGCATCCAGAAGCAGTCGAAGTGGAAGACGGACAGCGGGATGCCCCGCTCGGCCATGCCGTCGACGAACGACATCACCGTCGCCTCGTCGTAGTCCGTGGTGAAGGACGTGGTCAGCCACAGCCCGAAGGACCAGGCGGGCGGGAGCGCCGGGCGGCCGGTGAGGGCGGTGTAGCGGGTGAGGACGTCCTTCGGGGTGGGTCCGGCGACGACGTAGTACTCCAGCGTCTGGTCCTCGACGCTGAACTGGACCTGCCCGACCGACTCGGAGCCGACCTCGAAGGAGACCTTGCCGGGGTGGTTGACGAAGACGCCGTAGCCGCGTGAGGACAGGTAGAACGGGACGTTCTTGTAGGCCTGTTCGCTGCTGGTGCCGCCGTCCGCCTGCCAGATGTCCACCACCTGGCCGTTCTTGACGAACGGCGTGAAGCGCTCGCCCAGTCCGTAGATCTGCTCGCCGACGCCCAGCGCGAGCTGGGCGAGCACGTGGTGCGCGCCCTCGTCGGTCGTGGCGAACGCGGTGCCCTTGCGGCCCGCGCGGGTCAGCTCCCGGCCGTCCGCGCCGTGGAAGGTCAGCGACCAGGGCGCGGCCCGGTCCAGGCGCAGCGTGAGCGGGCCGCTGACCAGCTCGGTTACGGTGCCGTGCCGGCGGACCCCGCCCGCACCGCCGGGTTCGGCCGCGAGCGCGAAGTCGGGTCCCGGGTGCCGCTTGCCGGCGTGATGGGTGATGCGGACACCGATGACCCCGTCGGCGGGCGAGAAGCAGTCGACGGTGATCAGCGGCGCGTTCAGGGTGTCCCCTCTGCGTGTCACCTTCTGCACGGCCGCAAAGCCGGTGAAGCGCTTCGACTGAACGCGCACGTCGCGCACCTCGGTGGCGTAGGCCACCTGGACGCCGTCGCGGATGCGCCAGAACCCGTTGGTGAACTTCATGGTCTTCCTCAAGGGAGCGGGGGTGGTCGGCGATGGCTGGGAAGAGACTGTCGCCCGGCGACTTGATCGTACACAGCACACGGGGTGCCACTTCCTTGTTCATCGCGCGTAGATGGGCTGTGACCTGCGACTACTTGGATATGGCCACGGGGTGGGGTCTCGGAGCGTAGGGAAACGGACACGCGTACGGGGCTAGCGCGGCATCCGGGATTGACGTATTAGTCATCACGGCAAACATATTCTCGGGGCGAGGGCGCCGGGAGTGACGACAGCAAGGGCCGCCACATGTTGAAGCGCTTCAACACCACTCCTGAGGAGAGGTTCCCTCTCGGACTTCGTACCGTCGGCCGCAGCACCCGCGGGCGCCCCGGCAGGGCCGTGGCGCCGCTCGCCGTCGTCTCCGTGCTGGTGGCCGGGGCGGGCCTGACCGGATGCGGTCAGCAGCGTGACAGCCACGTGTTCACCGTGCTGAACTCCTCGACCGACGAGACCTACCACCGCTGGGACGCCGAGGCGATGGCCCGCTGCGGCAAGCGGCTCGGCATCACCATCGAGCAGCAGAGCGTTCCCGCCGCACAGGTGATGACGAAGGCGCTGCGCATGGCGTCGTCGAAGTCGCTGCCGGACATCGTGCAGTTCGACGCCTCGGAGATGCCGACGTTCGCCGACGCCGGCGGGCTGATCGACCTCAGGACTCTCGGGCTGAGCACCCGGGACATCCCCCAGGGCATCGTCGGCTTCGGCTCGTACAAGGGGACGTACTACGGCGCGGCCCGCTCGGTGAACACCCTCGCGCTGTTCTACAACAAGGACATCCTCGCCGAGGCCGGCCTGAAGGTCCCCGGCACCTGGGACGAACTGCGCCGCACCGCCAAGCAGTTGACCCACGGCAAGCAGTACGGCCTGGCCCTGAGCGCGGGCGGCGCCGAGGACGGCGTCTTCCAGTTCACGCCGTTCATGTGGTCCAACGGCGGGGACGAGAGACGGCTCGACGCACCGCGCGTCGTCGAGGCCCTGGACTTCTGGAAGAGCCTGCTGAAGGACGGCTCGCTGTCGAAGTCGACGGTCAGCTGGACCCAGGCCGACGTCAACGACCAGTTCATGGCGGGCAACGCCGCCATGATGATCAACGGGCCCTGGCAGGTCGAGACGCTGAACACGAAGAAGTCCCTGCACTGGGGCATCGCCCGGATCCCGGTGCCGAAGGCCGGGGGCAGGTCCGTGGGGCCGCTCGGCGGCGCCGTGCTCACCGTGCCGAACACCGGGGACCGCACGCGGGAGCGGATGGCCGGGCGGATCGTCGGCTGCCTGTCGAGCGAGAAGGAGCAGCTGACCTACGCGCTCAACAGCTGGATGGTCCCCGCCAACGAGAAGGCCGCGGCGGTGTGGCGCAAGCGGGTGCCCCAACTGGACGCGCTCGCCGACCAGGTGGCCGCGGCCCGCTCCCGTACGGCCGAACTCGGCGCCGGCTGGACGAGCGTGTCGCTCGCGCTGCAGAGCGCCTTCCAGTCGGCCCTGACCGGCGAGTCGAGCAAGGCCGCCCTGACGCGCGCCCAGCAGCGGGCCACGAGCGGGAACTGAGGTAAGCGCACATGACCACGTCCACCGTCACCGTCCCGGCGGCCTCCACGGCCCCGAAGCGGGCCGGCACCCCGGATCCCCGACGGCTCCGGCTTCGCGGCCGCCTCACGCAGTGGGGGTTCGTCGCTCCCGCCGTCGTCTTCATGCTGCTGTTCTTCGGCTACCCGCTCGTCCGGAACGTCGTGATGAGCTTCCAGCACTACACGCCGAAGACCTTCTTCACCGGCGACGCCCCCTTCAACGGAGCCGGCAACTGGTCGAAGGTCTTCCAGGACGCCCTGTTCGGCAAGGCGCTGTGGCACACCCTGCTGTTCACCGCCGGCTCCCTGCTCGGGCAGTTCTGCATCGGCCTCGCGCTCGCCGTGTTCTTCAACCGCAGGTTCCCCCTCGGCGGCGTCCTGCGCTCGCTGATCCTGCTGCCCTGGCTGGTGCCCATGGTGGTGTCCGGCGTCGTCTGGCGGCGCATCCTCGACCAGGACACCGGCGTGCTGAACTCCTTCCTGGGCGCCCTGGGCCTCGGCGGGCACACCCCCTGGCTGACCAGCCCCGGCATGGCCCTGCTGTCCGCGGTCCTGGTCAACATCTGGATCGGCATCCCCTTCAACATGGTCATCCTCTACGGCGGCCTGCAGGAGATCCCCGCGGAGCTGTACGAGGCGGCCTCCCTCGACGGCGCCTCCGCCTGGCGGACCTTCCGCTCCGTCACCCTGCCCCTGCTCAGGCCGGTGATCACGGTCGTCCTGGTGCTCGGCTTCATGTCGACGGTCAAGATCCTCGACCTGATCCTCGCCCTCACCGACGGCGGCCCCGCCGACGCCACCCAGACCCTGGGCACGCTCACCTACCAGGAGTCCTTCGTGCAGCTGGACTTCGGCGCCGGCGCGGTCGTCGGCAATGTCCTCATCCTGATCTCCGCCGTGTTCGCGGTGTTCTACCTGCGGGCCAACCGCACCGAGGGGAAGTGACGTCCGTGGCCGCTCCCGCACCCACGACATCCCGGCGCCGCTGGGGCTCCACCCTCGCCGGCGTGCTCATCCTGTGCGTGATGCTGTTCCCGCTCTACTGGATGCTCAACACCGCGCTCCAGCCCGGCACCGGGCTCCTCCAGACCGACCCGGTGCCCGGCAGCCTGGACCTGTCCGGCTTCTCCAAGGCCCTCAGCGACCAGGGCGGTCATCTGCTGACCTCGCTGGTGGTCGCGCTCGGCGCGGTCGTCGTCTGCCTGGCGGTCTCCGCACCGGCGGCGTACGGGCTGGCCCGGTTCGGGCTGCGGGGCACCCGCACGATCGTGTTCGGCACACTGATCACCCAGATGGTGCCGGGCATCGTCATCGCCAACGCCCTCTACAACTCCTACGTCTCCCTGGGCCTGGTCAACTCCTACGCCGGCCTGATGCTGGCGGACGCCTCGCTGGGCATCCCCTTCTCCATCGTGCTCATGCGGTCGTTCATGGTCTCGATCCCCGGCGAGGTGATCGAGGCGGCCCAGCTCGACGGCGCCGGGCCGGTGCGGACGTTCCTGCGGGTGGTGCTGCCGATGAGCCGCAACGCCCTGATCACCTCCGGCCTGTTCGCCTTCCTCTTCGCGTGGAGCGACTTCATGTTCGCGCTCACCCTGAACACCACCGACCACGTCAAGCCGGTAACGCTGGGCATCTACCAGTACATCGGGGCGCACGTCGGTGACTGGGGCTCGGTGATGGCCGCCTCCGTGCTGTCCGCCGTGCCCGCCGCGATCCTGCTCGTCCTCGCCCAGAAGTACATCGCCGCCGGCATCACCGGCGGTTCCGTCAAGTGACCCGTTCCCGCATCGAATCGGACGCATCGCATGAGTGACTTCCCCCGCTTCCCGCCCGGCTTCGTGTTCGGCGCCGCGACCGCCGCCTACCAGATCGAGGGCGCGGCCCGCGAGGACGGCCGCGGCCCGTCCATCTGGGACACCTACAGCCACACCCCCGGCCTCGTGGCAGACGGCGACACCGGCGACGTCGCCTGCGACCACTACCACCGCTTCCGCGAGGACGTGGCGCTGCTGCGCGAGCTGGGCGTGGGATCGTACCGGTTCTCGATCGCCTGGCCGCGCGTGCTGCCCGAGGGCACCGGACCGGTCAACCCCAAGGGCCTCGACTTCTACTCCCGGCTGGTCGACGAGCTGCTCGCCGCCGGCATCGAGCCCGCCGCCACCCTGTACCACTGGGACCTGCCGCAGGCGCTCGAGGACCGGGGCGGCTGGCGGGTACGGGAGACGGCGGAGCGGTTCGCGGAGTACACGGCAGTCGTCGCCGAACACCTCGCCGACCGCGTGCCGCGCTGGATCACCCTCAACGAGCCCTGGTGCAGCGCCTTCCTGGGCTACTCGGTCGGCCGGCACGCGCCCGGCGCCCGGGAGGGCAGGGGAGCGCTGGCCGCCGCCCACCACCTCCTGGTCGGCCACGGCCTGGCCGTACAGGCCCTGCGGGAGGCCGGAGCACGCGAGGTGGGCATCACGCTCAACCTCGACCACAACCTGCCGGCCACCGACGCGCCGGCCGATCTCGCGGCCGTCGTCCGCGCGGACACCCAGCACAACCTGGTGTGGACCGAGCCGATCCTGACCGGCCGCTACCCGGCCGGCGAGGAGGAGACCTGGGGCGAACTGATCACCGGGCAGGACTTCCGGCGGGACGGCGACCTGGAACTGATCTCCCGGCCGCTGGACTTCCTCGGGATCAACTACTACCGCCCCATCGTCGTCGCCGACGCCCCGCACCGCGAGGCCGACCCCGCGCGGCGCGTGGCCACGGACAACCGCTACGCGGAGGTACGGCTGCCGGGCGTACGGCACACCGCCATGGACTGGCCGGTCGCCCCCGCCACCTTCACCGATCTGCTGGTACGGCTGAAGGACCGCTACGGCGACGCCCTGCCGCCCGTGCACATCACCGAGAACGGCTCCGCGGAGCACGACGAGGTGAGCCCCGACGGATCGGTCCACGACGCCGACCGGGTGGCCTACCTGCGCGACCATCTCGCCGCGCTGCGTGCCGCGCTGGACGCCGGCGTGGACGTCCGCGGCTACTACGTCTGGTCCCTGCTGGACAACTTCGAGTGGGCGTACGGCTACGGCAAGCGGTTCGGGATCGTCCGCGTCGACTACGGCACCCAGCGGCGCACGCCGAAGGACAGCTACCACTGGTACAAGGCGATGATCGCCGCCCAGCGGCGCTGACGCCGTCCGGCCCGAAAGGACAGCGGCGCGGCCGGGTCCGGGTGCCCGTCAGGTGAGGGGCAGCCGCATGAGGGTCAGGTCGAGCCACCGGCCGAACTTGGTGCCGACCTCCGGCACGGTGCCGACGCGCTCGAAGCCGAACCGCTCGTGCAGCCGGACCGACGCGCCGTTGCCCGCCTCGATACCGGCGATCATGACATGGTGCCCGGCGTCCCGTGCCGAGGCGATGAGGGCCGTCAGCAGTGCGGAGCCGATGCCGAGGCCGTGCCGGCCCTCGCGGACGTAGACCGAGTCCTCCACGGTGTGGCGGTAGCCGGGCAGGTCCCGCCAGGGGCCGTAGACGGCGAACCCGGCCACCTCGCCTCCCGTCTCGGCCACGAACGCCGAGCCCCGCCCGAGGTGGGCGGCGAGCCAGGCGGAGCCCTCCGCGGGGGACTGCGGCGTCTCGGTCCACAGGGCCAGGGAGTGCTCGATCGCGTGGTTGCGGATCGCGCGGACCGCCTCCGCGTCACCGGAGCGGGCCGGGCGCACGGTGACGGTCACGCCGCTCCTCTCGTATATTGGATTCATGTCCAACATAGTAGATCCGCTGGTGGTGCGGATCGCCGCCCGCGTCCGCACCGAGCGGGAGCGGCGCCGGTGGACCCTGGCCCAGCTCGCGGACGTCTCCGGTGTGTCGCAGGCGATGATCAGCCGCGTCGAACGCGGCGAGAGCAGCCCCACCGCGGTCGTCCTGGGCAAACTGTCGGCGGCGTTCCAGCTGAGCATCGCCTCCCTGCTCGCCCTCGCCGAAGAGGCCCCGGACGACGCGCGGGGCGCGGCGGGCGTACGCCGCGGGACGGACGCGGCCGAGTGGCGCGACCCCGGCACCGGCTTCCGGCGCCGCCAGATCACCGGACCCCACTTCCCCGCCGAGGTCGCCGAGATCCGCCTGCCCGCCGGCGCCCGAGTGCCGTACCCGGCCGCCGCGTTCGCCTTCGTCCGCCAGGTCGTCTGGGTCCTGGACGGGCACCTGACCTTCCACGACGGCGACACCGTCCACGAACTCGACGCCGGCGACACCCTCGAACTCGGGGAGCCCGCCGAGCGCGTCTTCGCCAACACCACCGGCGCCGAGTGCCGTTACGCCGTCATCCTCACCCGCGGCGCACAGCCGTGAGCCCCTTGGCTTCCTCTTCTCCCCCTCTCGCCTTGTAGGTTGAGGGCGTCCGGCGGAACCCCGCCGGGCGCGGAGCGGGGTGAGGGGGCGGGCGTTGGCCGTCGTGATGCTGGCACTCGGGGGGACCATATCGGTGCCCGGCGGCGCGCGGGGAGCGCGGCTGAGCGGCACCGAGATCGCCGCGGCCGTACCCGGACTGGCCGAGCTGGGCGTCACCCTGGACGTGCGGGACGTGCACGCCGTACCGAGCGGAAGCCTCACCTTCGGGCAGATCCTCGACGTCGTCGAGCTCGCGTCGCGGGCCGTGACGGAGGGCGCGGAGGGCGTCGTCGTCACACAGGGCACCGACACCCTGGAGGAGACCGCCTTCCTGGCCGACCTGGTGTGGCCGCACGAGGCGCCGTTCGTGCTGACCGGCGCCCTGCGGCAGCCGGCCATGGCGGGCGCGGACGGGCCGGCCAACGTGCTCGCCGCCGTACGCGTCGCGGCGGCGCCCCAGGCGCGCGGCGCGGGGGCGCTGGTCGTCCTCAACGACGAGGTGCACGCGGCGCGATGGGTGCGCAAGACGCACAGCACGAACCCCGCGGCCTTCGGCTCACCGAGCGCCGGCCCGCTCGGGCACGTCGTGGAGGGCCGGGTACGGATGCTGCTGGCGGCGCCGCAGCACGAGCCGCTGAAGGCCGGAGTGGACCGGGAACGCCTCGAGGCCACCCGTGTCGCGCTGCACGTGGTCACCCTGGACGACGACGGCGCGCAGCTGCAGGGACTGGAGACCACGCACCGGGGCCTGGTCGTCGCCGGTTTCGGCGCCGGGCATGTGCCGGGTGCGCTCGCGCCCCGGCTCGGCGCCCTGGCCGAGCGCATGCCGGTCGTGCTGACGTCGCGCACCGGGAGCGGTTCGGTGCTGCGGCACACCTACCGCGCGCCGGGCTCGGAGACGGACCTGCGGCGCCGCGGGCTGATCGACGGCGGCTTCCTCGACCCGTTCAAGGCCCGGGTCCTGCTCCGGCTCCTGCTGGCGTCCGGCGCCGGGGGCGACGCCGTGGCCGAAGCGTTCGCCGTACGCGGCTGAGCCGGGCCGGCTGATCCGGTGCGCCGGGATGCCGCGGGCGGCGCGCGGGACCGGGGCCCGGTGCCGTGCTCTGCTCAGCGCCGCAGCTCGCGGACCGGACCGGGCGGGGTTTCCGCCCGCTCCGGTCCGAGCGGATTTCTCGTGGGCGGCGGCGGACCGGTGACCTCCACATGGGCCGGCCGCAGCAGCTGGAGGCCGAGCCGGTAGCCGGGGCGCAGGATCTTGGTGCAGATCAGCTCGTCGGCGCCGGGGCGGACGTGGTGGGTGACCGCGTCGTGGCGCGCCGGGTCGAACGGATCGCCCACCTCACCGAACGCCTCGACTCCCAGGGACCCCAACTGTGTGGCCAGGGTGTCGGTGATGTCCTTCAGACCCGGTGTCATGGGCTCGTGGGCGCAGGTGCGGTCCACGGCGTCCAGGACGGGCAGCAGGGCGCGCAGGACATTGGCCACGGCGATCTCGCGCACGGCCATCCGGTCCCGGCGCACCCGCTTGCGGTAGTTGTCGTACTCGGCCTTCACCCGCTGCAGGTCGGCAGTGCGTTCCTGAAGCAGACGCTGCAGCTGGGCGGGGTCCGGATTCTGCAGCCGGCCCTTGTCCATCGTCAGCCCGCCTCCGGCCTGTCCTTCTTGTCGTCGTCGACGATCTCGGCGTCCACCACGTCCTCGTCCGGGGAGGAGGCGGCCGATTCGGCGGACGCGCCCGCGCCTGCCTGACCCTCCGCGCCGGACCGCTGGTACATCGCCGTGCCGATCTTCTGCGCCGCCTCGGCCGCACGCTCCATCGACTGCCGGATCGCGGTCGTGTCCTCCCCTTTCAGCTTCTCCTTCAGGTCGGCCAGCGCGGTCTCGGTCTCGTTCTTCGCGTCCGCCGGGATCTTGTCGGGGTTGTCCCTGATGAGTTTCTCCGTGGAGTAGACGAGCTGTTCGGCCTGGTTGCGGGTCTCGGCGGCCTCCCGGCGCCGGCGGTCCTCCTCGGCGTGCTGCTCGGCCTCGCGGACCATGCGGTCGATGTCGTCCCGGGGCAGCGCGGAGCCGCCGGTGACGGTCATCTTCTGCTCCTTGCCGGTACCCAGGTCCTTGGCGGAGACGTGCATGATGCCGTTGGCGTCGATGTCGAAGGCGACCTCGACCTGCGGCACTCCGCGCGGGGCGGGCGCGATGCCGGTCAGCTCGAACATGCCGAGCTTCTTGTTGTACGCGGCGATCTCCCGTTCGCCCTGGTAGACCTGGATGGTCACCGAGGGCTGGTTGTCCTCGGCGGTGGTGAAGATCTCCGAACGGCGGGTCGGGATCGTGGTGTTGCGCTCGATCAGCTTGGTCATGATGCCGCCCTTGGTCTCGATGCCGAGGGACAGCGGGGTGACGTCGAGCAGCAGGACGTCCTTGACCTCGCCCTTGAGGACACCGGCCTGAAGCGAGGCGCCCATGGCCACGACCTCGTCGGGGTTGACGCCCTTGTGCGGGTCCTTGCCGGTCAGCTCCCGCACCAGGTCGGTGACGGCGGGCATGCGGGTGGAGCCGCCGACGAGGATGACGTGGTTGATGTCGGAGACCTTGATCCCGGCATCCTTGATCGCGTTGTGGAACGGCGCCTTGCAGCGGTCCAGCAGGTCCGCCGTCAGCTGCTGGAACTGGGCGCGCGTCAGCTTCTCGTCCAGGTGCAGCGGGCCCTCGGCGGACGCCGTGATGTAGGGCAGGTTGATGTTCGTCTCCGTCGAGCTGGACAGCTCGACCTTGGCCCGTTCCGCCGCTTCCCGCAGCCGCTGCACGGCCATCTTGTCCTGGGCGAGATCGATGCCGTAGTTGTTCTTGAAGGTCTTGACCAGGTGGTCGACGATCCGCTGGTCCCAGTCGTCGCCCCCGAGATGGGTGTCGCCGTTGGTGGCCTTGACCTCGATGACGCCCTCGCCGATCTCCAGCAGGGACACGTCGAAGGTGCCGCCGCCCAGGTCGAAGACGAGGACGGTCTGGTCGTTCTCCTTGTCCAGACCGTACGCCAGCGCCGCCGCGGTCGGCTCGTTGATGATCCGCAGCACGTTCAGACCGGCGATCTCACCGGCCTCCTTGGTGGCCTGCCGCTGGGCGTCGTCGAAGTAGGCGGGCACCGTGATGACGGCGTCGGTGACGTCCTCGCCCAGGTGGGCCTCCGCGTCCCGCTTGAGCTTCTGCAGCACGCGGGCGGAGATCTCCTGCGCGGTGTACCGCTTGCCGTCGACGTCACCGTGCTCCGGGAACCGCCAGGTGTGGTCGCCCATGTGCCGCTTGACCGAGCGCGCGGTGCGCTCCACGTTGGTCACGGCCTGCCGCTTGGCGACCTCGCCGACCAGCACCTCGCCGTTCTTGGCGAACGCCACCACCGAAGGCGTCGTCCGGGCGCCTTCCGCGTTGGTGACCACGGTGGGCTCGCCGCCCTCGAGGACCGAGACCACGGAGTTCGTCGTTCCCAGGTCTATACCGACTGGACGCGCCATCGGGACTCACCCTCCTCGTCTGTGCCCTGTCCGCCGGGGCTCGCCGGAACGGCACGCCCGGGCGGCGGCCGGGTACCCCCTCGGCGGTGGGCACCTCCATTTTCGGCCACCCGGCCGACCACCGCGAGCTGCCCTTTTCGGTCCGGACTGTCTCACTGAACGAGATAAAACTTGAGTGCGCCCTCGTCAAGTCTTGTCGGGCCGGACGAGGCCGGCCGATGCGGGCGGACTCGAGCGCGCACTCCCCATCGTGTCCGTTCCATGTCAAGCTGGAGCGGGTCGCGGTGCCACGGATACCGGGGGGAGCGGATGTGAGCGCGGGACGCCGGCGTCTGGCCCTGCTGCTGGCGACGTTGGGGACCTTCGCCGCCGCGCTGGCCGGGCTCTACGCCCTGACGGGCCTCTGGCTGACACACGACGCGGCCGACCGCTGGGCCGTCGCCATCGCCTTCGCCGTGGCCGCTTCCGGCGCCGCGGACAAGGCACTCACCCCGTGGGCCGCCCAGGCCCCGCACGACGCCTCCGAGGATCAGGGCAACGGCCGGCCGGCCGCGTCGACGGCGCCTCCCGGCACCGATCCGCCAGGCCGCCGCGACACCGGCCCGGACGGCGCCCAGCCGGATCCCTCCAGGCCCTCACCCGATCCCGCGGGCCCTCCGCCGCAGGCGCCCGGCGGACGCCGGTGGCCGACCCGGGACCGCGTGACGACCGCCGTGGTGTCGGCGGCCGTCACGGCCGCGATGTGCGCCGTGGTCTACGGGGCACTGGCACCCGGGACCGGCCACGCCCGCGCGGCAGCCACCACGACCGCCCCCGGCACCCGCCCGTCCGGCACCACCGGGACGACGACCGCGGGTGCGCACGACTACACCCTGGTCTACCGGCACCGGACGCTGGCCCTGAAGAACTACACGTTCTACTTCGACCTGCGCGCGGGCGCGGTCAGCGCATCGGAGACCGCCTGGAGCGTCAGCACGGACGCCGGGGGCGACGGCAACGGCGCCTTCGAACTCCAGCCGCTGACCGACGTGTTCGTCGCACCGGGCAGGACCGTCCCCACCGTCGCCCGGTGCGCCGCCGGGGCCACCGACCGCCCCGCCCACGGCCGGCTGCACTTCCGCCAGGTCCCCCCGGGCACCACCTTCTGCCTGCGCGACACGACGACCGGCGACATCGCGGTGCTCACCGTCATCGACGTCGACCACGGCGACTACGCCACCACGGACGACATCACCTACTACCGCCGTCACAGGTGACACATCGGCCGGCCCCTCGTGTGCGGGGAAGCGGTGTGCGCCGCGCGCGACCGCGGTCACGTGCCTCCTCGGCGGAACCACCCGCGACGCGGCGCCTGCGGGGCGGCCGGGGGCGGGTACGGCGGGGGAGTGGGGCCGGGCGGCGTGGGCGGGACCGGGCCGCCGTACGGGGGCGGCGGGGCGGGAAAGGCGGGGGGCGGTGTGGGGCCCGGGAACGCCGGGAGGACCTTGAACTGCTCGTGGAGGGTGATCGTCGGTGTGATGCGGCTCAGCGCGGCGCGCACCAGGGTCAAGGGGTGGTCCGGGAACCGGCTGTCCCACTGCTCCAGATCGGCCACGTGGTACGGCAGCCCGCCGAGCTGCGCTCCGCCGGCGTACGGGTGCGGCCGGAAGTAGTCGGCCGGCCCCACCTGGTCCAGTACCACGGCCTCCCGCAGACCGGTCGTCGCGCCCTCCGCGGCCTGCACCTTCACGACGGCGCTGCACCGGTCCTTGGGCAGCGTCCAGCTCCCGATGAAGGCCTGCCCCCGCCTGCTCTGCAACGGCATCTTGATCAGCTGACGCAGCGCCGGGACCCCGTCCACGGTCCCGGTCAGCGCCTCGATGAGACCGCCGCCGGACGCCGCCACGCCCTGTGCACACCCGAACCGGAGCCGCTCCGGCTCGTGCAGCGGGGCCGGCAGGTCCGGGACGAGCGGAAAGAAGTGGACCGACAGGACGAGTCCGGTCGCGTCGGTCCACACACCGGGCTCGCGCTCGGTGAATCCGGTGAGGTCCAGGCCGGTGATCGGGGTCTGGGCGATCGAAGTCATGCCGATCATCATGCAGCAACGATCCGGCGCGGGGAGGGCGTCCGGCGATCGCGGGAGATCGCCGAGCGGGCTCAGAGGCTGAAGATCCGGCGGGCGTTCCCGGAGAGGAACAGGCCGGTGGTTTCCTCGTCCAGGCCGAGACCGGCGAGGTGCTCCAGCGCACGCGCCGGGGTGATCATGGGGTAGTTGGTGCCGAACAGCACCTTCCGGCGGCCCCGGCCGCGCAGATAGTCCACCAGTTCCGGCGGGTAGCGGCGGGCGGTGTAGGCGCTGGTGTCGATGTAGACGTTGGGGTGTTTGTCGGCCACGGCGATCATCTCGGTCGTCCACGGATAGCCGATGTGCCCGCAGACGATGGTCAGTTCCGGGAAGTCGAGCGCGACCTGGTCGATGTACGGGATGGGCCGGCCGGTTTCCGAGGGGCGCAGCGGGCCGGTGTGGCCGACCTGGGTGCAGAAGGGGACGCCTAGGTCGACGCAGGCGGCGTACAGCGGGTAGTACAGCCGGTCGGTGGGCGGCAGTTGCCATAGCCAGGGGATGATCCGCAGGGCCACGAAGCCGAGGTCCTCGACGGCGCGGCGCAGCTCTCGCACGGCCAGGACCGGGCGGGTGAGGTCCGCGCCGGCGACCCCGCGCAGCCGGCCCCCGGACTGGGCGACGAACCCGGCCACCTCGTCGTTGCTGATCAGCGGGCCCTCAGGGCCGTACCAGGCCGCCGCAAGCCCGATCTCCACGTCCGCCGCAGCCATGGCCGCCACGGTGGCTTCGACCGGCAGGGGCTCCTCCAGCGGCCCCTGCCCCGTCCACCGGCGCAGCGACTCGAACATCTCGTGGCGGGAGTGACGGAGCGTGGGGTGCTGCATCCACACGTCGATGACCGACAAGGGCTCCTCGCCTCTCTTCCGGCACCGCGGCGTGCGCACGGGCGCGTAAGCGATCGCTCACCGCACCCTAGTGGCTGTGCGCGGTCGTCGGCCACCGTTCCGGAGGGCCGGCGGCCGTCGCTCCGTGGCCGCCCCCGCCCGTGTATGCAAGTTGGCCCCCGCTGGTCCACGGACCCGGGACTGGCGGACCGGCGCCGGAGAGGCGCTCTCGCGGGGTAAACGGAACCTACGCCTCCACCGGTCGCGGCGGAAGCCCCCCGGATTGTGGCCCAGGTCATAGCCCACCGACCGTCGTGGACCCGGCGCTCTGCGTGGCCCACCTCCTACAGCGGCGCCGGGGAGGATCCGTCCGCGATCAGCAGCCGCGGGGTTCCCGTGCCGTCCGCCGGCACGCTCCACAGGTCGCTGCCGCCGATCTTGCCGTTGCTGGGCAGGGCGTAGGCGAGGGTGCGGTTGTCGAGCCAGGTGGCCTGGTCGTCGACGCTGTGGCGCTCGGCCAGCGCCGTCTCGCGCAGGGTGCGCAGATCGAGGACGTACTCGTGCCAGAGAGCGGTACGGGACAGCACCCGCTTCTTGAAGGCGACACGGGTGCCGTCCGGGGAGAGCGAGGGGCATTCCGCGTTCTGGACCAGCGTGGTGACCGTGCGCCGGGAGAGGGAACCGCGGACCAGATAGGTGCGGTTGGCGGTGTTGAGGGTGGCGTAGAAGGTGTCGTCGTCGGAGGCGAAGGTGACGCCCCAGAAGTTGACGTCCGAGGCGTGGTACGGCTTGCCGTCCTTGACGATGGAGTACGTCTCCAGACTGGGAGTCAGCCGCATGGTGCGGGTGTCCAGGACGGAGGTCCGCGTGGAGAAGAAGGCGGACGAGTAGGACTCGCCGGAGACGAAGACGGTCCAGGCGGCGAAGCGGCCGCTGGGCGAGACCCGGGCCCGGCTGGGGGCACCCGCCAGCGGGAAGCTGCGCCGGGTCCGCAGATCGGCGTCGACGAGCAGGGCGCGGTTGCTCTGCCTGAGGACACCGGGGCTGGACTGGAGGCAGATGCCCGTGCCTGCCGCCGCGTAGAACCGCACGCACTTCAGGTGCGAGGCGGTCCGGCCGCTCCCGGGCTCGGCGGACGGAACGGAGGCCACCGCGCCCCGGAGGGGCCCGGACGCCGTGTTGACGAAGGCCAGCCGACCCTTTTGACGGAGCGTCAACTTCCCGGAAATGGCGGCGGGATCGCCCGGCCGCCGCTGGTCCGCCCGGTCCGCGCGGGCGGCGGCGTGCAGCACCACGGCGGTGCCCAGTCCCGTGAGGAGCAGGACCGCCGTAACGAGTACGAGCAGGCGGCGGCGCAGCGATGTCATCCCTGTCCTCGGGGCTGTGGTGGTCATGAGATCCTGCCGCTCGGCCGCAGCACCGTGCCCGCCACCGCGGCGCAGCACAGCAGGCCGATCGCCGAGCCGGCCAGTGCCGGGCCGTCGCCCCACACCGTCCACGCGGCGCCGAAGGCCAGCGAGCAGCAGAACCGCGCCAGCGCCTGACTGGTGCCGACGACCGCGAGGCCGGTGGCGCGCAGCTGCGCGGGCACGAGGCCGGCGACGGCGGCCGGAAGAACGCCGTCGGTGGCCGCGTAGAAGATGCCGTGCAGCGCGAGGACGGCCGGCGCGAGCACGGGCGTGGCCGGCGCCCACAGCAGCAGGCCGTAGGCTGTGAGCAGCCCCGCGTGCCCGGCGAGGAACACGGTGCGCCGCCCGATCCGGTCCGCCAGCGCGCCCAGCGGCACCGCCAGCAGCAGGAACACCACCGCCGTGCCCAGCGGCAGCAGCGTGAACCACTGCTCGCCGACCCCCGCCCGCCGTTGGAGGAGCAGGTAGACGAAGGCGTCGCTGACGGTGGTCAGGCCGAGCAGTGCCGCACAGCCGGCGAGCGCCCGCAGCCGGGGCAGCCGCAGCAGCCCCACAGCCTCGCGCAGGCGGACGGGCGGCTTTGCGCCCCCGCCCGCCGGGGTTTCGGACTGCACGCCGACGGGATCGCCCCCACCGGCCTCGCCCATCGTGACGTCGCCCGCCACCCGGGCGCCGGCGGCAACTGCGCCCGCATGGCCGGCGGTCGTACCGGCCGCAGCGGCAGCCATGCCTGCCGGATCGGCAGCCGTACCCGAAGCACCGGCAGCCGTACCCGCCGGACCGGGCCACCTGCCGGCAGCCACCCCCGCCCCCACGCCGTCGCGTCTCCCCGGTACGAACAGCACGAGGATCAGCACGCCGAGCGCGGCGACGCACGCGCTCACGCCGAACACGGCGTCGTAACCGTCGGCCGCCGCGCGGAGGATGAGGAAGGCGGCCAGCGGGCCGAGCATCGCGCCGGTGGTGTCCATCGCCCGGTGCACGCCGAAGGCCCGGCCCTGGACGTCCGCCGGGGTGGACAGGGAGATCATCGCGTCGCGCGGAGCGGTGCGCAGGCCCTTGCCGGTCCGCTCCAGGGCGAGGACCGCGCCGAGGGTGCCGAGGCTGCCGGCGATGAGCAGCAGCGGCTTGCACACCGCGGACAGGCCGTAGCCCAGCCCGGCCAGCAGCTTGTGGCCCCGCACCCGGTCGGCGAGATGGCCGCCGGTGAGCTGGACCAGCGCGCTGACGCCGTTGTAGACGCCGTCGAGGGTGCCGAAGCCGAGCGGGCTGAAACCGAGGGTCGTGACGAGATAGAGCGGCAGGACGGCGGTGACCATCTCCGAGGAGACGTCGGTGATCAGGCTGACCGTGCCCAGCACGAGCACGACCGGGGCGATCTTCGGCCCCGGGCCGCGTCTTCGGCCCGCGGCGGTGCCCGGCTTCGGCGGCGCGGAACGGTCGGTGAGGTACAAGACGGGGCTCCAGGTGCGGTGCGGTCAGTTCTGCCGGCTGCTCTCGTCCCGGAGCCAGGTGCCGAAGTCCTTGGCGCGGACGGCCTTTCGGGCCCGGCGCCGGCCGGTGACCGCGGCGGCGAGGAAGACCACGACGGCGGGGAGCAGCTTCGGCTCCCGGCGGAGCATGGCCGCGAGATCCGCCGTGCTGGTGCGGGCCGAAGCCCCTCCCGGCTCCTGATGCTGCTCGACCTGGGTGGTGGACACCGCCGCCCGGATCCGGCGTCTGATCAGGTCCGGCCACGTGCGTGGCGGCTGGATCACGGCCCGGGCCGCGCCGACGACGAGCCGCTCCGGCGGGGCGAACGCCAGGGACGCGGCCAGGTCGTCCGCCATCAGCGGCGGCAGCGCGGCGATCCGCGCGTGCCCGGCCTTGGACACCGCGATGACGCCCCGGCCGAAGAGCCCCTCGCGCACGGCGGGCAGCCGCTGCCACACCCGGTAGTAGGCCCGCACCCGCCAGGCGCAGCCGGCCAGCGGAATGTGCCGTTCGGGAGCGGTGGCGAGGATGCTCGAGGCGGCATCGTGCAGCGGCTCGGTCAGCGCCCGCACGTCGTCGCCCGTGATCACGACGTCGGCGTCCACGTAGAGGCGGGGGAAACCGTGTGCGTGGTCGTCGCCCGCCCGCAGGGCGGCGTGCTTGGAGGGGACGGGGATCTCGATCACCCGGACGCGCGGGCCGCGAGCCGCCGCGATGCGCGCGGTGTCGTCCGTGCAGCCGTTGCACACGACCACGATGTCGGTCTCGTCCCCGCCGGGGCCGTCCACCAGCGAATCGAGGAGCCGGCCGATGACGCGCGCCTCGTTGTGGGCGGGGATCACGATGCTCGTCACCCGGGCAGTATGGCCGCGAAGTCGTCATTGCGCTGCGTGTTTCGTCCAACTGTTCCCGTGACTGCCTCCAGTGGTCTAGATTGAGGCCCGCCGGACCGGTTTGGGCATGGCGTGCGCTGCTGACGGTACGTCAGCGCGCGTCGTCGTGGACCGGACGCGACACCGGCAGTGACGAACACGCTGGGGGCGTGAGGCGGTTGGGGAACCGCTGAAGACTCCTGCTTTGCGACGCCGCTGTGCTGAGGAGACGCATCGGCGCCGTTCCAGTCCTGGCTGCGGCCGCATGGCCGCGTGCCCGGTTTCGTTCGGTCAGGGGTGTGGCCGAGCATGTGGTGGGGGGTTCATGACCATTGAGGTCACGCATGAGCACCGGGTGGTGGCACACAGACGCCCGGAAGCCCGTCGAAGACGCTGGGAACGCAAGTACCGGTCCATCCTGCTGACGGCGGACGGTCTCACGGCCGTCGCCGCCGCCCTGATCATCCACGGGACGTACGGCCGCTGGGCGGTGGCCCTGGTGCTGCCGCCGATGTGGATCGCGGCCATGCTGGCCCACCGCTCCTACGATCGCAGCGCCCTCGGTGCGGGCACCGAGGAGTACGTGCGGGTCCTGCGCGGCGCCCTCGCGCTGCCGGCGCTGGCCGTGGCCGTGCACTGGCTGTTCACCCGCGATTCCGCACTTCTGCATGACATGATCATGGCAGCTTTACCGGCCGTGGCCCTCGCCCTGCCGGTGCGCTACACGCTGCGCCGCCGGATGCACCGGCGCTGGGCGCGGGGCCGCGACCGCAGCGCCGCCCTCCTGGTGGGACCGGCGCACGGCGTGGCCGAGCTGGTCGCCGTACTGCGGCGCGCGTCCGGAACCGACGACATACAGGTCGCCGGAGTCTGCCTGAGCGATCCGCGGAACGCGCCCGAGATCCGCAGACTGGGCCTGCCCCTGGTCGGCGGCGTCGACGACATGAACGACGTCATCCACGCCCTCGGCATCAGCACCGTGGTGGCCCTGCCGGCGCCCGAGTTCGACGCCGACGTGCTGCGCCGGATGTCCTGGACCGCGGCCGCGCAGGGCGTCGACTTCCTGCTGGCCCCCGTGCTCACCGACGTGTCCGCCTCCCGCCTCGCGGTACGGCCCGTCAACGGGGTGCCGCTGGTGCGGATACAGGCCCCGAAGCTCTCGCCGCTGTCCCGGATGCCCAAGGAACTGCTGGACCGGACGCTCGCCGCGGTCCTCCTTCTCCTCCTCGCGCCGCCCATGCTGCTGATCGCCCTGATCGTCCGGCTGGACAGCACCGGACCGGCGCTGTTCCGGCAACAGCGGGTGGGCCGCTACGGCGACCACTTCACCATGCTGAAGTTCCGCACCATGCGGCCGGATTCGGAGGCCCTGAAGGCGGAACTGGCGCACCTGAACCAGAACAGCGACGGCCTGCTGTTCAAGGTGCGCCAGGACCCGCGGATCACCCGGGTCGGCTCCTTCCTGCGGCGCAGCTCGCTCGACGAACTGCCGCAGCTGCTCAACGTTGTCAAGGGCCACATGTCCCTCGTCGGCCCACGGCCGCCGCTGCCCGAAGAGGTGGAGGCCTACCCGCCCGACATCAGGCGCCGGCTGCTCGTCAAGCCCGGCCTCACCGGACTGTGGCAGGTCAGCGGCCGCTCCGACCTGCCCTGGGACGAGGCGGTCCGCCTCGATCTCGGATACGTGGACAACTGGTCGATGGGCCTCGACCTGTCGATCCTGCTGCGCACCGGGTCCGCGGTGGTGCGCGGAACGGGGGCGTACTGATGGACCGGGAACAGAGCAAGCACGTGACGCTGACCGCGGAGCCGTTGGGGGTCGCCGTCGTCGGAGCCGGCTACTGGGGCCCCAATCTCGTCCGCAACTTCCAGGCCGGGGAGGGGTTCCGGCTGCGCTGGCTGTGCGACCTCGACGCGGACCGGGCCCGGCGGGTCCTCGGCGGCTACTCCACCGTCCAGGCCACCGACGACTACGCGGCCGTCCTCGCCGACCCCGCCGTGCACGCCGTCGCCGTGGCCACCCCCGCCGGAACCCACCTCGACATCGCCCTCGCCGCCCTGCGCGCCGGCAAGCACGTCCTCGTCGAGAAGCCGCTCGCCGCGACCTACGCCGACGGGATGCGCCTGGTCGCCGAGGCCGAGGAGCGCGGGCTCACCCTGATGTGCGACCACACCTACTGCTACACGCCCGCGGTCGGCCGGATCCGGGAGCTGGTCCGCTCCGGCGAACTCGGCGAGATCCACTTCGTCGACTCGGTACGGATCAACCTCGGGCTCGTCCAGAAGGACATCGACGTGCTGTGGGACCTCGCCCCGCACGACCTGTCGATCCTGGACTTCATCCTCCCCGCGGGCGTCGAGCCGGTCGCCGTCGCGGCCCACGGGGCCGACCCGATCGGCGCCGGACAGGCCTGCGTGGCCTATCTGACGCTGCAGCTGAACACGGGGGCCATCGCCCACGTGCACGTCAACTGGCTCTCCCCGACCAAGGTGCGCACCACCATGGTGGGCGGCTCCAAACGCACCCTGCTCTGGGACGACCTCAACCCCCTGCAGCGGGTGTCCGTCTACGACCGGGGCGTCGACCTGGCGGCACCGCAGGAGATCGGCGCCGACGAGCGCCGGGAGATGCTCGTCTCCTACCGCACCGGCGACATGATCGCGCCCGCGATCGGTGAGAAGGAAGCGCTGCGCAGCATGGTCGACGAGTTCGGCGACGCGATCCGGGCGGGCCGGGTGCCGCTCACCGACGGCCGGGCCGGCCTGCGCGTACTGGACATCCTCGAGGCGGCCTCCCGCAGCCTCGAGTTCAAGGGCGCGGTCGTGGGCCTGCGCGCGGCGCGTTGAGCGCCCCCAATCCACCGAGAGGGCAAGCGAGTTGAGCAGCGTACGAGGAAAGAAGATCCTGGTCACCGGGGGAGCGGGCACCATCGGGTCCCATCTCGTCGACCTCCTGGCCGAGGGCGGCGCCCGCGAGATCACCGTGCTCGACACCTTCGTGCGCGGCCGCCGGGCCAATCTCGCCCAGGCCCTGTCCAGCGGTGTCGTGGAGGTCGTCGAGGGCGACATCCGGGACGCCGCCACCGTCCGGAAGGTCACCGAGGGCGCCGACCTGGTGTTCCACCTCGCCGCCCTCCGCATCACCCAGTGCGCGGAGGAACCCCGCCTCGCCAACGAGGTCCTGGTCGACGGCACCTTCAACGTCCTGGAGGCCGCCGCCGACGCCGGAGTGGCCAAGGTGATCGCCTCCTCGTCGGCGTCCGTCTACGGCATGGCCGAGACCTTCCCGACGACCGAGCGCCACCACCCCTACAACAACGACACCTTCTACGGCGCCGCCAAGGCCTTCAACGAGGGCATGCTGCGCAGCTTCCACGCCATGTACGGCCTGGACTACGTGGCCCTGCGCTACTTCAACGTCTACGGCCCCCGGATGGACATCCACGGCCTCTACACCGAGGTGCTCATCCGCTGGATGGAGCGCATCCAGGCGGGCGAGCCGCCGCTGATCCTCGGCGACGGCAGGCAGACCATGGACTTCGTCGACGTCCGCGACATCGCCCGCGCCAACGTGCTGGCCGCCGAGTCGGACCTCACCGACGAGGTGTTCAACATCGCCAGCGGTACGGAGACCTCGCTGAAACAGCTCGCCGAGGGCCTGCTGGAGGCGATGGGCGCGACCGGCCTCGAGCCGGTGCACGGGCCCGCCCGCGCCGTGAACGGGGTGGTCCGGCGACTCGCCGACACCACCCGGGCCGCCGAACGGCTCGGCTTCACGGCCCGCATCGACCTGCGCACGGGCCTGCGCGACCTGGTCGAGTGGTGGCGCGCGGAGCGGGAGGCGGACAAGTGAGCACCGACCGCATCCCGGTGATGATCCCCTGGCTCGGCGAGGAGGAGGCTCAGGCCGCCGCCGACGCCGTACTGTCCGGGTGGGTCGCCCAGGGACCCCGCGTCGCCGCCTTCGAGCGGGCCTTCGCCGAGCGGGTGGGCGCCGAGCACGCCGTCGCCGTCAGCTCCTGCACCACCGCCCTGCACCTGTCGCTGGTCGCGCTCGGCCTCGGCCCCGGCGACGAGGTCGTGGTGCCCTCGCTGTCGTTCATCGCCACCGCCAACGCCGTACGGTACGTCGGCGCCGAACCGGTCTTCGCCGACGTCGGCCTCGCCACCGGCAACCTCACCGCCGCCACCGTGGACGCCGTCCGCACCGCGCGCACCAGGGCCGTCCTCGCCGTCCACCAGGGCGGCGTACCCGCCGACGTGCACGGCCTGCGCGCCGCCTGCGCCGACTGGGACCTGCCCCTGATCGAGGACGCGGCCTGCGCCATCGGCTCCACGGCCGGCGGCAAGCCCGTCGGCCACGGCGCGCTGCTCGCCGCCTGGTCCTTCCACCCGCGCAAGCTCGTCACCACGGGCGAGGGCGGCATGATCACCACCGACGACGCCGACTGGGCGGCCCGTCTGCGCCGGCTGCGCGAGCACGGCATGAACGCCTCGGCGGCGCAGCGCCACGCCAGCGACAAGCCGGTCCTGGAGAGCTACCTGGAAGTCGGCTTCAACTACCGGATGACGGACGTGCAGGCCGCCATCGGCCTGGTCCAGCTCGGCAGGCTCGACGCGATGATCGCCCGCCGCCGCGCACTGGCCGCCCGCTACGCCGCGCTGCTGCACGACGTCCCCGGCCTCACCCCCGTACGCGACCCTGCGCACGGGCAGAGCAACTTCCAGTCCTACTGGGTGCTGCTGGACGAGGACTTCCCCACCGGCCGGGACGACCTGCTCGGCGCGCTCGCCGCGGCCGGCGTCTCCGCCCGGCGCGGCATCATGGCCGCGCACCTCGAACCCGCCTACGCGGGCCATCCCCACGCGCCGCTCCCGGTCACCGAGCGGCTCACCCGCGACTCGCTGATCCTGCCGCTGTTCCACACCATGACCGAGGCCCAGCAGGACCGCGTCGTGGCCGTACTGTGCGAACAGGCCCGAAGATGACCGGACTTGTGATCATCGGCGCGGGCGGATTCGCCCGGGAGACCGCACAGGCCGTACGCGACGCGGGCGGGTTCACACTGCTCGGCCACCTCGACGACGACCCCGCACTGCACGGCAAAGAGGTGGACGGCGTGCCCGTCCTCGGCGGCTGCGACATGGTCCACGACCTGCCCGGCGCCCAGGCGGTCGTCTGCGTGGGCAACCCCCGGGACTACGCGGCCCGCGCCCGGCTGGTCCGCAGGCTCGGCCTGCCCGCGGACCGGTACGCCACCGTGATCCACCCGACGGCCGCCGTGTCGGCCAGCTCCCGGATCGGCCCCGGCTCGGTGCTGCTCGCGCACTGCGCGCTGACCGCCGCCGTACAGGTGGGCGCGCATGTCGCGGTGATGCCGCACGTCGTCCTCACGCACGACGACGTGGTCGGGGACCACACCACGCTCGCCTCCGGAGTCCGGCTTGGCGGAGGAGCGCGACTGGAGCCGGGCGCCTACGTCGGCTCCGGCGCCCTGATCAGGGAGGGCACCACGATCGGCGCCTGGTCGCTGATCGGGATGGGCAGCACCGTGCTCGGCGACGTGCCGCCGGGCGAGGTCTGGGCGGGCAGCCCGGCCCGGCGGCTGCGCGCGGCGGACGCGTCCGCGCTCGACGAACACGCGAGGCGCACAGGGCCCGCGCCGCGACCAGTGGGGGGACCGCTGACATGAACCAGATTCCGCTTGTCGACCTCAAGGCCGCCCACGAGGAGGTCGCCGACGAGGTACGGGCCGGGTTCGAACGCGTCCTTGCGGGCACCGCGTTCGTCGGCGGCGACGAGGTCCGCCGCTTCGAGCGCGCATACGCCGACTTCGGCGGCGTCGCGCACTGCGTGGGTGTCGCCAACGGCACCGACGCCGTCGAACTCGCCCTGCGGGCGAGCGGGGTGGGTCCCGGCGACGAGGTCGTCGTACCGGCCAACACCTTCATCGCCACCGCCGGCGCGGTGGCCAGGATCGGCGCCCGCCCGGTCCTCGCGGACTGCCTGCCCGGCACCCACCTCCTCGACCCGCAGGCCGCACTGGACGCGGTCGGCCCGGCCACCCGAGCCGTCGTACCCGTCCACCTCTACGGGCAGATGGCCGACGTGACGGCACTGCGCGCCCAACTCCCCAGCCACGTACGGCTGATCGAGGACGCCGCCCAGTGCCAGGGCGCCACCCGCGACGGCCGGACGCCGGGCAGCGGCGGGATCGCGGCCACCAGTTTCTACCCGGGCAAGAACCTGGGCGCCTACGGCGACGCGGGCGCCGTGCTCACCGACGACGAGGAACGGGCAGGCCTGGTGCGCGCGATCGCCAACCACGGCGGCACCGCCAAGTACCGCCACGACGTGCCCGGCTTCAACAGCCGGCTGGACGGACTGCAGGCCGTCGTGCTGCGGGCCAAACTGGCCCGGCTCGCGGACAGCAACGCGGCCCGGCGCGCGGCGGCGGCCCGCTACGACACGCTGCTCGCGCGGCTGTCCGCGGCCGGCCGGGTCGTCCTCCCGGCGACCGCGCCGGGCAACGTCCACGTATGGCACCTGTACGTCGTCCAGGTCGTCGGCGCCGACCGCGACGACGTCGTCGGCAAGCTCAACGCGGAGGGCATCGGCGCGGGCGTGCACTACCCCGCGCCGGTCCACCTGACGCCCGCCTACCGCCACCTCGGGTACGGCCCCGGCGACTTCCCGAACGCCGAGAAGGCGGCGGAACGGATCCTGTCCCTGCCGCTGTACCCGCAGATCACCCCCGACCAGCAGCAGCGCGTCGTGGACGCCCTCACCGACGCGCTCGCGGGCTGACCGGCCCCGGTTCCCACGCTTCACCCGGCGCCTCACGGGCCGGTCCTGCACAGCACCGCTGAGAGGTACTCATGAACAGATGGAGCAGACGGATCCGGGGCCTGCGCCTCGCCGTCGTGGCAGCACTCGTATGGGCGGTGCTCCCGCAGGCCGTGACAGCCCAGGCGGCCTCCGACCCGTGCGGGGCGGGCTCGAACCCGATCGTCTGCGAGAACTCCAGGCCGGGCAGCCCCATGTCCGACTGGTTCGCCCCCAACGCCTACGGTGGCATCAAGGGCTTCTCCACCAAGGAGAGCGTCCAGGCCGGCGACACCGTGCAGTTCAAGGTGCAGTCGCCGGTCGCCTACCACATCGAGATCTACCGGCTCGGCTGGTACGGCGGCGACGGCGCGCGCGAGATCTCGACCGCGGCCCAGGCGGCGGTCACCTACCCGGCCAACTTCACCACCAAGCCCGCCGGTTGCACCACCAAGAGCAGCACCGGGCTGGTCGACTGCGGCAACTGGCCTGTCACCGCGACCTGGACGGTGCCCAGCGACGCCGTGTCCGGCCTGTACATCGCCAACCTCACGCAGAACGACAACGACGGCGTGATGCCGTACCCCTTCGTCGTCCGCAACGACGCCAGCACCTCCGGGCTGGTCGTGCAGACCAGCGACCAGACCTGGCAGGCCTACAACGACTACGGCGGCCAGGACCTGTACGGAGGCGGCGGCCCCGCCCCGGACGGCCGCGCCTACGAGGTCAGCTACAACCGGCCCCTGGACATCGGCGGCGACAACGGCATCTACGGCTCCGAGTACATGATGCTGTCCTGGCTGGAGCGCAACGGCTACGACGTCAGCTACCTGTCCGGCGTGGACGTCTCCTCGGCGAACGGCGCCACGCTGCTGAAGAAGCACAAGGTGTACATGTCCTCCGGCCACGACGAGTACTGGACGCAGAGCCAGTACTCCAACGTCCTCGCCGCCCGCAAGGCCGGCGTCCGGGAGGCCTTCTTCAGCGGCAACGAGGTGTTCTGGAAGACGCGGCTGGCCCCGAGCATCGACGGCACGAACACGGCGGACCGCACCCTGGTCTGCTACAAGATGACCAAGATGGCCCAGAACAACGGCATCGCCGACCCCAGCGGAGTCTGGACCGGCACCTGGATGGACCCGGCCAGCACCCAGTACGGCCAGACCTACCAGCCGCCGAACATCCTCACCGGCTCGATGTTCCAGGTGAACGGCTACCGCAGCGACGCGATCACCGTCCCCGGCTCGTACGGCAGGAACCGGATCTGGCGCAACACCTCCATCGCCGGTCTCACCGCCGGCCAGACCGCCACGTTCCCGACGGGCACCCTCGGCTACGAGTGGGACAGCGACATCGACAACAGCACCCGGCCCGCCGGGGCGATCGACGTCTCCTCCACCACGGTGGACATCGAGGACGGCAAGCTCCGCACGGACTGGGGCAACATCTACGGCAACGGCACGGCGACCCACAACCTCGTCGAGTTCCGCGACCAGGACTCCGGAGCCCTGGTGTTCGGCTCGGGGACCGTGCAGTGGTCGTGGGGCCTGACCAACGTGCCCACCAGCGATCCCGCGAACGCGGTGGTCACCGAGGACTCCCGGATGCAGCAGGCGACGATGAACGTCCTCGCCGACATGGGCGTCCAGCCGGCGACCCGGCAGAGCAACCTCGTCGCCGCCTCCGCCTCCACCGACACCACGGGACCGGCCGTGACCGTGACCAGCCCGGCCTCCGGGGTGACCGTCCCGGCCCTGAAACCTGTCACGATCAAGGGCACCGCCACCGACTCCGGCGGCGGCGTGGTGGCCCGCGTCGAGGTCTCCACGGACGGCGGAACCACCTGGAAGGCCGCCACCGGCCTGACGTCCTGGAGCTACAGCTGGACCCCCACCACCCCCGGCCCGGCGTCGGTCGAGGTCCGCGCGGTCGACGACAGCGTCAACATCGGCGCCGTCACCACCGTCCCGCTGACCGTCGGCCCCCAGGCCTGCCCGTGCACCGTCTGGCCGGCCTCCGCCGTGCCCGGCACCGTCAACGCGGGCGACGGCGGCTCGGTCGAGCTCGGCGTCAAGTTCCGCACCACGGTGCCCGGTTCGATCACCGGTGTGCGCTTCTACAAGTCGCCCGCCAACACCGGCACCCACACCGGCAGCCTGTGGACCGCCTCCGGCACCCGCCTGGCCACCGGCACCTTCACCAACGAGACCTCCTCCGGCTGGCAGCAGCTGAACTTCGCCACGCCGGTGCCCGTCAAGGCCAACGCCACCTACGTCGCCTCGTACTTCGCCCCCAACGGCGGATATTCCTACGACGGTGGCTACTTCGGCAACGGCGACGCCGGCCTGGCCCCGCTCACGGCGCTGAAGTCCGGCACCGACGGCGGCAACGGCGTCTACCACTACGGCTCCAGCAGCGCCTTCCCGTCCTCGCAGTCCTCCGGCAGCAACTACTGGGTCGACGTGGTGCTGGACACCTCCACGGCCAGCACGACCCCGCCCACCGTCAGCTCCACCTCGCCGACGTCCGGGGCCACCGGCGTGTCGATCACCGCGCCGATGTCGGCCGTCTTCAGCTCCGCCGTCGACGCCGACAGCCTGACCTTCACCCTGAAGGGCCCGGACGGCAGCACCGTCCCGGGCAGCACGACGCTTCCGGTGTCGAACAAGGCGACCTTCACGCCGTCGACGGAACTGGACCTGAACACCCGGTACACCGCCTCCGTCCAGGCCACCGACCTGTGGGGCAACACCATGGCGGACCCGGTGACCTGGTCCTTCACCACCAGCTCCACCCCGCCCGCGGTGACCTGCCCCTGCGGCCTGTGGAACTCCGGCACCCTGCCGGCGACCACCGACATGACCGGCGACCCCAACTCCGTCGAGCTGGGCACCCGGTTCACGTCGTCGGCGGACGGCTGGGTCACCGGTGTCACCTTCTACAAGGGCACCGGCAACACCGGCACCCACACCGGAAGCCTGTGGACCGACGACGGCACCCTGCTCGCCGCCGGCACCTTCACCAACGAGACGGCCTCCGGCTGGCAGACGCTGACCTTCGCCACCCCGGTGGCGATCACCGCCGGCACCCCGTACGTGGTCTCCTACCACGCGCCGAACGGCAACTACGCGGTCGACGGAGGCTACTTCGCGGCGGCCCACCAGTCCTACCCGCTCACCGCCACCGCCGACACCACCGCCCATCACAACGGGCTCTACAAGTACGGTGCCGACCCCGCCTTCCCGACCGGTTCCTACGGCTCCGCGAACTACTGGGTGGGGCCCGTCTTCACCGCCGACAACCCGAGCGCGTCCCTGTCGACGGCCACCGCGTCGGAGGTGACCGCCTCCTCGGTGGCGCACACCGCCGACGCGGCCAGCCCCCTCGTCATGACCGTACCGGGCAGGACGGCGGTGTCGTCCGTCACGGCGACCGTGACCGTCCTGAAGGGCACCAAGGCCGCGAAGAAGCTCCACGTCATGGCCGTCGTCTCCTACGACCGGGCCGGCCACAAGGCGTCCGTCCACCTGTCCGCCCCCCTGCCGGACGGCACCCGGTTCAAGATCATCGTCACGGCCCGGGACAAGCACCGGCACCCGGTGAAGTCCCACAGCTGGACGCTGACCGGCAAGACCGTCCGCAAGAAGAAGAACTGACCCACCACAGCGCACCGGTGGCGGCCTGCGCCCGACGCGGAGGCCGCCACCGGGGATTGGCCTCGCCACCGATGAGCACCGTCAGTGTTGTGATCCCCTGCTACAAGTACGGCCATTTCCTCGCCGACTGCGTCAGCAGCGTCCTGGACGAGCAGGACGGCGTCGACGTCCGGGTGCTCATCATCGACGACGCCTCGCCCGACGACTCCGCGGAGACCGCGCACAAACTCGCCGCAGCCGACCCCAGGATCGAGGTCCGGGTCCACCAGGCCAACAAGGGCCACATCGCCACCTACAACGAGGGGCTCCTGGAGTGGGCCGACGGCGACTACGTCGCCCTGCTCTCCGCCGACGACCGGCTGGTCCCGGGCGCCCTGGTCCGCGCCGCCGCGCTCCTCGACGCCCACCCCGAGGCGGGGTTCGCCTACGGGCGTCCCCTGCGCTTCCGGCACGGCGGCCCCCTGCCCAGGGCCCGCACCCGGAGCACCGGTGCGGTCGTCTACCCCGGGCAGTGGTGGCTGGAACGGCGCTTCAGGGAAGGCACCGGCTGCATCACCTCACCGGAGGTGGTCGTCCGCACCAGCCTGCAGCGCACGGTCGGCGGCTACGACCCGAAGCTGCCGCACGCCGGCGACATCGAGATGTGGATGCGGCTCGCCGCACACGCCGACGTCGGCTACGTACGCGGCGCCGACCAGGCCTTCTACCGAGTCCACGGCAAGAACATGTCCACCACGGACTTCGGTGGCCAACTGGACGACCTGCGCCAGCGCCTGGTCGCCTTCGACTCGGTGCTCGCCAAATGCGCCGACCGGCTGCCCCAGGCCGACCGCCTCGCCGAACAGGTCCACACCCGGCTCGCCCGCCACGCGCTGCGCCGGGCGTACCGGGCCTACGACCGGGGGCGCACCGCCGTCGTACCGGTCGACGAATGCGTCGCGTTCGCCGAGCGGTGCCTTCCGGAGTACCGGAAGCTGCCCGAGTACCGCGCCCTGCGGCTGCGCAGACGGATCGGCCCGAAGGCCATGCCGTACCTGCAGCCGCTGGTGTGGTCGGCCGTGGCCGAGCGCGGCCGGGAGTGGCTGTGGTGGGAGTCCTGGAAGCGCCGCGGCATCTGATGCGCGGAAGGAACTCAGCCCACCGCCGCGACCTCGTCGCCATGGCGCCGCGGCTCCGGGGGGCCCGCCGTCCCGCGCCGGCGCCGCAGCAGGTACCGGTCGCACCACAGCGCGCCCAGGATCCCGGCCGTCGCGCCCAGCAGACCCGTGCCGGCCAGCGCACGGGACCTCGTGCCCTGCACCGGAGCCGCGCTCGGCGCCACCAGGACCGACGCGCTGATCCGCGCCGCGGGCGCGATGCCCTGCGCGTCCTGCAACCGCGCCACGTGCCGGGAGTAGGCGTCGACGACCCGCTGCACCGCCGTGTCGGCCTCGACGGCGCCACCGCGCTGCGCCTGGACCTGCACCGAGGGGATCAGATAGCGCGGCGTCGCGCTGGTGCCGCTGTTGCGCGGGACGAGCTGGTACGGCCCGTGCACGCCGGCGGCGTCCAGCTCCCTGCGCCCGGCGGGCGACTGGAGCTGCTGGATGACGCCGTACGACAGCGTGGCCAGCGGCGGCTGGAGGTTCGTCAGCTGGTTCGGCTGGGAGCCGGTCACCGGCGGTTTGAGGACGACCACCGCCGAACTCAGATAGCGCGGCGCCGGGTGCAGCACCTTGTAGGCTCCGGCGGCCGTCAGCAGGAGCGCGAGCAGCAGCACGTACCAGCGGCGGAGCAGCGCTTCGGCGACGTCACGAGGCGACACGGGGATTCCTTCCGTCGGCACCGATCCTCGCAGGCGCACGGGCGGTTCGCCACCAAAAGGGAGATCTCATGAGCCTTGCCGACCTTTTGGCGATCATGCGCAGGCGCTGGTACTTCATGGTGCCGCTCACGCTGCTCAGCGTCCTCGCCGGCGGATACCTGTACCGGACCATCCCGGTCTCCTACGAGTCGCAGAGCTCCGTCACGCTCCTCGACTCCACCGCGATCGCCGATCTCGCCCCGACCTTCGGCAACCCCCTGTCGAACGCGGGAGGTTCACTGGTGGTGACGGCCGACGTGCTGATCAGGACGCTCCAGTCCAGCGACTCGGCGAAGGAACTGCACTCCCGCGGCGTCACCGACCAGTACACGGTCGGTTTCGCGCCGCAGGCCGACAGCCCGCTGCTCACCCTGAGCGTCACCGGCACCGACCGGGCGAAGGTGCTCCGGGAGACCACCACCCTCACCAAGTTCACCGGGGAGCAGCTCAAGGCCCTGCAGGCCGCGTCGAAGGTGCCGGCCGTGTACGCGGTGCAGACCGCGCCGGTGGTCCTGCCGCAGACCCCGGTCTCCCAGTCCAAGGGCCGCTACCAGGGCATCGCGGCGGTCGTCATCGTCGGCATGGTCGGCGCGTTCCTGCTGTCCATCCTCGCCGAGGGCGTCGCGGTGGTCCGCCGCCGCGGACGCGCCCTGGCCGGGTACGTACCCCGGCGCCACCGCGCCCGGCCGCCCGAGCGCCCCAAGGGCCTGCTCGTGCGGAGGCTGGACGCCACGACCGTCCTCACCGGCTATCTGGTGCTGGCCTTCTTCATCCCGTCGAACCTCACCCTGCCCGCGCTCGGCGGCGTCGGCACCCCGGCCAACGTCTTCGCCCTGCTGGGACTTCTGTGGTACCTCGCCACCTGGCTCGGCGGCCGCATCCTCCCGGCGCCGGGCACCAGGCTGCCGCGCGTGGCGATGTGCGTGCTCGCCGCCGCCGTGCTGCTGTCGTACCTCGCGGAGGCCACACGCGACAGCTCCCACGAGGAGGTCCTCGGCGCCGACCGCGGGCTCATCGGGCTCGGCGTGTGGGTGGCGCTGGTGGTGCTGGCCTCGGCCGGCATCCAGGAGCGCGGCCGGCTGGAGACCCTGATGCGCCGCCTCGTCGTCCTGGGCACGGTCGTCGCCCTGATCGGCTACTACGACTTCTTCGCCGCGACCAACATCGCCGACTCCATCCACATCCCCGGCCTGCACTCCAGCACCGCCGGGATCAGCGCGATGGGCCGCGGCTCCTTCACCCGGCCGCGCTCCACCACCGCCCATCCGCTGGAGTTCGGCGGGATGCTGGCCATCCTCGTGCCCTTCGCCGTCCACCAGGCGTTCGATCCGGTACGGCGGCACGCCGGGGCGCTGCGCCGCTGGGCCCCGGTGGCGATCATGGCGGGTGCGCTGCCGCTCACGGTGTCCCGGACGTCCATCATCGGCGTCTTCATCGTGATCCTGGTGATGGTGCCCCGCTGGAAGCCGCAGCGGCGCTGGGCCGCGATCGGGCTGATCCTCGGCTCGGTCGCCGGCTTCAAGGTGATCATTCCGGGGCTGATCGGAACCATCACCGGCCTGTTCGCCAGCTTCCTGTCCAACTCCGACAGCAGCACCCAGGCACGCACCGTGAAGTACAGCGCGATCGTGCCCTACCTCAGCGAACGCCCCTGGTTCGGGCGGGGGTTCGGCACCTTCACGCCCGACCTGTACTTCTTCACCGACAACCAGTACATGCTGACCCTGGCCGAGACGGGCGTGGTGGGCCTGGTGGCGCTGCTCGTCCTGTTCGTCACCGGGATCCACACCGGCGGTGCCATCCGCCGGCTCGCCCGCACCGAGTCCGACCGGGAACTCGGGCAGGCGTTCCTCGCCTCCGCGCTGGTCGCCCTGGTCATCAGCGCCACCTTCGACGCGCTCAGCTTCCCCATGTACGCGGGCATGTTCTTCCTGACCCTCGGCGCCGGCGGAAGCTACCTCGGCTTCGTCCGCCGCGAGGCGGCCGCCGCCGCCCTTCCCGCTCCACGCCCGGCATCCGACCGGCTTCCCCACCTCGCGGAGTCCCGATGAGCCCTGTCGCCGTCCTCGTCGTCACCTGGAACAGCGCCTCGGTGCTCCCCGGGTTCCTCGCCGCGCTCCCCGACGGCATGGCCGGCCTCGACTGGCGGCTCGTCGTCGCCGACAACGCCTCCCGCGACGACACCGTCGAGGTGCTGCGGAGGCTGGCACCCGAGGCCACGGTCGTCCAGACCGGACGCAACGCCGGATACGCGGCCGGTGTCAACGCGGCGCTGGGCGCGGCCGGCGAGTACGGCGCCGTCCTCGTCTGCAACCCGGACATCCGCATGCGGCAGGGCTGCGCCAAACGCCTCGTCGGCCGGCTCGGGCACGGCGTGGGGATCGCCGTACCCCTTCTCTACGAGGAGGGCCGGGACACGCCGCACCACTCGCTGCGCCGCGAGTCGAGCGTGCTGCGCGCCCTGGGCGAGGCCGTCATCGGCAACACCCGGGCGGGCCGCTTCCCGGCCCTGAGCGAACTCGTCACCGACCCGGCCGCGTACCGGCGTCCCACCCGGGCCGACTGGGCGACCGGCGCGCTCATGGCCGTCTCGGGGGAGTGCCTGGCCGCGTGCGGCCCCTGGGACGAGTCCTTCTTCCTGTACTCGGAGGAGACGGAGTTCTGCCTGCGGGCACGCGACCGGGGGTACGCCACACAGCTCGAGCCCGGCGCCGAAGCCGTCCACCTGGGCGGCGACTCCCAGGTGTCACCCCGTCTGTGGACCCTGCTCACCCTCAACCGGGTCCGCCTGTACCGGCGTCGTCACGGCCCCCTGGCCACGGCCGTGTTCCGCGCCGCGGTCCTGCTCCGGGAGACCTCCCGCGCCGTGCTGGGCCGCCCGGCCAGCCGAGCGGCCGCGGCGGCCCTGCTCCGACCGGGCGCGCTGCGCGGGACGCCGGGGCCGTGACGGGCCTCCCGAAGGGACTCATCGCCGTCCTCAGGCAGGGCTCCGTCGCCGGCACACCATCGCGACGAAGTCGTGCCCCACGTCCTTCAACGCGGCGTCCTCCATCGCGAAGCACCGCTCCAGCAGCGCCAGCGTCTCCGGCTCCTGGTCACGGAAGTTGTGCGCGATCCCGGAGAACGCGATGTGCAGCACCGTGCCGCCGTAGGGCCGTTCCTCCACGACCTCGAAATGCCGCCGCAGCCCGGGCAGCAGGGAAGCGGCGTCGACCGCTTCCGAGGGGTCGTCCAGCACCATCGACAGCCTGCTGGGCCGCACGACCCGCCGCTTGATCCGCCCGTCGGCCAACCGCCGCCGCTCCTCGGGCAGGATGGCCAGCAGCGCGTTGGCCGCATCCAGCTGCCCGTCGCTCCACTGGAACCGGGTCGGCCCGACGAACTCGTCCACCACGAACAGCCCGTCCGGCTCGATGAGCCGGGCCAGCCGCGGCAGCGTCTCGTCGAGGTGGTCGAAGTGGTGCAGCGACTGCAGGCCCAGCAGGACGTCGAAGCGTTCCCCGTCGCCGGTCATCCGGTGGACGTCGGTGACCCGGAAGCGCAGCATGTCGGCGAGCCCGTGCTCGGCGGCGGCGCGGGTGGCGAAGCCGATGCGCTCCGGCGCCACGTCCACGCCCTGAAGCAGGGAGAACGCACCGGTCTTCGCCCACAGCAGCTCGTTGCCGCCGGTGCCGCACCCCAGGGACAGGCCGCGCAGCCCGGTGCGCGGCGCGAAGTGCTTCGCGGCGACGTACGCGGGGAACGAGGTGTCCGCGTCACCGGTCATCAGCAGGTTCCACCGCTTGATCACCGCCGGTATCGCCCACCACTCGGTCAGCGACGGGTCGACCTGGGACCAGTGCCGGACCACGCGCGCGCCGCCGCGCACCCGCAGCTTGGCGAGCACCCGGTCGAGTTCCCGCTTGCGCACCTTGCGCAGCAGCCGGTCCGCGTCGTGCCTGTTGACCAGGTTGTTCAGCATCCCGGCTCCCTCCGCACGGCGATGAGCGACTTCGTCACGCCGAGCACCCGCTCGCCGAGCAGCGCCGACCGCGGGAACAGGTGGCGCATCTCGGCGCGGGTCAGCAGCTCGATGCCGATCACGGCGTTCATCGCCGACTCGGCGCTGTCGGGGCGGCTGTGGACGAGCGGCCAGTGCCGCACCAGACGCGCCCTGGCGGCCAGGGGAAGGAACTGGAAGCCGGGCGCCACGAAGTGCGGCTCGACCGGGAAGTAGCGGTACGGCGTCTGGATCCAGTGCAGCGGCGCCAGCTGCTCGACGGCCGCGACGAACTTCCGGCGCTGGCTCGGGCCGCCCACGTGCTCGATGGTCGAGTTGGAGAACACCAGGTCGTAGCCGCCGCTGCCGCTCAGTTCGGCGGCGACCGCCGGATCGGTGACGTCGGCGACCTCCGCGGTGATCCAGTCGGGCAGCTCGGCGGGGTGCTCCTCCAGGTTGATCAGGTGGACGTGCTTGGCGCGCACCGGTGCGCGCAGCCACATCTCGGCCGTCCCGCCCAGGTCCACGACGCGCATGCTCTCGATGCCGGGGAAGCAGCGCCGGAACCGTTCCCAGCGGGCGGTGCGCAGTCGTTCGCCCAGCGAGCCGGGCGCGTCGACGAATCTGTTTCTGAGGGCGCGGGACTGGGGCATGGCATCGACCACCTGACGTCGGAGCGGAAGAGGAGCGGAACAGGAGTGCAGGGCACGGGCCGTCACCAGTCCGTGTAGAAGCTGGCCGGGTTCACCAGGTACCGGACGGTCGGATGCGGCACGTGCAGCACCCGGTGGCCGCGGCCGTAGCGGCGGATCAGCTCCCAGTCCTCCCGGGGCAGCACCCGAGGTGTGCGGCGCAGCCGGCTGAAGTGCAGGGAGCGGGTGCGGCGGGCGACGAAGGCGTTGGTGTCCAGGAAGGCCTCGCGGGCGGCCCGGCGCCGGTCGAACGGCACCGACAGGACGTCCTTCTCGCTGCCGTCGGGCAGGACGCGGCGCAGCGCCGTGTAGACGCCGTCGGGGCCGCCGGGGGACCGGAGGACCGCCAGCGCTCTTTCCAGGTGGTCGGGTTCCCACCGGTTGTCGTCGTCCAGGAAGGCCACGTAAGGCGAGCGGGTGAGGCGGATGCCCACGTTGCGCACGACGCCCGCGACAGCGGTGTTGCGGGTCAGCGAGACGGCGAACAGCCGCGGGTCGGCGGGCAGTTCGGGCAGTCCGGCGCCGTCGTCGACCACGATGACGACCTGGTCGCGCACCGTCTGGTCCAGGGCCGAGCGCACGGCGGCGCGCAGCGCCTCCGGGCGCCGGTGCGTGGCGATCACCGTCGCGACCAGCGCCGAGGGCGGTGCCGGCAGGACGGCGGCCAGCCGCCGGGTCTCGGCGTCCTCGATACGGCGCAGCCGCACCGCGGAGGGCGCGAGCAGGAGCTTGTTCCTGGCCTCGAAGAGGACCAGCCAGCCGAACGCCGCCTTCAGCAGCGTCCAGGGCGCCCGCGCGGCGCGGCGCGCCAGGGCCGCGCTCACGAGGACGGCTCCGGGGTGACGGGCCGGCCGTCGGACATCCGGTTGTCGCGCCACACGTTTCCGGCGCCGCCCGCGTTCCAGTGGCCGACCACGCCGTAGCCGCCGGAGACGGGGTGGTACTGCGTGGAGAAGACGTTGCCGGTGACCCTGATCCCGGTGGCGCCCGTGTCCCCGCCGTAGAGGGCGTATGCGCCGCCCGCGATCCAGTTGTGGTCGACGGTGACGTTGCGGACCACTCCGGTGTCCGCGAACAGGCCGATGCTGCCTGAGGCCCCTTGTTTCAGGCTCGTTGGGTTCAGCAGGGTGTTGTGGCGGATGATCAGCTGCCCGGTGTTGCCGCCGCCGCTGATCACGGCGTTGGTGTGCTGCCACTCGCCGCCCTGGTTGACGAACGGGACGATGTCGTGGACGTAGTTGTCGTGCAGATGGCCCTGCCCCATGGACAGGGCGTCCCCGAACACCGAGACGTCGCACCAGCCGACCTCGATGGAGCTGCCTCCCATGTTGGACACCGCGTAGTCCACGCCGCCGTTGTCGGGCCCCTTGCCGGGCACGGCGGTGATGGTGGAGTGCAGCACCCGCAGGCCGTGGTAGCCGGGGCGCAGGTTGACGCCCCACCAGTTGTCGGAGGTGATCTTCGTGTCGATGACGGTGACGTCGTTCGCGTAGACGTCGAGCGAGCCGGTGATGTCCCAGCCGCGTATGACCAGCCCGTCGGTGCGGACGGCCAGATACCCGGTCCTGTGGGGTTTGAGCGGGATACGGGGCCCGGTCGTACGGGCGTCGGGGAAGCCGCAGGCGGCCGGAGAGGAACAGGCGGCCCCCGCCCCGGCCCCCGTAGCGGTCCCGGTCGCGGGAGTGCGGGAGGGGCCACCCGCGCCGGGCGTGCCGGACGCCGCCGAGGGCTGCACCGACGCGGAGGGCGGCGCGGCGGAGCGCGTCGGCGCCTTGACGTGATCGGGCTCGGGACGGATGACCGGATGCGTACTCGAGCAGGCCGCGCACAGGGCCGTGAGCAGGGCGGCGAGCAGCACTCCGACGAGCGGGCTGCGGCTGGTACGTCGTGGCATCCGGCTCACCTCGTGTCCTGTCGGGCCGATCGCACCGGTGCGGGCGACCGGTGCCGGCCGCGTCGGGGCCGGTCGGCGCGGGCGGTGCCGCGCAGGAAGTCCAGGCTGGGCAGGACGCACACCGTGTAGCCGGCCAGGGCCAGCGCGCCGACGGCGAGGAGCGCGAACCGGCCGTCGCCGAGCGGACGCTCCAGGCCGAGGACGACCGCGGCCATCACCGCCCCGCCGAGGAACGGCCACGCGCAGGCCCTGGCGACGTGGCCGACGCCGATGCCGCCACGGCGCAGGGCGATCAGGAACACGGGCACCACCAGGCCGCCGGCGACCAGCACATGGCCCTGCGACACGCCGACGATGCCGTTGAGGCGGGCGGCGACCACGAGCGCCGGGACCAGGGCCGCCAGCCACAGGCCCTGCACCAGGAAGAGCGCACGGCGCTGCCCGGTCGCCACCAGGCAGTCGTAGGCGAGTTCGCTGCCGATGCGGATCAGGCCGAGGGCCATCAGCCAGGGCAGCGCGGCGGCGGCGGGGGTCCACCGGTCGCCGTAGATCAGCCGGATGACCGGTTCCGCGAGCGCGGCCGGCAGCACGCACAGCGGGACGGTGGCGGTGATCAGCACGCCCAGGGCGCGGCTGAAGCCCCGCGCGAGCGCCTGCGGCGAGCCGGCCAGGCGGGAGAACCCGGCGAAGGACACCCGGCGGGCGGCCTCGGAGATGATCCGCACGGGCCAGCCTGAGATGTTGAAGGCGAGCACGTAGAACCCCAGGGACACGTTGCCCAGCGTCGCGCCCACCACCATGGTGTCGACGTTGACCACCGCCAGGGCCAGCAGACTCGCCCCCGCGAGCGGAAGCCCGAACCTGAGCAGCGCCCGGGCCTGTTGCGGGTCCCAGCCGAACCGCAGGGTGCCCGGCGCCGCAAGACAGCAGCCGACCAGCGTGACGACGTTGCCCGTCACGGCGCCCACGGCGAAGCTCATCGCGCCCCAGCCGGCGAAGGCCAGCAGCAGCGTCACCGCGGTGGCGACCACGAAGTTCAGCCCGTCGACGATCAGCCGCCTGCGCTGGGCGAACTCGCGGGTGAGGAAGCCGCCGGGCACCTGTGCCACCCCGTCGATCACCACGCACAGGCACATCACCCGCAGCACGCCCGCGGCGTCCGGCGAGCCGAGCAGGCCGGCCACCGCCGGAGCGGCCGCGAACAGGGCCGCGTACAGCAGGCCGCTGGAGACGGTGCTGAGGGTGAGGACGGTCGGCGCGAACCGCCGCGCGTCCCCCTCCCAGCGCACGATGGCCAGGCCCACGCCCAGCTCGTTCGCGGACAGCAGGACCAGCAGCACGGTCTGGGCGACGCCGTACACGCCCCAGGCCGCGGGGCCCAGGGCGAAGCGGGCCAGCACGATGCCGGTCGCGAAGTTGCCCAGGCGCAGGACGACGGTGTTGATCAGGCTCCACCGGGCCGCCGAACGGACCTTTCGGCCGAGGGAGTCGGGAGCCACGGATGCGGCGGGGGGAGGAGCGGGGGCGCCGCTCGTCTCACCGGTCTCGCTCTCCGGTGCGCGGGCGGTGTCCATGAGTCGACTCCTCGTCGAGCGGCTCGGCGGTGGACGCCACGGCCAGGGCGTGCCGGGGCGATGGGGGCTCTGCGGCGGCCGGACCGTCCTTCGCGGACCGCGACCAGCTCGGCGGCCGCCGGATGGCGAGCGTCTCGTCCACGGCGGGCTCCCCGGCCGGCGCGGCGGGTGTGGGCGTCTCCCGCTCCGGCGCGGGCGTCTCCTGTGCCGGCGCGGCCGGGCGCGGCCTCAAGCGCGCCTCCACGTAGAACACGGCGACCAGGCTGAGCACCAGGCCCAGGCAGCCCGCCATGACCAGGTACTCGATCCGGGTCTTGGTCTGCGCCACCGGGCTCTGCGGGGGCACGATGGTCGTCATCCGGATCATGGCCTTCGGGGCGACCGACTGCTGCTTCTGGAACTGCTCCAGCCGCTCCTTGGCGTACCCGGTCAGGATCTTGTCCGAGGCCAGGACGGCGGCCTTGTCGGTGCCGGTGACGGTGAGCCAGAGCAGCGGCCCCTGGGCGTTGTCGGCGAGCTTGGCCGTGAACGTGCCCGTGGCGCCACGGGACTTCAGCTCCCGGAGCGAGTCGTCGGAGTCGAGGTTGCGGGCCAGGCTGTCGGCCATGCCGGTGAGCGAGGTCTGGGTGCTGAGGAAGGGGTTGCCGTCGTAGGCGACGGTGGCCTTCTGGGAGTTCAGCAGCACCACCGTGCTCTGCGACTGGTAGGTGACCGGGACCATCAGGCCGGCGCCCACGATCAGGCCGGCGGTCAGCAGCAGCCCGGGCAGCAGCACGTACCAGCGCCTGCGCATGACACGGAAGATCTCAGCGAGATCCATGGTGGTCCCCCCTGGCGGCCCGGTGTTCGACGAACGTATGTGGCAAGCGGATCATATGGGGAGCGTTCGGTCGGTGGGCCTGGGCCGGCTGCTCGCCGTGCCTCCCTCCAGCAGGACGTCGGCGATACGGTCGCTCGCCCGGCCGTCCCACAGGCCGGGCCGGCGCGGCGCGGGCGGGTCGTCCAGCACCCGGTGCACAGTGGCCACGACGCGCGCCGGGTCCCGGCCGGCCAGCACGTTGGTGCCCTGCTCGACGGTGACGGGCCGCTCGGTGTTGTCCCGGAGGGTCACGCAGGGCACGCCGAGCGCGGTGGTCTCCTCCTGCACGCCGCCGGAGTCGGTCAGCACCACACGGGCGGAGTTCTGCAGGGCGATGAAGTCCAGGTATCCGGCGGGCGGTACCAGCCGGACGCCTCCGGGGACGCCGATCTCGGTCAGCCGCTTGGAGGCGCGCGGGTGCACGGGCAGCAGCAGCGGGCAGCGGCCGGCGATCTCGCCGAGGGCCTTCAGCAGTCCGGCGAGGACCTCCGGATCGTCCACGTTGGCCGGGCGGTGCAGGGTGACCAGGCCGTACCCGCCCCTGGTCAGCCCGTACCGGGCGAGGACGCCGGAGGTCCTGGCGCGGTCCAGGTTGGCCAGCAGCGTGTCGATCATGACGTTGCCGACGAGGTGGATCTGGTCCTCCCGGTACCCCTCCGCGCGCAGGTTCTCCACGGCGTCGGGGGAGGGGGCCAGCAGATGGTCGCTGACGCGGTCGGTGACGACGCGGTTGACCTCCTCCGGCATGCTCCAGTCACGGCTGCGCAGGCCCGCCTCGACATGGGCCAGCAACGGGCCGGCCTTGGCGGTGACCAGGGCGCAGGCCAGGGTGGAGTTGATGTCGCCGACCACGACCACGATGTCCGGCGACACCTCGGCGAGGAGGGGCTCGAACGCGGTCATCACGCGGCCGGTCTGCTCGGCGTGGCTGCCGGAGCCGACGCCGAGGAAGCGGTCGGGGGGACGGATGCCGAGGTCGGCGAAGAACACGTCGTTCATGGCCGGGTCGTAGTGCTGACCGGTGTGCACGAGGACCACCTCGGCGCCCCGGCGCTCCAGGGCGTCCATCACCGGTTTGATCTTCATGTAGTTGGGGCGCGCCCCGGCGACGCAGACGATGCGCGGCATGGTTCAGAGCACCTCGATGGTGGGTCCGGACGCCAGCCGCCGACGGCAGTCGAGGACGAACGGGGCGTGTGAGGCGATGAGTTCGTAGTCGAAGCTGTCGTGGTCGGTGAGCAGCACCACCACGTCGGCGGCCGCCAGTTCCTCGGGCGTCGGGTCGACCCGCACCAGCCGGGTGTCCACCGGCAGGCTCTCCACGACGTGCGGGTCGGCCGCCTTGACCTGTGCCCCCATGTCGAGCAGCAGCTGGCAGACGCGCAGGGCGGGCGACTCGCGCGCGTCGCCGGTGTTCTTCTTGTACGCAAGGCCCAGCAGCAGGATCTGCGAGCCGTTGACGGAGCGGCGCCGTGCGTTGAACAACTCGCCGATGCGGCGGGCCACGTACTCCGGCATGTGGTTGTTGATGTCGTTGGCCAGCTCCACGAACCGGAAGCTCTGCCCGAGTTCGCGCTGCACCCGCCAGGACAGGTACGACGGGTCGATCGGCAGGCAGTGGCCTCCGACGCCCGGCCCGGGCGTGAACCTCATGAAGCCGAAGGGCTTGGTGGAGGCGGCGTCGATGGCCTGCCAGACGTCGATGCCCAGGTGGTGCGCGAACATCGCGATCTCGTTGACCAGCGCGATGTTCACATGCCGGAAGGTGTTCTCCAGCAGCTTGGCGAGTTCGGCTTCCTTGGGCGAGTCCACCGGCACGGTGGTGTCGACGAGTCCGGCGTAGAAGCCCTGTACGGCTTCGAGCGAGGCCGCGTCGATGCCGGAGACGACCTTCGGGGTCTCCTGGAAACCCCAGACGCTGTTTCCGGGGTCGATCCGCTCCGGGCTGTAGCCGAGGTGGAAGTCGGCGCCGGCGGTGAGCCCCGAGCCGTCCTCCAGGATCGGGCCGAACAGCTCCTGGGTGGTGCCCGGATAGGTGGTCGACTCCAGCACCACGGTGGCCCCGGGCCGCAGATAGCGGGCCAGGGTGACCGCCGACTCCTTGATGTACCGCAGGTCGGGCGTGCCCTCGTGCAGCGGGGTCGGCACGGTCACCACGGCGACGTCGAAACCGCCGCAGTCCCGGGCCGCGTCGCTCGCACGGTAGGTGCCCGCGTCCAGTGCCGCGCGGATCCGCTCGGAGGAGACGTCCTCGACGAACGACTCGCCCGCGGCCAGGGTCTTCACCCGCCGAGCGTCGACATCGTAGCCGATCACCTCGTGCCCGACCTCGGCCGCGCGCACGGCCAGCGGCAGGCCGACGTATCCCTGTCCCACCACGACGACGCGCATCAGTGACTCCTGTTCGCGGAAGCGGGTGACGGAGTGAGCCGCAGGAACTCACGCGCCGTCATGAGGACGAAGGCGGCGTTGGTGCTCAGATAGCGCCGGCCGAGCCGGCGCGGCTCCTGCAGCGCGCGGTACAGCCACTCCAGGCCCCACCGCTGCCAGGACCGGGGGGCGCGCCGGGTGACGCCGGCCAGGATGTCGAAGGAGCCGCCGACCCCGTGCACGACGCGGGCGCCGGTGCGGGCGCCGTATCCGGCGGTGAAGATCTCCTTCTTCGGCGAGGTCATGCCGAGGAAGAGCATGTGGGCGCCGCTGCGGGCGACCGCGTCCGCCACCTGCCCCTGCTCGGAGTCGTCGAAGTAGCCGTTCCGGCTGCCGGCCACCCGCAGGGCGGGGAAGCGGACGGCCACCCGGCGCAGCATCTCCTCCAGCACGTCCTGCCGGGCGCCGAGGAAGTACACCGCGATGCCCGCCGACTCCGCCTCGGCCAGCAGCCGCAGGAACAGGTCGATGCCGGCCACCCGTTCCGGCAGCGGGGCGCGCAGTATCCGGCCGGCCCACACCACGGCCTGCCCGTCGGCGAGGACGAGGTCGCAGCCGGACACGGCGCGGGCCAGCCGGGGGTCGCGCCGCATGTTCACCAGCTTGGCGGCGTTGACCACGCCGATCTCCAACTGCCTGTCGTCCCGCACCGCTTCCAGACAGCGCCGCACCGTCTCGTCCATGGTCAGCGGGTCCAGCTGGACCCCGAACAGCGTCCGGCGCGCGCTCATATGCGGCCTCCCTGCCAGGCGTGCAGCATCCAGCCGAACTCGTACGGCCGGCATTCGCGGTCCACGGACAGCGGGCGGTACATCCGGTCCAGGGACTTCAGCCGGAGTCCGGGAGCGACCCGGGTGCCCAGTCCCCGCGCGGCGCGCACGGCCTTGCGGGGATCGCCCCGGTGGACCTTGCGCCAGGTGACGCCGAGCGCGTCGAGGATCAACGGCTCGCGGTGCTGGGGGCGTTCGGCGAGTTCGGGCACGTCCGTCATCCAGCGCAGCCCCTTGCGGATCGCCGCGCCGAAGTCCGCGCCGCCGGCGTCGGCGAGGTCGAACAGCGCCGTCGGCGCCATCGCGTGCTGGTGGACGCTGTAGACCGGGTAGCCCTCGATCACTGCGCCGGTGCGCGCGTCGTAGTGCCACCACCACTGCCCGCCGTCGCCCTGCAGGGCGCAGATCCGCGCCGCACACGCCTCGGCGGCGGCCAGCGCCTCCGGATCGCCGCCCCCGCCGACGGCGGCGTGCGCGCGGGCCAGCGCCTGCAAGGGGTACGTCTGGTCGGCGAAGCAGCTCACGTGCGCCCGGTACCAGGGCACCAGGCCGGGGCCGGTGGCGTGCGGGAACAGCGGGCTGTCGCCGATCCGGGAGCGCAGCAGACGGTCACGGGCGGCGGTGAGGCGGGCGTCCACGTCGACGGTGTCGCACGCCGCCGCGAGCGCGGACAGCACCCACGCCGCCTCGACGGTGTACTGGGGCCGCCCCGGCTCGTCCAGGGCGTCCACCTGGGCGAGGGCGTCGGACAGTTTGGGGTGTCCGGTCTCGGCCGCGGCCCAGGAGATCAGTGCCGCGTCACCGAGGTTGGCCACCGCGGGCAGCGACTCGACCAGCAGGCCCGTGAACTCCTCGGCGGTACGGCCGCCGAGCACCGCGCGCTGGCGGTCCTCAGGCAGGAAGCGGGCCCCGAGTGCGGTGATGGCCGCGTACCGGATGCTGGTGCCGCGCCGCTGCAGGACCCAGGAGCCGTCGGGCGCCCGCCGGCCGGCCATGGTGAAGGCGAAGGCCTCCGAGCCGGGCAGCAGCATCGACGGAAGCCCCGACTCGGCGACGGAGAGCAGGCGTTGGGCGAGCGCGAGCAGTGACGGTTCCTCACGACCGAGCGCCGCCAGACGTGTGATGGTCATCTTCTGGGCACACCAACCCCCCTGTGGGTCCTCTTCGTGCGCAGCCTTGTGATCGCCGCGTCGCGGAAGACCACGCGGCGGAGGGAGTACGTAGAACGTCAGCCGTCAGGCGTCCGAGCGGTCGTCACTCCTCGCTACAGACACAGGTGTCCTCACCCGGTAACCCCCCCTGGGCACTGGTTTTGTGTGCTCACCGTGCCGAATCTGCACACTTCGCACACACGTTACGCCCGCACGTGTTCGAGGCGTGGCGTTTTAGGAGAATCAGAAAATCGTACTTATGTGGTGTGCTGTCCCGCGCGCTCTCATGCGCGCTCGACGAGTTCGCCGTCCTTCTCGTCGTACAGCGCCCCCGTCTCCAGGCACTGCCAGCGGCCCGGCTCGCCCTCCCGCTCGACCAGCCGTACGCCGGCCCGGCCCACCCAGCCGATCCGGCGCGCCGGGACGCCCGCCACGAGCCCGAAGTCCGGCACGTCCCGGGTCACCACCGCACCCGCCGCGACCAGCGCCCAGCGCCCCACGCGCACGGGGGCCACGCACACCGAACGGGCGCCCAGCGACGCCCCCTCGCCCACGACCACCGCGACGGCCTCCCAGTCGCCCCCGCGCTTCAGCCTGCCCTCCGGGTCCACCGAGCGCGGGAAGTAGTCGTTGGTGAGCACCGCCGCCGGGCCGACGAACGCCCCGTCGCCGAGCACGGCGGGTTCGTAGACCAGTGCGTAGTTCTGCAGCTTGACGTTGTCGCCGATCCGCACCCCCGGACCGACGTACGCTCCGCGCCCCACGATGCATCCGCTGCCCAGCCGGGCGTCCTCCCGTATCTGGGCCAGATCCCACACCGTCGTGCCGTCACCGAGCGTTGCTGTCTCGTCGACCTGAGCGGTCGGCCGGATCCTGAAGTCCACCGCGCTGAACCCTTCTTCTCGTCGAGCGGAGCCGGAGAACGCCCTTGTGGGGACAGGGCGGTCCCGTCATGAGGCGATCTGCACCTTGCTGTGGTCGCCGAGGACGAGACGGTGGGCGGCCGGTTTGCGGGGCGCGGGGGTGACCTCGACGTTACGGCCGATGAGGGAGGCCTCCACCCGCCGGACACCGGTCACGGAGGAGTCGCGCAGCACGATCGAGTACTCGATCTCGCTGTCCTCGATCCGGCAGTCCCCGGCGATCGAGGTGAAGGGGCCGACGTACGAGTCGGTGATCACGGTGTTCGCGCCGACGACCACCGGGCCCACGATCCGGCTGCCGGTGACCTTCGCCCCGGCCTCGATCCGCACCCGGCCGATGATCTCGCTGTCGCCGTCGACCGTCCCGTCGATCCGGCGCTCCAGGCTTTCCAGCACCGAGCGGTTCACCTCGAGCATGTCGGTGACGTTCCCGGTGTCCTTCCAGTACCCGGAGATCGTCGTGGACCGTACGTCGCGTCCGGCGTCGATCAGCCACTGGATCGCGTCGGTGATCTCCAGCTCGCCGCGCGCGGAGGGCTTGATGGCGCGTACGGCCTCGTGCACCGCGGGGGAGAAGAGGTACACGCCGACCAGTGCGAGTTCGCTCTTGGGGTGCCGGGGCTTCTCCTCCAGGCCGATCACCTGACCGTCCGCGTCCAGCTCGGCCACGCCGAACTCGGTGGGGTTCGGCACCTTCGTCAGCAGGATCTGCGCGTCGGGCCGCTCGGCGCGGAAGCCCTCCACCAGGTCCGTGATGCCGCCGACGACGAAGTTGTCGCCGAGGTACATCACGAAGTCGTCCTCGCCCAGGTAGTCGCGCGCGATCAGCACCGCATGGGCCAGCCCGAGCGGCGCCTCCTGCGGGATGTAGGTGACGTCGAGGCCGAACGCGGAACCGTCGCCGACCGCCTCGCGGATCTCCTCGGCGGTGTCCCCGACGATGATCCCGACCTCGGTGATGCCGGCCTCGGCGATCGCCTCGAGACCGTAGAAGAGCACCGGTTTGTTCGCGACCGGTACCAGCTGCTTGGCCGAGGTATGGGTGATGGGCCGCAAACGGGTACCTGACCCACCAGACAACAAAAGTGCCTTCATATGTTCACCCTACTTATCCCGGTCGCATCGACGGAGGGATTCCGCACACCTGTGCCCCTACGAGGCGGGGGCGTCGCGGTACCGGTGACAAGCGGGGGCAGCCGATCAGGGGCGCTCTGCGACCCGGCGCCGGGGGAGGGGAGGGGTCGCGTGACCCCGCACCGGAGCCCGCACCGGCCTCCGGCGGCCCCGCCTGGCGCGGGACCGCCGGCGGCCACAAGCAGGCGGCGAGGAAACCGAAGAGGCTGGATTCAGGGCCCGCAGCCGCGTCGGTTCCTGGAGGGTGACGTCACCGCCGGGGAGCGCGCAGGCCGGCCGGAGCACGTCGGTAGGCCGTCCTCAACCAGCGGCGTGCTGCTGCCCGCCAACGCCAGGTACAGCGCGGTGAGTTCCTCCTCGGCGGCGCCGCCGAGGTGCAGGACCGTCAGGCGGTCGTCCGCTGGGGTGATCAGCTCGTCGTGCCGGGCGAGCATCTCCGCGTACATGTGCTGGTAGGTGCCGTACGAAGGGAGCGTGAGCAGGTCTACCAGCCCGGTGTCGAGCTGCTCCAGCGTGCTCGCATGCGTCCGGTCGTCGGCGAGGGCCCCGGCGATGCACGACGTCCAGAAGCCGACGGTGTCGGGCACGTTGGCCGGGAAGTCGATGAAGTACACGTTGTGCCGCACTTGGTCGCCGGCCATCTCCCGCACGGTGTCCGGCGTCGCCACGGCGGTGTCGGCCACCGACGGCCCGGACAGCCGCGACAGGTGCTCCAGCAGCTCGGCCGACAGCTTGAAGCCCACGGACATCAGTGCGGCGCCGAACTGCCGCGCCGCGACGGCGCCTTCGCCGGCGGGTCCCGCGGGAGCGGGGAGGCGGTGGGTGTGCCGGATGACCAGGGATTCGAGACGGCCGACCATTCCGGCGTGATGCCCTGTCGGCCGCTCCGCCAAAGGATCAGTGGATGACGTCGAAGACCTGCTTCTGCAGCCCGTTGGCGTAGACCTCGTGCTCGGTCAGCCGCAGCTTCTGGGCGTCCTTGTCGGTGGTGCTGAACAGGCGCTTGCCGGCGCCGAGGAGGAGCGGGAAGACGAGGAGGTGGTAGCGGTCGACGAGGCCGGCGTCGGACAGGCCGTGGTTCAGGGCGGCGCTGCCGTGGACGATGATCGGGCCGCCCTCGGTCCGCTTGAGCGCGGCGACGTCGTCGAGGGAGCGCAGGATGGTGGTCTCGCCCCAGTTGGACACCAGGTCGTCGTCGGTGAGCGTGGTGGAGACGACGTACTTGGGCATCGACCGGTAGTCGGCGAACTCCTCCATGTCCGGCCAGACCGGGCTGAACACCTGGTAGCTGACCCGTCCGAGGAGCATCGCCGTGGCTTCCTTCTGTTCCCGGCCCTTGATCTCGTAGGCCTCCGGGAGGAACTCGATGTCCTTGAACGTCCAGCCGGCGTTGCGGTAGCCGGGCTCGCCGCCGGGGGCCTCGACGACTCCGTCGAGCGAGACGAAGGCGGTGCTGATCAGGGTACGCATGAGGGCTCCTCGGGCTTCGGGTCCGGTTTCGCTGCCCTCAGCCTGCTACCGACAAATAAAATTGTCAAGGCAACTTTTACTGTCGGTTGCTCCGGGGCACCACCCCGTCGTGGGTGGCTGGTGCGCGGCGCCGGATAGCGTGGCCGTGTGAAGACCGGTACGCGTACGAGGAACTGGGCCCGCCCTGTCGTCGCCCTCGTGATGGCGCTGTTCGGAGTGGGCGTCCTGGCCGCGAACATCGTCGAGGTGGTGCAGGGCGATCACCGGATCTCGGCGCTGCGCGCGCATGGACGCCGGGTCCCCGGCGACGCCTTGGTGCTGCACACGTGCTCGTCGGGCCGGGGCGCCGGGTGTTCCACGAGCGCGGTGTGGCTCAGCTTCCACGACGCCGGGGGGCTGTCCCGGTTCGCCGCCGAACCCCGCCTGGCCCACGCCCTGTACGTACCGAACGGCCCGAGGGACGCCGAGGGCCACATCCGCACCACGGTGGTCTACGACCCCGCGCACCCGGACGACGCGCAGGCGGCCGGCGTGCTCAGGTGGAACGCGTGGGACCTGATCGAGCAGCGATGGCTGGCGCTCGCCGTCGGCGCCGTGCCGGCCGTCGCCGGAGCGGCGGCCCTCGCCGGCGAACGGTTCCGCGCCTGACCGGACCGGCGCGGAACCGGGGGAGCCCCGTCGCCGCCGAGTCGTCAGCCGAAATCAGGGAAATCCACCCGCGCCCCTCCGGTAACATGATCGAAATCATGATCAGTGACCGCATTGCCCGCTCGTCGCACGGAAAACCGTGCCGATGGACGTGAAGGGCGGCCTATGTGAATAAAACCTACCCAAATCGGCCGGACAATTGATATCTAGAGCATCGCGCGCGTTGTCGCGAATCAATGGCGGAATCAACGTCGCCGCATGGCGTCAACCTCAGGTGATGCTGCGGGCCGTGGCAGTGGTGGTGGTCCTCGGATTCCTCGTCGCACTGGAGATCGCCGCGCGTCGCTACGGCCTGCCCGGGCCGATCACCAATCAGGTGAAAGAGGTGATATTGCCCCCGAAGTCGGGATTTCTGCTGTACGCGAGTATGGCGTTGATGATGGTGGTGCTCACCTGGCGGCAACGAATGATCGCGGCCGCTGCCGCGATCGGCATCGACGCCGTCTTCTTCCTGGTGCGGCGGGCGGTGGGATTCTCCATCACCGAAGGCCATCCGTTCGGCAACGGGGCCCTGTGGGTGATGCTCGGTTGCGCGGCCATCGCCGTCACGCGCCGCACAGGGCCGGAACGCACCCTGCTGCTCAAGGGCGTCGGCCTGGGCCTGCTGCTGGTGACCGGCCGCAAGGCCGGAGACACCTGGCTGCTCATCACGTCGAAGACCCGCCCGACGGTGCTGGACCAGTACGTCGCGACCGTCGATCACGCGCTCGGCAACCCGTCCTGGCTGGCCGGCCGCGCCGTCGCCGCCACCGGTCCGATAGGCGCCCACCTTCTCGACTACGTCTACGCCCAGCTCGCCGTGGCCGCAGCCGTCGTAGCGATGTACCAGCTGCGCCATGTGGCGGTCGAACGCCGATTCCCGCGCCACCATCTGGTCCGCACGTTTCTGGTCATCGGCCTTCTGGGGCCGGCCGTCTACATGGTTTTCCCGGTGGTCGGGCCGGTCTTCGCCTACGGCGCCGAGGGCGGGCACTGGGCGGTGTCCGCCCTGTGGCCCCATACACCGCCGCCGGTCCATCCGCCGCACCCGATGCCGTTCGACGAAATCACCCCGCGCAACTGCATGCCCAGCCTGCACACGGCGTGGGCCACGGCGATTTTCGTCCATTCCCGCAAAGGCCCGCGATGGCTTCGTTTCGCAGGCACCTTCTGGCTGGTCGCCACACTCGCCGCGACGCTGGGATTCGGTTACCACTACGGCGCGGATCTCGTCGCGGGGGTCGTCTTCTCGCTCACCGTCGAGGCGGCCCTGCGCTCGCTCGAACGGGGCTGGGACCGGTCGGGCACCCTGCTCGTCGCACACGGCGCCACGGCATTCGCCGCGCTGCTGCTCTCCTACCGCTGCCTCCCGACGGAGATGGCCGCACACCCGTGGGCGTACGGACCGCTGCTCCTGCTGACGATGGCCTCGGTCGTCCACGGCTACATCCGCACGACCCGAGTGTGGGAACCCGGCACCGCGCCCGCACTGCGCCCGGAACCGCAGCCCGAACCCGTCTGAGGCGGGTCGCGGCAAAAGGCAGCGCGCGAGCGCGATGGCACCGATGCCGCCAGGGACCGCGAAAGGCCACCCGGCGGCATGGCTACACGGGCTGTTCCGTCCCGTAGAGCGCCGCGATCTCCTCCGAGGAACTCCACCGGCTGTAGGTCGGATCCTGCGGCCAGCCGTCGGGCGAGTCCTGCCATTCCTCCTGCCGGCCGTACGGCAGCACGTCGATCAGCGCGAAGGAGTGGCTGAGCTGCTCGACACCACGACCGGTGGTGTGCCAGCTGCGGTAGACGGTGTCCCCGTCACGGAGGAAGACGTTGACGGCGAACCCGCCGCCGGGCGGCGCGCCGACATCGCTGCCGAAGGGGCTGTTCGCCGTGGAATACCACTCCATCCGGTTGCCGACCCGCCGCTTGTAGGCGAGCGCCTCGTCGATCGGCCCCTGGGTGACGACGACGAACCGGGCGTCGTAGGCGTCCAGGAACTCCAGCCGGGTGAACTGCGACGTGAAGCCGGTGCAGCCCGGGCACTGCCACTGCTTGCCGGGGAACCACATGTGGTTGTAGACGATCAGCTGCGTCCTGCCGTCGAAGACGTCCACCAGCCGAACCGGGCCGCTCTCACCCTCGAGGGTGTACTCGGGCATCCTCACCATGGGCAGGCGGCGACGCTGGGCGGCGATCGCGTCGAGTTCCCGGGTCGCGGCCTTCTCCCGGGCGCGCAGGGCGTCCAGCTCCCGCTGCCAGGTCTCGGCGTCGACGACGGGCGGTAGCGCTTTGATGCTCATGGTCCCTCACTGTCGTGTGCGCGGAATTGCGGTCCTCAGGGGTGGACCGCGCCGGGCCGCCGGACTCATCGGTCCGCAGCCCGCGGGACCGGAACCGGGATGCCACGAGAAACAGCCCGCCGGCCGGGCACAGTGCCTCGCTGCCCGGCCCCGGGCTGTGCAGACATGGTGATCGAACACCGTGGACAGCGACCGGTCGTACCCGACTCCGCGTACGTGGCTTCGACAGCCGTGCTGCGCGGCGCGGTGGTTCTGGATGAGCGGGCGCGCGTGCTGCACGGGGCCGTCCTGACCGCCGAGGACGGCGAGGTGCGCACCGGACGGGACGTAGTGATCACGGAGAACGCCCTGGTCCGGGGCAGGGCGAACCATCCGGCCGTGCTGGGTGAACGCGGTGCTGGTCGGACCGCACGCCCATGTCAACGGCGCGCGCGTCGAGGACGAGGTCTTCGTGGCGACCGGGGCGTCGATGTTCCTGGGATCCGTGGCCGGGAGAGGCTCGGAGCTGCGGATCAACAGCGTCCTGCACGTGAATTCCACGCTGCCGCCGGACAGCGTGGTGCCCATCGGCTGGATCGCCGCCGGTGACCCGGCCCGGCTGTTCTCCCCGGACCAGCACGCCGAACTCTGGGAGGAGCAACAGCGCCTGGACTTCCCCGGCACCGTCCACGGCGTGCCGCGGGGCACGTCCATGCGCACCCTCATGGCCCGGCAGGCGGACTTCTACGGGGCGCACCGGGACGACCGGCCGCTGTCCGGCTGAGCCGCCGTCGGCGGTCACACCGGGGAGGACGGGCCCCGCCACGTGACCGGCGGAGCCACCCGCCGGACTCGACCGGGCGGGTGCCTTCCAGCGTGCCGTGCCGCGGCCTGGCACGGGGGCTCGCGCACCGCCTTCTAGCCTGGCGGCATGCTGGGGTTTCCCGTGCGCGCCCGCGCCTGCCTGCCCGCCCTCGACGCAGTACTCACCCGGACCCCGAAAGGCCAAGCCACCGCGAGGACCTGTAACGAGACGTCCGGCGCCGGTTGCCAGGGGCGTGGCCCGGCCGAGCCTCTGGAGGACCGGTGATCACCCACCCCTGCTTCGCGGTCGAGCCGTGGAGCCTGCGCGAGACCGAGCTGAGCCTGGACGTGCTCGCCCAGAGCGAATCGGTGTTCGCCCTCTCCAACGGCCACATCGGATGGCGGGGCAACCTCGACGAGGGAGAACCGCACGGACTGCCCGGCTCCTATCTCAACGGCGTCCACGAACGGCATCCACTGCCCTACGCGGAAGCCGGATACGGATACCCCGAGTCCGGCCAGACGATGATCAACGTCACCGACGGCAAGATCATCCGTCTGCTGGTCGACGACCACCCGTTCGATCTGCGCTACGGCAGGCTGGTCGCACACGAGCGGGTCCTGGACTTCCGCTCGGGCATCCTCAGCCGCACCGCACGGTGGACGTCACCCGGCGGCCGTACGGTACGGATCGCCTCCCAGCGACTGGTGTCCTTCACTCAGCGCGCGGTGGCCGCGGTGGTGTACGAGATCGAGCCGGTCGACGGACCGGCCACGGTGGCGCTGCAGTCCGAGCTCGTCGCCAACGAACAGCTTCCCCGTTTCCAGGGGGACCCACGAGTCGCCGCGGCGACCGAGTCACCGCTGATGCCCGAGGAGCACTTCGCGCAGGACACCCGGCTACGGCTGGTGCACTGCACGGAGCGGAGCGGGCTGCGGGTGGGCGCGGCGGCCGACCACCTGATCGACGGGCCCGAGAGCGTCCGGTGGACGGCGCAGAGCGAACCCGACGTCAGCCGTCTGACGGTGACCGCGGATCTGGTGCCCGGACAACCGCTGCGGCTGGTGAAGTTCGTGGCCTATGGCTGGTCGGGGGAGCGCTCGCTGCCCGCCGTGCACGACCAGGTGGACGGAGCGGTGGCGGGCGCCATGGGCACCGGCTGGAAGGGACTGGTGGCAGCCCAGCGGTCGTACCTGGACCGTTTCTGGGCCGGCGCGGACGTCGAGGTCGAGGGTGACGCACAGATCCAGCAGGCGGTGCGTTTCGCCCTCTTCCACGTGCTCCAGGCCGCCGCCCGCGGCGAGAACAGGGCGATCCCCGCCAAGGGCCTGACCGGAACCGGGTACGACGGACACTCCTTCTGGGACACCGAGTCCTATGTGCTGCCCGTCCTGACGTTCACCGCGCCCGAGACCGTCTCCTCGGCCTTGCGGTGGCGGCACAGGACGCTGCCCCAGGCGCGCGAACGTGCCCGCCAACTCGGCCTGTCCGGGGCGGTGTTCCCCTGGCGCACCATCGACGGCCCCGAGTGCTCCGCCTACTGGCCGGCCGGGACCGCCGCCTTCCACATCAACGCCGACATCGCCATGGCCGTCGTACGGTACGTCGAGGTGACCGGCGACGAGGAGTTCGAGCGGGGCGAGGGCCTCGACCTCCTCGTGGACACCGCCAGGCTGTGGCGCACCCTCGGACACCACGACACGCAAGGGGTGTTCCACATCGACGGGGTCACCGGACCCGACGAGTACAGCGCGATCACCCGCGACAACCTGTACACCAACCTGATGGTCCAGCGGAACTTCCGCGCCGCCGCGGACGCGGCGGCGCGCCATCCCGAACGGGCCGCCGAACTCGGAGTCGGCGACGAGGAGACGGCGGCCTGGCGGGACGCAGCGGCGCGCATGGCGGCGCCGTACAACGAATCCCTCGGCGTCCACGAACAGTCGGCCGGCTTCACCAGCCTGCAACGGTGGGACTTCGAGGCGACCCCGCCGGAGGACTACCCGCTGCTGCTGCACTACCCCTACTTCGACCTGTACCGCAAGCAGGTCGTGAAGCAGGCCGACCTGGTGCTGGCGATGATGGAGTGCCCGGACGCCTTCACCGAGGAGCAGAAAGCCCGCAACTTCGCGTACTACGAAGCGCTGACCGTCCGGGACTCGTCCCTGTCGGCGTGCTGCCAGGCGGTCCTCGCGGCTGAGACCGGCCATCTGCGACTGGCCTACGCCTACCTCGCCGAGGCCGCGCTGATGGACCTGGACGACCTGGAGCACAACACCCGTGACGGGCTGCACATCGCCTCCCTGGCCGGGACCTGGATCGCCCTGGTCGCGGGTTTCGGCGGCATGCGCCGAAGCACCGGCGGCGCCGGGGGACCGGAACGGCTCGCGTTCGCCCCGCGCCTGCCGGAGGCGCTGTCCCGGGTGGCGTTCACCGTGCTGGTGCGCGGCCGCAGGCTGAAAGCCGACATCGGTCCGGCCCATGCGCGGTACCGGCTGCTCGAGGGCGAGCCGCTGGTCGTGCTGCACCATGGGGAACCGGTGACCGTGACGGCCGACGCGACGGCCGAGCGCCGGATCCCGCCCTCGCCCACGCTCCCCGAACCGCAACAGCCGCCGGGCCGCCGCCCGTTCGGCGTGCTGTCCGGGGACGCGGAGCGGGACGGGCCGGCGGCACACGACTAGTACTCCAGCAGCGGTTCGCTATCTGGCCTGGTCAGAGGCATCGTCGGGAGTGTAGTGGGCTGGTGGCATGTCAGGGGCGGTCTTGGCGGAC